>JALHQC010000055.1 GCA_022842165.1 bacterium
AGGCCCATCCGTGGCTCAAGGCCGAGAAGGCCGCGATTGCCGAATGGACGGTCCAGCGCAACCGCCCTTATATGGGCATCTGCCTGGGGCTGCAGCTTCTGGCGGAAGCCATGGGCGGCAAAGTGGGCCTCGCCTCTGCCGCCGAAGTGGGATTCGGCAAGGTGGAGCTGAACGGGCTTGGCCGCGTGCATCCGATGACGGCAGGGCTGCAGCCGACGCTCAAGGTGATGCAGTGGCACCATGCGGAAGTGACCCGCATTCCGGACGGGGCGGAGGTGCTGGCATCCTCCGCAACGACGCCTGTACAAATCATGTCCGCCGGGCGCGATATTCTCGCAACGCAGTTTCATTCGGAGCTTACCCCTGCCCTCATCGCGCGCTGGGCACATATTCCGCAATATCTCGAATGGCTCGATGCCGCGATGGGGCCCGGCGCCTATGACCGGGTGGTAGCCGAAGCGCAGGCGCAGATGCCGAAGGTCGAGCGCATGGGCCGCGTGATGTTCGAAAACCTGATCTCGAACCGCAGGATGATGCGGGCGGCCGCTTGAACGTCTTCTCCCGCCAGCGGGAGAAGAAGGGACCCGTTGCGGCACGCAATGGGGAGATGAGGGCAAGCAGTGGCTTTCTTCTGACTAGTTAATCCACTTCCCCTCACCTACCCCAACTTCGTTGGGGCCCCTTCCTCTCCCGCTTTGGCGGGAGAGGACAATCAGCGCAATCCGTCTTCCCCTTTGATCTCCGAAACCTTCAGCCCGCCGACGCGGGGAAGCGGGCGGCCGCCGGTGGTCACCGCGACGGCGACCACGATCTCGTTGGCGCGCGGGGCATCGGTGACGCGGACTTCCATGCCGTCGAAATGACTGCGCACAAAGGCTGCATCCTTGTGGCCGAGCGGAACATCCAGCACCACGCCCATGCCACCACGCTTCTTCGATGACGGAATGAGTGCCGCGCCCTTGCCGAGCACCTTGCGGAAGGGTGCGCCGAGTTTCGGGTGGAGGATGGCGGCAGCGTGTTCAAGCTCGCCGTTCTCGCCCACGGCGGCGGCCTTGCCGTAGCTTTCGACCTGGGCACCGGGGATGCCCAATGCCGCCACGGCGCGTTCGGCCAGCAGGCCGCCCAGTTCCTCGCCGATGTCGATCAATTCCGTCAGGTCTTCCTGATATCTACCGGCGAAGGGATTGGCGATGACGGCAATCGCTGCGGCGCGGCGGATGGGAGGTGATATCTGCTGGCCCTGTTCGCTCAAGGTTTCATCAACGATGGTCAACAGCTTGCGGATGCGGGCTTTCATCTCAGTCCATCCTCTCCCTTCACGTCGCCGGCCTGCAGGCCACCGGCGCGGGCGTGAACGCGAGGGCCCGTTGTCATCACCAGAACTACCACCATCTCGTTGGCGCGGGGCGCATCGGTGATGCCGACTTCGATCGCGTCGAAATGGCTCCGCACATAGGAAGCATTCACATGGGTGACGGGAATATCGAGCCTGGTGCCGGGGCCGCCCACCTTCTTGGTCGATGGCACGATGGCCTTTGCGCCGCCCAGCACATCGCGCATCGCGTAGCCGCCCGGCGCGTGCCAGAGGGCCGCGTGTTCGAGTTCGCCCGCTTCGCCGACGATGGCGCCCTTGCCATAGCCTTCGATCGACCTGGGATCGCCGCCGAGCGCGGCCAGAAGCTTCTGCGCCATTTGCAATCCCAGCGGCTTGAGGTCTTCCATGAAGGGCAGGATGTCTTCGTGAAACTTGCCTGCATAGGGGTTCTCGATCACCGCCAGGACCGCGCCACGGCACTGCGGGTTTGCGGCCACGGGGCCGCCTTCATGGAACACCTCTTCCACGGAGACGAGGAATTTTCTCACCTTTACGTTCGGCATCTGTTTCAATTCTCCCCGGCTGATCCAGCTTCACGTCGCCCACCACGCGGGTTTCCCCGGCGAGGTGGAGCGCGGTGGCGATGATGGTTCCGCTTCTCACCAAGCCTTGCGCGAAGGCGGCGCCGCGATCAAGGGCCTGCGCAACATCCTCCGCCGACAACGGGCCGACATCGCGCGTGACGAGGCGGGACCCGAGGTCATTGTCCGGCTGGATGTCGCGGGCCGGAACGCGAAGGATAGCGGGATGGCCCGGCAGATCGACGGCATTGGCGATGAGCGTTGCCGCCGCATCGGCCGCACTTGCGGTGACAGCGAGAACCGTTACCGCATCGGCGATGCCGAGCGAGAAGCTGCGGCCGCGCCAGCCGCTGGTGGCGATTCCACGCACGGCATCCGTCCAGTCAATATGGGCCTTGCTGAAGAGGTTCGGCATGTCCGGCCTGTCGACCATGCCGATGTTGTATTCAGTCCATGGCCCGAGATGGAAGGCGATGTCGCCGCCATTGTTGACATGGGCGCGTTCGAGCGTTGCAACGGTGAGCATGGCGTAGAGCACTTCCTCCGCCACGGCGCCCGCGACCGCCGCCATCGGCGTGATGAACTGCGTCTTCGCCAAATCGGCGGTAGCCCGCCACATGCGGGCGGCGACGGCGCCCTGCGGAATACGATCCGTAGGCTGACGAAGCAGCGGCAGTTCATCGCAGAGCTCGTCGAGAATGGTGGAAAACCGGAGCTTCGCAACGTCATGAGCGCGGGCGACATGCTCGGGCTCTCCTTCCGCACCAACGATCAGGTCGATGGGGCCGTCCTGCAGGTGCAGCCGGCGGCCATCCGGCAGCATGGCGGCCTGCATGCGGCTCATCCGTCACGATCCAGCGGCCAGGGATTTCCCGAAATTGAGGACACGCGCTTCTGCCCCTGCGTGGCCCTGATGTCTTCAACCCGCCTGACCTCATCCATGTGGCCGCCCATCGCCTCGTAGTCGGCACGCGTCATGGTGAATTCGATGGGGGCCACCAGGGCGGGCGTCGGCACATAGCCGAAGGCATTGGCGGGGAGCTTCGTCACATCCGCCATGAAGGTGATGCCACCGCCCGGCCAGAGATAGACGGGCGCTCCGCCGCAGGTGACGCGCGTCAGGGCGTCTTTCACCGACTTCGTGAGCCGCACGGGATTTTCGGTGACGCCCGCCCGGAGCGAGCCGCCGGCACCGCCCATGAAGAGAACGGAACACAGTGCCGGCTCGCAATTCTCGGCGATGCGATTTACTGAGTGGGCGAGCGCATCTGGCAGCTCCTTCCGCACCGGCTGGCAGTTTTCATCGAGTTCGAAATAAGCAAAGTGCTCGCCCGTTGTGGACACCATGAGCATGCGGAGGCCGGGCCAGGCCTCCTTGGGATCGAAGGGCTTGAGGATCGCCAGCGGATCGGTGAGGTCGGTGCCGCCCCACCCGGTTCCCGGCTGGGCGACCTTGAAATAGCGGCCGGGCGTCGAGCGGTGGCCCCTGATCTTGATGCCGGTTTCGGGGACGCCGAGGAATTTCCCCGCCTGATGTTCGGAGAGAACGCCGGTGATGTGATCATCGACGACGACGACCTCGTCCACATGCCCCATCCATTGCTTTGCGAACATGCCGATGGTGGCAGAACCACAGCCGACGCGCATCCGCACTTCAGGAACGCCATTGATGACGGGCGCCTTGCCGGCCGCGATCACCACGGTGGCGCCGCCATCGATGGTGGCCTCCACGGGCTGGCAGTTCGACAGCGCCAGCAGCGCTTCACAAGTGACGCGGCCTTCCTTCTTCGAGCCACCCGTCAGGTGATGGACGCCGCCCAGTGACAGCATCTGCGAGCCGTATTCGGCCGTCGTCACATGGCCGATCTGTTCGCCGTTGACGCGGACGGGGGCGGTTTCGGGGCCCAG
The DNA here is from genome assembly GCA_022842165.1 of bacterium. Lineage (GTDB taxonomy): Bacteria > Pseudomonadota > Alphaproteobacteria > Rhizobiales > Aestuariivirgaceae > Aestuariivirga. The sequence goes on from JALHQC010000055.1 coordinate 3,805, forward strand.
ATAACGATCGGTGTCGATCTTCACCTTCACGCCGCAATAGCTGAAGATGCCCTCGGTGACGACGGTGATCATGTCGATGCCATCGACTTCGGAGGACACGATGAACGGCGCGGGCTTGTAATCAGGATAGGTGGTGCCGGCGCCGATCGCCGTCACGAAGGTGGAACCGGGCGGGATGATGCTGCCGTCCCAATCCTTTCCCTGGTCGAGGAAGGGAACCACCGCGCCGCCCTGCTCCACGGCGCGTTCGAGCAGCACATGGGCATCGACGCGGACCAGTTCGCCATTGTGGTTGGCGTAGCGGTCGCAGGCGCCGCGCAGGCCATCGCGGATGTAGCAGAGGACGGGACAGGCATCGCAGCGGATCTTGTCTGGCGTCTGGTCCATCAGGATTGCTCCAGCGCGCGAATGGCGGCGCGCACGCGGTCCGGCGTGGCGGGAACTTGCGTGATCCGCGCTCCGCAAGCGTGATGGATGGCATTGAGGATCGCCGGAGCCGTGGGTATCAGCGCCTGCTCGCCAATGCCCTTGGCGCCATAAGGCCCAACCGAAGAGGCGCATTCGATGAGGATCGAGCGGATGGGCGGTACGTCTCCAATCGTCGGGATGAGATAATCATGAAGGTTCTCGCCGCGGCCGGGCGTGAACTCTTCCATCAATGCCATGCCGATCCCCTGCGCGACGCCACCCTCGATCTGGCCTTCGACGAGGTTCGGATTGATGGCGCGGCCCACATCATGCGCTGCGGTAATGCGCAGCACCTTCACGGTTCCCAGGCGCGTATCGACCTCGACCTCGGCCAAATGCGCGCCGTAGCCATAGACAGCATAGGGCGCGCCCTGCCCATTCGCATCGAGCGGGCTGGTCGGGGGATCGAAGCTTTCCTCCGCACACTGAACATAGCCGTGCTTGTCACGCGGCAGCAGCGTGAGATCGACTGAGCGAATGATGGAACGATCCTTCACCTGCAGCGTGGTGCCGGCGACTTCGAGCGTTGCATCGTCTCCGGCATTGGCGAGGCGCAGAAGAGCGCGCCGCAGGGCAAGGCCGGCGCGCTCGGCCGCCTTTCCGGTGACGAAGGTCTGGCGCGAGGCGGAGGTTTTGCCGCAGTCCGGCGTCAGGTCGGTATCGGGCGAAACGAGATCGATGAGACCGATCGGCAGGCCCACGGCATCGGCAGCAATCTGGGTGATGACGGTGTTGGAACCCTGGCCGATATCGACGGCACCCTGATGCAGCGAGAGGCGGCCATCGGGCTTGAGACCGAAGCGGATGGTCGATGGATTGGGGAGCGAGGTGTTCCCGCAGCCATAGAACATGCCCGCGACGCCGGCGCCGCGCCGCTTGTGCCTGGCGGTTGCGTTGAAACGCACGGCCTCCGCCCGGGCGCGGTGCCAGTCATCGCGCAAGGCAGCGAGGCATTCGCGGATGCCGACGCCGTCGCCCATCACCTGCCCCGTCACCGTGGGCGACTCGTTCGTCAGCGCGTTGCGGATGCGGAATTCGAGGGCGTCAAGCCCGAGCTTTTCCGCCAGCATGTCGAGCATCTGCTCCTGCGCGATCACCGTTTGCGGAACACCGAAGCCGCGGAAGGCGCCGGACGGCACGCAGTTCGTCATCACCGCGCGGCTCAGCGCCCGGTAATGCGGCACAACATAGGGGCCAGACGCATGCACCGGCACGCGGTTCGCCACTGTTGGCCCCCAGGAGGAATAAGCGCCGGTGTTGAAGTCGCCCTCGAAATCCATGGCGAGGAGATCGCCTTCAGGCGTTGCCGCCATGCGCGAGCGCATGATGGCCGGATGGCGCTTGGTGGTCGACTGGATCGATTCTGGCCGCGTATAGACCATTGCGGCAGGACGGCCGGTGAGCCATGCCGCCAGCGCCACGAAGGGCTGCACCGAAAGATCGAGCTTCGAGCCGAAGCCGCCGCCGCAGGCCGACGGAATGATGCGAACGTTTGCGGGCGGGATGCCGAGGATTGCAGCAGTGTCGTCGCGATCAAGATAGGGCGCTTGCGTTGAGGCCGTCACCTCGATGCGGCCACCCACGCGACGTGCCCATCCAGCTTCGGGCTCGATATAGGCGTGTTCGACGAAGCCGGTCGTGAAAAGGCCCTCAACCGTGACGGTGGCCGAGGCAAGGGCCGTCTCCACATCGCCCCGCTCGACGCGGCCCTGGATGAGGATGTTTCCGGGCCGGCCGGCATGGATGAGGTGCGCATCGGGCGCAAGCGCGTCAGCGGGAGTTAGGGCCGGTTTCAGTTCCTGCCATTTGACCGGAACGTCACGAAGGTCGAGAGCGTCCAGCGCCGATCTTTCGCCGACGATGGCGGCCACCGCCTCGCCCTTGAAGCGCGTTTCGCCTTCCGCGAAGACGGGCTGGTCGGCGAAGGGCGGAATCACGCCGAAGATGTTGCGGCCGGGAATTTCGCCCGCCGTCAGTATACGGACTATTCCGGGTCTCGACGCCGCGAAGGCGGCAAGGTCTCCGAAGGTGAACCGGGCACGGTGAAAAGGCGAACGGACCGCACGCATCCACAGGGCATCAGGCGGAATGGCATCCGCCCCGAAGCTTTCGGTACCCATTACCTTGGGGACGCCATCGAGCCTGACGAGCGGCGCACCGACGGCGCGGCCTGATGCAGGCAAGGCATGATCGGCAACCTTGCCAGTTGCGGCATCATGCACGGCCTCGATGATCTTGGCATATCCGGTGCAGCGGCACAGAACGCCGCCCAGCGCATCGGCAATCTCTGTTTGCGAAGGAGTTGGGCTTTTCTCCAGCAGTGCCGCGGCCGCCACCAGCATGCCGGGCGTGCAGATGCCGCACTGGGCGGCACCCTTCGCGAGGAAGGCCTTCTGCAACAGGCCGCCCTTCGCCGTATGGCTGGCGAGGCCTTCAACCGTGACGATCTTCGTTCCGGCAACCTGGCCCAGCGGAACGAGGCAGGCACAGGCGATGGCGCCATCGATCGCCACGGTGCAGGCCCCGCAATCTCCGGCGTCGCAGCCGACCTTGGTGCCGGTCAAGCGGAATTCATGGCGGAGGAGTTCGGTCAGCCGCGTCATCGGCGGCAGGCTCGAACTGACGGGCTGGCCGTTCAGCGAGAATGCGATCGGCGCGCTCACGGTATCACGCCTGCTGCACGGTCGAGCGCTTCTCCGGCGACGGTCATTGCCGCCTCCATGCGATAGGCTGATGATGCTCGCACATCGTCGATCGGCGTCAGGGCCGCGACATGCCGAGGCTTCACGATCGACGATGGCGGCGTTTGCGGCGGCAGGCCCAGCAGATCCCGCTCGAGCAGCGGCAGGCGCTGTGCGACGGGCGATGCCGCGCCGATAGCGATGGCGGCCCGCGCAATGCGGCCATCGGCTGCACGCTCGATCACCGCGGCCGCCATGAGGATCGAGATGACGAGATAGCGCCGCGCGCCCAGCTTGGCGAAAGCGGAGGTACCAGCCATTGCAGCACCCGGCACCAATACGGCGGACAGAATCTCATCCGCCGCCAATGCCGTGCGGCGATAGCCGGTGATGAATGCAGCGAGCGGCAGAATGCGTGGGCCGCGCACCGAGAGCAGTTCCACCTCGGCATCAAGCGTCAGAAGCGGGGGCACGCCATCGGCCGCGGGAGAAGCGTTGCAGAGATTTCCGGCGATCGTTCCGCGGTTCTGGATCTGGATCGAGCCCACTTCACGCGCGGCTGCCCTCAACCCGTCGAAGGCTGGGGGAAGGTCGGCCGCGATGATGTCGCTCCAGGTCGTGGCGCCGCCGATGCGCAGGAGGCCCTGCTGCCGGCTGATGCCGCGAAGTGCCGAGACACCGGTGACATCGACAACCGGGCGGGTGATGGAACGGTCCACATGGGCGGGAAACAGGTCGGTTCCGCCGCCGATGACGAGCGCGCCGGCCTTGGTCATGGCGGTGACGGCTTCATCGATCGTCCGGGGTCTGATATACACTCTACATGTCTCCGGCGGCCGCTCCGGCCTCTTCGCGATTTTGTCGCGCGCGGGCGGCTCCAAGTCAAGGACGGCTCAACGCAGCATTGCGGAAATTCCGCGCGGAATCAAATTGCTAAGACAATTGGAAGACCTTATCTGTGGAGCCACCAACTCATGGGGGCATAAGTTGTGGAACGCCGTCTGACGACAATTCTGTCTGCGGATATCGCGGGCTATTCGCGGTTGATGGAACAGGACGAGGCCGGCACGCTCAACGAGCTCATGGACCGGCAGGCCAACGTGATCGAGCCGCTGCTGGGCAAGCATGGCGGCCGGCTCATCAAGACACTTGGCGATGGCTTCCTGGCGGAATTTGCCAGCGTGACGAACTCGGTGCATTTCGCCGTCGAGATGCAGGCGGCCTGCGAGGCCCACAACGTCAAGACCACTGGCCACCCGATGAGCTTCCGCATCGGCATCAATCTTGCGGATGTGATGGTGGACGATACCGATGTCTATGGCGAAGGCGTGAACGCGGCCTTTCGGCTGCAGGGCATTGCCGAACCGGGCGGCATCTGCATTTCGGATACGGTGCACCAGCATGTGCACAGGCAGACGGCCTATGGCTTCGAGGACATGGGAAAACGCCCGGTCGGCGGCACCGGCGGAACCATGCAAGCCTACCGCGTGACGGCTGGCAGCGACAGCGCCGCACAGGGACGCAGGCGCAGCCCGCTGCACGAGGCCTCGATTGCGGTGCTGCCGTTCATCAACATGAGCGGCGATCCCGAACAGGAATACTTCAGCGACGGGATGACGGAGGACATCATCACCGATCTCTCCAAGATTTCGTCGCTGTTCGTCGTGTCGCGGAATACGGTTTTCACCTTCAAGGGGCAGAACGTCGATATCGACCAGGTGGCGCGGCGGCTCAGTGTCCAGTATGTGCTGGAAGGGAGCGTGCGCAAGGTGAACGACCGGGTGCGGATCACCGCGCAGCTGATCGACGGGCGAACCAACGGCCATGTGTGGGGCGAACGCTATGACCGCAAGTTCGAGGACATCTTCGAACTGCAGGACGATATCTCGCGTTCGATCGTGAGCGCGCTCCGCGTCCGGATGATGCCGCTCGAACTCGAACGGCTGACCCAGAGACCGACCGTCAACACCGAGGCCTACCGCTACTACCTCATGGGCCGCGGGTTCTTCCATCGCGGCCATACGAAACGCTACCTGCGGCTGGCACGGCAGATGTTCGCCCGCGCGCTGGAAATCGACGAGGACTATGCGGCTGCACACGCCGGCATTGCCGACTGCAATTCGCATCTACTCGATGCCGGCGACACGACGATTACCGTGCAAGAGATATTCGAGCAGAGCGAAAGGGCACTCGCGCTCGACGCGACACTGGCGGAAGCGCATGCCTCGAAAGGCCTGGCACTTTACACGGCCGGGCGCTACGCCGAGGCGGAAGCGAACTTCAATCGCGCGATCGCCCTGAAACCGGACCTCTTCGAGGCCTTCCTGTTCTATGGCCGCAACTGCTTCAACCGCGGGGACTATGCGAAGGCGGCCGAGCTTTTCGGCAAGGCGGCGGAGTTCAAGAACGATGATTTCCGCGCCCTGGGGCTGCAGGCCATGTGTTTCCAGTCGCTCGGGCGCAACGAAGAAATGATCGACGCGGCGCGACGTTCGCTGGCCCGGGCGGAGGAAGCGATCGCCGAGCGGCCCGACGATGCCGATGCGCTGGCCTTCGGGGCCGGGCTTCTGGCACTGCTGGGCGAAAAGGAACGTACGAAGGACTGGGCCGAACGCGCAGTGATCATCGAGCCCGACGATTTCTACATGCATTACAATTTGGCCTGTGCCTTCGCCATCCTGGGCGAGAAGGAGCTGGCGATGGACCGGCTCGAGAAATCCGTGGGGCCGAATTCGCTCAAATCGCTGAAGGAATTCATGCTGCATGATAGCGACCTCGACATCCTGCGCGATCATCCGCGCTACAAGGCGCTGCTGCTGCGATTGCCGGCTTGAAACATGAGGAAGACACAATGAGTTTTGGCGAGGCTGCCGATATCCTGCTTTCGAATTGGAGCGGCCAGACGCGCATCGCGGCACTGCCGGATGCCGTGAGGCCGGTGACGCGGCAACAGGGCTATGACGTTGCGGCGGCGGTTGCGCGGCGCAGCGGCAGCGACGGGGCCGGCTGGAAGATCGCCGCGACGAGCGAGGCAGGGCAACGGCATATCAATGTCGAGGGCCCCATCATCGGACGGATATTGAAGCAGCGCCTGCTGCCGCAGGGCTCCTCCGTCACCCTCGGCGACAACATCATGCGGGTGGCGGAAGCGGAGTTCGCCTTCGGCTTCGGCAAGGACCTGCCGCCGCGAGCTGAGCCCTACACGATGGATGAGGCGCTCGATGCCGTAGGCTCGCTGCATCTTTCAATCGAAGTGCCGGACAGCCGCTATTCCGATTTCACCAAGGTGGGTGCGGTGCAACTCATCGCCGATACGGCCTGCGCCTCGTGGCTGGTGCTGGGGCCGGCGGTCTCGATGCCATGGCGGCACATCGATCTCTCGTCGCATGTGGTGAAAGGCTACCGGAACGGCGAGCAGGTGGCCGAAGGCACGGGCAAGGCCGTGCTGGGCGACCCGCGCAAGGCGCTGGCCTGGTTTATCAACGAGGCCGCAACCTATTGCGGCGGCGTGAAGGCCGGGCAGTTCGTGACGACCGGCACCTGCATCATCCCCTTTGCCATTTCGCCGGGGGACAAGGTGACCATCGACTATGGCGAACTCGGCACGATTTCGGCAACGGTGACGTGAAGATGACGATGCGCAGTATCGCTCCGCAACCCCTGACCCGGGATGCCTTCTCGCCATTCGGCGATGTCGTCGAGATGGAAGGCTCCGTGCCACTGACGATCAACCAGGGCTTTGCCCGGCGGTTCAACGATCTTGCCAATGCCGATGTGGCGATGGATGGCGGCAGCACCAATGTGAGCCTGTTCCTCGGCCAGCCGCGGCCCATGCCAGTCGCCATCAGCTTGATGGAGCGGCATCCACTGGGAAGCCAGATGTTCTTTCCCTTGCAGGACAGGCCGTGGCTCGTGCTGGTGGCGGGCGACGTTCATGATTTTGCGAGTTACCGGGCTTTCACCGCTTCAGGCCGGCAGGGCGTGAATTATGCGCGGAACGTGTGGCATCATCCGCTGCTCGTTCTCGATGCGGACAGCCGCTTCCTCATCGTCGACCGCAAGGGCCCCGGCAACAATCTCGAAGAAGTCTGGTTCGAGGAGGCCTTCGCCTTCACGCTTCGGAGCTGATGCGCTGGTGGACCTTGCGGCCCGCCACATAGGTTGCGCGGATGGCGCGGTCGTCTCCCAGGATCATCAGCGAGAACAGCATGTCCTCGAGCGAGTTCGACACGTCCTGGCGGCTGGCCAGAACCGGCGTCGCCCAGGGATCGAGGACGATGAGATCGGCGAATTTTCCGGTGTCGATCGACCCCGTCTCGTGGGCAATGCGAAGGCGCGCGGCGTTGCCACGGGTTGCCATATGGAAAAGCTCGTAGGCCGATGGCTTGTATCCACCCAGCATCTGCACCTTGTAGGCCTCGCCCAGCGTTGCGAGCATCGAGTAGCTGGTGCCGCCGCCGATATCGGTGGCGACGCCAAGGTTCACCGGACGCTGGGCCTTGCGCAAATGCGGCATGGACATGAGGCCGGAGCCGAGGAAGGTGTTCGACGTCGGGCAGTGGACGACGGTTGATCCCGATTCCGAAAGCCTCTCGCACTCGCGCTCCGACAGATGGATGCCATGCGCGAAAAGGCTGCGGCTGCCGAGCAGGCCGAAGCGGTCGTAAACGTCGGTATAGTCCTGCGCATCGGGGAACAATGTCTTGACGAAGGCGATCTCGCCCGGGCTTTCGGACAGGTGCGTCTGCATCAGCGCGCCATCGAGCGATTGCAGGAGTTCGCCCGACAATTTCAATTGCGCTTCAGACGATGTGATGGCGAAGCGCGGCGTTACCGCGTAGCGGAGGCGGCCCTTGCCGTGCCATCGCGCATGAAGCTCGGCGGTGTCGCGCGCGCCCGTCTCGGGACCGTCCTGCACGGCGGGGATGGCGTTGCGGTCCATCATGGTCTTGCCGGTGACGAGGGCCATGTTGCGGGCTTCCGCCGCGGCGAACAGGGCATCGGCGCAGGACTTGTGCACCGAGCAGAAGGCGAGTGCGGAGGTCGTCCCGTGCTCGAACAGGCGGTTCAGGAACTTGTCCGCTGCCGCGGTTGCATAGGGCGCATCGGCATAGCGGCTTTCTTCCGGAAAGGTGAAGCGGGTGAGCCAGTCCAGTAGGTCTTTTCCTGGCGCGGCGAGCATGCGGTATTGCGGAAAGTGGATATGCGCATCGATGAAACCCGGCATGATGAGCTGCATGCCGAAATCCTCGACCGCGTGCTGGCGGAACGCGTGCGGCAGAAGCGGCTGCGGGCCGCTCCAGACGATCGTGCCGTCGTCGGCAATGACGATGGCGCCCCTCTCCTCGTAGCGGATATCGGTGCAGGTGTCGCCGAAGCTCAGCGTCTGCCCCTTGATCACATGGGTCATGGCGATACCCTGTCCTCGATGCGGAAGCGGAAGATGCGGCAGACCTGCGCAATGGCGGTGGCGAATTCGGCTTCCGTGCCGCAGGAGACGCGTTCCGCGAAGCAGTCCAGAATCATGCGCTTGGTTGCGCCTTTCACCGCGAAGATGAAAGGAAAGCCGAAGCGTCGCTTGTAACTCTCGTTGAAGTCGTTGAAGCGGGCGAACTCCTCGGACGTCAGGGCGTTGAGGCCGGCACCCGCCTGCTCTCGCGATGAATCATCCGTCAGCTTCGCCTTGGCCGCCAGATCGGGATGCGCGCAGATCAGCGCCAGCTGCGCCTCGCGGTTTGCCGATCTCACCGCACGCTCGAAGCTTGCGATCATCGCCTCGCGGTTTGCGAAGGGGCGAAAGCTTGCGGCCTCCCGCGCAACCCAGGGGGAATGTTCCGCCACGTCGCCGAAAGCCTCGAGAAAGGCCGATGGCGGCATCAAGTTCACGTCGTGAATGGTGGTCATTGTTTCGCAATCCATGCGCCGAGCTTGGCGCGTTCCTCGTCCAGCATCTTCGTCTTGTTGCCGAGCGGCATGGCCTTGCTCTGCACCGCCTGCGCGTCGATCTGCGCGGCATAGCGGCGGAGGCTCTCCAGGGTCTCGAGCGCGATACCCTTGGGCGCGGCCTTGATCGTCGGGTCCGTAGGGCTTGCCGCGTGGCAGGTCGAGCAGCGCTGCTGGACGATCGACAGCGCTTCCGCGTCGCTCACCTCGCCTTGATAGGCGGGGAGGTTTGCGGGTTGGGTGAGAAGAAGCGCGAAGGCGAGTGCGGTTCCGGCGAGCGGGATGGTCCAGGCGATTTCGTGCTGGTTGTCGCCCACCTCAGTGCGTACGAGATAGTGCCGCATGAGCGCGCCGCCCACCACGATGAGCCCGGCAAGAACCCAGGCGTGGCGATGATCGGTGACCATCGGGAAATGATTGCTCACCATCATCGCCAGCACCGGCAGGGTAAGATAGGTGTTGTGCAGCGAGCGCTGCTTGCCGGTGACGCCGAAGCGCGGGTCCGGCGCCTCGCCCTTCAGCAAGGATGCCGTGATCTTCCGCTGGTTGGGAATGATGACCATGAAGACGTTGGCCGCCATCAGCGTTCCAATCAGCGCGCCGATGTGGATGAAGGCACCGCGGCCCGAGAAGATCTGCGTATAGAAATATGCCGCGGCGAGAATCATCGCCAGCAGGCAGCCAGCGAGGAGCGCTGTGTTGCGGCCGATGGGCGAACGGCACAATGCGCTGTAGAGCACCCAGCCGATGAGCAAGCTTGCAATCGAAATACCGATCGCCTGCCATTGGGTGAGCGGCATCACCTCCGGATTGATCAGAAAACTTTCGGCCTGCAGGTAGTAGAGCACGATCAGCAGCAGGAAACCGGTAGCCCAGGTGAGATAGGCCTCCCACTTGAACCAGATCAGATCCTTCGGCAGAGTTTCCGGCGCGGTCAGATACTTGCGCACGTGATAGAAGCCGCCGCCGTGGACTTCCCAGGCTTCGCCGGCAACTCCAGCCGGGAGATTCACGTGCTTCCGGAGCGAGAAGTCCAGCGCCACGAAATAGAAAGAGGTGCCGATCCAGGCGATACCGGCAATCATGTGGCCCCAGCGCAGCAGCAGGTTCGGCCAGTCGAGCGAGGCGAGCGGCGAATTGCTGAGCCACCACGCGAGCGCGAGAGCCACGAAGATGATCGGCAAAGTCCAGGCGATCTTCGACAGCGGGTCGCCCACCTCGTGACGGACAAGGAAATGCCGGAGTGCGGCACCGCCGACCACGATCAGCCCCACCAGGATCCACGCGTTGGGCGCATCGGTGAGCATGGCGTAGTGGTTGCTGATCATCATCAGCAGCACCGGCAGCGTCAGGTAGGTGTTGTGCAGCGACCGCTGCTTGCCGATCGCGCCCAATCGCGGGTCGGGCTTGTCGCCCGCAATCAGCGATGCTGTGATCTTCCGCTGGTTCGGGATAATGACCATGAAGACGTTGGCCGCCATGATGGTGCCGACGAGCGCGCCCACGTGGATGAAGGCGCCGCTGCCCTTGAAGACATGGGTGAAGAGATAGGAAAAAGCCAGGATCAGGGCGAAAACGCAAGCCGCCAGCGCGGAGGTGTTCTTGCCCAATGGAGAGCGGCAGAGGCCATCATAGATGGCCCATCCGGCAGTGATCGAGACCACGGAGATCGCAATTGCCTGCCATTGCGCCAGAGGCAGCACGGCGGGATCAATCAGGTAGGCTTCGGCCTGAAGGTAGTAGACGACAATCAAGAGCAGGAAGCCGGTGACCCAGGTAAGATAGGCCTCCCACTTGAACCAGGTGAGATGGTCCGGCATCTGCGAAGGCGCGGAGAGATATTTCTGCACGTGATAGAAGCCGCCGCCGTGGACCTCCCATGCCTCGCCGCCCACCCCTGAGGGCAGGCCTTCGCGCTTCTTCAGCGAGAAATCCAGCGCTACGAAATAGAAGGACGTACCGATCCAGGCGATGCCCGCGATCATGTGGCCCCAGCGGATGAGGAGGTTCAGCCAGTCGGCGATGAAGGGCTCCAAGATCGATGCTCCTCAAGAATACGCCTGCCGCAGAGTTATCCCGCGGCAGGCGCTGGTTGTTCGCTCAGGCGCTTACTGCGGCAACTTGTCGTCGACGCCCTTGATGTAATAGTTCATGCCGAGAAGCTCACTATCGGGCAGCACCTTTCCGGCTTCGCCCACCGTCGTGCCATCCTGCTTGGTGATGACGCCGGTGAAGGGATGGAACTCGCCAGACTTGATCTTGGCGACGGTGTCTTCCGCCATCTTCTTCACGTCGTCAGGCATGTTGGTGAAGGGCGAGAGAACGACCATGCCATCCTTCATGCCGCCCCAGGTGTCTTCCGACTTCCAGGTGCCGTCGAGCACCGCCTTCACGCGGGCGATGTAATAGGGATCCCAGTCGTCGGTGTTCGAAGTCAGCTGCGCCTTCGGCGCGAACTTGATCATGTCGGAGGACTGGCCGAAGCCGAGCTTGCCCTGCTCTTCCGCGATCTGCAGCGGAGCGGTCGAGTCGGTGTGCTGGACCATGATGTCGGCACCCTGGCCGAACAGCACCTTGGCGGCGTCGGCTTCCTTGCCGGGATCATACCAGGAGTTGACCCAGATGATCTTCACCTTGAAATCCGGGTTGACCGACTGCGCGCCGAGCATGAAGGCATTGATGCCCATGACGACTTCCGGAATGGGGAAGGAGACGATGTAGCCCGCGAGGCCCGCCTTCGACATCTTGGCGGCGATCTGGCCCATCACGTAGCGGCCTTCGTAGAAGCGCGCGTTGTAGATCGCCACGTTGTCGGCCTTCTTGTAGCCGGTCGCGTGTTCGAACTTGATGTCCGGATACTTGGCGGCGACCTTGATGGTCGGGTCCATAAAGCCGAAGGACGTAGTGAAGATGATCTTGCAGCCCTCGCGCGCCAGGCGCTCGATGGCGCGCTCGGCATCGGGGCCCTCGGCGACGTTTTCGAGATAGACGGTCTCGACCTTGTCGCCCAGTTCCTTCTCGACCGCCTTGCGGCCGAGGTCGTGCTGGTAGGAATATCCAAAGTCGCCCACGGGCCCTACGTATACAAAGCAGGCTTTCAGCTTTTCCTGCGCCTGCACAGCGCCCGTGGAAACGCTGAGCGCAAGTGCGGCGGCCATTGCCATCCAGATCTTCATGTCGTTCTCCTTGTCAAAATTGCCCATTCCTGCAGCCGTTGTTCTTGCTTGCCCCGTTCCGGCTGCAGGCCGCACGTTGCATGAATTGCCCTAGCGATCAGGCACGAATGGCTGACCGAGGCAAGCTGGCGTGTTGGCCCTGGTGAGAGCCCTGTTTCCTGATATCACGACCAGCGCGAGAATGGTCACGATATAGGGAAGCGAGGATAGTAGCTGGGATGGAATGCCGATTCCAATCGCCTGAAGCGAAAATCCGAGGATGGTGATGGTGCCGAACAGATAAGCACCGATCGCCAGCCGCCACGGCAGCCATGACGCAAAGACAACCAATGCCAGCGCGATCCAGCCGCGGCCCGACGTCATGTTCTCGACCCATTGCGGCGTGTAGGCGAGCGAAAGATAGCCCCCCGCCAGCCCCGCACAGCCGCCGCCGAACATCACCGCGAGATAGCGGACGCCGATGACGCTGTAGCCCAGCGCGTGGGCCGACTGGTGGCTGTCGCCCACCGCGCGGATGATGAGCCCCGTCTTGGTGCGGAACAGCACGTAGGATACGCCTGCGACGATGGCGAGCGAGACATAGACGAGGAGATCCTGCCCGAAGAGGATCGGCCCGATAAAGGGAATGGCGGAAAGCACCGGGATATCGAGGTTCTGTAGCTTCACACCGGGCTGGCCGACGAAACTCTCGCCGATGAGGCCTGCAAGCCCGAGGCCCAGAAGCGTGAGGGCGAGGCCGGTCGCCACCTGGTTCGAGATCATGGTCAAGGTCAGGAAGCCGAAGAGCAGCGACAGCAGCACGCCCGCGGCAATGGCCGCGAGAATGCCGATCAGCGGCGAGCCGGTGGTGAGGGCTGCACCAAAACCGCAGACGGCACCCACCGCCATCATGCCTTCGACGCCGAGATTGAGCACGCCGGACCGCTCGACCACAAGTTCGCCGATCGAGGCCAGCAGCAATGGCGTCGATGCCGTAATGATGGTGAGAATGATGGAGAGAAGCTGGTCGTTCATGCGCGGCTCTCCACCGGTGCGGCCGAAAGTCCGATGAGCTTGAAGCGATAGAGAATGAGCGAGTCGCAGGCGAGAATGTAGAACAGGAGGATGCCCTGGAAGACGCGCGCCGTCTTGTCGGAGATGCCGAGTGCCACTTGCGCCGATTCACCGCCCAGATAGCTGATGGCGAGAGCAAAGGCTGCGACCAGCGCGCCGATGGGGTTGAGGCGCCCGAGAAAGGCCACGATGATGGCCGTGAAACCGTAGCCCGGCGAAATGCCCGGCTGCAATTGCCCGACTGTGCTCATCACTTCGCAGATGCCGGCGAGGCCCGCGAGCCCGCCTGACAGGAGGAAGCAGAACCAAACTGTTTTCTCGCGCGAGAAACCTGCAAAGCGCCCGGCGCGCGGCGCAACGCCTTGCACCCGCAGTTCGAACCCCTTCAGCGTGCGCCCCATCAGGAAGGCCAGCGATATGGCGGCGAGCACGGCGAGGATCGCGCCAAGGTTGACATAGAGCGGGCCGATCGACGGCGGCAGAACCTGAAAGCTCGGCAAGGTCTGCCAATTTGTGAAGCTGATCGTCTTCGGAAAATTGTAGCCTTGCGGATCGCGCCACGGCCCCCTGACCAGCCAGTCGAGGATCAATTGTGCGACATAGACGAGCATCAGGCTCGTCAGGATTTCATTGGCGCTGAAGCGGTTCTTGAGGAAGGCGGGGATTGCGCCGAAGGCCATGCCGCCGATGATGCCCAGTGCCAGCATGAGTACCAGCGTCAGCGGTGTCTGCATCTCGGGGAAATAGACGGGGATGATCGACCCGAAAATCGCGCCGGCGGTGAGCTGGCCTTCGGCCCCGATGTTCCAGACATTGGCGAGATAGGAAACGCCAAGTGCCGCGCCGATCAGGGCCAGCGGCGTTGCCTTCACGATCAGCTGCTCGATCGACCATGAACTGGTGAGGGGCTCGATGAAATAGACATAGAGTGCCGCCAGCGGATCGAGCCCGCGCAATGCGAAGATGATGCCGCCGGTGACGAGCGTCAAAACGATGGCGATGAGCGGCGACAGCAGCGCCATGCGCGTCGAGCGTTCGGCCCGCTTCTCAAGCACGAGCCGCATGGGCCATCTCCCTTGTTTCGTGTTCGCCGGCCATCAGCAGGCCGATCTTCTCGGCCGAGAGTTCGGATGACGGATAGGCTTCTGACAATTGCCCGCGCGAGATGACGGCGATGCGGTCGGCCACTTCGAAAATCTCGTCAAGGTCCTGGCTGATCACCAGCACGGCGGAACCCTGCCGGGCGAGATCGATGATCGCCTGGCGGATCGTTGCGGACGCACCGGCATCGACACCCCAGGTCGGCTGGTTGACGACGAGCACGCCGGGCTTCCTGTCCAGTTCGCGGCCCACCACGAATTTCTGCAGATTGCCGCCGGACAGCGCGCGGGCTTCAGGGTCAGGCTTGCCCTTCCGTACATCGAAAGCCTTGATGACGCGCTCGCTGACGCCCGAGGCGCCGTTCTTCTGCATCATGCCGGATTTGACCAGTGCCTCATCGGAGGAATGCCGCGTGAGGATGACGTTTTCGGACAATCTGAAACCCGGCACCGCACCGTGGCCCAGGCGCTCTTCCGGAACGAAGGCGGCGCCGGCATTGCGCCGGGCGTTCACACCATGATAGCCCATGGGCTTGCCGTCGATCAGCAGCATCGCATCACGCGGCAGCGAACGCTCGCCAGATACCGCATCGAAGAACTCCGACTGGCCGTTACCCGCGACGCCGGCGATCGCCACCACCTCACCCGCCCGCACATCGAGCGAGATGTTCTTGAGTTCGACCGCGAAGGGGCCATCGGCATGAAGGTTCAAGCCCTCGAGTTTCAGGCGGACGGCACCGCCCTTGTCCTTCCGCGCCGCGCGCACCACGTGGATTTCGCCACCGACCATCAGCTTCGCAAGGCTCGAGGCGGTTTCCTTCGTGGGATCGACGTTGGCGACGACCTTGCCGTGACGCAGGATCGTGGCGTTGTGGCAGAGGCGCTTCACCTCTTCGAGACGATGACTGATGTAGATGACGGCGCAGCCTTCGCGCGCGAGGCGGCCGAGGGTAAGGAACAACTGGTCAGCTTCCTGCGGGGTGAGCACGGCGGTCGGCTCGTCCATGATGAGGAGCTTCGGTTCCTGCAGCAGGCAGCGCACGATCTCGATCCGCTGGCGCTCGCCCACCGAAAGATCAGCGACGATGGCGGTGGGTTCAAGCGGCAGGCCATAGTCTTTCGAGACCCGCGAGATTTTCTCGGAGAGCTTCGCCATGTCGAAGTCGCCCGGCATGGCGAGCGCGATGTTCTCGGCAACCGACAGGGCATCGAACAGCGAGAAATGCTGGAACACCATGCCGATGCCGAGCTTCCGCGCGGCAGCGGGGTTGGCGATGGTCACCGGACTTCCCATCCAGCGGAACTCGCCGGAGGTGGGCTGCAGCGCGCCATAGATCATTTTGACGAGGGTGGATTTTCCCGCACCATTCTCGCCGAGGAAGGCATGGATTTCGCCGGGCTTCACCTTCAGCGTCACGTTGTCATTGGCCTTCAGCGTGCCGAAGATCTTGGTGACGTTGAGGGCTTCGAGGAGATATTCCATGTGCCGCCTCACCCTGCGCTGTGCCGGCGGCGCGGCGGATGTGCCTCGGCTTTAACCTGAAGCGCCTCGTCGAGCATGATGATCTGCGCAAGCGTTGCAACGGCGATGGCAGCAGGCAGCTTCGAACTGATGCCGCCGATACCGATGGGGCAGATCAAGGCCTTGATGCGTTCGCCGTCAATCCCGGCCTCGCGCAGGCGCTTTTCGAAGCGGGCGCGCTTGGTGGCGCTGCCGATGACGCCGACAGAGGCGATGTTGGCGTTGCGGAGTGCGGCATCAACGATCGCCAAGTCCAGCGCGTGGCTGTGGCTCATCACGAAGGCGAGTGTTCCCTCTGGTGCTGCCGGAATGACGGCCAGCGGGTCGCCGCTGACGGACTTCGCATTCGACGGTGCAGCGCCGGGGAATGCCTCGGGCCGCGGATCGGCCCAGACCACATCATAAGGCAATGGGGCGAGCGCCAGCACCAGTGCGCGGCCGACGTGGCCGGCACCGAAGATCATGACGGTGCGGCGCTGTTCGCCGAATGTCTCGGTGATGGAAAGGCCGGGAATGCGGTTCGTGACTGTAAACGGACCCGCCTGCTCGCGTGCTGCCAGTTCCTGCACGATTTCGAGGCTGGCACGGTCGAAAGCCTCGATCGCCAGCTTGACACGGCCGCCGCAGCACTGGCCAAGGTCCGGCCCCAATGACTGCGTGATGATCCGCGTGGCGGCGGGCTTGCCCAGCATCGCCTGGGCGGCGGCAAGCGCCTTCCATTCCAGCGTGCCGCCACCAATTGTGCCGTGAAAGCCCTCTGCCGTCACGATCATGCGCGCGCCTTCTTCGCGCGGCACCGAGCCTTCGGCCAGCACGACGGACACCATCACGCAGGTGCCCTGCGTGGCAATTGCCCTCTCGATGACCGGCCACACCTTCATGCCAACATTCCCCTCACGGCCCGCAATATGGCCTCAGGCGTGGCAGGCGCGTCAAGCACTGGAATCTGCTTCGGCCTGAGGCTGGCAATGGCGTCGAATATCGCGGTCCAAACGGCGATCCCCAGCATCAGCGGCGGTTCGCCCACGGCCTTGGACCGGTAAATCGTGTCTTCCTTGTTGCCTCTCGACTCGAATAGCTTCACGCGGAAATCGGCCGGAACGTCAGACGCACAGGGGATCTTGTAAGTCGAGGGCGCATGGGTGCGGAGGCGGCCTTCCGCGTCATAAACCAGTTCCTCAGTCGTCAGCCAGCCCATGCCCTGCACGAAACCGCCCTCGATCTGGCCGATGTCGAGTGCCGGGTTGAGGGAGCGCCCGACATCATGCAGGAGATCGACACGGTCGACCCGCATTTCGCCCGTCAGCGTGTCGATGGTGACTTCGGCACAAGCCGCGCCATAGGCGAAATAGAAGAAGGGACGGCCTTTGGCCTTGGCCCTGTCCCAGGCGATCTTGGGCGTTGCGTAGTAGCCGGTGGAAGATAGCGAGATCCGCGCCATGTGGGCATGCCGCGCCAGTTCTCCGAAGCTCATGTTGCGGTTGCCGACCAGCACCTGGCCATTCTCGAAGCGGATGCGGGACTTCGGCACCTTCCACTTCCTTGCCGCGAAATCGATGAGGCGGGCCTTGATGGTGCCCGCGGCGTTTTTCGCGGCCATACCGTTGAGATCGGCGCCAGAGGAAGCCGCTGTGGCGGATGTGTTCGGCACCTTGCCCGTGGTTGTCGCGGTGATGCGGACGTAGCCGGCGGGGATGCCGAACTCCTCGGCCACCACCTGCGCCACCTTGGTATAGAGCCCCTGCCCCATCTCGGTGCCGCCGTGGTTCAGGTGCACAGACCCATCGGTATAGACATGCACCAGGGCGCCTGCCTGGTTGAGATGGGTGAGCGTGAAGGAAATGCCGAATTTGACGGGGGTGAGCGAGAGGCCCTTCTTCAGCACGCGGCTGCGGGCATTGAATGCCGCGATTTCCTTGCGGCGGGCGCGGTAGCCGGACGACACCTCGAGCTGGCCGATCACCTCGAGGGCGATATTGTCCTCGACCTTCATGCCATAGGGCGTGGTATTGCGAACATCCGTGTACAGATTGGTTTTTCGCACGTCGAGCGGGTCGAGGTCCGTCTTCACGGCGATGGCCTCGATCATGCGCTCGGCGAAGACCATGCCCTGCGGGCCGCCAAAGCCGCGAAAGGCGGTATTGGACACGGTATGGGTGCGGAGCCGGCGCGTGGCGATGCGGGCGGCGGGGTAGTAGTAGGTGTTGTCCGCATGGAACATCGTGCGGTCGCAGATCGCGTTGCTCAAGTCAGCCGAATAGCCGCAGCGCGACAGAAAATCGACATCGACGGCGGTGATGCGGCCCTTCGCGTCGTGGCCCACGCGATAGTCAACGCGGAAGTCATGGCGCTTGCCGGTGAGGATCATGTCCTCGTCGCGGTCCAGCCGGCATTTGGCGGGGTGCCCGGTGATGTGGGCAGCGAGCGCTGCGAGACAGGCCCATTGTGCGGCCTGGCTTTCCTTGCCGCCAAAGGCGCCGCCCATGCGGCGGCATTCGCAGGTGACAAGGGCCGAGGGAATATCGAGCATTCCGGCGACGAGGTGCTGCACCTCGCTCGGGTGCTGGGTGGAACAATGGACGGTGACGGCCCCCTGCTCTTCCGGCACGGCGAGGCTCACCTGGCCTTCGAGATAGAAATGCTCCTGGCCGCCAACACGGAAGCTTTCAGCGATGACATGATCGGACGAAGCAAGGGCCTTGTTCACGTCGCGGCGGATGAAGGCATAGGGCTCGCCGACGTCGTCCGTCTTCATAGCAACCGCATCTTCAACGGTGACGGCGGGCTTCACCCCATCGATCTCGATCTTCGCAAGCCGGGCGGCGCGGCGGGCGGCATCGCGGGTCCGGGCGACGACGGCGAAGATCACCTGGCCGTGGAAGGCGATCGCATCGGTTGCAAGGATCGGGTCGCCGCCGATCGACGGGCTACAATCATTGTGGCCGGGAATGTCTTGCGCGGTCAGCACCGCGATGACGCCGGGTGCGGCGCGAACGGGCTCGAGATCGATCGACGCGATTTTGCCCAGCGCGCCATTGCGGGCAAAGCCTGGATAAACATGGACGAGGCCATCGGGCTCGCGCATATCGTCGATGTAGGTGGCGCTCCCCTGGACGTGCAGCACGGCGCTGTCGTGGATGAGCGGCTTGCCCACAGTTTGCGTTTCAGCGATGCGCCTTGCCGCCACCATCAGGCCACCGCCATGCGCTGGCCGGTGACGCGCGTATCAGCAGCGGCACCTGCAATTTCGAGCAGCGCCTTTCGCAGCAGGCCTTGCGCCACTTCCATGCGATAGGCGGCGGAGGCGCGCATGTCGGCAATGGGCTGATAGTCCTGCGCCAGCGCGGCGATGGCGGCTGTCCAGGTGGCCTCATCGTCCAGTGCCGCGCCGGCAAGCGCTAATTCGGTTTGGGCCGCCCGCTTCGGCGTTGCCGCCATGCCGCCAAAGGCAATGCGGGCCGATGCAACGCGGCGGCCATCGAGCGTCAATCTGAAGGCCGACATCACGGCCGAGATATCCTGATCGAAGCGCTTCGAAATCTTGTAGGCGCGGAAAGCTTCGTTGGCCTTCAGCTTCGGCACATCGACGCGCCAGACGAGTTCGCCGGGCGACCGGTCCTGCCGGCCATAGGCGATGAAGAAATCCTCAAGTGGCATTTGGCGCTCACGCTCACCGTAGCGGAGATGAAGCGTGGCGCCCAAGGCGATCAGCACGGGGGGCATGTCGCCGATGGGCGAGCCATTGGCGATGTTGCCGCCGATGGTGCCAGAGGCGCGAACCTGCGTGGAGCCGAGACGGCGCAGCACTTCGCCTACGTCGGGATCGATCCTGCCCAGGCTTTCGAAGGCCTCGGCATAGGTTGCGGCGGCGCTGATCGAAATCCGCTCCGCAGCGTCTTCGATGTGGTGCAGAGAAGAAACACCACCCGTCATGATGATCTTCGGAAGCTGCCGCAGCTGCTTGGTGATCCACAGCCCGACATCGGTTGCGCCGGAGACGATGGTGGCATCGGGATGCCGCGCGGCAAGCGCTGCCAGCGCATCGGCGTTCGATGGCCTTGCGATGAAACTCTCGCCGCTGCCGACCATCACATCGCTGCCGTCGTCCAGTGCAGCGAGGGTTTTTGCCGCAGCTTTGGCGCCTCTCGCCCAGCGATCCGCCGGGTGGCCGGTGCAGGAGGCCGTCGCGGCGTCGATGATGGGACGGTAGCCCGTGCAGCGGCAGAGGTTTCCGGCAATATGATCGGCGATCTGCTGGCGAGTGGGCGCGGCGCCGGCATGGTAGAGCGTGAACAGCGACATGATGAAGCCCGGCGTACAGAAGCCGCATTGCGAACCATGGGTGTCGACCATCGCCCGCTGCACCGGGTGAAGTTCGCCATTGTCCGCCAGATCATCGACCGTCACCAGTTCCGTGCCGTCGAGATGGCCCATGAGGAGGATGCAGGCGTTGACGGGCTCATAAACCACACGGCCATGGCGCAGGCGGCCGATTGCGACCGTGCAGGCGCCGCAATCGCCCTCGTTGCAGCCTTCTTTCGTGCCACGGGATTTCTCATCGAGGCGCAGATAGTCCAGCACCGTCTGTATCGGCGGCACATGCGCCAGTTCGACGATCTCGCCGCGGCGCAGAAAACGGATGGTGTTGCGCGTGCTCACCCGTCAACTGCCGCGATAGGTGGAGTAGCCATAGGGCGAGAGCAGCAGTGGCACATGATAATGCGCGCCAGCATCGGCAATGCCGAAGCGGATGGGGATGACATCGAGAAAGAGCGGGTCCGGGAGCGCCATGCCGGAGGCGCGGAGATAATCGCCGGCATGGAACCGCAACTCATAATGGCCTTGCATGAAGGCCGCGCCCTCGAGGATCGGACCATCGGCCCGGCCATCGGCATTGGTGTGAATGGTCTTGAGGTGAACGGCGCCGCCATCCAGCGTCAAAAGCTCGATCTTCATCCCGGCAGCGGGTTTTCCCGATGCAGTGTCCAGAACATGCGTCGTCAGACGGCCCATGCGCCCTTCGTTCCCTCTGTCTTCCCAGCCCCATGCGCGGTTCTGCGCCCGCTTATGTTGCAAACGCTAACACAGCAAAACCGTTCTCAAAAGCAGAATAAACTGAACGGAGCGTCCGGAAATTGAGAACGCTCAGGCGGGAGGCAGATGCTTCTGCGCGACGGTCAGGAAGGCATCGAGCGCGGGCCGCGCGGCAGCACCTGCCCGGCAGACGAGGTTCAGCCGGTCAAGCGGCAAGCGCTTTCCGGTCAATGGTATCCACACAAGTGTTCCGGCGGCCAGTTCCTGCTCGATGCCGATCGGCGTCTGGAAGGCGATGCAACTGCCGCGCCGCGCAAGCGACGCCATGAGGCGGAGCGAGTTGCACTCGAAGGCGGGCCGCACCTTCCGCGCCGCCGGAACGCTGTCGAGAATGGTGCGGAGGCTCAAGCCGCGCGAGGGCCATGCGACGGGATGGTTCAGGCAATCGGACAGTGAAAGCCTTGGCTGCCGCCCAAGCGGATGGTTTGGCGCCATGATGGCGCCAAGCTGCAGGTCGCGCGTGGTCACGGCTTCAAGCCGCTCAAGCGAGGTGGGGTTGAAGGTGAATCCGATATCGGCCTGATGATCGCGCACGATGGCCGTCACCGCGTCGGAGCCTGTGACGGTCACGGTCACTTCGATGCCGGGATAGGCCCTGGCGAATTCCAGCAGCATGTCCGGCAGGATCGAGACTGAAATGCTCTCGACGGTGGCAACGCGCAGCAGGCCGCGTTTCAGGCCCTTCAGTGCCCCCAGTTCGTCTAGCGTGTTCTCGTGGCCTTGCGCGGCCTGGCGCAGGCCGCGCAGCAGGATGACGCCGGCCGGCGCCAGGGAAAGTCCGCGGCCCGTGCGGTCGAAGAGGGCGAGGCCCAGGGCCTCTTCCAATTGGATCAGCTGCCGGCTGATGGCTGACGCCGCGACGTTGAGGTTCCGCGACGCAGCCCGCACCGAGCCAGTTTCGGCGACCGCCATGAAGTAACGATAGGCGATGGCGATCAGTGCGGTTTCAGCTTTCGCCACATCTCACCTGATCAGGATCGCCCGGAAATCGTTGACGTTGGTATGGGTTGGGCTGGTGATGACCTGGTCGCCCAGAATTTCGAACAGCGTGTGAGCATCATTGTCTTCGAGGATGGCCATTGGGTCCATGCCCAGCTTTCTGGCGCGGTCGAGGCTCGAGGGATCAATCATTGCGCCGGCGATTGCTTCCATGCCATCGATGCCGTCGGTATCGGCGGCGATGGCGTGCATGCGGGTGTCGCCGCCCAGCGCAATGGCGAGGGCCAGCAGGAATTCCACGTTGCGGCCGCCGCGGCCCGTGCCCCTGACGGTGACGCCCGTCTCTCCGCCTGACAACAAGAGGCAGGGCTTTCGCGCCGGATTGTCATGCGCGGCGATTTCGAGCGCGATCGCCGCATGGACCTTGGCAACCTCGCGCGCCTCGCCTTCGATGCGGTCTCCGAGATAGAGCACGTTGAGGCCCATGGCGCAGGCCCCTTCGCTGACAGTCCGAAACGACTCGCGCGGCGAAACGATGACACGCGTCTCGATGGAGGCGGTGGGAATGCTGCGGTCATCGTCAGGCTGCGCCAGCCAGCGGGCGATGGCTTGTGGCACCTCGACCCGGTAGCGCTGCAAGATCGCTCGCGCGTCCGCCTTGGTGGTGTGGTCGGCAACCGTCGGGCCGGAACCGATGATGGCGGGATCATCGCCCGGCACGTCCGACAGGGCGAGCGTGAAGATCCGCGCGCCATTGGCGGCGCGGGCCAGGCGGCCACCCTTCACCGCGGATATCTGCTTTCTCACGCAGTTCAACTCGCCGATGTTGGCACCGCATTTCAACAGCGCGCGCACCAGTCCGAACTTCTCGGCGATGCCGATGCCGTCCACCGGCTTCGACATCAGGGCCGATGCCCCGCCGGAGATCAAGGCTATCAGCAGATCGTCCGGCCCCAGGGTGGCGGCGAGTGCCAGCGCCTTTTCTGCCGCGGCAAGGCTCGATTCATCCGGCACCGGATGGCGGCCATGCACCAGCTCAATGCGGGTGAGGTCATGGGCATAGCCCTGGGGTGCCACGACGAAGCCTTCGAGCGGACCTTTCCAATGGCTTTCCAGCGCCTTCGCCATCGGAACGGCGGCCTTGCCGGCACCAATCACCACGGTGCGGCCCTTGGGCGGCATCGGCAGATTGCGGGCTACCGCTCTGGCGGGATTGGCGGCATCGACAGCCGCATCGAACAGGCTACGCAACTGCGCCCGCGCCTTTACCGTTTCATCATTCAAATCGTGCATTCCCGCCAGTTGCGATCGCCTTGACCCCTTTTTGCGCCACGCCGCAGGTCCGCACAAGCGCCCGCCCGGGCTCAAGCGCCTCCGCTGCCGTGGCGGACGGAAAGAATTTCTCAACCTTAAGCGGAAAACCCAGCCTGCCATGCGGCGGATTTTACCTGCGTCTTCAGACACCCTCGTTAAGAGCCCGGTTCGAGGCGGGTGTTGCCCGCCGGGTGGGAGTGCCTGATGGGACTGAATGCGGGAACGCAGATCGAGCGATATATCGACCGGGAAGTCGTCGAACGGATACTGAAATTCCTCGACGCCAGCATTCTGTTCTGCGCATCGATCTTCATCTCGCTCGTCGTGGCAGCCGATCTTCCGGCGACGGCGCCGCAAATCATCGGCTTCCTCGCCGTCGAACTGGCGCTGATCTGTGTGTTCGCGATGCGGTCACTCGGTCTCTATCATGTAAAGTCGATGACGGCCGGCACGTGGTCGGCCATTCGCGCCACGGCCACCTGTTTCATCATCGGCGGCCTGTTGTATTTCCTGACCCATCTGTTCCTGCTCGAGATGGGCTATCAGTGGATGTATCTGTGGATGCTGGTGCTGCCGGTCTATTTCGGCCTCACCCGCAGCGCCGTTTCGGCATGGGCCGGGCAGCGGGCGGCGACCGGACAGTTCCGCCAGCGGATCGCCATCGTCGGCGGCGGCAAGGCGGCGGAAGACGCGCTGAACCTGCTCGAGACGTCGCGCGGTATCGACATCGAGATTGTCGGGCTATT
>JALHQC010000056.1 GCA_022842165.1 bacterium
CCGAGGGGTGGAGCATGTATGAATATACACCTATGGGAATAAATGTCAAGAGGTGTCCTCGCCCCTCGTGAGAGGGGAGAGGAAAGGGGCCCGCCGCGCTAGCGGTGGGATAGGAGAGGGGCACCCGGTTTCTGTTTGAGGCAAAGCCCGGTTGCCCCTCTCCTCCCCCAACTTCGTTGGGTCCCCTTCCTCTCCCCGCTATCGCGGGGCGAGGACATTCAGGGCTTCGCGGATGAGGGTGAGAACTTCGTCCATACCGTTCAGGACTTCATCGTTGGTGATGCGGAGGACCCGGTAGCCTTGTGATTGGAGGAACGCTGTTCGAGCAGCATCCTTCCGAAGCTCGTCATCAGTCGAATGCGTTGCGCCATTGACTTCCACGATCAGCTTATGCGACCGTGCTGCGAAGTCGGCGAAATATGGACCGATGGGATGCTGTCGCGCGAACTTTACGCCGTCGACGCGTTTGCCGCGAAGCTGTTCCCAAAGCCGGGCTTCGGCAAACGTCGAATCTTTTCGGAGGTTGCGGGCGCGAGGAAGGTGACGATCATCAGGCCCGAGCATCCTGCCTTTAGCCGCCCTGTATCCGCGGCAGCAGATAAATCTCCGCGTCCTCGGGCAGCGGTTCCTGCCAGTTGTCCCGGAAGATCTTGCCGTTGATCGAGACGGCCACACCGCGTGCGATGTGAGGCGCCATGCCGGGGTAGCTCTCTTCCAGCTTGCGGAAGAGTTCGCGGATGGTTTTGGCTTCGACTTGAATGACGGACGCTCCGTCCGCTGCCGGACGGAGCGCCCCCCAAAGGTGAATGTCTGGCATTCGTGTTTGAGTCCGTGGACCCCCACCCCAACCCCTCCCCACAAGGGGGAGGGGCTTTGAGGGAGGTCAGCTCTTGGCTGCGGCCTCGAGCGCCTTGAGGACGCGCGGGGGCGACATGGGGACATGCGTCATGCGGACGCCGAAGGCGTTCGACATGGCGTTGGCGATGGTAGCGATCGGCGGCACGATCGAGGTTTCACCGACGCCGCGCACACCATAGGGGTGGTTGGGATTGGGGATCTCCAGGATCTGCGTGTCGATCATCGGCAGGTCGGAGCACACCGGGATGCGGTAGTCGAGGAAGCCCGCGTTCTGGAGGCGGCCGTCCTTGCCGTAGATGTATTCTTCGTTCAGTGCCCAGCCGATGCCCTGTGCGGCACCGCCCTGATACTGGCCTTCGACATAGGTGGGGTGAACCGCCTTGCCGGCATCCTGGATGACCGTGTAGCGCTTGATGACCGAGCGCCCGGTTTCAGGATCGACCTCGACGTCGCAGATATGCGTGGCGAATGAGACGCCCGCACCATCGGCCACGATCTCGGCATGGCCGGCAATCGGGCCGCCGGTGTTGGCGGCAGCCGCCGCGATGTCCTTCAACGACAAGGGCGCGAGGTTGCCGTACTTTTCGCCCACGGCCTTGGCATGGCCATCTTCCCAGCTGACGTCATCGACCGGGATTTCCCACATCTTGGCGGCGCGTTCCTTGAGGATTGCCACCGCATTGCGGGCGGCGAAGATGCCGGCCATCGATGAGGAGAAGGTGCCGCGGCTGCCGTCGGTCATGTCATTATGGCCGAGGCTTGAGGTGTCAGCCACGATGGCCTTCACCTGGTTGTAGGGAATGCCGAGCTCTTCCGCGACGCAGAGTGCGAGCGAAGCGCGCGAGCCGCCGACGTCCACCGTGCCGACGGTGAGCGTCACCGTGCCGTCCTGTCCGACATTGATGTCGGTGCAGGTCTGGCCGCCGAAGTTGAACCAGAAGCCGCAGGCATAGCCGCGGCCCTGATTGGGGCCGAGCGGTGCCGACATGTGCGGATGCTTCTTCGCCGCTTCGAGCGTGGCGCCGATGCCGATCGGTCCATAGACGGGACCATAGGACGACTTGGTGCCCTGCTTGGCCGCGTTCTGGATGCGAACCTCGAGCGGGTCCTTGCCGATCTTCTTGGCAAGCTCGTCGACGACGCTTTCGACCGCGAAGGCCGCCATGGGTGCGGAAGGTGCGCGGTAGGCCGCCGACTTCGGGCGGTTCACCAGCACTTCATAGCCACGGGTCTTGACGTTCTTGAGGTCGTAGCAAGCAAACGACGTCATGGCGCCAAGCTCGGCCCACATCGAGAGATAGGGGCCCGAGGCATAGCGGAGTTCAGCCGAACCCGCCGTGATGGTGCCGTCCTTCTTGATGCCGATCTTGACGTCGATCGAGGTGGCGCTGGTGGGACCCGAAGCGCGGAACACTTCCTCGCGGGTCATCACGAGCTTCACCGGCCGGTTGGCCTTGCGCGAGAGAGCGAGAGCCACGGGCTCGGCCCAGACATGCGTCTTGCCGCCGAAGCCGCCGCCGATTTCGGAGGAGGTGACGCGGAGCTTCGACACATCCATGCCGAGAAGCATGGCGCAGTGGTTGCGATAGACGAAGTGGCCTTGCGTGCAGACCCAGAGTTCGCCCGTGCCATCGGGGCTGACGCTGGCGACGCAGGCGTGGGGCTCGATATAGCCCTGATGCGTCTGCTCGGTCTTGAAGTTGCGCTCGACGATGAAGTCGGCTTCCGCGAAGCCGGCCTCGACGTCGCCATGGCCGAACTCGGTGACCTTGGCGATGTTCGAAGGCTTCGTGGGCTTGGGCTCGACGCCTTCGGTGAAGCAGTTCTTGTGCAGGATGGGCGCCTTGGGCTTCACGGCCTCGTCGACTTCCGTCACATGCGGCAGGATTTCATAGTCGACCTTGATGAGCTTCAGCGCGGCCTTCGCCGTGTGAGCATCGATCGCCGCGACGGCTGCAACCGCGTGACCATCGTAGAACACTTTCGTGCGCGCCATGCAGTTGTCGAGAATGTCGAACATGCCGGAATCGCCGTTGGTGAGGTCGGGCAGGTCGGCGGCGGTGATGACCGCCTTCACGCCCGCGAGCTTTTCAGCCTTCGACGTGTCGATCGACCTGATCTTCGCGTGCGCGTGGGGTGAGCGCAGGATGCGGCCCACGAGCTGGCCCGCAACGTTATGGTCCGCACCGTATTTGGCGCGGCCGGTGACCTTGTCGATACCGTCCGGGCGCAGGGGCCGCGTGCCGACGGATTTGAACGACTGGCCTGTAAAGGTACTGTCGAGTGGCATGGATCAGGCTCCTCTCATCTCTTTGGCGGCGTCCTGCACGGCGCGCACGATCTTGTCATAGCCGGTGCAACGGCAAAGGTTTCCGGCCAGGCCGAAGCGGATTTCTTCTTCCGAAGGATCGGGGTTCTTCGCGAGCAGCGCCTTGGCCGCGACGAGGAAGCCCGGCGTGCACACGCCGCACTGGAGTGCGGCATGTTCGATGAACTTCGTCTGCAGCGGATGGAGCGTCGCGCCATCGGCCATGCCTTCGACGGTTTCGATCTCGCGGTCTTCCGCCTCGACGCCGAGCATGAGGCACGAGCAGATGAGGCGGCCATCGACCTCGACCGAGCAGGCGCCGCAATCGCCCGTGGCGCAGCCTTCCTTCGAGCCCGTCAGGCCAAGGCGGTTCCGGAGCACGTCGAGCAGGGTCTCATCGGGTTCGCAGGCGAATTCGACGGCATCGCCGTTGATGGTGGTGGAAACGAGAACGGCCATTATTTTCCTCCTGCGCGCTTGTACGCAATCTTGGCGGCGCGCTTTGCCAGAACGGCGGCGACCTTGGTTCTGAATTCGATGGTGCCGCGCTTGTCGTCGATCGGGCGGCAGGCGGCGGATGCGGCGGCGCCGAGTTTCTCGAGGGCCGCATCATCGAGCTTCGAGCCGATGATCGCCTTCGCGGCGGCATCGACCAGCAGCACGGTGGGGGCAACGGCACCCAGCGCCACGCGGGCGGATGTGACAACGCCCTTGGCATCGAGCGTGAGGTTGACGCCCGCGCTGACCACCGCGATATCCATTTCAGAGCGCGGGATGAAGCGGAGATAGGCGTCTCCCGACTTCGGCTTGCGCTCCGGCAGCAGGATCAATTCGACCAGTTCGCCGCGCTTCAGCGAGGTCTTGCCCGGCGCGATCGCCACCTGCTCGACGGGGATGACGCGCTTGCCCTTCGGCCCCTGGATGACGGCGCGGGCGCCGGCCGCCACCATGGCGGGAACGCTGTCGGCCGCGGGGCCGGCGTTGCACATGTTGCCGGTAATGGTGCAGCGGCCCTGAACCTGCTTCGAGCCGATCAGGTTGGCAGCCTCGACGAGGCCGGGCCAGGCCTTTACCAGGGCCTTGTTCTCGCCCAGTGCGGCACACGGCACAGCGGCGCCGATCGAGAAGCCCGTCGCGGTCTTCTTCACTTCGCTCATCGACTTGATGCGCTTGATGTCGACGACGAGATCGGGCTCGATGAACCCGGTCCTCATGCGGACGAGAAGGTCGGAACCTCCCGCGAGCACATAGGCGCTCCCCTTTGCCTTGGCGAGCAGGCTCACTGCCGCCTTGGTCGTTTCTGGTGCTTCATATTGCATTGTGCCACCTTTTTGAATTTCGCCGGGCATTTTGGGGCAGGTAAGGGTTAAAGGTCAACGGGTTCCCGTATGTTTCTGCCATGACCATTGCGCGCAGGCCATTGTCACGAAGGCGCAACATCGATTGTGACATCGGCTTCAGCAAGAACGGCGCCCAGATCGGCAGGCGGTGCCGCCTCGGTGATGAGCGAGTCGAAGTCAGCGAATTCGCAGACCTTGATCAGCGCGCGCTGCCCGAACTTGCTCGAGTCGGTCAGCACATGGCGCTTCTCGCCGCGCGACAGCAGCATGCGCGCGAATTCCGCTTCGTCGAGATAATTGTCGGTCGGCCCGGCGCTGGCATCGAGAGCGCCGATCGAGATGAAGGCGTGGCGCACGTTGAAGCTGGCGATGAACTGGATGGCGGTGACGCCGAAGGCCGCGCCATTGTCGCCGTTCAGCTCGCCGCCCGCCATATAGACCTTGTTGCCGTTGACGGTTGCCAGGGTGCGGGCAATGTCGGACGAGTTGGTGACGACCGTCAGGTCGCGCTTCCTGAGGAGTTCCCGCGCGAATATCGAGGTGGTCGTGCCGGTGTCGAGCATCAGGCTGTCGCCATCCTCGATCAGCCGGGCGGCATGGCGCGAAATCGCCCGCTTGGCTTGCGCATTCTCGCGCATGCGGCGTTCGTAGGGCGCTTCGCCCACGTCATGGGGGAGGGCGACAGCCCCGTGCAGCTTCACGATGTCGCCCGCTTGCGCCAGCGGGCGGAGGTCGCGCCTGACGGTTTCTTCGGAAACGCCAAGCCGCGATGCGATCTCGCCAACCGTGACGCTGCCCCGGTCGCGCACCAGGGACAGGATTTCCAGATGCCTGAGATTTATGCGCCGCATGTGGGAATTCTGCCAATTCGAACCCTGAAGCGGCAATTCTGAGCCAAATTCGGGCAAAAAGCCACACATACTCCGGGCAATTCAACGCCGCTCAACAAATTTTCGCAAGGCCGCATTGACAGGCCGCGACCTTCGGGTTGACACTGGCTTGCAAGGACGGCGGACAAACCAGCGGTCCACAACAGGGAAGAAACATGATGATCAGGAAGAAGACCTGGACGGCTGCGGTTTTTGCAGCGGCCATGATGGCCGCTACAGCTTTCACACCCGCGCCGGCCACTGCGCAGGAATCGACCGACCCCATCAAGATCGCGCTGTTCGACTGGACCAGCGTCAATCTCAATGCCAAGATTCTGGGCGGCATTCTGGAACGCCTCGGCTACACGGTGGAATACCCGACCGCCGACTATCTTTCGTCTCTCACCACCAGCCTGACGACCGGCGACATCACGGTCGGCGTCGAATACTGGGACACGACGGCGGGCGAAGCCATGAAGGCCTCCGAAGCCACCGGCCAGACCGAGCGCCTCGGGCCGCTTGGGCCGCAGGCCAAGGAAGAGTGGTGGTATCCCCTCTACATGAAGGAAAAGTGCCCCGGCCTTCCGAACTGGGAAGCGCTGAAAGACCCGAAATGCGCCGAGGCCTTCTCGACGGCTGAAACGGCACCCAAGGGCCGCTATCTCGGCGGACCTGTGACCTGGGAAGGCTTTGACGACGAGCGCGTCGTGTCGCTGAACCTGCCCTTCACGGTGATCCACGCCGGCACCGACGCCGCGATGTTCGCCGAACTCGATTCGGCCTACCAGCGCAAGGCGCCGATCATGCTGTGGGTCTACTCGCCTCACTGGGCGCCGGCGAAATATGAAGGCGAATGGGTGCAGTTCCCGGAATTCACCAAGGAATGCTACGAGGACCCGAAGTGGGGCTCGAACCCCGACATGGCCTATGACTGCGGCAAGCCCTTCGGCGACATCTGGAAATTCTCCTGGGCCGGCATGAAGGACAAGTGGCCCGTCGCCTACAAGGTGGCGAAAGCCTATCAGATCGACGTCAAGGAATTGAACGCCATGTCCGGCCAGATCGACCTTGACGGGCAGTCGCCCGACGACGTCGCAAAGGCATGGATCGATGCCAACGAGGCCAAGTGGAAAGCCTGGGCGCAGTAAGCCCGGAGCCTGCCGCCATGACATCACCAGCAGCGGGCGCGGTTGATCCGCGCCCGGTCAAGCTCTCCTGCCGCAACCTGTGGAAAGTCTTCGGGCCGCATGCCCGGGACTTCATGAAGCAGCATGAGGGTAGCGTCACCAGTGCCGATCTTGACCGCGCTCATCTGGTGGGCGCGGTGCGGGGCGCCAGCCTCGAGGTGCGCGAAGGCGAGATCTTCATCGTCATGGGACTGTCGGGCTCCGGCAAGTCGACGCTGGTGCGCTGCCTGTCGCGGCTGATCGAGCCGACGACCGGCGAACTCACTTTCGACGGCAAGGATTTGCTGAAAGCCAGCGAAGCCGAGCTGATCGACATCCGCCGCCACAAGATGGGCATGGTGTTCCAGCACTTCGCCCTGCTGCCGCATCTGAACGTGCAGGAGAATGTGGCCTTTCCGCTGTTCATTCAGGGGATCGCCAAGGCGGAGCGCGACCAGCGCGCCAGGCAGATGATCGAACTCGTGGGGCTGCAGGGCCGCGAGCGGCATTTCCCTTCCGAACTGTCGGGCGGGCAACAGCAGCGCGTCGGCATCGCGCGGTCTCTCGCCGTCGAGCCCGAAATCTGGTTTCTCGATGAACCCTTCTCGGCGCTCGACCCGCTGATCAGGCGCGAGATGCAGTCCGAACTGATGCGGCTGCAGAACGTGCTGAAGAAAACCATCGTCTTCATCACCCATGACTTCGACGAGGCGATCCGGCTGGCCGACCGCATCGCCATCATGAAGGATGGCGAGATCATCCAGATCGGCACGCCGGAGCAGCTCGTCATCAACCCGGCAACCGACTACGTCGCCGAATTCACCCGCGACGTGAACCGCGCCAAGGTATTGTCAGCCGAAAGCCTGATGGGCCCGGCAACGCCCGCCGCATCGAAATACACGGCCGTTCCGGCAAAGGCCAAGATCACCAGCTTCGCGGCCGATATCGTCGAGTCGCCCAAGCCCTTCGCGGTGGTGGACGGCAATGGCAAGGTGATCGGTGAGGTGACGCCCAAGGCGGTCATCGACCTTCTCTCGGGCCGCGGCTGGAGCGCTGCGGCATGAGCGATCTGGCGCTGAACCCCGTTGCCGTTTCGCGCCCGCCAAGCGTGATGCGCTGGATCGTGCTCGTTGCCGTGTCCGCGGCGGTCATCGTGTTCCTGCTGCGCGGCACGCTGCCCGCGCTCACCGCCTATCCCAACGATCTCGTCATTCCCTTCAAGGACTGGCTGGCCGGGCTGATGACCTGGATCAAGGTGAACTTCTCGTGGTTCACACGCTCACTTACGGCGATCATCGACGTGCCGTTGCGCTTTGCCTTCAACCTGCTGGCCAAGGGCTTCAAGTTCGGAACCGGCGATGCGGCGTGGACGCTGCCGCGGCTCTCATGGGTGGGCGTCACGCTCGTCATGGCGTGGCTCGGCTATCTCTATGGCGGGTTGCGGCTGGCGCTGCTCTGCGGCCTCGGCTTCCTGTGCCTGGCGCTGTTCAAGCTCTGGGACAATTCGATGCTGACGCTGGCGCTGATCATCATCTGCGTGCCGTTCTGCGTCGTCACCGGATTGCTGTTCGGCATCTGGGGCTATCATTCGCCGCGCGTGAACCAGCTGTTGATTTCACCCTCGCTCGACCTGATGCAGACCATCCCGACCTTCGCCTATCTCATTCCCATGCTGCTGCTGTTCGGCTCGAGCCCGGTTTCAGCACTTCTGGCCACGGGCCTGTTCGCAACACCGCCCATGGTGCGGGCGACCATCCTCGGCCTCAACAAGGTGGCACCCGAGATCAAGGACTTTGCCGACATGGCCGGCTGCACCAGGCGCCAGAAACTGTGGCGCGTGCTGGTGCCGGCGGCGAAACCCTCGCTCATGATCGGCGTCAACCAGGTCATCATGCTGGCGCTGAACATGGTCATCATCTCCTCGATGATCGGCGCGGGCGGCTTAGGCTACGACGTGCTGCTGGCGCTCCGTGCACTGAAGATCGGGCAGGCGATGGAAGCAGGCCTGGCGATCGTCATCATCGCCATCGTGCTCGACCGGCTGAGCCAGGCCATCGCCCACAAGCGGCCCGACGCGAAGCAGGCCGAAACCTTCATCGCCCGCAATTTCAACCTGCTGATCGCGATCGCACTGCTCGGCGTGACGACACTGCTGGGCTTCGTGCTGCCGGCCTTCAACAAGCTGCCCGACGGCCTGACCTTGACCAGCGCGCCTTACTGGAAGGCGGGCGTCGACTGGCTGACGCTGAACTATTTCGATCAGATCGAGGCGGGCCGCGTGTTCCTGCTGCTCTACTTCCTCAATCCGCTGCGCGCGGTGTTCGAAGCGCTGCCGTGGTTCGGCGTGCTGCTGGTGCTGACGGCGCTGGCCTTCCGGCTTGGTGGCGCCGGACTTGCAATCGTCGTGGGTGCGCTGACGGCGGTGACCGCCGCGACGGGATTGTGGGTGCCCGCGATGCAGACGCTCTATCTCTGCGGGGCCTCGGCGCTGGTCGCCTGCATGATCGGCATTCCGGTGGGGCTGTGGGCCTCGCGCAGCGACAGGGTCAATGCGGTGGTGACGCCCATCATCGACACGCTGCAGACGATCCCCTCCTTCTGCTTCATCATTCCCGTCGTCATGCTGTTCCGGGTGGGCGACGTTACCGCCATGATCGCCACCGTCGCCTTCGCGGTCGTTCCCGCCGTGCGCTATACCGCACATGGTTTGAGGCAAGTGCCGCAGCACCTGATCGAGGCGGGGCAGGTTTCAGGCTGCACGCGCTGGCAATTGTTCCGCCATGTGCAGCTGCCCGTGGCGCTGCCGGAAATCATGCTGGGCATCAACCAGACGATCCTTCTGGCGCTGAGCATGATCATCATTTGCGCCATGGTGGGAACGCGCGACCTGGGCCAGGAGGTGTTCAAGGCTTTGGCGAAGGCGGACTCCGGCCGCGGCCTTGTGGCCGGCCTCGTCATCGCCTTCATCGGCATCACGGCGGACCGGCTCATCACCGCATGGGTGAACGCCATGCGCGCCCGGCGGGGGACGGCGTGACACCGGCTGAAGCTATGGTCCGGGCCTTGCCGATCTGGCAGGGCGTGCCTTCGGTCGTTCCGCTGAAGGGCGGCGTGAGCAACGCCAGCTTCACGGTGACGGATCAGACCGGTCATTACGTCGCCCGCGTCGGCGAGGATTATCCCTGCCATCAGGTGTCGCGCGAGCGGGAAAACATCGCATCGCGCGCGGCTTATCTGGCGGGGCTTTCGCCGGAAGTCGTCTACACCGGGCCGGGCATCATGGTGCTGCGGCACTTGTCCGCGCGGACCTATGCGGAAGCCGATGTGCGCGCCAATGCCGCGCGCTGCGTCGATATTCTCGCCTGCTGCCACCGTGACATGGGAAAGCGCATTTCAGGCCAGGGCGCGATCTTCTGGGTGTTCCAGATCCTGCGCGACTATGCGGTGACGCTGAAAGCCGGAAACCACGCCCATGTGCCGGACATTCCGCGCTGGATGAAGATCGTCGACGAACTGGAAGCGGCTCAAGTTCCGCTGCCCATCGTCTTCGGCCATCACGACATTCTGCCGACCAATTTCATGGACGACGGCACCCGCCTGTGGCTGATCGACTGGGAATATGGCGCGTTCGGCACCGCGATGTTCGATCTCGCCTCCGTCGCCGCCAATAATTCTTTTGACGGCGCGGGCGAGAAACTGATCCTCGAAACCTATTTCGGAACGGCGCCCAATGAGTCCCTGTGGCGATCCTTCCACGCTATGAAAGCTGCAAGCGCCCTGCGCGAGGCCGTGTGGGGCATGGTATCCGAACTTCATCTCAAGGCGCCGGGCGTCGACTACATCGCCTATGCCGCCGAATATCTGGGGCGCTTCGAGCGCGTCTATGCGGATTACAAAGGCAGCTACGGAAGATCATGACCAGCTTACCAACTCATGCGCAGTTCGTCGTCATCGGCGGCGGCATCATCGGCTGTTCGACGGCCTACCATCTGGCGCGCGACCACAAGGCCGATGTGATCCTGCTCGAGCAGAACCGGCTGACCTCAGGCTCGACCTGGCACGCGGCGGGGCTGGTGGGGCAGTTGCGCTCTTCCGC
The DNA here is from genome assembly GCA_022842165.1 of bacterium. GTDB lineage: Bacteria > Pseudomonadota > Alphaproteobacteria > Rhizobiales > Aestuariivirgaceae > Aestuariivirga. The sequence goes on from JALHQC010000056.1 coordinate 10,638, forward strand.
CTCGATCACCCAGGTGCTGAAATATTCGGTCGATCTCTACAAGAAGCTCGATGCTGAAACCGGGCTTGCGACCGGCTGGAAGATGACGGGCTGCCTGCGGCTGGCGACGACGCAGGACCGCTGGACCGAATACAAGCGGCTGGCGACGACGGCGCAGAGCTTCGGGATGGAGATGCATCTCGTCTCTCCGGCGGAAGTGAAGAAGATGTGGCCACTGATGGATGTGTCCGATCTCGTCGGCGCCTCATGGCTGCCGACGGACGGGCAGGCGTCTCCCTCCGATATCGCACAGTCGCTTGCCAAGGGTGCGCGCATGCATGGCGCGAAGATCGTGGAAGGCTGCCGCGTCGAGGGCTTCGATATCGTTGAAGGCCGGGTGAAGGCGGTGCGCACCAGTCTGGGCGTCATTTCCTGCGAGACGGTGATCAACTGCGGCGGGCAATGGGCACGCCAGATCGGCGCGATGGCGGGTGTCTCGGTTCCGCTGCAGCCGGTGAAACACCAGTACATCATCACCGAGAAGCTGGATGGCCTGTCATCCGATGCTGCAACGCTGCGCGACCCGGACCGCCGCACATATTTCAAGGAAGAGGTCGGTGGGCTCGTGTTCGGCGGCTATGAGCCCAACCCGATCCCCTGGACGACCGGGGATGTGCCGGGCGATTTCGAGTTCCAGCTGTTCGAGGATGACTGGGATCATTTCGAGCAGCATATGAGCCAGGCGCTCGCCCGCGTGCCCGCACTCGAAACCACCGGCATCAAGAAGATGATCAACGGGCCGGAAAGCTTCACGCCGGACGGCAATTTCATTCTGGGTGCCGCACCGGAATTGAAGAACTTCTACGTGGGCGCGGGCTTCAATGCCTTCGGCATCGCATCAGGCGGCGGTGCGGGCTGGGTGCTGGCGCAATGGGCGCACGCCGGCGAAGCGCCGATGGATCTCTGGGTCGTCGACATCCGCCGCTTCTCCGACCTCCACAAGGACCGGCAATGGACCAGCGAGCGCACGCTCGAAGCCTATGGCAAGCACTACACCATCGGCTTCCCACACGAGGAATATGCGAGTGGGCGTCCGCGCATCGTCTCCCCGCTTTATGAGCGGCTGAAATCGCGCAACGCGAGCTTTGGCTCGAAGCTCGGCTGGGAGCGGCCGAACTGGTTTGCGCTGCCAGGCATGGCGCCGAAGGATATCTATTCGATGGGCCGCCAGAACTGGTTTGGCCCGGTGGGCGAGGAACATAAGGCCGTGCGCGAGCGCGCCGGCATCTTCGACCAGTCTTCATTCGCGAAGTTTGAAATGCGGGGCAGGGACGCCGCCGAAGCGCTCTCGTGGATTTCATCGAACGATGTGGCGCGCGCCCCCGGACGCCTGACCTATACGCAGATGCTGAACACGCGCGGCGGCATCGAGTGCGATCTCACCGTGGCGCGGTTGGGCGATGATCATTTCTACATCGTCACCGGCACTGGCTTCCGCACCCATGACTTCGCGTGGATTGCCGATCACATCAGGCCCGGCCTCGATGCGAGGCTTGTGGATGTCACGGAAGACTGGGGCACGCTCTCGCTCATGGGGCCGGCGTCGCGCGACATTCTCGCAAAGGTGACGAAATCCGATGTGAGCAATGCGGCCTTCCCCTTCGGCCATGTGCGCGAGATCGCGATTGGAGGGCACAGGCTGCGCGCGCTGCGCGTCACCTACGTGGGCGAACTTGGTTGGGAACTTCATATTCCGATCAACAACATAGGTGAAGTGTTTGATGCTTTGATGGAAGCTGGAAATCCGCACGGCCTGGCGCCCACCGGTTATCGCGCACTGGAGGCGCTCAGGCTCGAGAAGGGCTATCGCGCCTGGGGCTCCGACATCACGCCGAACGACACGCCGTTTCATGCCGGCCTCGGCTGGGCGGTGAAACTGAAGTCAAACCAGGATTTCATCGGCCGCACGGCTTGCGAAAAAATCGCCACCGCGCCGCTCGTCAAGATGCTGGCGGGCTTTACGACCGAGCGGGACGACATCGTGCTGGTGGGCCGCGAGACGATCCTGCGCAATGGCGCATTCGCGGGCTACCTGACAAGTGGAGGCTATGGCTACACGGTGGGCAAGCCGATCGGCTATGGCTATATCCGCAACATGGATGGCGTGACGGCGGACTATATCCGGTCGGGCGACTATGAACTCGTGGTCGCCAAGGAAGTGGTGAAGGCGAAGGTTCACCTCGAACCGCTCTATGATCCCACGAACGCGCGGGTGAAGTCGTGAGCTTCCGCGCCGATCGTCACGTCCACATCCTCGTCATCGGCGGCGGCGCCATCGGCACCTCGCTCGCCTATCACCTGGCGCGGGACAGCGCGCGCGATGTGCTGCTCGTTGAAAAAGCACAGCTCACCCACGGCTGCACCTGGCATGCGGCGGGCCTTGTGGGCCAGCTTCGCGGCAAGAAGAACCTCACACGGCTGATGCAGAATTCAGTCGCCGTCTTCGACCGGCTCGAACAGGAAACCGGGCAGGCGATCTCGTGGAAGAAGGTGGGCTCGCTCCGGCTGGCCGGCAGCGCCGACCGGTGGAGCGAAATCCGCCGCTCCATGGGGCAGGCGAAAAGCTTCGGCGTCGAATGCCATTCGCTTTCGCCCGCGGAGGCGAAGAAGCATTTCCCCTACATCACCACGGAGGGCATCGAAGGTGCGGCCTTCATTCCGGGCGATGGCTATATCGACCCCTATTCGCTGACCATGGCCTATGCCAGGGGTGCCCGGATGAACGGCGCCCGGATCGAGGAGGGCATTTGCGTCGAGGAGATCGTGTTCGCCGATGGCCGGGTGCAGGGCGTTGTCACCGATGGCGGCAACATTTCCTGCGACATTCTCGTGAACTGCGCCGGCCTCTGGGCCAAGCGCGTGGGCCGGATGGCGGGGCTGGAACTCGCGGCGGGTATCGTCGAGCACCAGTATTTCCTGACCGAGAAGAAACTCTCCTTCGATGCCGGGCTGACGACGCTCCGCGACCCTGACAATAATTTCTATCTGAAGCCCGATACCGGCGCCTTCGCCATCGGCGGCTGGGAGGAAGGCTCGAAAGGCTTTCATCGCGGTTTGCCGCCCTTGTCCTTCGGGCGCGAGCTGCTGGAGCCGAACATGGACCGGCTGGAGCTTTTTGCACTTCTCGCCGCCACGCGGCTCCCCGTGCTGAACGAGATCGGAATCCAGACGGTCATCAACGGCCCCATTCCGGTATCCGCCGATGGCGAGCCAATCATGGGTCTCGCTCCCGGTTTCGAGAACCTCTTCGTGGCCTGCGGCTTCACTGCAGGAATCGCCGCTTCGGGCGGCGCGGGGCTGGCGATGGCCAACCTCATCCTGCATGGCGACGCGGGGATGGACCTCTGGCCCTTCGACGTGCGCCGCTTCTCGGGCGTTCAGGCGCAGCCGCGCTATCTCGAGGACCGCGCCATCGAGGCCTATGCGGCCTACTACAAGATTCACTGGCCGGGCGAGGAGGCGCATGCCGCGCGCGGGCTTCGCCGCTCGCCGCTGCACGAGCGCCTCAGGCAGCAGGACGCGGTCTTCGGCTCCAAGATGGGGTGGGAGCGGCCCAACTGGTTTGCGCCGCAGGGCGTGGACGCCGTGGATATTCCCTCCTTCGAGGGAAAGCCCAACTGGTTCGCGCATGTAGCGGAGGAGCACTGCGCGATCCGCGAACGGGCAGCACTCATCGACCAGACGTCGTTCTCGAAATTCGAGATCAGCGGCAAGGGTGCCGAAGCCGCGATGCAGCGCATTGCCGCGAATGATCTCTCAGGCCCGCCGGGGAAGGCGGTCTATACCCAGCTTTGCAATGCCCGCGGTGGCATCGAGGCGGATGTCACGCTGATTCATGATGCTATCGATCATTTTTACCTCGTCACCGGTTCGGGCTTCGGCCTGCGCGACAGCGGCTGGGTGGCAAGGTACCTGCCGCCGGGCGTAACGATCCGCGAAATCACCAACAGCCTTGCCGTGCTCAATCTCTGTGGCCCGAAGTCGCGCGCCATCCTGCAGTCGGCAACCGACGATGACGTGTCGAACGCCGCCTTCCCCTTCCTCGCCGCGCGCCGCATCGATATCGGATATGCGAATGTGCTGGCGGTGCGCATCGGATATGTCGGCGAACTTGGATATGAGCTCTACGTGCCGCAAGAATTTGCAGCCCACGTCTGCGAGACGCTGTGGAGCGAGGGCGAAGCGCACGGCATCGCCAATGCCGGCTACCGCGCCATCGACAGTTGCCGCATGGAGAAGGGCTACCTCTACTGGTCGGGCGATATCACGCCCGACTACAACCCTTACGAGGCGGGCCTCGGCTTTGCCGTGGCGCTGGACAAGGGCGACTTCATCGGCCGCGAGGCGCTGGCGAAGATCAAGGCCTCGGGCGTTCAGCGGAAGCTGTGCTCATTCACCATCGAAGGTTTCGCCCCGCTGCATGGCGGCGAGGCCATCCTGCATGGCGGCAAGGTGGTGGGCTCCGTCAGCAGCGCGGGCTTCGGCCACACGCTTGGAAAGACCATTGCCTTTGGCTATGTGCCCACGGCCATCGCGGCGGAAACCGCATTCACCATCGAGGCCTTCGGCCAGAGCCATGCAGCGATGCGAGGCCCTCGTTGCCTCTATGACCAGAAGATGGAACGGTTGAGGGCGTGAGCATGGAAAGCGATGACATTGAGCAGGCCCGCGAGGCCCTGCGCCACATCAAGCTGTTCTGGCATCTCGATGAAAGCGAGATCGGCGTCAGGCGGCTTGGCGGATTGACGAACCTGGTGTTCCAGGTCGACCATGGCGGCGAGCAATATGTGCTGCGCCTGCCAGGCAAGGGCACCGAGGAATATATCAACCGTGCCAACGAGGCCCAGGCCGCGAAAGAGGCAGCGCGCGTCGGCGTGAGCCCCGATGTTGTCTTCGTGGACGTGGCCAAGGGCATTCTGGTGACGCGGCTGATCGACCGCGCCATCACCATGTCGCCAGAGAACTTCAAGGGCCGCAAGGGTACGCCGGCCCGCGCCGGAGACGTTCTGCGGCGGCTGCACCAGTCGGATGCGAAGTTCAACTTCCGCTTCGAGCTTTTCGCGATGATCGACGACTATCTCAGGATCCTTGCGACGAAAGATATCGAACTTCCCGCCGGCTATCATGATGTTGTGACGGAGGCCGAAGCCGTGCGTGCCGCGCTGAACGCGCATCCCCTGCCGCTGGTGGCCTGCCACTGCGACCCGCTGTGCGAAAACTTCCTTGATACGGGACAGCGCATGTGGCTGGTCGACTGGGAATATTCCGGCATGAACGACCCGATGTGGGACTTGGGCGATGTCTCGGTCGAGGGCCAGTTCACGCCCGAACAGGACGAGGAAATGATCCGCGCCTATTTCGGCGGCGAGCCTGCCGCTGCCGACCGCGGCCGCATCGTCATCTACAAGGCGATGTGCGACCTGCTGTGGACGCTGTGGGGGTTGATCCAGCATGCCAACCAAAACCCCGTCGATGATTTCTGGGCCTATGCGGTGAACCGCTTTGAACGCTGCAAGGCACTGATGGCATCACCCGATTTCGCGCGCCACGTGGGCGCTGTGGCCAGAGGCGAGGAGCGCGCTCGCACATGAAGTTGACCGATTGCGAGGCTCTCGACCGTGCCGACCCGCTGCGGGAAAAGCGTGCGGCTTTCACGATCCCCGCGGGCATGATCTATCTCGACGGCAATTCGCTGGGCGTGCTGCCGAGGCATGTGCCGGAGCGCGTGATGGCGGTAGCGCAGCAGCAATGGGGCGAGACGCTCATCACGTCGTGGAACGACCATGGCTGGTTTCATCTGCCCCGGAAGGTGGGTGACCGCATCGCCCGGCTGATCGGCGCGCCGCAGGGAAGCGTCATCGCTGGCGACACGATCTCGGTCAACCTGTTCAAGCTGCTTGCCGCCGCGGCGAAAATGAACCCGTCGCGCCGGGTGATCCTCTCCGACAGCGGCAACTTTCCCTCCGACCTCTATGTGGCGCAAGGCTTCCGCGACCTGCTGGATGATGGCTATGAACTGAAGGTGGTGGCGCCGGAAGACGTGATGGAGGCGATCGACACGACCATCGCCTTCACCATGATCACCGAGGTGGACTACCGCACCGCGCGGCTGCACGACATGAAGGCGGTGACGGCGAAAGCCCACGCGGCGGGTGCGCTCACGATCTGGGATCTTGCCCATTCGGCGGGCGCGACGCCCGTCAATCTTGCCGGGGCCGAAGCCGACTTCGCGGTCGGCTGCACGTACAAATATTTGAACGGCGGGCCGGGCGCGCCGGCCTTCCTTTATGTGCGGCCCGACCTGCAGGACAAGGTTCAGCCAGCCCTTGCCGGCTGGTGGGGGCACGAGGCGCCTTTCGCCTTCGACCTCGATTACCGGCCGGCGGCGGGCATCATCCGCAACCAGTGCGGCACGCAGCCGATCCTCTCGCTGGCGGCACTCGATGCGGCACTCGACGTGTGGGACGATGTCGGCATGCAGGCGGTGCGGAAGAAGTCGCTGGCTCTCTGCGGCGCCTTCATCGAACTGGTGCGGCAGCGCTGCGAAAGACATGGCGTGACGGTGGCGGGTCCCTCCGACATCAACGCGCGCGGCTCTCATGTCTCGCTGCATCACGATCAAGGCTATGCCGTGATGCAGGCGCTGATCGCCGCAAACGTGATCGGCGATTTCCGCGCGCCCGACATGATGCGTTTCGGTTTCACGCCGCTCTACACGAGCTTCACCGATGTGTGGAACGCCGTCGGCATCCTGGCGCGCATCCTCGACAATCGCGAATGGGACCAGCCGCAGTTCCTGGCACGGAAGGCGGTGACATGATCATCGATATCTCGCAGCCCCTGTCTCCCGGCATGGCGGGCTTTCCGGGCGATGCCGCATATGAGGAAAGCTGGACCTTCCGCATCGGGCCGCAATGCCCGGTGAACGTCTCGCGCGTTGCATTCTCCGTACACTGCGGAACCCATGCCGATGCGCCGCTTCACTATGATGCGGCGGGTGCAACGATCGGCGCGCTGCCGCTCGAACCCTTTCTGGGGCCATGCCGGGTGATCGACGCACGGCGCGGCGGGCCGCTCTGCCTGCCTGGCGACATCGAGGCCGCGCTTGCCGGCGCGCCGCCGCGCGTTCTTCTGCGGTTGATGGACGGGTGCAATCCCAAGGTCTGGCCATCGGGTTTCCGTGCGCTTTCTGCCGCAGCCATCGAACTGCTGGCGGCGCGCGGCGTCAGGCTCGTCGGCATCGACACGCCGTCGGTCGATCCCGAAACGTCGAAGGCGCTGGAGGCGCACAATGCCTGCCGCAGGTCCGATATGCGCATTCTCGAAAATCTTGTGCTCGCGCATGTCGAACCCGGCGACTATGAACTGATCGCCCTGCCATTGAAGCTCGGCAATCTCGATGCCTCGCCGGTGCGCGCGGTGCTGCGGATACTGTCCTCACCCCGCGCGAGCGGTGAGAGGAAAGGGGCCCAAGCGTAGCTTGGGATAGGAGAGGGGCAACCGGGCCTTCTCTTGAGCAAAGTCCGGGTGCCCCTCTTCTCCCCCATCATGCTGACGCATGACGGGTCCCCTTCTTCTCCCCGCTCGCGCGGGGCGAAGACATTCAACTATCCCTCATATCCATAATCGCGCTGCGCGGCTTCGGGCGTCACCAGCCCGGCTGCGATATCGGCTTCCACCAGCGCGCGGTCGCGCTTCTCGGGCCTGCCGAAGCCGCCGCCGCCGGGAAGTTCGAGGACGAGGCTGTCGCCCCTGGCGATCACATGAATGCCCTTGTCGGGAAGAAAGCTTCCAGATCCACGCCGTGCAGCGCCAAGACAGCCGGGGCTTCCGCCATCGCGGCCCTGCGCGGCATTGAGGATGCGGTCGAAAGTGGCGGCCGAGATCGAAAAGGGTGCATCCTCGCGATTGGCGATCTCGATCAATTGCGATGCGCCGCCACGCCATTCGCCGGCACCGCCTGAATCCGTCAGGTAGTGCTTGCGCTTGAAGTAGAGCGGGCACTGCGTCTCGGTGACTTCGACGGGAATGGTGCCGACGCCCGACGGGAAGGCGGTGGTGGCAAGACCATCCTTGCCCGGACGGCCGCCGATGCCGCCGAGGCCCATGTTGATGACGGCAAAGCGCTGGGCGTTGGCGGTTTCCTCTGGCGGCACGCGGCCATGCGCGGAATAGAGCGAGAGAATCCAGATGGGACCGGCACTTTCCGCCTGAACCGTGCCGGGCAGCGCCTGCGCGAGGCAGCCGAACACGCTGTCGGCCAGCATCTGTCCAATCACATGCCGCGCCGTGACGGGGGAGGGCCGGATCGGATCGACGATGGTGCCTGCCTCGGTGACGAGATCGAAGCAGGAGAGCGAGCCGATGTTGTTCGGCACATGCGGCGCGATGACGGCTTTGAGGCCGAACACCGCATAGGCATGGGTATAGGTGCGCGGGCTGTTGATGCCGAACAGCGAGGCGGCCGACGAGCCGGAGAAATCAACCGTGATCTTGCCGCCCTTGATCGTCATCTTCGACTTCAGCACCAACTGGCGCTCGTAACCGTCGAGCGGCATCTCGTAGGACCACTCGCCCTCGGGAAGCGCCTTGATCGCCTCGCGCGCGCCCTTCTCGGATTGCTTCAGGATATGCTTTGCGAGTTGATCGAGCGAGGTGAGCTTGAACTCCTTCATCATGTCCACAAGGCGGCGGGCACCCGTATCATTGGCGCTGATGAGGGACAGGATATCGCCGCGCACTTCCACGGGGCTGCGCGAATTGGCGAGGATGATGGAGAGCAGTTCCTCGTTCAGCACGCCCTGCTTCCGCACCCGCATGTGCGGGATCAAGGTGCCTTCCTCGAAACTCGAGTTGGCCTTGGCCGACATGCCGACGCCGCCGACGTCGATCACGTGACAGGTGGAGGCGAAGAAAGCGACAAGGGTCTTGCCGAGGAACACCGGCGTCATCATCACATAGTCGAACAGATGACCGGTGCCGAGCCACGGATCGTTGGTGATGAAGACGTCGCCCGGCTTCATGGTGGATTGCGGGAAGTGCTTGAAGAAATGCGCGACCGCAGTGGCCATCGTGTTCACATGGCCGGGCGTTCCCGTCATCGCTTGCGCGATCATGTTGCCGGCCGTGTCATAGACGCCGGCCGAGAGGTCGCCCGCCTCGCGCGTGATGGTGCCGAAGGCGGTGCGCAGCAGCGACTGCGCCTGTTCCTCGACAACCGCGATGAGCCGGTTCCACATGACCTGCGTGCGGATGGCGGCGAGTGCGTCCTTGCTCATGCCAAGGCTCCCTTGTTTTCGTTTGTCATCGCCGGACTTGTTCCGGCGACCCATCCATCGGCAGGCTTCAGCGCATGTTGAACAATGGGTTGCCGGGACAAGCCCGGCAATGACAGATAGAGAGAACGCAAGCGATGTCTCATTTCCCGCGCTCCAAAACGATGTAACCCAGTGAATTGATCGACGCCTTGAAGTTCGCGCCGACGATGGTGGAGGTCTCGTCTTCCGCGATGATGGCTGGCCCCTTGATCGCGGAGCCGGGCTTCATGTCGAAGCGCCAGTAGACGGGGGCGGTAATCTGCTTGCCGAGGGCGGGATCATAGATCACGCGCTTGGAACGAGGCTTGGGCGCGGGCTTCGCCGTCGCCTTCGCCGCGCGCTTTGCCTTGATGGCTTGCGATGAAACAGTCACCGACCAGGTGATGGCTTCTGCCTCCTGGTTCGGAATGCGGAGCCCGTAGACCTGCTCGTAGGTGCGTTCGAATTCTGCCTTGAGCTTCGCGCCATCGGCCTGGCCGAGCTTCTTCACCGGAACGCTGACGCGGATTTCATGGCCCTGGCCGACATAGCGGCAATCGGCGATGATCTGCACCGTCGACTTCGCCTTGCCAAGGGCGGGATCGACGACAGCGCGCGCATCCCTGGTCATTTGTGCCAGCAGCGCGTTGACGCGGAGAGCATCGAAGCTCTCGAGCGAGACGGCGGCACTCTTGGTGATCTCGTAGGCAACCGGCGCCCGGAGGAAGCCGATGGCCGAGCCGACGCCCGCGCCCAGCGGCACGATGACCTTCGTGACGCCCACCTTCTCCGCAAGCCGGCAGGCATGGAGCGGTGCGCCGCCGCCGAACGCGATCATGGTGCAGGACGCGATGTCACGCCCGCGCTCGATGGCGTGAACGCGCGCGGCGTTGGCCATGTTTTCTTCAACGATTTCGGTGACACCTGCGGCGGGCCAGAAATCCTTGAGGCCAAGCTTGTCGCCAATGTTCTTCTGCAGGGCCGCCTTGGCGCCTTTCTCATCGAGTGCGATCTTGCCGCCAGCGAAATAGGTAGGATCGATCTTGCCCAATGCCAGGTTCGCATCCGTCACCGCGGGTTCGGTGCCGCCACGCCCATAGCAGACGGGGCCGGGGGTGGAGCCTGCACTGTCCGGCCCCACCGTGATGCGCGAGAGCTTGTCGACGCGGGCGATGGAACCGCCGCCTGCACCGATTTCCACCATCTCGATCACCGGGATGCGGACTGGGATGCCGGAACCCTTCATGTCGCGGTAGGCCCGCGCGATCTCGAACTTCCTTGCCCGCTCCGGCTCGCCATCGGAGAGAAGACAGATCTTGGCCGTGGTGCCGCCCATGTCAAAGGAGACGACTTCGGGAAGCGCGCATTCCGCCGCGATCTCGCTCGCCAGGATGGCGCCGCCTGCGGGGCCGGATTCGACAAGGCGGATGGGAAAACGCGCGGCAGTATCAAGTGTGGTGAGGCCGCCGCCCGACATCATGAGGAACAGCGGAGCGGTGAACTCCATTTCCTTCATCTGGTCGCGCAGGCGGTAGAGATAGCTTGCCATCAACGGGCGCACATAGGCATTGGCGACGGTCGTCGAGAAACGCTCGTACTCGCGGATCTCGGGTGCCACCTCGCTGGAGATGCAAATCGTCACATCGGCGGGCAGCAGCTTCGACAGCAACTCGCGCACCCGCTTTTCATGGGCGTCATGCGCGTAGGCATGAAGGAAGCCGATGGCCACGGCCTTCACATCTTCCGCGATGATCTTTTCCGCGATGGATTTGACCGAGCTTTCATCGAGCTTCACCAGAACTTCACCGGTGGAAGACAGGCGCTCGCGAACTTCAAGCCTCAGCGTGCGGGGCGCCAGCGGAATGGGGCGGTCGATCATCAGGTCGTAATGATCGAAGCGCTTCTCGTAGCCCTGCTCGATGATGTCGCGGAAGCCTTCGGTGGTGATGAAGGCCGTCTTCGCACCCTTGCGCTCGATCAGCGCGTTGGTGGCGAGCGTCGTGCCATGGATGAAGACGCCGATATCTTGCGGCTTGACGCCGGATTGTGCCAGCACCAGCCGGATGCCCTCGATGACGCCCAGTTCTGGCGCATGCGTGGTGGTGAGAACCTTGCCGCTCCAGCGCTTGCCGCCGTTTTCGAGCACAATGTCGGTGAAAGTGCCGCCAATGTCGGCGGCGAGTTTTGCGTGTCTGGCCATGCCTGTCTCGTAGGGCCGCGCCGGGGTGTTTTGCAAGAGGCATTCGCATCCGCAAACTGAAGGGCGTGTTGCAGAAACTGCGGTATCACTCTATCAATTTCGGCATGGCAAAAGTGACGATCCAGGATGTGGCCCGGGTGGCCGGCGTGAGTGTTGCAACCGTCGACAGGGTGCTGAATCGCCGCCCCGGCGTGCGCGGCGTGACCGTCACCAGGGTTGAAGGCGCGATCCGCGACCTGAACTACCAGCCGGACCGGATCGCCGCGCGGCTGGCCCGTTCGCGCGAATACCGCTTCTGCTTCGTGCTGCCCGACCGTTCCGGCGATTTCTGGGAGCGCATCAACGAGGAAGTGCGCACCATGGCCGAGCGCATGGCGGGCGAGCGCGTCTCGATCGCGATCAAGCGGGTCGATGTGTTCGACGGCGAGTTGCTGGCGGCAACGCTCGATTCGATTGGCGACGTGCATGACGGCGTCGCCGTGGCGGCACTCGACCATCCGGCGGTGAGGGAGGCGATCAATTCGCTGGCCGCACGCGGCGTGACGGTGGTGACGCTCGTTTCCGATGTGCCGGGCTCGAAGCGCGTGCATTATGCCGGGATCGACAATTCATCCGCCGGCCGCACGGCGGCGAGCCTGATGGGCCGCTTCCTGCGCGGGCTTTCCGGCAAGGTGGGGCTGATCGCCGGCTCATTGGCGCTGCGCGACCATATCGAGCGGCAGTTTGGCTTCGAGCAGGTGCTGACCCATGAATATCCGAACCTCAAGGTTCTGCCGGTGCGCGAATCGCGTGACGACTGGCGGAAGCTCGAGGACATGACAGCCCAGCTTCTGGCCGAGCATCCTGACCTTCTGGGTATCTACAATGTCGGCGGCGGCACTAGGGGCATCGTCTCGGCGCTTGAAGCCTCGGGCCGGGCCAAGGAGGTCGTGCTGCTGGCTCACGATCTGAGCGATACGAACAGGAAGGCGCTGATCCGCGGCACCATCGATGCCGTCATCAACCAGGACCCCGGCCACGAGGTGCGGAGTGCGGTGCGCGTGCTGATCGCCAAGGCCGACAATGTGCCGCTCATCGAAAGCCAGGAGCGCATCAGGATCGATATCTTCCTGAGGGACAATCTGCCCTGACCTTTGAGGTCTGCGTCCCGTCTCTACGTGACAAGACCACGCGCGTCGACCCTGACCGCGCCCAGAACCTCGTCGCCGCGCACGAAGACGACCTTGTCGAACAGGTTGACGGCCGGGCACACATGGTTCGGCGTGACGCGCAGGAGATCGCCGACCTTCGGCTTGCTGTTGAGCTTCGAGGTATCGAGGAAACCGTGCTCCTCGGAGAGACCATAGACGAGCGCGCCGCTCAGCGATCGCACTTCGCCGTAGCCCTCGAGTCCGACGAGATCGCTGGTCAGCGCCTTGGATCCTGCATCGATCATCGCGCGGTTTTCGGTCGGCGTGCTGACGACGGTCGCCAGCACGCTGAGCGCGCAGTCGTCTGGCGCGGCAGAGCCCAACGCCATCTGCATGCGATCGTTGTAGATATAGGTGCCGGAGCGGTATTCCGTGACAGCGGCGAGGCCCTCGTCGCTCCACATGTCGGGGGTGCCGCCGGTCGAGACCGTTGCGGGCGGCAGGCCGGTCTTGCCGAGGCCCGTCTGCGCCTCTTCGAGGAAGGCGGCCATCTGTCCGCGCGCGCCGTTTTTCGGCAGGGTCATCAGGCCGCCGAAGGAAAGTCCGGGTGTGGCGTCGATGGCCTGGGCCAGCACAAGTGCGGCCTGCGGCGACTGGACGCCATTTCGCGCCGCACCCGTGTCGCATTCGACCAGCACGGTGAGGTCGCGTCCGGCAAGGGCTGCGGCATGGGCGAGGCCTTCGAGCACATCCGGATTGTCGGCAACGACCTTGATTTCCGTCCGCTGCATCAATGCCGCAAGACGTTCGAGCTTGTGGCGGCCCACCACGTTGAAGGTGAGGAGGATATCGGTGATTCCGGCATCGGCCATCACCTCCGCTTCGCCCAGCTTCTGGACGGTGATGCCACGGGCGCCCAGTTCCATCTGCGCCAGCGCCAGCGGCACGAGCTTGTGCGTCTTGATATGCGGGCGATTGGCGAAGCCCGCCTTGTCGCAGCGGGCCTGCCAGCGGGTGAGATTGCGTTCCACGGCGTCGATGTCGATCACCGGCACCGGTGTCTCGAGATCCTCGACCCTTCTGCCCACATCCTCGAACCGGAAGTGCCTGAGAATATCCATCGCCAACGCTCCATCATCGGATGTGGCGAGGTTTATCACCGGATGCGGTGCATGGCGATCACCACGCCGCGCATGCCAGAACCGAGCTTGCCGATTGCCCGGCGGCGGAGCCTCCCCTAATCTCCGCGGAACTCGGAGGAATCAGCATGTTTCTGGAAAAACTTCGGCTGGATGGCCGCGTGGCGGTGGTATCGGGCGCGGGGCAGGGCATTGGCGCTGCCTGTGCGCGGGCGCTGGGAGAGGCCGGGGCCACCGTCATCGTCGCCGATGTGGTAGCGGCCCGCGTGGAAAAGACCGTTGCCGAGTTGAAAGATCTCAGGATCAGCGCGCATGGCATCGAACTCGATGTGACGAAGTCGGCGGATGTCGACCGCGTGGCAAGGGAGATCGAAAGCGCGCATGGGCCGGCGAGCATCCTCGTCAACAATGCAGGCATCGTGAAGTCCGACATCAAGGCCGAGGACATGAGCGACGAGATGTGGAAATCCCACATCGATGTGAACCTCGACGGCGTCTTCTGGTGCTGCCGCGCCTTTGGCCGCCAGATGCTCAAGGCGGGCAAGGGCTCGATCGTCAACATCGGCTCGATCTCGGGCTTCATTTCCATGAACCCGCAGCCGCAGGCGCATTACAATGCCTCGAAGGCCGCGGTCCACCACCTGACCAAGTCGCTCGCCGCCGAATGGGCCAAGCGCGGCGTGCGTGTGAACGCCGTGGCGCCGACCTACATCGAAACGCCGCTCACCGCCTTCGGCATCAAGGAAAACCCCGCGATGTACAAGATGTGGCTCGACATGACGCCGATGGGCCGTGTGGGCCAGCCCGACGAGATCGCCTCCGTGGTGCATTTCCTGGCGTCTGACGCCGCAAGCCTGATGACGGGTTCGATCGTCGTCGCCGATGCGGGGTATCTGTGCTGGTAGGGCGGTAAGGCCCCACCCGCCTCGCGTGCCGCGAGGCACCCTCCCCGCTACGCGAGGAGGGATGTTAATCCTCCCTCGCGAAGCGGGGGAGGTGGCGCGGAACGCGCCGGAGGGGGCTAACCAGCAGGCGGAAACCTTCGCTTCAGATCCTCGATCTGTTCCGGCGTGAGATAACGCGTCGGGCGGCCATGGAGGAGGAGATAGAGCCGCGCGGTTTCTTCCAGTTCCTCGATCGCATCGACGGCGGCGGTGAGTGTCGTTCCCGCCACCACGGGGCCGTGGTTCGCCAGCAACACGGCATTGTGCTGGGCGGCCATTTTGCCCACGGCCTCGCCCAGCGCCTTGTTGCCGGGCGCATAATAAGGAATGAGCGGCAGCTTGCCCACGCGCATCACGTAATAGGCCGTGATGGGCGGCAGCACGTCATCCGGATTTATGCCGTCGAGGCATGAAACGGCGACCGAATGCGTGGAGTGGAGATGGACGACCGCGCCGGCTTTCGCCCGCTCGCGGTACATGGCGAGATGCAGGAAGCTTTCCTTCGTCGGCTCGTCGCCAGCAACGAGGCGGCCCTGCTCGTCGAGCTTCGAGAGGCGGGCGGGATCGAGGCGGCCCAGCGACGAGCCAGTCGGCGTCATCAGCCAGCCGTCCGCAATCTTCATCGAGATGTTGCCGGAACTGCCGAAGGTGAGGCGGCGCTCGAACATCGAGCGGCCGATCTCGGCAATGAAGTCGCGGGCCTTCGCTTCGATCATTTGAGGGCGTCCAGAGCTTCCATGAAGAAATCAGGCCCGCCGAAATTGCCGGACTTCAAGGCCAGTGCATAGCGGGGATTGCCATAGGAGAGTGTCGCCGGAACGCCGGGCGCGATCTGCGGCCCGATTTCGAGGGCTTCGACCTTCAGCGCCGAGACGACCGCGCCCGAGGTTTCGCCGCCCGCGATGACGAAGCGGCGGACGCCCGATGCGGCGAGTCCTGAGGCGATGGTTGCGATGGCGTGCTCGATCATCTCGCCCGCCTTCTCGCGCCCGAACTTTGCCTGAACGGCGGCGACGGCTTCGGGTGCCGCACTTGCATAAACGAGAGCGGGGCCAGAGTTGAGCTTTGTGTTCGCCCAATCCAGAATGGAGGTAACGGTGCCTTGTGGATCATTTGCGAGGTCGGCGGGATCGATGGCGCGGGCCGGGTGTTTCGCGGCCATGCGTTCGACCTGGCCCAGCGTTGCAGCCGAGCAGCTTCCCGAAAGAACCACGCCGGGGCCGCCAACCTTTTCGAGGTCCGATGCGCCTTCGCGTTTCTGGATCAGCCGCGCGACGCGATAATTGGCGGGGAGCCCGATGGCGATGCCGGAGCCGCCGGTGATGAGCGGCAGGGCGGAGGAAGCTGCGCCGATGTTTTCGAGATCCTTGTCTTCCAGCGCATCGACGATGGCATGGCGGATGCCTTGCGTGCGCAGTGCAGAGAATGCTTCCGCGATGGCGGGCGCTCCTGCCTTAACTAACTTGTAAGGTACGAGTCCCGTCTTGTGCTTCGACTGCTTGCCCAGCACACGGACGAGGTTCGAATCCCTCATCGGCGTGAGCGGATGATTGCGCATGGACGAGTCGGAGAGGAGGTCGCCGCCGACGAAGAGATGGCCGAGGTAGATGGTGCGGCCATTCTCCGGGAAGGCGGGGCAGGCGATGGTGAAGTCCGCGCCCAGTTCTTCGAGCAGCGCATCCGCCACCGGGCCGATATTGCCTTCGTCGGTCGAATCGAAGGTCGAGCAGTATTTGAAGAAGATCTGTTTCGCGCCATGGCGCTTCAGCCAGCGGCAGGCTT
>JALHQC010000057.1 GCA_022842165.1 bacterium
ATAACCTTGCCAAGGTTAGGGTCGGGCGTTCGATTCGCCTCGCCCGCTCCAATTTCTCTCACGGCGCCGCCAGTCCGGGCGCCAGGTCAGCAAGAAAATCAGATATGTGGTTCGGGACGGAACGGCCTTTCGGCTGTCTCCGGGGCCAAGCCATGGGCGCGCCGGAAGCGCCCCTCAATCCGCCATTGCCGGGGAGCCGGGCCGCTGGCGCGCCAGATAGCCGGTAAGGCTGAAGATTGCGTTGCGGCCGCGCCAGAACATGCTGACGAAGAGGATCGAGACATATCCGTCCAGCGCATAGTGCCAGCCGAAATAGACCGATCCGAACAGGATGATGGCGGCATAGGCCCAGGCGAGGCGGCCCCACAAGCGGCTGAGGCTGGAAACGAAGAATGCGTTCAGCACGGCGATCGCCACATGCAGGCTGGGCATTGCCGAAATACCGGTGCCGAGCGTCGTCCGGTCATGCGCGTAGGAGGCATAGAGATAGTCCGCCACCTTCAGCACACCCTGGCCGCCCGGCGTCTGCTGCAGGACGGCAATGAGATCGGCGAAGCGGGCGCCGCCCGCCATCCTGTCATAGAAGATCGGCCCCGCCGACGAACCGCCGAGCCGCACCGCCGTGCCGAGGAAGATGACGGTGACCGCGAAGGCGAAGAGATAGCTGATGCGCTTCTTCTCGTCCTCGAGGAACGAGGCCATCACGATCATGCCGAGAAGCTGCACAAACCACAGATGGAGATAGAGCGAATAGAGCACGGGCTCGAAGGCGCGCGGCATCGCCCAATGCGCCAGCCGCCACGGATCGGTGCCATGAAGCGCCCGGTCGAGATCGGCCAGCGGTTCATCGGCGAAGAATGTCACCCAGTTCGAAAACTCGTGCTTGAAGGCGGTGAACGCCGTAGCCGACACGATGAGCACGGCGAGGATCATGACCATGCCGACCCCGCGCGAGGCAAGCTTGCGGCGGATGAAGGTCAGCGGCGCGCGCGGGCTGTGGATGATCGCCGCCGCCAGCAGGCCGAGAAACACCAGAATGGGTGCGAGAAAGAAATAGCGCACGATCGGATAGGCGTTGAAGACCGACCAGTAGGTGTCCGGAATGATCAGCCAGGCGGCGAGCGCATAGAACCCGCACAGCAGCGCCAGAACCTTGCCCGGGGTGAGGCTGAGCAGACGGGCGCCGGATTCTGCGAATGTGGCGCTGAGGCTGTAGCTGTCGGTGTTGGCCATTGGGCTTGCCGGTTCTCCCTGTAACCGGCGAGACTTGTAGCAGGCGAAACTTAATCCCCGGTCAACCGGATGGATCGAGATGCGCCATAGGCGGCGGCGAATTTCAATTCACTTCAACACCATCCTGTCGATCAGCCGGAAATACAGGGGATAGGGCAGGAGCCGCAGCGCCTTGAGCATGAGGGCGAAGCGGCGTGGATAGGCGATCTCGAACTGGCCCTTCTTCAGCCCGGCAAGCGTTCGCCGCGCCGCATCTTCAGGCGTCATCAGGAAGGGCATCTCGAAATCGTTCCGGGCGGTCATCGGCGTTCTGACGAAGCCCGGATTGATGACGCTGATGGCAACCCCTGCCCGCGCCATCTCGGGCCGCAGCGATTCGGCAAGATTGATCAGTGCTGCCTTGGTCGGCCCATAGCCCGCAGCCTTCGGCAGGCCGGTATAGCCCGCGACCGAGGCGATCCATGAAACATGGCCCGCGCGCCGCGCCAGCATGCCGGGTGCCAGTGCGGCGAGGCAGTTCACGACACCAAGATAGTTGGTCGACACCATGTCACCGAATTGGACGGGATCGAGGTTTGCGATATCGATCGGCGCATAGGTGCCGGCCCCCAGGATGGCGAGGTCGATATCGCCAAGTTGTGACTCGATACGAGCAACACATGCCATGGCCGCTGCGGCGTCGCTGACATCGAGCGGGAAGGCGGTGATCCCGGCGCCAATGTCCTGAAGCTTTTCCGCGGAGCGCGCCGACACGGCAACCTTGACGCCTGCCGCCGCCAGCTGGATGGCCGCGGCGCGTCCGATTCCCGTGGAGCCGCCCGTGATCCAGACGGTCTTCCACGGATAGGCGGGGCTCAAGTCAGATGCCGACGAAGGGCTGCATGAGGCGCGCGGCCAGCGACTTGAAGCGCGTCGGGGCCTCGGTGGCGACGAGGCAGATGCAGTCACCATCCTGCTCCACCACCGGCTGGTGCTCGATATCCTGGTCGAGATCGGCCACATCGCCGCGCGCGAAGCGGCCCATGTGGTCGCGGTAGGCGCCTTGCAGCACCAGTGTAATCTCCTCGCCGCCATGGCCATGCTCCGGCATGGCACGGCCCGCTCCGATGCGCAGCAGCTTCAACTGCCCCCTGGCATGGGCGGGCAGCTTGATATCGAACATGGCGACACCCGGCGCCTTCTTCTTCCAGGCGATATCCTTGAAGGACGTGGCGTCTAGAAGCCGCGCCAGCGGCACCGGCAATTCCGTTTGCGGAACGGCGACCGGCAGGCGGTGCAGCGTCGCCTGGTCGAGCGCGGCGAAGGTTCTGGTCCGGCACTCCGCCGAGACGGCATTCGCGGCAAGCTCGCTCATCAGCTCGCCACCGAGCGCTTCGGCCTCATGCACGGCTTTCCGGCAGAAGGCGCAGAGCGCCAGATGCGAGGCCACGACGATCATGAAGGCCTCGTCGAGCGTTCCCGCCGCATAGGCCATAACCGTGCCGTGGTCGAGATGGTGGTGGGGTTTCAAAGTCCGGTCTCCAGAATGCGGCGCAGATGCCCGTAGGCGAGGCGCATGCGTGATTTTACGGTTCCGAGCGGAATGGCGAGTCGCGCGGCAATTTCGCTCTGCGGCATGTCTTCCACAAACGACAGCAGCAGAACCTGGCGCTGCTCGTCGGGGATGTTTCCAAGCGCCTTCGACACCATCCCGTCTTCCTGCTTGCGGCCAAGAAGCTCTTCACCTTCCGGCGCGTCCGAGGGCGCGTCATAGTCGCCAAGCTCGCTCATCGGCATGTGCACATCGCGCCGGATACGGTCGATCCGCAGGTTCCGCGCGATGGTGAACACCCATGTCGTGACCGAACCCTTGGCAGGCTCGTAGAGGCCCGCTTTGGTCCACACCGCGATCATCGCCTCCTGCACCAGGTCTTCGGCCAGTTCCGCCGAAGCGTTCTTGCGCATCATGAAGCTCTTGAGGCGCGGCGCGAAATGATCGAACAGCCCGGCGAAGGCCTGGCGGTCGTGATTTTGCGCCACGCGCTTGATCAGGGCGCGAAACAGCGCTTCCTGCGTCTGCTTGTCCCGGTCTTTTTGCCTGTCTGCTGAATCCATGACAGCCAGCATAACACTGTTTCCCCTGTTCAGCAGGGTCTACGCCGCCTTGTGCCATGCGGATCACCCGCTGATCCGCCTCCCGGCCCGGCGCGTAACGGGTTAAACCCAAGGAATCAGAAGTGAAATCACGTCATATCGCCGTTATAGGGTCAGGCATCGCCGGCCTGTCCGCCGCGTGGCTGCTTGCCAAATCCCACCGCGTCACATTGATCGAGGCCGACAACCGCCCGGGCGGCCATTCCAATACGGTCGATTGCGATATCGACGGCAAGGACGTGGCGGTCGACACCGGGTTCATCGTCTACAACCCTCCCGCCTACCCGAATCTCGCGGCGCTGTTCGCCCATCTCGAAGTGCCGACCGCGCCCTCCGGCATGAGCTTCTCGGTGTCGATGGGCAATGGCGCCTATGAATATGCAGGCTCGAACGTCTTTCAGCTTCTGGGCAATGCCGGAAACCTGTTCAATCCCGGCCACTGGCGCCTGATGCGCGATATTCCGCGCTTCTTCAGGACGGCGTTGGCAAGGCTCCCTGGCCTGCCGGACTCAATGACGATCGGCGAGTTCATGGCGGCGGAAGGGTTTTCCGCCAATTTCATCGACCGTCACCTGCTGCCCATGGCGGGCGCCATCTGGTCGGCCCCGCCGTCCGCCATGCACGGCTATCCCGCCCGCGCCTTCCTGCGCTTCTTTGCAAACCACGGGCTCCTGAAGCTGACCAACCGCCCCCTGTGGCGCACGGTGCGCGGCGGTTCGCGCGAATATGTCTCGCGGCTGATGCGCGATGGAAATTTCGAAACCCTGCTGCGCACGCCTGTACGGTCGGTTTCGCGCCATCCGGCGGGCGTCGTCATCCACGCTGCGCATGGCGGGGCGCGGCATTTCGATGCCGTCGTGATCGCAACCCATGGCGATCAGGCGCTGAAGCTTCTGGCCGATCCCACCCCGCAGGAACGCCTTGTCCTCGGCGCCTTCCGCTATTCGCGGAACCGTGCCATCCTCCACCATGACGAGACCCTGATGCCGAAACGGCGGCGGCTGTGGGCGAGCTGGAACTATCTTGGCCAATTGCCGCCCGCCGCCGGACAGGCAAGCGCCGTGACCTACTGGATGAACAGGCTGCAACCTCTGCCGACAAAAACCGAAGTTTTTCTCAGCCTCAACCCGGCGCGCGATCCTGCGGCGGGCAAGACACTCGGCACTTTCGACTATACCCATCCCGTCTTCGATCCTGCCGCCATGGCCGCGCAGAAATCGCTCTGGTCGCTGCAGGGCCGGCAGCACACCTGGTTCTGCGGCGCGCATTTCGGATCGGGTTTCCACGAGGATGCGCTGCAGGCTGGCCTGGCGGTGGCCGAGCAGCTGGGCGGCCGCAAGCGTCCCTGGACGGTTGCCGACGAGTCGGGCCGCATTCATGTTTGCCTGCCTGATCCCGAAACGGTCAGGCTGCCGGAAGCAGCGGCCTAGCGATGCCGGAAACCTGTCTATACAGGGGAGAGGTGGTGCATCGCAGGCTCAATCCGCTTCGCCACGAACTTCGTTATCGCGTGTTCAACCTGTTTGCCGACGTCGACCGGCTTGGCGATACCGCCTCCGGCCTGCGCCTGTTCAGCTACAACCGCTTCAACCTGTTTGCGATCAGCGATCGCAGCCACGGGCCAGGCGACGGCACGCCGGTGCGCGACCACGCCTGGGCGCTTGCCCGCCGTGCCGCGGGGGGCAGCGCGGTCACCCGCATCTTCATGTTCTGCTATCCGAGCGTGTTGGGCTATGTCTTCAACCCGCTGACCGTCTATTACGGCTATGATGCCGGAGACCGCCTGCGCCTGATGATCTATGAGGTGAACAACACCTTTGGCGGGCGCCATTCCTATGTGATTCCGGTGGGAGAGAATTTCGCGCAGTCGGCACCCAAGACTTTCTTCGTATCGCCCTTCAATGCCGTCGAGGGAAAATACGGCTTCCGCTTTTCGCCGCCGGGCAGGACGATGGCGCTCGGCATCGTCCTGAGCGTGGAGGAAACGCCGGTCCTCAACGCCTATGTCACCGGGACGCGTGTGCCGCTGAGCGACGGCACTCTGGCGCGGGCCTTTCTCGGCCTGCCGTTCCTGACCCTGAAGGTCATCGCCGCGATCCACTTGCAAGCCCTTGGGCTCCTGTGGAAAGGTCTGAGGCTGAACAAGCGCCCCCACGGACCGAACCATACCGTGGACATCCTGCCCGAGGTATCGCCGAAACGATGAGTTCCGAATCCCTTGCCGACCGGGAAGGCCTTCTGGGCCAGATCATATTCTCCATCGGGGCAAAGCTTCTGCCGCGGGACATCGCCGGCGGCCTGGCGCTGACCATGCCGTCGGGCGCGCTCCATCGCATTGGCTTCGAGAACCCCGGCATCGCCTGCGACCTCCATGTGAAGAACTACCGCCCGGTATGGAGTGCCATCCGCCGCGGCGCCGTGGGCTTTGCCGAAAGCTATATGGCGGGCGACATCGAAAGCACCGACATCACCGCCGTACTGCGCTTCTACCTGCAGAACCGCCACGCGCTGGACCGCGCCGCGAAGCCGGTGTTCTACAAGAGCCTCGTCGACCGGGCACTCCACCTGATGCGGCCCAACACCAGAACCGGCGCGCGCCGCAACATCAGCGCGCATTACGATCTCGGCAATGACTTCTATACCGCTTGGCTCGACCCGACGATGAGCTATTCCTCGGCCTATTTCGGCAGCGGCGCGCCAACGCTGGAAGCCGCGCAGATCGCGAAATATGAGATGGTCCTCGATGCGCTGAACCTGAAGCCACAGGCCGATATCCTCGAGATCGGCTGCGGCTGGGGCGGCTTCGCCGAAGTCGCGGCCGGCCGCGGCCACCGGGTCACCGGCCTGACCATATCGGCAGAACAGCTGGGTTTTGCGGAAACCCGTCTGAAGGACAAGGCCGACTTGCGGTTTCAGGACTATCGCGATGCAAAGGGCCATTTCGATGGCGTGGCCTCGATCGAGATGATCGAGGCGGTGGGCGAGGCGAACTGGCCTTCCTATTTCCGCGTCGTGCGCGACCGCCTGAAGCCCGGCGCCTGCGCGGCGGTGCAGGCAATCACCATGGACGAGCGGTTTTTTCCGGACTACCGCAGCAGCGCCGACTTTATCCAGCGCTACATCTTTCCGGGCGGCATGCTGCTGACCAGGTCGATCCTCGCTGAACAGGCGGCACGTGCCGGCCTGGCTTTCGAAACGATACAGACTTTCGGGCAGGATTATGCCCGCACCCTGAACATCTGGCGCGACCGTTTCGAAGCCTCCTGGAGTGCGATATCGAGGCTTGGTTTCGATGAGGCCTTCCGCCGCCGCTGGCGCTATTACCTGTGCTATTGCGAGGCGGGCTTCACCGAGGCCGCAATCGATGTGGGCGTTTACCGTTTTCGCCGCATTGAGTGATCGCCGGGGTTGAAGACGCCGTATTGCCCCCATGCTGAAACGCAATGACAGCGCAAGTTTTGACATCATGGCCTATTTCGAAGGCCGCACACTGGCCGACGGCGTATTCGAAAACCGTCACGGCAAGATCAAGCGGCGCTTCACGCTTGACATGACGGGAACGGCCGCCGAAAACAGCCTGACGCTCGCCGAGACTTTTCTGTTTGACGATGGTGAACGCCAGGCCCGCACCTGGATTCTGCATCGCGGAGAAGGCGAGGCCTTTACCGGGACTTGCGCCGACGCGGTCTCGACCGCGCATGGCCGTTTCGGCGCCGGACGGGCCTCGCTGTCATCCGAGCTTCGTCTCACCGCAGGCGGCAGGCGGATTGCGTTGCGTTTCGATGACGTCTTCTACCAGACGGGCGGCAGCACCGTACTGAACCGCTCGATGGTCAGCAAGTGGGGCATCAGGCTTGGGCAGGTGCTGATCCTGTTCCGTAAACCCTGATCAGCGCTCGCCATAGAGCATGTCATAGAGAATTGGCCTGACGCTGAGCATCAGCCCGTCGGCCATCGCCGCATGACCCTCGGCTGACGGGTGAAGCGCTCCCGTCGTTTCCGAGAATACAGCACCCGAGACCTTCTCGTCGATCTTGCCGGACTTGTCCGTAACCTTCTGGTTCACCACCATATAGGCGTCGTTGAAGGTGCGCACCCAGCGCTGGCGGAGCGCGTAGGGGTAATTCTGCGTGACCGGGTTATAGGGCCGCCAGTCGCCGGCCTTGCCCGAGAAACTCGGCTGGCAGGTCTGGGTGTCGCGCTCGGCGCGGCCATGGCAGGGAATCATCAACTGTTCGGCCGGGTCAGAGATGCGGCGGATGTTCTGGGCACAGAAGCCATGGCCCTCGAACATCTTGTCGGCATAGACGCGCCCGGCGAAGGTCCAGCCGTGATCGCCGGCAAGGTCGCGCATGCGCTTGTGGAGGTTCGAGAACTGCTCGCGCACCGCCTTGAGCCGCGAGGACCGCGCGGTGAGCCAGGAGGAAAACATGTCGAGCGACTGGTTGGCGGGATAGCGGTCCTCTTCCTCGCTGTCTCCGGGTGCGGCCTCGCATAATTCGCCGCGCTCGTTGGTGACGAGATCGGGGTAGGCGGTGAGGATGACGCGCGAGGGATCGAACACCCCGTCCGGGCCGGAGGCGAGCGGCAGCGAAACTTCAAGCGCGCGCGACAGCCGCGCATAGGCGCCGGGCAGCACGTCGCGCATGCGGTCGGCAAAATCCTTGGCGCTGACGGTGGCGCCGAAGAATTCCGCAATGCTCGCCGATGCGCCGTCGCGCAGCGAGGCCCAGGCCACGATCGAGGCAAAGCCGATATCATTGCCGCCAACCGACAGGAACACGAAGTCGAGGGGCCGCCTGTAGTCGTTGCCGGGGCAGAGGACCTGGCCTTTCCGGATCTCGGGCCGCTTGCGGCAAAGCTCGCGCACCAGCCGGTAGAGCTGCCCGTCCTTCTCGCCGCCCGAGATCGGACGCGTGGCGGGGCGCGAGGAATAATCCGTGTCCGCGACGCGCTCGACATAGACCTGCGGTCCGAGGAGGCCGGCCTCGATCCCCGCACCCGAGCAGGAGTAATCGAGGAAGGTGACAGCGGCCTGCGGATGCTCGATCGATATCTGCAGCGCGGCGCGGAACTGCTGGCCATAGAGCGAGCGGTGGCAGAGTTGGTCGCTCCAGGTGGCCGAGCCGAAACCGTCGTTGCGTTTGCGCAAGGGATAGAAATTGCGGTGCCGCTTGGCCTCGCCGAATTGCACCGGCGTGTTGGGATTGCCCTCGCCCGAGGCGAAGCTGTCGCCCATTCCCGCAATCAGCAGGTCGCGCACCTGGGCATCGACGATGATCGGCTGTTCGCCCACCACATTGACCGTGATTTCAGCGCCGCCGGGATAGGGCAGTGCAATGCCGGGGCCGCTGACGCGCTCGCCGCAGGAGGCTTCCGCCACCAGCTTGCCGCCGATCCGCCATTCGCAGGTCGCCTGCTTCGGCACGGAGGCGCCGGAACTTGAAAGCCATAGCTCGATGCTGTGCCGGTCGGGCTCGAGATAGGTATCGAGCCCTCCGCAGGCCGTATGGCTGCGCTTTTTCGAATCATAGCAGGTCAGGTCCTCAGCCTTCGCCGCCCAGCCGCGCCAGTCGAAATTCTTGCGCAGTATATTGGAGAAGGCGATGTAGCGGTCGTTCAGCACATGCTCGGAGCCCAGCACCGAGGTTCTGGCGATGAAGGCGTCGCGCTCGTCGGAAGGCATGTTCTGCTTGTCGACGTGCAGCATGTATTGCCGCCAGGCATTTTCATGCAGCTTGAAGAATTGCGGATCGCGGAACATGCGGAAGCGGTTCACCACCTGCCACTCGATCCGGAACTGCGAGGCATCGAGTGTCTGGGCGCTGGCCGGCAGGCCGGAGAAGCCGGAGAGAACGAGGAGGATGAGGAAGAGCCTGAACATGGGCTGCCTTATAGGCCGAAACCGGGCCAAGTTTGGGCAGGCCGCTCAATTTTCGGGGCGGGATGGCGCGACGACGACTCTGATTCCGGCATCGACCAGCATCTTGTGGTTCTGGTCCGACAGGCCCTCATCGGTGATGAGCGTGCCGATGCGGCTCAGCGGCATGATGGGATAGCGGGCGCGCGCGCCGAATTTCCGGCTGTCGGCCAGCACGATCACCTCGTCTGCGCGCTGCAGGAGCATTTCGGTTTCGCGCACGATGAGCGGGTGGGATTCCTGCATGCCCGTCGGCGTGATCGCCTGCGCGCCGAGGAAGAACTTGGACGCATAGAATTCGGGCGGGCCTGCATTGGGCGAGAACACGATGCCAGGCTCGCGGTAGAGATCGCCCCCCGACAGTGTCACGTGGCAGGTTCCGTTCTGCCACAGCGTGGCGGCAAGCGGCATCGAATTGGTGTAGATGCGCACATTGCGGTTGGCCAGCAGCAGGGCGAAGAGATAGCAGGTCGAGCCGCCATGGATGATGAGCGCGTCGCCATCATGGACGAGTGCCGCCGCTTCTTCGGCGATCGCGGTCTTGGCGGCAACGCCGAGCATCTGGTTTTCGGTGAAGGGCCGTGCGGCCAGGCGATCAATCCCGCTCAACGATTCGGCGGCGGCAATCCCCCCGAACACCTTGCGCACCGCACCAGTGGCATGAAGCTTGGCGATGTCGCGGCGGATGGTGGCGGGCGAAGCGTCAAGCACCGCCTGCAAATCACGCACCGAGGCGAAAGGCCGATCCTTCAGCAGCCCTAGCATCAGCCTATGGCGCTCGGCTTCAGACATGCGGCCTATGACTATTCACAATCATTTGTGCACCGCAACAATCACCGCTTGCTCACTAACTAACTCACTTGACGCTTTTTGATCATCGTTGTTTATTATTGCTCACCAGAACGGTGAAGTAAACCGGGCGCGACAGATGACCTGAGGAACGGGAATCATTCCCCAGCCTCCGGCACGCCAGCCAGCAGTGGGAGCAGCATCACGATGACGGGAAAAGGCACGCCGGGAGCGCATGACGTGCCATCGGGTAATGCCGCCTCGAGCCTCCCTATCGAACTGCGCAGCGTTTCGAAATCCTTCGCCGGCATCAGGGTCGTCCACTCCGTCAGCTTCGATATGCACCCCGGTGAAGTTCACGCCCTGATGGGCGAGAACGGGGCGGGCAAATCGACGATGATCAAGATCATGGCTGGCCTTCACCAGGCGGATGAGGGCGAAATCCTTGTCAATGGCCGGGTGGTGAAGTTCGCCTCGCCGAAGGATGCGCATGCGGCGGGGATCGCCACCGTGCATCAGGAGCTTCTGCTGTTCCCGGAACTGACCGTCGCCGAGAATATCTTCCTCGGGCAGACGCCCAAGACCAGGCTCGGCACCATCGACTGGCAGAAAATGCGCGAGCGTTCGCGCCAGCTGCTCGATTCTCTCGACAGCGGCGACCTCGACATCGACCAGAAGGTGGCAACGCTATCGGTCGGCAATCGCCAGCGGATCGAGATCGCCCGCGCCCTTGCCCAGGATGCCCGCGTGCTGATCATGGACGAGCCGACGGCGGCCCTGGCGGAAGCCGATGTGCAGCGCCTGATGGCCATCGTCCGGAACCTTCGCGACCGCGGCGTCGCCATCGTTTATGTAAGCCACCGCATGCCGGAGATATTTGCGCTTGCTGACCGTGTAACCGTGCTGCGCGACGGCCATCATGTGGCGACGAAGAATATCTCCGATGTCGATGAACCGGCCCTCGTCTCGATGATGGTGGGCCGGGCGATCGACAGGCTCTATCCGGCGAAGCAGGGAACGGATGGCGATGTCATCCTCGAACTGAAAGATGTCTCATACCGCAGCGTGGTGCGCGGCATTTCGCTGAAACTGAAGCGCGGCGAGATCCTGGGGCTGGCGGGGCTCGTTGGTTCGGGCCGCACCGAAACCGCGCTGACGATCTTCGGCATCACGCCCGCAACATCCGGTGAAATCCTGATTGACGGCAAGGCGCAAGCGATCGCCAGCCCCGAAGCCGCGCGTGACCTGGGAATCGCCTATATTCCGGAGGACCGCGGGTCGCAAGGCTTGATCCGTATGCAGACGATCGAAGAAAACGTGGCGCTCGCCAATCTCAAGAGATTGATGCGCGGCTTCCTCGTCGATGCCGCGCGGGTAACGGCGGAGGCGAAAAACGCCATCACAAAATTTGGTATCAGGGCGCGGGGACCGGAGCAACTGGTGCGCCAGCTTTCGGGCGGCAACCAGCAGAAGGTGGTTCTCGGCAAGTGGCTCGCCACCAATCCGCGCATCCTCATCATGGACGAGCCGACGCGCGGCATCGACGTCGGCGCCAAGGCTGAAATCCATCTCCTCATGCGCAAGCTCGCGGGCGAGGGCATGGCGATCCTGATGATCTCCAGCGAACTGCCAGAAGTGCTGGGCATGAGCGACCGCGTGCTCGTCATGAACGGCGGCCGCATCGTTGGCGAATTCGACAAGGAGCACGCCACCGCGGAGGCCGTGGGCACCATCATGACTCGCACCTTCACGAATGGCGAGGCGGCATGAGCGCTGCATCTCCCGCCATCGGCCGCTCGAACCTTCACCGTTTCCTCAGCGGCTATGGCCAGGAAATCGTGGTGCTGCTGTCGATCGTGGCGCTGTTCATCGTGGTGGGCGCGGTGAACCCCCGCTTTCTCTCCGACAACAACATCAATTCGATCTTCGCGGGCAACGCCTATATCGCCATCGCGGCGATCGGCATGTCGATGATCATCATGGCGGGCCACATCGATGTCTCGGTCGGCGCGCTGATCGGCGTGATCGCGACGATTGCCGGCACGCTTGCCGTTGCGGGCTATCCGGTGTGGATCGCCTGGACGGTGCCGATCCTGTTCGCGATCATGGTCAACGCTGGCGTCGGCGCGCTCGTCGCCTATACCCGCATCCCCTCGATCGTGGTGACGCTCGGCATGCTGTCGATCCTGAAGGGCGGCCTCATCACGGCGACGGCGGGCGAGTGGATCAGCGGCATGCCGGTAGAATTCATGATCGCCCAGATGCGGCCCTTCGGCATCCCATCCGCCGTGTGGTTCATGGTGGGTCTCACGATCGTTGCGGCCCTCTTCATGCGCTACACGGATTTTGGCCGCGCCATCTATGCGGTGGGCGGCAATATGGAAGCCGCGCGCGCGGCGGGCATCAACCCCGAGCGCACGGTCGTCGGCGTCTTCGCGCTGCACGGGTTCTTTGCGGGCGTTGCAGGCATTCTCTTTGCCACGCAATTGCAGGTGATCCAGTCCACCGTGCCGCCGAACCTCGAACTGACCGTCATCACCGCCTCCGTCATCGGCGGGGTGTCGATCCTCGGCGGCACCGGAACGGTCATCGGCTCGACGCTGGCGGCGATCCTCTTCGCCTGTATCGGCTCGGCGCTGATCTTCCTCAATGTCTCGGCCTACTGGCTGCGCGCGGTTTTGGGCCTCATGATCCTCGCAACCGTTCTGGCCGACATGGCGCGCCGGCGGAGGGCGAGATAATGACCGCCACCAAACTGCTGCGCCACGAGACGATCCTCGCGGTCCTCACCGTCATAGCACTTGCAGTGCTCGCATCACTCTCCGACAAGTTCTTTACGGTGGAGAACCTGCTGAACCAGGGACGCCTGATGTCGGAAGTGGGCCTCGTGGCACTTGCCATGACCTTCGTGATCGTGACCGGCGGCATCGATCTTTCGGTCGGTTCGATCCTCGGCCTCACCGCCATCCTGCTGGGCGTGTTCTGGAAGAATTTGGGCCTGCCGCTGCCGTTGGCGATGCTCGCCGCCATCGCCTGCGGCACCTTCGCGGGCTGGGTGAACGGTTTCATCATCACCAGGTTCCGGGTGCCGCCGCTCATCGCCACCCTTGCAACGCTGGCGCTCTACCGCGGGCTTGCCGAGGGGATCAGCGAGGCGCGCTCGGTGCGGGGCTATCCCGAATGGTTCTTCTTCTTTGGCCAGGGCGAGGTGCTGGGCGTTCCCTTCCAGCTCTGGCTGCTGGGGCTGGCGACCGTGATCGCCGCCGTCATCCTGGGGCTGACGCCCTTTGGCCGCGCCACCTACGCGATCGGCGCCAATGAAACAGCGGCGCGCTTTTCCGGCATCCGCGTCAATGCCACAAAGCTGTGGATCTATACGGCGGCGGGTTTCCTGTCGGCGCTTGCGGCGGTGGTCTTCGTGTCGCGGGTGACGACGACCCGCTCCGACATGGGAACCGGGCTGGAACTCGACGTGATCACCGGTGTGGTTCTTGGCGGCACCTCGATCTTCGGAGGCCGCGGAACCATCATCGGAACGGTGCTGGGCCTGATCCTCATACAGGCCCTGAAAAATGGCTTGTCGCTCTCGGGCGTCAAGGGTGACGGCACCATCGTCGTCATCGGACTGGTATTGATCGGCGCGATTCTCGCGGGCGCGCTCTTCGACAGGAACAGAGGCGGCTGATTCGGGAGGATGTCCCTTGGCGCCACCCGCCTGTGGCACAACGGATAACAAATGGGAGCAACTACAATGAAGAAAATGACACTCGGCGCCATTCTGGCGCTCGGCCTTTTCAGCGGCACGGCGCTGGCGCAATCCGCCTGGACCGGTGGCGACGACCTGCCGACCAGCCCCTTGGCCTGCGACGGCACGCCTGCCGCTGCAGTCTCCGTGCCCTATGACGGTGGCGCACCCACCAACCCGCCGGACCGCAACGGCAAGAAGATCACCGTTGTCGATGTTCCCAAGCTGATCGGCATCGGCTACTTCAACGCCACCACCAAGGGCATCCTCGACGCTGCCGCTGAGTTGGGCAATGTCGATGCCAAGACCGATGGCCCCACCAAGGCCAACATCGACGAGCAGATCACCTTCCTCGACAACTACATCACGAGCGGAGTCGACGGCATCCTGTTTGCCGCCAACGATCCCGTGGCGATCGCGCCGGTGCTGAAGAAAGCGCTGGAAAAGGGCATCAACGTCGTGGGTTATGATGCCAACTCGACGCCTGACGCCCGCCAGTGGTTCGTCAACCAGGCGCAGTTCAACGGCATCGCCAAGGCGCTCGTCGACCAGATGGCGACCGAAGTGGGCGGTGAGGGCGGCGTTGCGATCGTGACCTCGACCTTCACCACGCCGAACCAGGCGCGCTGGATTGCCGAAATGGCCGCCTATGCCGCCGCCTGCCACCCGAAGCTGAAGTGGCTCGAAACCGTTGAAGCCCAGGAAGACAACAACCTGTCCTTCAACCAGGCAACGACGCTCATCAACAAGTATGGCGATGAGCTGAAGGGCATCTGGGGCATGACGTCGGTTGCGACACCTGCCTCCGCCGAAGCGGTGACGCAGGCCAAGGCCTGCGGCAAGATCGCCGTCGTCGGGCTTGCGACCCCCAACGCCATGAAGCCCTATGTCGGCGCGGATTGCGTGAAGTCGGTCGTGCTCTGGAACCCCGTGGACCTCGGATATGCCGCGATGCATGTGCTCCGCCAGGTGGCCGATGGCACGCTGAAGCCCGGCGCCACGAGCGTGAAGGCCGGCAAGCTTGGTGAACTTCAGGTCATCAACGGCTCCGAAATCCTGCTGGGCGCTCCTTACGTGTTCAACAAGGACAACATCAACGACTTCGACTTCTGATTCCAAAACCAGGATGCGCCGGGAGGTAAGCCTGGCGCATCTTCCTTCAATCAAGTGAGAGTGCGATGAGCAATTCCGTGACTGTTCCCTCCCTGTGGGATGACGCCAAGGCCGCCAAGCTGGATGAGCCGGGCCTTCTTCTTTACCGTTCGAATCTTCTGGGCGCGGACCTGCGCATCACCAATTTCGGCGGTGGCAACACCTCCGCCAAGGTCACCATGACCGACCCGCTGACGCAGCAGCCCGCCACCGTGCTGTGGGTGAAGGGTTCGGGCGGCGATATCGGCTCGATGAAGCTCGATGGCTTCGCCACGCTTTACATGGACAAGCTCGACTCGCTCAAGGGACTCTACACCAGCCTCGATCAGGAAGACGCGATGGTTCATGCGCTGAACCATTGCACCTTCGACCTCAATCCGCGCGCACCTTCGATCGACACGTGCCTCCACGGCTATGTGCCCTATGCCCATGTCGACCATGTGCATTCCGATGCGGTGATCGCCATTGCCGCTTCGAAGGATTCGGAAAAACTGACGAAGGAAATCTTCGGCGACGAGATGGGCTATCTGCCGTGGCAGCGCCCCGGCATCGATTTGGGGATAAAGCTAGGCGAAATGGCGAAGAACAATCCGCAATTCGTGGGCGTGGTGCTGGGAAGCCACGGGCTCTTCACCTGGGGCCACACCGCGAAGGAATGCTACGACACGACGCTCCGCATCATCAACAAGGCGGCAGTCTGGCTCGAGCGCACACGCGAGCAGCCGGCCTTCAAGGGCGCGAAGGTGAAGTCATTGTCTGACGCAGATCGCCGCGCCGCAGCGCTCCGCTTGTTGCCTGAAATCCGCGGCCGCATCTCGAAGCATGAGCGCAAGATCGGTCACTTCGTTGATTCGCCGGAAGTGATGGAATTCGTGAATTCGAATCAGCTGGAAGCGCTGGCCCCGCTCGGCACCTCCTGCCCCGATCATTTTCTGCGCACCAAGATCAGGCCGCTCATCGTTCCGCATGACGCCGATGGCGCCGCACTGGACAAGTTGATCGAGAGCTACCGCGCCGATTACGCTGCCTATTACGAGCGCTGCAAGCATGCGAACTCGCCAGCGATTCGCGATCCCAACGCGGTGATCTATCTGGTGCCGCAGGTCGGCATGCTTTCATTCGCGAAAGACAAGGCCACCGCGCGTATCGCCGCCGAATTCTACGTGAACGCCATCAACGTGATGCGCGGCGCATCGGGTGTTTCCGCCTATCAGGGATTGCCGGAGCAGGAAGCCTTCAACATCGAATACTGGCTGCTGGAAGAGGCGAAGCTTTCGCGCATGCCGAAACCGAAGAGCCTTGCAGGCCGTGTGGCCTTCATCACCGGCGGTGCCGGCGGCATCGGTTCGGCCATTGCCTCGAAGCTCCTCTCCGAGGGCGCCTGCGTGGTGCTGGCCGACATCGACCAGGTCTCGCTGGATGAGGTGACGGCGGGCTTTGCGAAAAGCTACGGCAGGGACAATGTGCGCGCCGTGAAGATGGATGTCGCGAGCGAGGACGCCGTCATCGCCGCGATGAACGAGACCGCGCTGGCCTATGGCGGCGTCGATATCGTCGTCAACAATGCAGGGATCACGCTGGCAGCCGCCGTCGAGGATACGACGCTCGATCTCTGGAACAAGAACATGACCATCATGGGCACCGGCTATTTCCTGGTGGGCCGCGAGGGTTACCGCCTGCTGAAGCGCCAGAACCTTGGCGGCTCCATGGTGTTCATCTGCTCGAAGAATGCGGTTGCGGCCTCTCCCGGCGCCTCGGCCTATTGCTCGGTCAAGGCGGCGGAACTTCATCTCGCCCGCTGCATGGCGCTGGAAGGCGCACCCATGGGCATTCGCGTCAACGTGGTGAACCCCGATGCCGTGCTGAGGGGCTCCAAGATCTGGCAGGGCCCGTGGCGCCAGCAGCGTGCGGCCTCGCTCAAGATCGCGCAAGATGACCTGGATGAACACTACCGCAAGCGCTCGCTGCTGCAGCGTTCGGTCTATCCGGAAGATATCGCTGAGGGCGTCTATTTCTTTGCCTCCGATCTCTCGTCGAAATCGACAGGCAATTTCCTCAACGTCGATGCGGGCAACGCCGCATCCTTCACGCGGTAGTCGCATGAGCTTTGCAATTACCGCCGATTTCATAGGCAGCGAAAATGCCAAGGCAAACGATGCACTGGCAGACGACTATCAAGCCTTGGGCCGCCAGCTGGCGCGGCGTGGCATCTCGATCGAGGAGATGACGGAACGCGCCATGGCCTATGCCGTTGCTGTGCCGACCTGGGGCGTGGGAACGGGGGGAACCCGATTCGCGCGCTTCCCCGGGCCCGGCGAGCCGCGCCACATCCACGACAAGCTCGAGGACTGCGGCGTCATCAACCAGCTGACGCGCACCACCCCAAATGTCTCGCCGCATTTTCCGTGGGACAAGGTCGGCGACTACAACGCGCTCAGGCAGGAAGCGGCCTCGCACGCGCTGGGCTTCGATGCGGTCAATTCCAACACCTTCCAGGACCAGAGAGACCAGAACCGCTCCTACAAGTTCGGCTCGCTGACCCATGCCGACAAGGGCACGCGGGCACAGGCGGTCGAGCACAATCTCGAATGCATCGAGATCGGCCGTCAGCTTGGCTCGACGGCACTCACCGTGTGGATTGCCGATGGTTCGAACTTCCCCGGACAAGCCAATCTCAATGCCGCCTTCGACCGCTATATCGAATCACTGAAGGCGATCTACGACG
This sequence comes from bacterium, assembly GCA_022842165.1. GTDB lineage: Bacteria > Pseudomonadota > Alphaproteobacteria > Rhizobiales > Aestuariivirgaceae > Aestuariivirga. Next base: position 17,698 of record JALHQC010000057.1, read on the forward strand.
CGCTGCCGAAGGATTGGTTCGTATTCCTCGAGCACAAGCTCTATGAGCCCGCCTTCTATGCGACGGTGATTTCCGACTGGGGCTCGAGCCTGATGGCGGCGCTCGAGCTGGGGCCGAAGGCAAAGTGCCTCGTCGATCTCGGCCACCATGCGCCCAATACCAATATCGAGCAGATCGTGGCGCGGCTGATTCGGGCCAGGAAGCTCGCGGGCTTCCACTTCAACGATTCGAAATATGGCGACGACGACCTTGATTCAGGGAGCGTCGATCCGTTCCGGCTGTTCCTCGTGTTCAGCGAGCTCGTCGATGCCGAATTGCGCAAGGCCGAGGGCTTCGCGCCAGCCTACATGATCGACCAGTCGCACAACGTGACCGATCCGATCGAGAGCCTGATGGCCTCGGCGGTCGAAATCCAGCGCGCCTTCGTGCAAGCCTCCCTCATCGATCGCAAGGCGCTGCAAGCGGCGCAGGATGATAGCGACGTGATGCTGGGCCACCGCCTCGTGAAGCAGGCCTTCATCACCGATGTCTCGCCGATCCTGGCCGAGGCGCGGCGCCGCAAGGGCGGGGCGATCGACCCGATCACGCTCTATCGCGCCAGCGGCTATCGCGCCCGGAAGACGGCCGAGCGCCCGCCAGTCGGCGGAACCTCGGCCGGCATCGTCTGAGGATAAGGCAAGCGCAGGAAGAAAACCCCGGTCCGCAAGGCCGGGGTTTTTGTTCAGGCGACCAGCTTGTGAAGGGCCGTGCTGGTCTGTTCGATCTGCTTGGCGATTTCGGCTTGCTTGCCCTGCAGCAGTTCGAGATGGGCGCGCAGCATGGTGACCACCCGGTCCGAGCCGAGAATGTCGGCATCGCCGCCGATCATGTCGAAGATCTGGCGGATCTGCGCGATGGGAACACCCAGTTTCCGCAGGATGAGGACGTTCTGCAGGCGCTTCACATCGGATGCGAGATAGGTGCGGAAACGCCCATGCCGGGGCGGCGACAGCAGTTCGGCACGTTCATAGAAACGGATCGTTTTCGGGTCGGTGCCCGTCAGTTTGGCGAGTTCTCCGATAAACAGGAACCCGTCCTGCGGGGACGCTCCTGCACCGCCGGTTGCAGCATCGTCCGAATACATGTCCATTTCCGATAAATCCTTCTGTGTTGGCTCCGGCGGAGGCAGCGAAGCACCCGGCGCGAGCTATTGCGTGACACTCTACACCATGACGTGTATGATAGTAAATACACACTCTTTACGTGTGTTCGGTTTGTATGACCAAAACAACGCTTTCAAGCCGTCTACTAGGTATAATGCCTTTCTCCTGACAGATATTATGTCATCCGCTTGAGTATAAACCGGCTCATTAGAAGTATACCTCAAGTGTAAACCCTTGATATATCGGCATTTTAACGAATAATTAACTACGAACTCAGCATTTTACTTTCCGTTATCGAATACGCGAGCGGAATGACTCCGCCGCTTGAAGCAAGATGGAAAGCGAACTGCGATATGATTATCCTCGTCGACGACCGGACCGATGTGACCGATGCCTACCGGGCGAGCCTGGGCCGGGAGGGCGTGTCGTCCGCCAGCTTCACGCCAACCGACTTCGACAGCTGGTTCCATTCCACCAGCGGGCCGGATCTTGCTGCGGTAGAAGCCTTTGTCCTTGGTGACTTCGACCTGCGCGAAACCTTCGCGCGCACCATCAAGACCCGTTCGGAAGCACCCGCCATCGCCCTCAACGACCAGACGGGTCTCGAAGCCACGCTGAAGCTTTTTGCCGCAGGGGTGGACGATGTGGTGCGAAAGCCCGTCCATGCCCGCGAGATCATCGCCCGCATCGGTGCCATCCGCCGCCGCACATCCACGCCGTCCAGGGCAACCGACCTTGGCGACCTGCGTGTCTTCAGCGACGGACGCGACCCCGAGATCGCCGGCGAAGTGCTGATGCTGCCGCGCCGCGAGCGCCGCATTCTCGAATATCTCGTGGCCAACCGCAGCCGCCGCGTCAGCCGCAACCAGATATTCAACGCCGTCTACGGACTGTTTGACGAAGAGGTCGAGGAAAGCGTGGTCGAAAGCCATATCAGCAAGCTCCGCAAGAAGCTGCGCCATGCGCTGGGCTACGACCCGATCGATACCAGGCGTTACCTGGGCTATCAGTTCGTGACGAAATGCGCCGTTCCCGCCTTGTCATGACAGCCCTGCTGCAATCTCTCTGAACGCGTCCACGGAAGCCGCATCGCTCAGCGTCTGGGTCAGCAGGCGGTAGAGCTTCGGCACCACGTCGATGGCCCGGTCGAGTTCGGGGTCGGCGCCTGGTTGATATCCGCCCATCGCCCGCAGATCGCGCGTGTCCTCGAACCGCGCGATCAGCTTTTTCAACTCAGCGACGGCTTTGGCCTGGTCGCCGCTCCACACCCGCTGCGACAGCCGCGACAGCGAGGCGAGAACATTGACGGCCGGGTAGCGGCCCTGCTCGGCGATGACGCGGTCGAGCACGATATGCCCGTCGAGCGTGCCGCGAACCGCATCAGCCACCGGATCATTGTGATCATCGCCATCGACGAGCACGGCATAGATGCCGGTGATGGTGCCGCTGCCTTCGAGCCCGGGCCCCGCACGTTCCAGCAGCTGCGGCAGATGACTGAACACCGACGGCGGATAGCCGCGCGCCACCGGCGGCTCGCCCGCCGACAATGCCACCTCGCGGCAGGCATGGGCATAGCGGGTCACCGAATCCATGATGAGCAGCACATGCTGGCCCTGGTCGCGGAAATGCTCCGCCAGCGATGTCGCGAACACCGGCGCCAGCTTCCGCATCATGGCGCTCTCGTCACCGGTCGCGACGACGGTGATGGCGTGCGCCTGCGCCTCGCCCAGGGTGAGTTCGATGAACTCGCGCACTTCGCGGCCGCGCTCTCCCACCAGCGAGACGATGACGGCGTCGAAGGCATGTGCCCGGCACAGCATCGACAGCAGCGTGGATTTTCCAACGCCCGAGCCTGCGAATACGCCGATGCGCTGGCCGAGGCAGATGGGCGTGAACGCATCGATCACCCGCACACCCGTGGTGATGCCGCGGCTGACGATCTGCCGCGACATGGCGTTCGGCGGCGCCGCGGCAAGTCCGGCGCAGTGCTGCCCCATTTGCAAGGCGCCCTTCCCGTCGACCGGCCGTGCCAGCGCATCGATGATCCGGCCCTTCCAGCTTTCATCGGGAAGACAGAAGAGTTCACCATGCGGGTAGGCCGCCGCGCCGAGCGAGATCGAGGCGCCCGCCGCATAGGGCTTGCAGAACACGGCATCGCGTTCGAGCCGGATCACTTCCGCAAGCTCCGGCCCGCGCGGCGTCGCGATTTCGAGCAGCGCGCCGAGGTTGAGCCAGCGCGACAGTCCTTCGACCGCGATTGCCGACGGCGACACCGAACGCACCCGCCCCACGGGCTTCGCGAAGGCAAGCGTCCGCGAGGCCGAGGCGACGCGGCGCGCAAGCTCTTCCAGCGGAAAATGCAACTGTGATTCGCTCATGCTGCTGCTACGACGACCGCGCGCCCAGCGCCTGAATCGTATCGCGCATCGTCTGGTCGCGCTGTTCCATCCCGGAACTGACGGCCTCGAAGGCCCGCTGCACGGCTATCAGCCGGGTCATCTCGAGGATGGGATTGACGTTCGAGGCTTCGGCGAATCCCTGCACTACGCCGTTGCGGGTAAAGTCCTCGACCGGCACCGGCTCGGCCTTGGGCATGAAGGCTGAGTTCTCGTAGCGCGCATAGCCCTTCTGGAGATCGACCTCGAAGAGCCCGATGGCGCCCAGCGCCACGCCATTCTGCCGGATCATGCCGTCGCGGCTGATGTCGATGGCGCCTGCCGAAGGATTGGCGGTCAGCGGCGCGCCGCTGACGTCGAGGACGGGATGGCCATTGAGCGACACGAGGTCGCCCGTGGGCAGCATCTGCATGCGCCCGTCGCGCGTGTAGCCGATGCCTTGCGGCGTTTGCACGGCCATGAAGCTGCCGCCCTGGATCGCGACGTCGAGCGGGTTCCCGGTCTTGGTGAAGCCGCCGCTCCGCATGTCGGCATGGGGCGTGCCTTCGGTGACGAAGCTCGTCTTGAACGGTGCCGTCGCCGAGACGACGCTCTCGAAGTGAATTCCTTCGCCGCGGAAGCCCGCGGTTCCGGCATTGGCGACATTGTTCGCAATCGTCGCGAGCCGGCGCTCGAGCGCCATCTGGCCCGACAGGCCGACATAGACACTGGTATCCATCAGCGGCCGGGCCCCTTCAGAACCTGCAGGCTCAGTAGCAGGGAGTTGTCGAATGTCGTCAGCAGCGACTGGCTCAGCCCGACCCGCGGTGATGATTGCGCCGCAGTGCCGTTTGCCGCCTGCCACTGCGCCGCGAAGCGGACGATGAACTTGTCGAGCTTTGCCGGATCCTTGAGATCGGCGACATCGAGCTTGGTGGCGATGAAGCTGGCCTGCCGGTCGATGTCGGTATTGGCATAGGCGGGAGGAAGCCCCAGTGCCGTCTGCACCACCTTGTAGAGTGCGGCATCGCCCATCAGGCCGAAGATGCTGTCGGCGGCGGGCGCCTTGCGCTGAAAGTAGAGCGCCAGCCGCAGGCCTTCATCCCTCGATCCCGCATCGGCCTCGAGCTGGATGCGCGCGTAGCGATCGACCGTGCCCTGCTGTGCGCGGTCGAAGGCCGTTGCCGTGGCGCCGTAGCGCGCGAAGTTGAAGGCCTCGGCGAATTCCCGGAAACGCGGGTCTGCCAGCTGGACGGCGAAGGCCTTCGGTCCGTCGATCCCCTCGGTCAGCACCTTGCGCATGAAGGCCTTGCCGTAGATCATGTCCTTGAGGCCGAAGGCCGCCATCGCGAAATTGTAGAGCCGGTCGTTCTTGAGAAAGTCTTCCGCCGTCTTGACATTGCGGATGTTGGCAAGAAAATATTCCGAATCCTTCTTCACATCGGCACGACGGGTGATGGTGTCCAGCGATCGCTCGATGTTTCCAGCAATCTGCCGATAGCTCGCAACGGTTCCCAGCATCGAATGCCCTCCGGTTCGGAAGGCAATCTGCGGGCGATGTCTTGTCCGGGCCTGAACTGAAGGCGCCTGCCGCCAGTTCCGCGCAAGCGCCGCGCCCTAGCGGTTGACACGCGGCGGGGATCATTCCCGCCCATGAACGGACCGGTTTGGCAGCATGACTTTCATCGTCGGCATGATCATCGTCATCGGCTGTTTGCTCGGCGGCTTCGCGGCCATGGGCGGCCACATCGACGTGCTCTGGCAGCCGTGGGAATATGTGATCATTCTCGGCTCGGCGATCGGCACCTTCTTCGTCGCCAATCCGATGAAGGTGGTGAAGGATTCCTTCAAGGGCATCATGGAGGCGATCAAGGAATCGACGCCGAAGCCCCGCGACTACCTCGACACGCTGGCGATCCTCTATGCCCTGATGCGCGAGCTGCGCAGCAAGACCCGCACCGAAATGGAAGTGCACGTCGACAATCCCGCCGAGTCCGACATCTTCAAGGCCTTTCCGAAAGTTCTGGGCGACAAGGACCTGACGAACTTCATCTGCGACTATTGCCGCCTCATCATCATGGGCAATGCCCGCACCCACGAGATCGAGTCGCTGATGGACGAGGAAATCCAGACCATCCAGCGCGACAAGCTGAAAGTCTATTTCGCGCTGTCCGCCATCGCCGACGCGCTGCCGGCACTCGGCATCGTCGCCGCCGTCCTGGGCGTCATCAAGGCGATGGGCGCGCTCGACCAGCCGCCCGAAGTTCTGGGCCATCTCATCGGCGCGGCACTCGTCGGCACCTTCGCGGGCATTCTCTTCTCCTACGGATTGTTCGGCCCCCTGGCCACCAAGGTGAAGACGGTGCGCGAGAAGAAGGTGAGGCTCTACGTCATCGTCAAGCAAACGCTGCTCGCCTTCATGAACGGCGCCATTCCGCAGGTGGCGCTCGAGCATGGACGCAAGACGATTTCCGCCTATGAGCGGCCCACGATTTCGGAAGTGGAGCAGGAAACCATGAACGCCGGTGGCGACGCCAAGGCCGCGTGACATGATGAGCATGCCCCAGCCACAGGGTGAACGGCGCATGTTGACGCCGGATCTGTTCAGGCCGAAGCAGGAGCCGTCGCTTGCCGCATCGCCGGACGCCGTGCGCCTGTCGCGAAAGCTGGCCGAGGCGCAGGGCACGGCGCTGTCCAACCTTTCGCCGACGCCCTGGCGCATTCTCGCCGACCGCACTATCGAGCAGGATGCGGTGCCGGCCGATGGTTTCGGCTCATGGTGCCGCTATGAATCGGCTGCGGGTTCGATGGCCGTGCACCTCTCGCTCGACATGCCGGCGATCTCTGCCCTGTGCGAATGCGCCATGGGCGGCACCGGAACCGAGCCGCCGTTCGCATTCGAGGAGCGGCCCTTGTCGGCGATCGAGAAGGACTTCGCGCGCGCCGCGATCGCCGCCATGACCTCGGCCATGACCCTGACGCTCACCGAGCAGTTCGGCACCCCCGTCAGCCTGTTCGGCGGCGAGGTTGCCGGCGACAGCGATATGGCGGCCCCCGCGCTGTTCGTGTTTTTCTTCATTGCGAACATCTTCGGATACAGCGGCGAGATCCGCCTCACCGTGCCGAAGGACGAACTTGCCGCGCAATTTGCCGCGGCGGCTGGAAGCGGCGCCGCCGTTCCGGAAAGCGATGATCGCAAGGCGCTGCTGCAGCAGGAGATCTCGAAGTCCGAAACGCAGTTCGTGGTGTCGCTGGGACGCGAAACCATGCTCGTCGAGGAGATCGGCGCCCTGGTCCCCGGCTGCCTCGTGCGGCTGAACGCCACGACGACGGCACCCGTCGTGGTGTCGAGCGGCGGCATGCCCGTCTACCTGGCCACGCTGGCGCGCAACGGCGACAGCCTGGCCGTGCGCATTACCGGCGCTGCCGAACCGGGTTGATCCCGGCGGTTGCCATGACGAGACGTGATCGGATCTGGAAGTGAGTTGAACGACATGACCGTGACAATTGGCGAAAAACTGCCCGAGATTCCGGGCGAGACTGCAAGACTGGCGCAACCCGCGGCACCGGCCGGCACCGCCGTGCCCGAGGCCGTGATGCGCATACCGGTGAACATCCAGGTGGTGATCGGCTCGGCCCGCCTGCCCCTGGCGCAAGTGGCGCAACTGGGGCCCGGCTCGGTCATGACGCTGGAGCAGAAGCTCGGCACGCCTGCGGCCATCCTTGTCAACGGCAGGGAGATCGCGAAAGGCGAATTGTTCGTCCTCGATGGCGAGGGCGACCGCCTGGGCATCACGATTACCGAAGTGGCAGGCGCCGGACGCCCTGCGGCACCCTAAGGAAGACCTCTGGTGCCTCCGTCCTCGATCATCGCTTCTCATTCCCAATCGCCTCTGCCGCGATCGGGGCGCGAGAAGGTTGCGATCCTGCTTCTGGCTCTGGGCGAGATGGGCCCGAAGCTGCTGCAGAAATTCGATGCCAGCGACATCAAGAACATCATGGGCTCGGCCACCGCGATCGGCAAGGTCGACAGGCAGGACCTCGAAATACTGGTCGATGATTTCGCCGCCAAGTTCGCCCAGGCGATCGGCCTTGGCACCGATTTCGAGAGCATCAAGAGCCTTCTCGAACAGGCCTTCTCGCCCGCCGAACTCAGCAAGATGCTGGGTGGGCAGATCCTTCAGTCGCAGGAACCCGCCTGGCGGAAATTCGTGCTGGGACTCGAGAACACGCTCGTTCCCTATCTGCTGGACGAACATCCGCAGACCGTGGCTTTCGTGCTTTCGAAGCTCGACCCCGATTTCGCCGCGCGCTGCCTCTCGATCCTGCCGGGAGATTTCCGCCTCACCGTGGCGCGGCGCCTGCTCAAGATCCAGAAGGTTGCGAAGGAGATGGAGGACATCGTCGAACGCGCCCTGCAGCGGGACCTCCTGATGAAGGGCGACGCCGGGCTTGAAACCGAAGGGCGTAACCGTCTCGCCACCATGCTCAACAAGCTTGAGCGCGAGGAATCCGCCAGCATCCTTGCGGGCGTTGCGGCATGGCGGCCGGAAGAGGCTGCCAAGCTGAAGCAGCTGATCTTCACTTTCGAGGACATCGGCAAGCTGTCGCAGGCGGCAAGGCTCGCGCTGTTCGACAAGCTGCAGACCGAGCAGGTCATCGCCGCCTTGCGCGGCATGGATTCGGCCATCAAGGAAGTGGCGCTGTCATCGCTCGGCGCCCGCGCCCGGCGCATGGTCGAGGCCGAGCTTGCGAGCGACAAGGGCGTCAGGACCAAGGAGGGCGATGCCGCACGCAATACGATCGCCAGCCTGGTGCTGACCATGTCGCAGCGCGGCGAACTCGAGCTTCCGTCCGGCGATGACCCCGCGCCATAGGTTGAGCGGTGGAAGACAGCGAAGACCGCGAAAGTAAAACCGAGGAAGCAACCGAGAAGAAAGTCTCGGATGCCGTCGAGAAGGGCAACGTACCCTTTGCCCGCGAGGCTGCGCTCTTCGGATCGATCGCCGGCATTCTCGCGGCCGGAATATTGTTTGCAAACTGGGCCACGGCCCGTCTCGCCGGCACGCTGCAGGCGATACTGGACGGGGCCGGAACCCTGCGGCTCGAAGACCG
>JALHQC010000058.1 GCA_022842165.1 bacterium
GGTGCGAGCCCGCATCGCTTCGCCGCATTTCCTCGATCCTGCCGGAGAGCGCCTCGATGGCTGATGTTGTCTTTGATTTCGAGCCCGTAGCCCTTCAGCAGGTGGACATCTGGCACGAGTCCGGACGCGATGCCTTGTCGCGCGCGCTGGGCTTTCCTGCGCCCGGGCAGATGGGCGCGATTGCAGAGCAGAATGGCATCCGCGCTGCCCGCCTCACGCTGCGGCGCTTCTGGATCATCGGTAATCCACCGCTCCTCACGCTCGCGCCGGAAGATGGAGCTGTCCTGCCGCTGGACCAGGGCCGCGTGTCATTCAAACTGCCGGGCAAGCGGGCGCGCCGCGTGCTGCCGCAAGTCATGGCCATCGACTGGGACGATCCGCGCGCTGCCCCGAGCCGGATCGTCCTCAGCGCCATCCATCGCGTGCCTGCGGCTGTGCTGCCGCTGACCGATGGCCAATACGAACTGATCGTGCTGCGGAGCTTCGCCGAAAGCATCGGCGGGCTGATTGCTGAACTTCAGGCCGCCTGATCGCGGGGGCGCTATGCCCCTTCGCGTTTAGCCCAGGACTTCCTTTACCGCTTCCGCCATTGCGCCGACGATCGTATCGGCTTCGGCGGGCGTCAGGCACAGTGGCGGCGCGAAACCCATGATGTCGCCCTGCGGCATGGCGCGCGCAATGACGCCCCGCTTCAGCAGTGCCGCCGCAACAGCCGGACCGATCTTGCGGGACGGATCGAAGAAGCGGCGCGTTTCGCGGTCCTCGATGAACTCGACAGCGCACAGCAATCCCTCGCCGCGCACCTCGCCCACATGGGCATGTGACCCAACCGCTTCGTGCATCTTCGCATTGAGGTATGCCCCGGTCTTGCCGGCATTCGCGACAAGGCCCAGCTTGTCGATGAGCTCGAGGTTGGCAACACCTGCCGCAGCGCAGATGGGATGCGCGGAGTATGTCCAGCCATGACCGATGGGGCCGAACTTGTCGGTGCCTTCTTCGAGCACTTTCCACATGTCGGCCGATACGATGGAACCGGAGAGCGGCGCATAGGCCGAGGTCAACCCTTTGGCGATGGTGATCATGTCGGGCTTCATGCCGTAGTGTTCGGAACCGAACATGCTGCCGAGGCGGCCAAAACCCGTCACCACTTCATCGGCGATGAGCAGGATGTCATGTGCCCGCAGCACCTTCTGGATCGCCTCCCAATAGCCTTGTGGAGGCGGCACCAGCCCGCCGGTACCCAGCACGGGTTCACCGATAAAGGCTGCAATCGTGTCGGCACCTTCCTTCGCGATCAGCGCTTCCAGCTGTTCGGCGCAGTAGGCCGAGAACTGCTCCTCGCTCATCGCCAGATCGGGACGGCGGAAGTAATATGGCGCTTCGGTGTGGATCACTTGCGGCAGCGGCAGGTCGAACTGCTTGTGGAAGAGTTCGAGGCCGGTGAGCGAACCCGTCATCAGGCCTGAGCCATGATAGCCACGCCAGCGCGAGATGATCTTTTTCTTCTGCGGGCGGCCAAGCACGTTGTTGTAGTACCAGACGAGCTTGATGTTGGTCTCGTTGGCGTCCGAGCCTGAAAGCCCGAAATAGACACGCGACATGTGTTTCGGCGCCCGGGCTATGATCATCTTCGAGAGCGTGATTGAGGCTTCCGTGCCGTGGCCGACATAGGCGTGATAATAGGCGAGTTCCTTTGCCTGCGCGGCAATGGCATCGGCGATTTCCGGGCGGCCATAGCCGACGTTGACGCAATAGAGCCCCGCGAATGCATCGAGATGCGTGACGCCATTGCGGTCGGTGATGTGAACACCCTTGCCGCTGGTGATGATGCGGTCGTTCATTTCCCCGCGGGCGAACTGTCCCAGATGAGTAGACGGGTGAAAGAAATGGGCGCGGTCCCATTCGGCGAGCTGGTCGTTGCGAAGCATGGTCGTTCCTATCTGATGATGGGCCCAAGCGGCGTGGTGTTCAGCACTTCCGCGCCTGAGGACGTGAGCAATACGGTGTTGGAGATGAAGTCGTTGCCCTTGCCCGTGCCCATCAGCCACGAGAGAATGTGAAAGCTCATGCCGGTGCGGATATCCATATCCGAGTCCGCGCGCAAGCCCACGACCGTGTTGCCGCCCGTCCATGACGGCGGGACGCCGACGCCGACGCAGTAACCGCAATGATGGCGGCGGTAATGGGCGAGGCCCGCATCGTCAACCACATCCTGCCATGCAGCATAGATGTCGCGTGCCTTGCGGCCGGGCTTCAATGCGCCGACGACAGCGGCGAAGGCGCGTTGCGTGACCTCCGCCATTTTCGCATCCTCGTCGCTGATGCTGCCAACCCGCACAAGCCGCCCCATCGGCGCATGATAGCGCGAGATGCAGCCTGAAAGTTCCAGGAATACCGGCTCGCCCTTGCGATAGGCGCCATCACCCCATGTGGCATGTTCCTCGCCGAGCCTGGCACCGGGACGGATGAAGGGTCCAAACCCCGGCGTCTGGCCGCCGGCCCGCGTCATCGCGGCAACGCATTCGGCGGCAACATCAGCCTCGCGCGCGCCATCGCCGATCGCAGCGATGGCAGCGGCAGCGGCGGCATCGGTCACCTTCGCGGCGCGCCGCATGATCGCCTGTTCTTCATCGCTCTTTACAAGTCGGTGCGCATCGACGAGGCCGGAAACATCGCTCCATCGCGCATTCACTTGCGCTTTCAGTGATGAACCCAGACCAAAGCTCATGCCTGAGGTCCACTCTTCAAGACCCACGCTGCGCCCGGCGAGTTTCATCTCGATCATCACGCGCGCAGCCATGTCGGCCGCAGTTTCGGAATCCGGGTGCCCGCGGAATTGCGCCGAACGCACCTGCTTCTCGACCGAAACCCGCTCCATCGCGCGCGTGACCAGCACCGGCCTGCCTTCGAGCGGAACGATCAGCAGATGCGGCGTGAAATAGCCCCAGTGATCCAGCCCCGTGAGATAGAAGACATTTTCGGGCGAGGCAAAGACTGCGGCATCGAGCTTGCGCGTTGCCATCTCCTTGCGGACAGCCCCGATGCGCGACTGGATTTCCTTGTCGCTGAAGGGATTGTCGAACATCAGTTCACCACGATCAGTTCACGGGCCACATCGCAAAGCCGTTCGCCGCCCGACTTGCCAACCACGAAGCTTTCGGAAATCGCCACGCCAAAATCTTCGAGCCAGAGGCCAGACTGGATGTGGAAGCACATGCCTTCCTTGAGTTCTGAGGCATCACCTGGCCGCAGGCTCACCGTGCGCTCGCCCCAATCGGGCGGATAGGAGAGGCCGATCGAATAGCCCACACGGCTTTCCTTCTTGAGGCCGTTGCGGCGGAGCACCGCCTGCCATGCAGCCTCGACCTGTTCGGCCGTATTGCCGGGTTTCGCCATGGCAAGCCCCGCATCGACACCTTCCACCACGACCTTGGCGACATCCACCATCTTCTGCGGCGGCATGCCCAGATAGATCGTGCGGGTGAGCGGTGCATGATAGCGGCGGCGCGAACCAGCGATCTCGATCATGGTGAGAACGTCATTGGGCAGCGGCTTGTCGGTCCATGTCAGATGTGGCGTGCTGGTGCCTTCTCCTACCGGCATCAGCGGGCAGATCGCGGCATAGTCGCCGCCTGCACCGGGAACGCCGATGGTCTGCGCCTCATAAATCGCGGCGATGACATTCTGTTGCGGAACGCCGGGCTTCATGACCCCGACGGCACGGTTCATCGCATGGGTGCAGATGCGGCCTGCATCGCGCATCAGCTTCACTTCCGTTTCTGACTTGATGAGCCTGGCCCAGTTCACCAGATCGCCGTTGTTGGAGAAAGTCGCCTCGGGCAGTCCCTTCGTCAGATGCAGATGGCAGCGCGCCGTGTAGTAATGCGCATCCATCTCCACACCGATCCGGCACTTGCCCCAGCCGCGCTCGCGTATGAGAGCCGCCAATTCATCGTAAGGATGATTCACCGGATGCTGCACCAGCGGTTCGGAAAACGGCACGATGTTGCGGCCGGGCAGATCGGTGGTGATGCGCGCACTTTTTGCATCCTGCGCGCGGCCGAACCAGATCGGCGTTTCCTCGTTGACATGCACCAGTACGCATTGGGGAACGTAGAAGGACCAGCCGTCGAAGCCCGTGAGCCAGCACATGTTGGCCGGATCCTGGCAAACGATGAGATCGAAGCCGGCCTTCCGCATCCGCGCCTTGGTGTCGGCCACGCGGCGCTGGAATTCCGCTGGCGGAAAGAGCTTCTCGAAAACTTCCATGGTGCCGTTCCTGTTCAAGCCTTGATGATGTTGCCGGCGCCCGCGGCCTTCGCGGCCCTCAGCGCATGGGTGGCGATGGCGGTATCCTGCGCGCCCGTTCCGGTCAGGTCGCAGATGATGATGTCGTGAGGCGACGAGCGTCCTGTCCTTGCGCCGGAGACGATCTCGCCCAGTTCCGGCGGGATAACATTTTGCAGCAGCCCTGCCTCGCGCGCGGAGCGAAGTTCGCCCAGCTTTTCCGCCTGTGAAACGCGATCACAGACATAAAGCGTCGCCATTGCGATGGCCTGCGGATCGATCTCGTTCTTGCCGCCCTGGTCCGAGCCCATCGCGGTAATGAGAAGGCCCGGATGCAGCCATGCAGCCTTCAGCACCGGCTCACGCGACGGCGTTGTGGTGATAACCAACTGGCTGTCACGCACCACGCGCTCCGCACTGGCAACCTGCGCATCAATACCAAGCCTTTCAGCAATATCGCGTGCACAGGCTTCAGCCTTTGAAGGATCCCGGCCCCAGACGAGAACCTTGCTGAAGGGCCGCACCAGATGCGCTGCCTCAATCTGCAATCGCGCTTGCACGCCGGTGCCGAGCACGCCTGCTGTTTCAACTGTCTGAGGCGCCAGGTGACGGGCGGCGACGGCACCGGCGGCTGCGGTGCGCACATCGGTGAGATAGCCGTTATCCAGCAGCAGCGCCTCGACGAGGCCGGTCTTCGCCGAGAACAGGATCATCAACCCGTTGAGGCTCGGCAGGCCGATCTTGGGATTGTCGAAGAACCCCGGGCTCACTTTGATTGCGAAACCGTCGAAGCCGGGAATATATGCGGTCTTCACATCGACTTCGCCGTGGGCCTGCGGGATTTCCATCGAAAGGATAGGCGGCATGATGACCATGCCGGATGCCAGCATGCGGAAGGCTTCTTCCACGATGCCGACGGCTTCAAGATCGAGCTTCACGCAGCGGCGGAGATCGGCTTCGGTCAGAACGAAGATGTCGCGCATTGTCAGCCTTGCACCGTAAGTGATCCGAGTTGAATGGGTTCGTTCCGGCCGATGGCCAGCAACTGGCGCATGTCGACGTTCCGTCCCGAAATGATGAGCGCCGCTGGCCCTGAGACCTTCACCTTGCCGCTGAGAAGCGCTGCCACCGCAACGGCACCGCCGCCTTCGGTGACGAGGCCTTCTTCCATCAACAGTGCGCGCATGCCGCGATAGATCTCTTCCTCAGTCAGGAGGATCACATCGTCGACAAGCCTGTTGCAGATATCGAAGGTCCATTGATTGTTGAGGCCGATGCCGCCGCCCAGCGAGTCTGCAAGCGAAGGCACTTCATCGACTTCCACAGGCTTTCCCGCCGCAAGGCTCGCGTGCATGGCGGCACCGCGGTCCATCGAAATACCGATGATGCGGATGGACGGCTTGATCGCTTTCGCCGCGACGGCGATCCCTGAAATCAGGCCGCCGCCCGAGAGCGGTACCAGTATCGTGTCGATCTCCGGCCGCTCATCGAGGATTTCGAGTGCGATCGTGCCCTGCCCTGCGATGATGCGCGGATTGTCGAATGGCGGAATATCAATCCGGCCTTCTTCAGCCACAAGGCGATCAGCTTCAAGTTGGGCCTCGTCTTGGCTCTTGCCGATGCGCCTCACCGTGGCGCCAAGCTCTTCGATGGCGCGAACCTTGGTTTCGGGCACCAGATGCGAGAGGCATACCGTTGCCGCGATGCCCAGCCGTCGCGCCGCATAGGCGACCGCGCGGCCATGATTTCCGGTCGAGCAGCAGACGACGCCCTTCTCGCGCTGTTCCGGTGCAAGGTGAGTCAACGCATTGGCGGCACCGCGGATCTTGAAGGCTCCAATGGGCTGGAGAGTCTCGAGCTTCAACCATGCGGGATAGCCAAGCGAAGCTGAGAGCCTGACTGAAGACATCAGCGGAGTGCGGACCGCGATGCCGGCCACTGTGACGGCGGCAGCCCTGATACTCAGGAGATCAAGTTCATGACTGACAGTCATATGTGCACAACAAATGGGCGAATTGCTTGTGTTTTGCACTTTATAACTGTTCTATTGCATGAAGTCCAGACTAGATGTATACATCAAGGCATTCTGCATCTTGCAGGATCATGCGATCAAATCCAACAAATCTCTGGGGAGTGCCGATGTCGAAGATTTCAACAATTTCCCGCCGCGTGTTGCTTGCTGGCGCCGCCGGCATTCTCGCCACTGGCAGCCTCATTGCCGGCAGCAGCAGCGCATTCGCTGAAACCGCGCTCGAGCGCATCAAGGCGCAGGGCTACATCCGCGTCGGATTCGCAAACGAAGCGCCCTATGGTTTCGCCACCCCCGATGGCAAACTGACGGGCGAAGCGCCTGAAGTCGCCAAGGCCGTGCTCGCCAAGATGGGCATCACGCAGGTCGATGGCGTGCTCACCGAATTCGGCTCGCTCATCCCCGGTCTCAAGGCTGGACGTTTCGACATCATCGCCGCGGGCATGTTCATCAACCCGAAGCGCTGCGCTGAAATCAATTTCTCGGAACCCTCCTACGGCATTGGCCAGGCCATGCTGGTGACGAAGGGCAATCCGAAGGGCATTGCCGACTATTCGAGCTTTGCCAGCAACAAGGACCTGAAGCTTGCCGTCATGGCCGGTGCCGTCGAGGCGGGTTACGCCAAGGAATCGGGCGTGCCGGATGAGCAGCTCGTGACGCTCCCCGACCAATCGAGCCTTCTCGCCGCAGTACAGTCCGGCCGTGCCGATGGCGCAGCCCTGACCGCACTTTCGATTGCCGACATGGCCGCCAAGGGCGAAGGCGTTGAGTCTACCAAGCCCTTCGGCGAAGTGGCGGGGAAGTCGGTCAAAGGTCATGGCGGCTTCGGCTTCCGCAAGGAAGACACCGACCTCTACGAAGCCTTCCAGGCCGAGCTGAAGACCTTCATCGGATCGCCCGAGCACATCGCGCTCGTGACGCCCTTCGGCTTCGGTGCCGACTACCTTCCGAACAAGACCATGGAACAGCTCTGCAAGGGCGAGTAAGTTCCCGGCACATCGGGCGGCGGCGTGTCCGCCGCCCTTTCCTTTCCTGACGCTCCCAAGGTGATGTGAATGGGCATTCGCTCGCTGCTCGCAATGCTGGCTGCCACGATTGCCCTCCTGGCCGTTCTCTCAGGCCGGGAAACCTACAGCCTTTTCGTGCCGGGCCTTCTCCAGGGCGCAGTGCTCACGGTCCAGATCACGGCCCTCGGCTGCGTGCTGGCACTTTTCGCCGCCATTGCCGCAGCACTTGGCAAGATGTATGGCCCGGCGCCCGTCCGCTGGCTGGCCAATGCCTATATCGAGATTTTTCGCGGCACATCGGCTCTCGTGCAGCTGTTCTGGCTGTTCTTCGTTCTTCCGCAATTCGGCATCCTTCTGGAAGCCTTCACTGTCGCCGTTGTGGGCCTCGGGCTCAATGTCGGTGCCTATGGTGCCGAAGTGGTGCGCGGTGCTGTCGCTTCCGTGCCACGCGGCCAATGGGAGGCTTCGACCGCGCTCAACATGAGCCAGACGCAGATGCTCCGCCGCATAATCCTGCCGCAAGCCATTGTCGCTATGATACCGCCCTGGGGCAATCTCTTCATCGAACTGCTGAAGTCGACTGCCCTCGTATCGCTCATCACCCTCACCGATCTCACCTTCAAGGCGCAGCAACTGAACCAGACGACGATGAAGACGATCCCGATCTTCACGCTGGTGCTGCTGATCTATCTGGCAATGTCGCTCACCCTCACCATCGGCATGCGGCTGCTGGAACAGCGCGCCTCACGCGGGCTGTCGCGCGGGAGAAGCGCTTGATGTGGGACTGGGCCTATACGTTCGAAATCCTGCCGAAGCTCGGCTGGGCGGCGATCACGACCATCCAGGCGACACTGATCGGGTTTGTGATCGCAGCAACACTGGGCCTCGCGCTCGCCCTCACGCGGATCGCGGTTCCCGCAACAGCATGGATCATCTCGGTCTTTGTCGAACTGATCCGGTCCACGCCGCTGCTGATCCAGATCTTCTTCATCTATTTCGTTGGGCCCAGCTTCGGCATCGTGCTCGATGCCTTCACGGCGGGCGTGCTCGCCATCGGTGTTCACTATGCGGCCTACTGCTCGGAAGTTTACCGCGCCGGCTTCGACAACATTCCGCGCGGCCAATGGGAAGCTTCCACCGCCTTGAACCTGAGCACCTGGACGACATTCCGCGACATCATCATCCCGCAGATCATTCCGCCCATCGTGCCCGCACTCGGAAACTATCTCGTGGCTCTGTTCAAGGAAACGCCCCTGCTCTCGGCCATTGCCGTCCTTGAACTGATGCAGACGGCGAAGATCATGGGGTCCGAAACCTTCCGCTACACCGAGCCGATGACGCTTGTAGGCCTGTTCTTCCTCGCCATGAGCCTTGTATCCGCAGCCTTGATCCGCGCCACCGAAACGGCCATCAGACGGAGAATGATACGATGACCGATAGCCCCATGGTGCGTTTCGACAAGGTCACCAAGCGCTATGGACCGCTGACCGTTCTCGACAGCCTGGACCTCGATATCGCGCGCGGCGAGAAGGTTGCGATCATCGGCCCCTCGGGCTCGGGCAAGACCACGGTTCTGCGTATGCTGATGACGCTGGAAGCGATCGACGGCGGCGTCATTTATGTAGACGGCGAGCCACTCACCCACATGGAACGGAACGGCAAGCTGGTGCCGGCTGACAAGGCGCACATCCGCCGCGTTCGCGCCAAGATTGGCATGGTGTTCCAGTCCTTCAACTTGTTCCCCCACATGACGGCGATGCAGAACTGCATCGAGGCGCCTACCACGGTTCTGGGAATGAAGCGCCGCGAGGCTGAAGCGCGCGCCGCCGAATTGCTCGACATGGTAGGCCTTTCCGCCAAGAAGGATCATTATCCATCGCAGCTCTCGGGCGGCCAGCAGCAGCGTGTTGCCATCGCGCGGGCCCTTGCCATGCGGCCGAAGATCATGCTGTTTGACGAGGTGACTTCCGCCCTCGATCCGGAACTCGTGGGTGAAGTCTTGCAGGTCATCCGCAGGCTGGGCGAGGAACACGACCTCACCATGCTGATGGTGACGCACCAGATGGGTTTCGCCAAGGAATTTGCCGACCGCGCCTGCTTCTTCTATCAGGGCAAGATCTGCGAACAGGGAGAGCCGAAATCCTTCTTCTCGAACCCGCAGAATGAACGCACCCGGCAATTCCTGCGGGCGGTACTGGAGGCCGGATGACGTTCACCACAACAGAAGACAAGCCGCTCACCATCGCACGCGAGCGCTTCGAGCGCATCTACGGCATGATCCGCGACCGGATCTGCCTTCTCGAATATGCGCCCGGCGAAAGGCTGGCGGAAGAGGACCTCGCCAAGGAGTTCGGCGTCTCGCGCACCCCCGTCCGCCGCGTGCTGTCGCGGCTCGAGGCTGAAGGCCTTCTTGAGAGCCGCCACGGTGTGGGCACCTTCGTCACCACGGTCGACTTCGGCAACCTGATGCAGGTCTATCAGTTCCGCATGGAGCTCGCGGAACTGATCGGCAAGCTCGACCCGCTGCCCCGCAGCGAAGCGGACCTCGACCGCATCAGGACCATCCTTGCCGATTGCGGCAAGCTGCTCGAAGTGCCCGATCCACACCGCATCGCCCAGATCAACATGGAGTTCTTTCAGGAACTCGCGGCCATGATCGGCAATGCGCCGCTGCGCGAGATCAGCGAGCGGCTCTATTACCAGACTCACCGCATCTGGCTGTCATCGATTCCCAATCTCAACCTGCAGGACGAGATCACCGTCTTCAGCCGCGAGGTTGCCGAAATTCTCTCCGCCATGGAGGTGGGCGATCTTGAAGCCGTGGGCTACATCCGCCGCAGCCACATCTCGATGAGCGTCACGCGCATGAAGAGATTCGCAAAGGGACCAGACACGTGAAGCCGAGCCCGATTTCTCCCACGGTGGACTTCGAAAAGGATGGCGTGCAGCACGGCTTCCTCCGCCTGCCCTACAGCCGTGATGATAGTGCTTGGGGCTCCATCATGATCCCTATCACAGTCGCCAAGAACGGTAATGGCCCGACTGCGCTGCTGACCGGAGCAAATCACGGCGAGGAATACGAAGGCCCCGTCGCCCTGATGGAGCTTGCCCATGCCATCAAGGCAGAGGAACTCTCAGGCCGGGTAATCATCGTGCCCGCGATGAACTATCCGGCTTTCCGCACAGCAACCCGCACCTCTCCCATCGACCACGGCAATATGAACCGCTCCTTCCCCGGAAGGCCAGACGGCACGGTGACCGAGAAGATTGCCGATTACTTCCAGCGCATGCTCGTACCTATGGCCGATGTGGTGGTCGACATCCATGCCGGCGGAAAAACACTGGACTTCATCCCCTATGCAGCGGTTCACCGCCTGCCCAACCCAGCGCAGGAGGCCCGGTGCGTGGCCGCCATGGGCGCCTTCTCGGCCCCTTATTCCATGATGATGCTCGAGATCGACACGGTCGGCATGTACGACAACGCGGTCGAGGATATGGGCAAGGTCTTCGTCACGACCGAACTCGGCGGCGGCGGCAGTTCTACCGCGCGCTCCAACGCAATTGCCAAGCGCGGCATCCGCAACGTCCTCATACATTCGGGGATCCTGTCCGGCACCATGAACAGCGGACCGAGCATCATGCTCGACATGCCCTCTAACGACTGCTTTACGTTTTCCGAGCACGATGGCCTGTTCGAGATCTGCGTGGACCTCGGCGAAACTGTCCGCAAGGGCGATGTGGTCGCAAAGCTCTGGCCGGCCGAGCGCACCGGCGCACCGCCGCAGGTCTATACCGCGAAGATGGACGGGCTGGTAACCGCCCGCCACTTCCCCGGCCTCATCAAGATGGGCGACTGCATGATCGTTCTGACGGTGGCAGTTCTGTAAGATAGAGCCGGACGGCAATAGACATTTAGAATTGATTTCGCAATTCATTGCCGACGTGGTTGATTTCCACTGATGCCATGATGTGAATTTCCTACCTTCCATAACCCCCGCTATGCGAATGTAACGAGTCATATCATGCGTGTTCAACGAAGTTTTCGTGGTGTCCGAGGCCTCTACCTCGGCCACCACACCACGGGCGATTATCGAAACGAATAATGCCCAGCGCTGCACGCAAAAGCATTCACAGACAGAGTCAACGTTTGGCCTATTTCCACCGTGGAACACCAATCCATCGCACAGCGGATTTGCGCCGCCATCCAGCACGTTTGGGCAAACCTTGCCTTTGCCCTAGGGTCTGGACCCGTCAATTGTCTGTGCAAATCAGAGATAGAGTGATTCAAGCTCTCTGAGGAGAGCGTCCATGACTGAAGGCTTCTGGCTAAGCGAGGCACAGTTCGATCGAATGCGGCCTCACTTGCCGGACCAGACGCGGGGAGTGGCGCGCGTTGATGACCAGCGTGTGTT
This sequence comes from bacterium, assembly GCA_022842165.1. Taxonomy (GTDB): domain Bacteria; phylum Pseudomonadota; class Alphaproteobacteria; order Rhizobiales; family Aestuariivirgaceae; genus Aestuariivirga. The sequence continues at coordinate 11,736 of JALHQC010000058.1, forward strand.
CTCCGGTATCATTCATGTTCTGCAGTCGGGATGCCGATGGCGCGATGCGCCAGGATCGTATGGCCCGCACAAGACGCTTTACAATCACTTTGTCCGCTGGGCCGAGAAAGGTGTTTGGGACAAGCTCTTCCATCACCTGGCTGCAGCTGGCGGACCTCCGGCTGCGGTGATGATTGATGCCACGCACATCAAGGCTCATCGATCCTCGGCAGGCGGAAAAGGGGGGCCGAGGCGCAGGCGATTGGCCGCTCACGTGGCGGGCGGACCACCAAGATCCACGCGGCCGTCGATGAACAAGGCAGGCCCAGGCAGCTGATCTCGCGTGCCGGCCATCGCGGTGATGCACCGATGGCGCTTGAACTCGTCGGCCAGATGGCACCCCGTCTTTGTCTCGCTGATGCAGCCTACGACAGCGATGCGATCCGTACGGCACTGAAGGTGCGGGGAACGACGCCTGTCATTCACAACAATCCCACACGCAAACACTTTCACGCTTTCGACCGCAAAGCCTACCGGATGAGAAACGTCATCGAGCGGACATTCTCCCGCCTCAAAGACTTCCGCCGCATCGCCACCCGCTACGACAAGCTCGCAACGGTTTTCCTCTCCGCCATCCAACTCGCCAGTGTTGTATGCTACTGGTTATGAGTCCCGAGCCTAAGGCGAGCAGAAAAGCCTATTTGCCGTAAAGCGAAGGCTTGGCGATCAGTTCTACTTTTTCTGCCTGTCCACTCGCGAGGGACTTAAGTCCTGCGGCGGCGCAGGCCGAGGCCGCATAGCCGTCCCACGCGCTTGCGCCTTCTGGCTTGCCTTTGTGGATCGAGCGAATCCAGCCTTGAAGCTGCAGGCGGTAGGCATTGACGAAGCGCGGGCGCCAGTCGGCAGGATAGGATATGCTGTTCTGGAGGTTAGTGCAGAGTTCGCTATTGACCGGCGGGCGCAGCGATACGGTTCCATTCCTGCATACGAGATCGCCACGCACATCGTAGCCATAAGCGGCGTTGTTGGACACCTCAATGTTGACCAGCTGGCCGGAGGCGGCTTGGCACACGAGGAAAACCGGCGAGCCGATGCCACCATTGGCGAACATTGCTGGCCGGAAGGCATGCACCGAGACAATCTCGGTCTCCAGTAACCAACGCGCGATGTCGAAATCATGTACGGCCGAATTGGTCACCGCCATGTTGGAATCGAACCAAGGCGGGGCCGAAACGTTGCGGTGAAAGCCGTGAAACATGATGGCCTCGCCCAGCCCGGCTGCCTTCCAGGTGTCGCGCATCTCCCAATAGGCCGGGTCGAAGCGGCGATTGTAACCGATCTGGATCAGCTGTTCACCGCGCTTCACTTCGGCTGCGATGATGTCAACGCAGTCTTGTGGTGTCGGCGCCATCGGCTTTTCGCACAGAATTGGCTTGGCCGCAGCGAGTGCTGCGAAAATCAACTCCTTGTGCATTGCATCAGGCGCTGCGACGATCACTGCGTCGATAGCCTTGTCGGCGATGGCCGCCTGGGGATCGGCTGACACCGACTGGACTTCCAGTTCCGCGGCCAGCACTGCCGCCCGTTCAGCGTCGGCATCGCAGATAATCCGAAGTTCTGCGCCCGGAACCTGCGAGGTCAATGTGCGGGCATGGTCGGCGCCCATGACCCCGGCTCCGATCAATGCCACTCTTATCGTCATCTCGCTCTACCTCTCGCGTGAAATCCCGAGGATGACTGAATTCCGCGGGGGTTGAAGGATCAATTGCGCAACCGCGTTGCAGAATCGTCCTTCTCGACGGGCGAATGCCCTATTCTCTCCGCTACGTCTTCGCGTTTCGTCTCTCTGGTACGCCGGCGGCTCAGCCATGCTCCCAACGCGCTGCCCAACGCGGTGAGTACGCCGATGACGATCATCTGGTCCCAAAATTGGGCTCCCATGATTTCCAGGCTCTTGATGATGATCGCAATCAGCACCGCACCGGTTACCGACCGCGCGATTCCACCTTCGCCACCGGTCAGCGCGGTTCCTCCCAGTACGACAGCGCCGATGATCTGGAGCAGCAGCTGGTCGCCCGCCGTTGGCGAGGCCGTACCTAGGCGCATCATGAAGACATAGGCTGCGACGCCGGCCAGCGTGCCGGATATCAGGTAAACCTGGAACTTCACCCGATTGACCTTGATGCCGGAAAATTCCGCTGCTCGCGGATTGGAACCGATCAAGTAAATTCGCCGCCCGAAAGCAGTGCGGCTCAAGACATAGCCAACCACGACAGCAACGGCGAGCCCGAGGATAAACACCAGCGGAATCCCGGCGACGTTCATGCGCCCGGCTTCCAGAAGTGGTTTCGGCAACATGCCGATTGAGCGGCCGCCGGTCAGCAGGAAGCCGAGCGCGCGGGCCGTCAGCATCGTGCCGAATGTGACGATGAAGGGTTGCAGCCCGAAACGTGCGATCAATAACCCGTTGAGGGAACCGACGCCGGCGCCGACGGCAATGCACGCCAGCAGGCCCAGCAGAGGCGAACCGGTGAATTGCATGATCAACGCGCCACAAACCGAGGAAAGACCGATGATGGCGCCGATCGACAGATCGATCCCCCCGATCAAGAGAACCAGGGTTTCGCCGGTAACGGCAATCAGGATGACGGAAAGCTGCCGCATGATGTTCTGGGCATTTCCGGCCGACATGAAGCCGTCGATCGTGATCGAGAGGATGGTCAGCGCGATCAGGATGACTGGAAGCATCGGTAGATCGCGGAAGATGGCGAGCAACGGCCCAAGGCCGGGCGCACTTCCGTGCGCCGGCCCTGACCGATTGCCGCTTCTGGCAAAGCCTGAACGCTCAGGCTTCGTAGGTTGTGTCACTTCGCGCAGCCCCAGACCTTGCCGCCGGTTTCAGCGAGATTGTCCTTGGTGTATTCGACGCCTGCGAGGAGCTGAACCTTGTCCTTGTCTTCGATCTTCTTCTTGTCCTTGGCAAGGTCGATGATCACCTGCAGCGAATTGCGCGTCATCTCGGCGATCGGCGTCGCGTAGCCGGCGTCGGCCCAGCCTTCCGTCATCGCCTTGCAGCCCTGCGGGTCGCCGTCGATGGAGAGCACGATCACATGGTTGGGGTCGCCGACCTTGGCCAGGCGCTTGGCCTTTTCCAGGGCCGAGAAGATCGGCGGCAGCAGGCCGTCGGTCGCGGCATAGACAGCACCGATGTCCGGATGGGCCTGCAAGGCGTTTTCCATGCCGGCGAGAGCGGGCTCCGGACGCCATTCTGTCGGAACGTCCGCGACGATCTTGATATTGTCGTGGCCCTTGATAGCTTCCCTGAAGCCGGCATCGCGCTCCTGGCCGTTGACGGCGTTCAACGCACCCTGGAGATTGACCACCTTTGTCGGCTTGTCTCCGACCAGGGCGACGAGACGCTTGCCTGCTGCCAGACCGTCGGCCGTCGGGTTGCCGCCGATATGGGCATCGACGGTGCTCATGTCGGCGGGCGCCTGGTCCACCGTCACGAACGGAATGCTGGCGGCATGGGCGCGCTCGATGTCCTGCAGGACGGCCTGATTGTCCCACGGGATCGAAATGATGCCGCTAACCCCCTGCGCGATGCAGGTGTCGACCTGGGAGGACTGGCGCTGGGCATCTTCACCCGCCACCTGTTCGACCAACTTGATGCCAAGTTCCTCGGCTGCCTGTCTCCAGAGATTCAACTGGCCTTCGCGGAAGGCATTGACCTTGTCGAGTGACAGGCAAACCGTCAGACCCGTACCCGGCTTGTCCTGGGCATGGGCCGGGACGCTCGGCAGCGCCAGCATCAGTGCCGCAGCCAAACTCAATGTAAGCTGTTTGTAAATCATTCCATTTCCTCCGATTGTCGATTGTTTGAAGCATGCGGCCGCAGATTTCGTGCGGTTGCGATTTGTCGGCAAGGCTCCCCTTGCCCCTTGCTCCTCCTGATTGTTTTGCATTGTTGAACCTGTCATGCGGCGCGCGAACCCGCACCTAGACGCCGGAGCAGTGCCACGTCGATCAGCACGGCTGTGATGAGGATGACGCCTTTCACCACATCGTAGATATAGACCGAGGCATTGATGAGATTGAGTCCATTGTCGATCACGACCAGCAGGATCGCGCCGAGGATTGCGCCAATGATCGATCCCCGGCCGCCGAGCAGGCTTGTTCCACCAAGCACGACGGCGGCGATCACCGTGAACTCGAAGCCGTTGCCGAGGCCAGCCTGCAGTGTGCCGACGCGCCCGATGGTGATGAGCCCCGCGGCGGCGGCGCACAGGCCGCACACACCGAAGGCCAGCACCTTCAAGCGGTCTACCGGCAATCCCGATTCGATGGCTGAACGCGGCGATCCGCCGATGGCGTAGAGATAGCGTCCGAATGGCGTGCGGTTCAGGACGACGTATGCGGCAACGGCCACGATGGCAACCAGATAGATAGGCAGACCGATGCCGAAGAGCTCAGTTCGGCCGAGGAACAGGACCGGGCTGTCGTCGAACGCCTTGTCGCTTGAGCCCACCATCTTCCAGGCTACGCCGCGGAAGGCAAACATCGTCGCCAGTGTCGCGATGAATGAATTGATACGAAGGACGACGATCATCCAACCGTTGATCAGGCCGAGCGCCAGCCCTGCGGCCAGGCCGACAGGATAGACCCAAGCGCTGACTCCCGCCTGCTGCCCGGCTTCGGCGCCCGGAATGACGGCGAACATCCATGCCAGCGTCATGGCCAGCGACATCAGCGATCCGATCGAGATGTCGATCTCGCCGGTGACGATCACGAAGGTCATTCCGACGGCGGCCAAGGCGATGGCGGTGGACTGCAGCAGGATATTGCTGAGATTGCTCGTCGTGAAGAATGGCGGCGATATGCTAGCGAACACGATGACCACGGCCACCAGCATCACCAAAACCGAATATCGCTGGATGTTGGCCACGAAGGCGCGGTCGATGCGGTAGGCCAAGCTCATGCGGCTGCCCCCATCGAGGCCATATGGACGATGGCCGCGGGGTCGAATTGGGGGCGTTCCAGTCCGCCGACAATCCGACCCTTGTGCATCACCAGGATGCGGTGCGACAGCGCCAGCAATTCCGGCAGGTCCGACGAGATCAGCAATACACTCAGGCCCGAAGCGGCGAGCTTGCCGATCAGGCGATGGATTTCCGCCTTGGCGCCGACATCGATGCCCTTTGTTGGTTCGTCCAGAATAACGACGGCCGGTCGCCCGGCAAGCCAGCGCGCGATGACGCATTTCTGCTGGTTGCCGCCGGAGAGCGCCACCATCGGCGCATCGAGCCCCGGATGCCGAACCCCATATTCGCTCACCATCTTTAGGGCCTGATCGCGCTGCCGGATAGGAGAAAGGTAGCCAGCAGCCTGGGTAAGGGACTCGATTATCGTTGACATAAGATTTTCAAGCACGCTACGCCCCGGGAATATCTGATCGGCGCGGCGATCCTCCGAAACCAGAGCTACGCCTCTTGCAAGGGCGGCCGCGGGCGTTCGGGGCTCGAACAACTGTCCACTGACTTCAACGCTGCCTGTCGCCGGATGGAGACCGAAAATAGCTTCGGCGACTTGCGACCGGCCGGCTCCCATCAACCCGCCAAGCCCCAGGATTTCACCGGCATGAAGGTCGAACGAAACGCCGTTCAGCAGCTTTGAATCGCGCAGATCCCGTACCCTCACCGTCACCGGCGCGGCTTTCGAGTTCACTGCCGCCAAATCTCGTTCGGATGCGAGGCTTTGATCGATCTCTTCCAGTTCCCGCCCCACCATAAGCGTCGTCAAGTGTGCTTGATCGATCTCTTGAGGCGTTCCCGTGCCGACGACGCGACCGTCGCGCAAGACGACGATGCGGTCGGCGAGTTCGTAAATCTCTTCCATGAAGTGCGTGATGTAAATCAGGGCGTAGCCCCGCTCGCGCAGCCGCCGCGCCACTGCGAACAAACGGCGCCGTTCCGGAAGACTGAGCGATGTGGTGGGTTCATCCAGGATCACCATGCTCGACGCCCCGCGCAACGCCTTCGCGACTTCCACCAGCTGGCGCTCGCCGAGCGAAAGCCGCTCCACTGGAAGACTGGGGTTGAGCGGCGTCACGAAGAAATCGCGCAAGAGATCAAGCGTCTCAACGTCCATCGCCCGGCGGTCGACTAATCCATAGCGCTGCGGCAGCCCGCCAACACCCATATGCACGTTTTCCGCAATCGACAGATTGGGGAAAAGACTGAGTTCCTGGTGGATCGCCGCTATCCCGATCGAACGCGCATCTTGAGTAGTCAGCCGTGAATAATCCCGGCCCTCAACCGTGAGCGTTCCAGTGTCTGGCGGGACCAACCCGCAGAGAATGTTCTTGAGGGTGGACTTTCCGGCGCCGTTTTCGCCGACAAGGGCAACGATCTCTCCCCGCGACACTGAAAATGTAGCGTCTTTCAACACCCAGGCGCCCGAGTAGCTTTTGCCCACGGCGTTGAGACTGATCAGGGGCTGTTTGTGCAGTTGCTCGCTATTCTTCACCGCGCACCCCCGGCCAATCCGCCCGCAGCCGCCCGGTCCGATGGCAATTCTCCCCGGCGTGCGTCACCTCGAATCGATTTGGAACCCGTAAGAGCACCGCGCTTCACACCACTTCCCACGCTATTCAGTCACGGAATAGACATATGGCAAACTACCAACCAAGATAGACTATTCGATTATTACCGCATTTTGAGATATTTTTCGAAATCTGTCCAGCGACTTTTCCTCAATTTGCGACGCAATTATTGCTCAGGCGTCACGCAGCTGGCGGTTTCTTCGCCATTCACATGGATGTTAACTCGTGTTGAAAGTTTGTATTTCCTCATTCTGCGGTGCTTCGCGTCAGCAGGGCCTCGAGGCTTCAAGCAGCGGGTCGAATGGCAATTGACCCATCAAGGCCTCGGGCTTTGCGGCACCTCATTATGAGTAGATTGGAACTCAGTTCGAAAACTGGATGCAGCAGCTGCCGTTGGTCTAGACGCGCACCAGGATCTTGAGATCCTGTCCCCTGGGGTCGAGGAGGCGTTCGAAGCCCTTGGCCACGACATCCTCGGCGGCAATTTCGGCCGTCACCACCTTGTCGACCGGAAACGTTCCCGCCTCGATCATCGAAATGATGCGCGGCCACATCTGCACACGGAAGCACCAACATCCTTCGAAGGTGATGTCCTTCATCGCCCACTGCATGGCGTCGATCGCCGCAGGTTTCATGTGCAGGCCGACCTGGACGATCTTGCCGCCGCGCCGCACGGCCTTGGCACATGAATTCAGGGACGCTTCGAGGCCAACGCATTCGATTGCGACATCGACGCCCACACCCTGATCCGTTTCGGCCTCGATGATGGCATGCAGGTCCTGTTCGCGTGGATCAACGACAATGGCGCCCGGCACCAGTTGCGCTGCAAGCTGGCGGCGGGACGGATTGGGTTCGGATACGAAGATCTTCGTGGCGCCGGCGGCGCGCGCGGCGAGCAGCGTGAGGGCGCCGATCGGTCCAGCCCCGGACACCAATACCGCGGAACCCGCCATAACCCCGCCGCGATCTACGCCATAGAGAGCGACAGCGCCTGGCTCGATCATGGCGCCCTGGATGTCGCTGACGCCCTTTGGAATCGGCATGACGTTGTAGTCGTTGACGACGGCATACTCGCCCATGCCGCCCCAATCCCAACTGAGGCCGACAGCGGCCATCTTGTCGGAAAGGTGATAAAGCCCGCGCTTGCCGAACCAATCGTCGCGTGGCGAAATCAATGGCATGATCGAGGCGCGGTCGCCAGCCCTGACGTGCGTCACCGCGGCACCGGTATCGACGACGACGGCACTGAACTCGTGGCCGAGAATCTGCGGGTTCTTGGCACCGGTATAGACATGCGGTGTGCGGGGCGTGACAATCGGCCCGGCAATATACTCATGCAGGTCGGTGCCGCAGATGCCGCAGATAATGGGCTTGATCAGCACATCGTGCGGCTTGAGGCTGTGTTGCGGTGCCGCGACATCCTCGACCCGGATGTCGCGCTTGTCGTGAAATCGCACGGCTTTCACTGTGGCGGTCTCCCTTCTGAATTCTCCAGGCGAATAGCGCCAATGATGCCGCACTGTGGCATGATCGGCGACTGCAACCCGGCGGTACTCTCGCGCCGAGTAATAATATGATTTCCATTATTCTTCCAAGAGTAAATAATTTTCGATATTATCAGAACGAGATGTTATGGCACGTCGGCCGCGCGTCGGTCATTCATCACCTAAGGGAAACAGAACGGGTAGCTATGGTCAAGATCAAGGAAACCGGTCTCACACTGGCGAGTTCCGCCTATGAGGCGATCCGCCAGGATATCATGGAAGGGCGCATTCCGCCCGGCGAAAAACTGCAATTCGACGCTCTGCGCGAGCATTACGATGTCGGCATCAGCCCCATTCGCGAAGCGCTGAGCCGCCTTCACTCGGATGGCTGGGTGGAGCGCGAGGAGCAGCGCGGCTACCGCGTCACCGCAATAAGTCGCGACGAGTTGGTAGATGTCGTCAGAACCCGCACGCTGATCGAGGGCGTCGCCATTGACGAAGCAATGCGTCACGGCGGGTCGCTCGCTGAAGAGGCGCTGGTGCTCGCCTACCACCGGCTCAGCAAGGAGCGGCGGCTCACGGCGGACGGATCGCGCAATCTTGAATGGGAGAAGCGCCACCGGCAGTTTCACATGGCGCTCGTTGCTGGTTGCCAACTCAAATGGATCATACAGTTTGTTGAACAGCTTTTCGACGTGCAGGAGCGTTACCGGCTGCTATCGGCTGCCCGTCATGCCGAGCGAAGTGAACTTGCCGAACACCGCGCCATCCTCGACGCCTATATTGCCGGCGATGCGGCCGAGGTGAAACGTCAGCTTGCAGCGCACTACCAGGTGACTGTCGACATCATTATCGCAGCGCAATTTTCGCAGGCAAAAGGCAGCATCTCTCCAACTCTATAGATGGTCGGCAATCTTCTTGTAGGTTTCGATCATCAGTTGCGCATTGTCGGGATGGGCCTCGCGCTTTCCGCTTTCGATTTCGAAGGCAATCTCCACCACCCGCTCATTCATCGGCGAGGAACGGCCGTGGGCGCGCAGCATGTCGACCACCCAGCCATTCACCTCCTGCACTTCGGCTCGGCGTCCCTTGCGCCAGTCCTGGAGCGAAGTCACCAGCGTATCCGGCCTTGAGAAGGTCGTCAGAACCTCGTCGAAGATCTGGTCGACATAACGCTCGGGATGATTGGTTGTCACGGGCGGCATGCCGATGATGGGAATGATCTTTGCACCATCCTCAAGGGCTGCTTGCATGGCCTCATATCCCGCCTTGCGCATCACCTCCAGCATTCCCGGAAAGCGTGCCGCATCGTTCAGGGGCATGTTGACAATCGCCGACGGGATGAGTTCGGCAGCGTTCACCACAAGCTTCATCCATTTGGCAGAGCGGATATCTTCCATGACTTCCACCCGGCCGGAATTGCGCAGCAGCCTGGCAACGGACTCCACGCGGCCTTGGGTTTTCGGATCAAGGGCGCCCAATGCGAACCATGATTCATCGTGGTCGTTCTGCCGGTTCGTGACGCCGGGCACCCACATGTTGGAAGCGATTTCAATGACGGCACCTATGGTGCGCTCGCGGCCTACGATCGTCGCAATATCCTCGTGCGTCATGCCGTTCTGGAGACCTACCACCAGCCCGTCCGGTGCGAGGACGGGCTTGATCAGTTCGCAGGTCCATTTGGTATCGTAGGCCTTCACCACAAGGAAGACGACATCGAACGGCTCCTTGATTTCCGCAACCTGGCAGAGATGAAGCGCCGGAACCTTGGCGTTGATCGTCCGGCTCGGCAGGTTCACCGTGATGCCGTTCTTGCGGATGGCTTCAATGTGATCCGGCCATTGATCGATGAAGGTGACGTTCAGGCCTGCGAGCGCGAAGTCGGCCGCGATCGATGCGCCCTGCGCTCCCGTGCCAAGAAAAGCGATCCGCGGTCCGCCGTCTCTGTCCCAACTCATTCCGCTTGTCCCCCAATCACAAAAATCATCTTCCAACGGTCTTGTGGCATTTTGAAAGGGCCAATTGTTCGACGCAGGACGCAGTCATAGCCGGACGGTATGGCACAACGTGCAAAACATCGCTGAGACTCCAAGCTTGTATTTCCAATAAGTTCAGAAATCAAACATTTTTTCCATTATCCCATTTTCTACCTGTTAGTTTCACGTTTTTCCCTCTCGCGGCAAATGCCACAGTTCATTTGCCGGAGGCGTCAGGATTGCGCGAAAGTGCTCAGGACGCCCGCAATGTCTACTTCAATCAGCTGAAGCAGACCCCGACGAGGTGGCCTTCGTCGCTCTTGCCAAGATCTCAACCCGGCAAAGGTCATGCCATGACGTCATTTTGCGCATGGTGTAATCTGAACTGGCTCTTGGCGACTACGGCCTGCGGTGAGGGTTCCACTCGACTTCGGCCGTAAAGGAAGCATTGGTGCCGGTCATCGAGCGCCGCAGTCGGGCGCTATGGATGGAGAACGCCTGCGATCGGGGGCTTTGGGTCGTGCAAGGGCCGGATTAGCCAGCTCTCCCAAAGGAGCAACACAATGGCAAACAAGGCAACCAAGCTTAAAAAGCAGGCAGTGAACAAGACCCAGCAAATACTCGCAATGCTACAGCACCCGAATGGCACGTCGATCCCCGAGCTGATTAAAGCCACCGAGTGGCAAGCGCATAGTGTGCGCGGATTCCTGGCGGGGACGGTTAGGAAGAAGATGGTGTTGATTTGCACTGAGAGTTGACCCGGGATTTTCATTGAGAAGTGACCCGGGTTTATGGTTTGTGCGGCGTTATTGGCCGCGGGTCAAGTCAGTGGCTTTTCCTTTCTGGTTTTCGGCTTTATCGAACTGGCCTTGTAGCGGAAGCTGTCGTTCCCGGTTTCAAGGATGTGGCAGTGGTGAGTGAGGCGGTCGAGGAGTGCTGTGGTCATTTTGGCATCGCCGAATACGCCAGCCCATTCGCTGAAGCTGAGATTGGTGGTGATGACCACGGTGGTCTGCTCGTAGAGCCTTGTCCGCCGCATGCCAGGGGAAAGGTCAGAACGTGGGTCACATCTCGGTGGAAACTTGCGCCCCTCCCGGGTCAACTTTCAGTGCAAATCAACAACTTTGCCAGATCGCGCCGGGAAGCCGCACCAAACGCGTCTCTCGGACCGGCTTCAGGTTGGCCGATCGGCGCAAGCCACGGACATGCCGGGCACATTCAGCCCCTCGGCCAAAATGCCTCTTTATCCAACAATATCAATTAGTTAGGTGGCGGAGAGGGAGGGATTCGAACCCCCGGTACGTTTGCACGTACTCCGCATTTCGAGTGCGGCGCGATCGACCACTCTGCCACCTCTCCGCATGCCGGTGTCTTGTGGATCGCGGGCGTCTAGATAGCGAAGAGAAGGCCCGCTGCCAACCCCTTTTAGAGGACGCTTCAAAGCACTCCCGCCAGCGTGGTTGACTTGAGGCCGCCGCGTGCTAGAACCCCGCAATTGACCGAAGGCAGGACATGATCCGCATTCTTTCCAGTTTCGATCTGGGGCGTACCGCGATTGCGGGCTGCGCTGGAATGCCTGCTGTGGGCAAACTCACGAAAACCACCAAAACGGCGTGAGCCTTCTCCCCCGGCCTTCCCCCGCGGGGGTGGAAGGCTAACCCCTCGATGCCCGAAAAGCTGAACCATGACGGTTCGCGGGGGACGGGTTGGACGGCTATCAGGAGAATTTGACATGGGTTACAAGGTTGCAGTCGTCGGCGCCACCGGCAATGTGGGCCGCGAGATGCTCTCGATCCTCGAAGAGCGCCAGTTTCCGGTGGACGAGATTCACGCCATCGCGTCGCGCAAATCGATGGGGGTCGAAGTCTCCTACGGCGACAGGACGCTGAAGTGCCAGGATCTCGAGCAGTTCGACTTCTCGAAGATGGATTTCTGCCTGATGTCGGCAGGCTCTGCCGTGTCGAAGGAGTGGTCGCCGAAGATCGGCGCCACGGGCTGCATCGTCATCGATAACTCGTCTTGCTGGCGCTATGACCAAGAAGTGCCGCTGATCGTTCCGGAAGTGAACGCCAACGCGCTCATCGAGTACATGGGCCGCAACACGCGCCGCAACATCATCGCCAATCCGAATTGCTCGACGGCGCAACTCGTCGTGGTGCTGAAGCCCTTGCATGATGTGGCGAAGATCAAGCGCGTCGTCGTCTCGACCTACCAGTCGGTGTCGGGCGCGGGCAAGGAAGGCCTCGACGAATTGTGGAGCCAGACGAAGGGCATCTTCGTCACCGACCAGCCGACGCCGAAGAAGTTCACCAAGCAGATCGCCTTCAACGTGATCCCGCATATCGATGTGTTCATGGATTCGGGCGACACCAAGGAAGAATGGAAGATGCTGGTCGAGACCAAGAAGATACTCGACCCCAAGATCAAGCTTACCGCAACTTGCGTGCGCGTGCCGGTGTTCGTCGGCCATTCGGAGGCCGTCAACATCGAGTTCGAGCAGCCGATTTCGGCCGAGGAAGTGCGCGAGATCCTGCGCGAGGCGCCGGGCTGCATGGTGGTCGACAAGCGCGAGGATGGCGGCTACGTGACGCCCGTCGAATGCGTGGGCGATTTCGCAACCTTCGTCTCGCGCATTCGCGAGGATGCGACGATCGACAACGGCATCAACCTCTGGGTCGTGTCGGACAATCTTCGCAAGGGTGCCGCATTGAACGCGGTCCAGATCGCCGAGAGCCTGATCAACCGCGGTCTCCTCAAGAAGGCGGCATAGGGAGCATTTCGATGCTGTGGAGGGCTGCATCCTGCGCGCTGGCAGCCCTCGCCCCGGTATCTGGCCTTGCGCTGGCGGATCAACCGCGGCTCGCCCTGCCCTTATCCTGCGAGATCGGAAAAACCTGCTGGGTACAGCAGTATTTCGACCATGATCCTTCTGGCGGCGTCAAGGATTATGCCTGCGGAAGCCAGAGCTATGATGGGCATGACGGCACCGATTTCCGCGTGCGCGACACGAGTTCCAGGGTCGATGTGATCGCTTCAGCTGCAGGAACCGTGATGACAGTGCGCGATGGCATGCCGGACAGGCTGACGCGCGGCGCAGAGGACGAGCAGGCGATTGCCAGTCTTGAATGCGGCAATGGCGTGTTGATCGCGCATGGCGGTGGCTGGGAAACGCAGTACTGCCATCTCCGCCGCGGTTCGGTGCTGCCGCAGGTGGGCGAGGCTGTAAGCCAGGGTCAGAAGCTTGGCGAGGCCGGTTATTCCGGCCTGGCGGCGTTTCCGCATGTCCACCTTGCACTCCGCAAGGATGGAAAGGCTGTCGATCCGTTTCGCAGCGGAGACGAGGGAGAGGCTTGCGGCGCGCCGCAATATCCTCTGTGGACGGATGATGTACTCGCCGCCCTTCCCTATGCCCGGAGCGATATCATCGGACAGGGCTTCGCACCCGGCGCGGTGAAGCTGGACATGCTGGAAGAAGGCAGGTTTCGCGGCGCACCTGAGGCAGAGTGGCCGGCGATGACGGCCTATATGTGGGCCATCAACCTGGAACCGGGCGACACGATAAGGGTGACGTTCGAAGGTCCCGAAGGAATTTTTGCGACAACGGACGTGACGCTCGACCGCGCCAAGGCGCAATACATGCTGTTTGCCGGCAAGAAACGACCGCCGGGCGGATGGCCCAAGGGACTCTACCGCGGCAATCTGGAAATCACCAACGCCGGACGCCAGCGGCTTTCGCAAAGCTGGCAGAGTACCATCGAATAGGCCTTCTCGGCCCTCACAGACGGCTTGGCTTTTCAGCAATTCAAACGGCGATATCGCCCCAGCTGGCGCAGCCGAGAATGGGGCCGACCTTGCCCTTTTGAAGCAGCGCCACGCAGGACGAGCAGTCCGCCGGCATGATGCCTTCCTTGGGCAGCGTGATCCGCTGCGCTTGCCCATTCCACATGCCGGCCGGAACGAGCTTGCGGACGACATTGTGATAGGTGATCTCGCGCCCGGCGATTTCGCCCCTCTCGATCTTTACCGCCGCTTTCATCATGACCGGCATGACCCAGAGCGTGGCATCGACCGCAGTTTCGCTGTCACCCAGTTCGATGATGATTTCTTTCGCCGTGTCGCGCAGTGAAACCGGAACCTGCCACGCCCCATTGCGCGACTGTTCCAGCACAGCCATGACTTCCGAGCGCTGGCTTCCGACCAGCGGCTTGGCCCCGTTCACCACCATCTGCGGGGTATAGACATCCATGTCGCCCCGCGCCTTGGCGTAGTCATACTGGCGCTGCGAGAAATCCGGGCTGCCGAGCGTGTCTTTCCAGCCGAGATAGTCCCAGTAGTCGACATGATAGGTCAGCGCCAGGACGCCGGGCATCCGGCTTACTTCCTCGAACAGCTTGTC
>JALHQC010000059.1 GCA_022842165.1 bacterium
TTGGCGCGCGCCATCAGGCTGTCGAACATCAGGTCGAAGCCCTGAACCGGATCGCCTTTCAGGATGTAGCCGTTGAAGCTGTCGAAGGTGTCGCGCGGCACCGGGCCGATGAGCGAAAGCTTGCCGCCCTTCGGCGCATCGGGGTTCACATAGTCGAAATGCGTGAAGCCGAAGGGATATTTCAGGTCGCCGAATATCGACAGGCCATGGCGCGGTTCCGCCATGGCGGGCAAGGTTAACGATACAAGCGCGAGAAATGCCGCCGCCAGCTTTCTCTTCACGTGGCCGCCACCTTCTTTGCCTTTTCCTCGTCCCACCACCAGACTGTGGGAAAGCCCACCGAATAGTCGGGCAGCTTTGCGGGGCGGCCGAAACGGTCCCAACGGGCGGTGCGCTCGTAGTCGATATACCACATCGGCACCACATAATGGTTCCACAGCAGAGCGCGGTCGAGCGCTTTGCAAGCGGTGATGAGGCTGTCGCGGTCGCCGGCGAAGATGATCGTCTCGACCAACTTGTCGATGGCGGGATTTTCGATGCCGATGAGATTGCGGCTGCCGTCGCGGCGGGCCGCATCGCTGCCCCAGAAGTCGCGCTGCTCGTTGCCGGGAGAGAGCGACTGCGGCCAGGTTCCCACGATAACGTCATAGTCAAAGGTTTGGGTCTGGCGCTGATATTGCGCACTGTCCACCGTCTTGATGGTGACGGCGATGCCAAGAAGTTCAAGCTGCTGTTTGTAGGGGAGGGCGATCCGCTCAAAGAGCGGTGTGTCGATCAGGAACTCGACATTAAGATTCTCGCCCCTCGCATTCTTGAGGACGGAACGTCCGCCATCCTGCGTCACGGTCCATCCGGCCTCCGCCAGAAGACCAGACGCCTTGCGCAGGTTCTTGCGCCGGTTCTGCGGCGTGTCGTTCACCGGGTTCACGAATTCGGTCGTGAAGACTTCCGGCGGCAGCTGGTCCTTCAATGGCTCGAGGATCGCCAGTTCGGCAGGAGACGGCAGGCCCTTTGCCTCCATCTCGGAATTGTTGAAATAGCTCCGTGAGCGCACGTATTGGCCGTAGAACAGGTTGGTGTTCGACCATTCGAAGTCGAAAGCATAGTTCAAGGCCTGGCGGACGCGCACATCCTTGAACTTGTCGCGACGGATGTTGAGCGCCCAGGACTGCATGCCCTCGACCTGCTGCAGCTTGATTTCTTCCTTGACGACCCGGCCGCTCCTGATCGCCGGGAAGTCATAGCCCGTCGCCCAGTTCTTCGACGAGGATTCGAGGCGCCAGTCGTACTGGTCGCTCTTGAAGGCCTCGAAGGCGACATTGGCGTCGCGGAAATAGATGTATTCGATCTCGTCGAAGTTATCCTGCCCGATGCTCACGGGAAGATCCTTCGCCCAATAGTCGGGAACGCGCTTCAGCTTGATCGAGACGCCGGGCTTCACCTCGCTCGCCATGTAGGCGCCGGACCCGAGCGGGATTTCGAGCGTCGTTTCCTTGATGTCGCGCTGCTTGCCCCTGGCGTCCGTGCCCGTCCACCAGTGCCTCGGCAGCACCGGCATCTGCCCGGTGATCAGCGGCAATTCGCGGTTGCCTTTCTCGGAGAAAACGAAGGTCACTTCGTTGTCGCCTGACTGTTCCGACCTGATGATGTTCTTGTAGTAGAAATTATAGAAGGGCATGGAGTCGCGCAGGGCCTGCATGCTCCAGATCACGTCTTCGGGCGTCATCGGCTGACCGTCATGGAACCGTGCCTCGGGCCGCAGGCGGTAGACCACGGTGCCCCGGTCTTCAGGGTGCCAGACGGCGCTGGCGACGAGTCCATATTCTGTCGAAGGCTCGTCGAGCGCCGAGACCAGCAGCGCATCGTTGAAGACGGCGGGGCCAGTCTCGCCCTTGAAGCTGTAGGGATTGAGACTGTCGAAAGAACCGACGACACCGAAACGCACCCGGCCACCCTTGGGGGCTGCCGGATTGACGTAGTCGAAATGCTTGAAATCGGGCCTGTACTTGACATCATCGAAGAGCGTCAAGGCGTGGCGGAACTCGCGGTCCTGCGCGTGGGCGAACTGGACGCCGACGATCTTCGCGGCAGGCGCTAGCCCTGCCAGTTTCAAGAGGCTGCGGCGGTTCATCGGCATAGCGGGCAATCTCCAGACGACTTTCGGAAATGCTAACTTAAGCGGCCTGCCACAAAAGAAAACACCGGCAACGATATTGCCGGTGTTAAATTTCCGTGAGCTTTGCGGCGTTTACGGGGCAGGCGGCGGAACGGGCGTATCGGCCAGCGAGCCGAGATAGGCCAGCAAGTTGGCACGCTCCTGATCGCGCTTCAGCCCGCCATAGGCCATCTTGGTGCCGGGAACGGCGGCCTTGGGGTTGTGGATGAATTCGTTCAGGGCCTCGTAGGTCCAAGGTTCGGCCTTCTTGGCTGCCATGGCTTCCGAATAGTTGAATCCCTCATGCGAGGCATGCATGCGGTTGACGATGCCCCAGAGGTTCGGACCCACCTTGTTCGGGCCACCCTTGTCGGCAGTGTGACAGGCCGCGCAGGCCTTGAAACCGGCCTGACCCTTGGCGGCATCGGCCGAGGCCATCAGGGTTCCCAGCGAAACGGCGGGCTGTTCCTCGCCGCCCGTGGCCTCGCCGCCGGTTTCAGCTTCGGCGACTTCGATCAGGTAGCCCGGCTTTTCCGGCGCTTCAGCGTGGTAGATCACATCGGCCAGGCTGTTGAGCCCGAAGACGAGCAGGGCTGTGCCCAGCGTCCAGCCGGCGATGGTGTTGAATTTGGAGCTGTTCATGGAAGGATGTAATCCTATGAGCCGTCAATCGGGCGCGGAAACTAATTGTTTCTCATCGCCACCGCAATACGTATAAGAGCGCTTGTACCAATTTGCCGCGCCCGCCTTCAAGTCCATGATCGAAAACCAGAATACCATCGTCGTCATACCCGCCCGCATGGCTTCGACCAGGCTGCCGGGCAAGCCGCTGGCCGATATCCACGGCTTGCCGATGATCGTCCACGTCTGGAAGCGGGCGATCGAGGCCAATGTCGGGCAGGTGCTGGTCGCCGCCGCCGAGGTTGAAATCGCCGATGTCATCAAGGCGCATGGCGGTGATGCGATCGTCACCAATCCGTCGCTGCCGTCGGGCTCGGACCGGATCGCCGAGGCACTGTCGCTACGCGATGCGCACAAGCGGTTCAGCTTCGTCGTCAATCTGCAGGGCGATCTTCCAACCATCGACGCCTTGTCGATCCAGCGCTGCCTGGCGGGGCTTGTGAACGAGCCTGCCGACATTTCGACAATCGCCGCCAGGATCGAAACCCAGCAGGACATCGACAATCCCAATATCGTGAAGGCCATTGCGCCGTTGAGCGACGAGCGCGAGGTGGCCTTCGCGCGGGATTTCGTCCGCAATACCGGGCCGGAACATTCCGCGCCGTTCTGGCATCACATTGGCGTCTATGCCTATCGCCGGCCAGTGCTGGAGAAATTCGTCACGCTTCCCGTCAGCGAGCGCGAGGCTGACCGGAAGCTCGAGCAGATGCGCGCCCTCGACAATGACATGCGGATCGTCGTGGTGCGGGTTGACACCGTGCCGCTCGGCGTCGATACGCCGAATGAGCTCGAAATCGC
Organism: bacterium; assembly: GCA_022842165.1. Classification (GTDB taxonomy): domain Bacteria; phylum Pseudomonadota; class Alphaproteobacteria; order Rhizobiales; family Aestuariivirgaceae; genus Aestuariivirga. Next base: position 3,635 of record JALHQC010000059.1, read on the forward strand.
CCGCCGCATGCTGAGGAAAACCTGAAATGCCTTTGAAGATCGCCTATCAGGGCGAACCCGGCGCCAATTCGCATATTGCCTGCCTCGAAGCCTATCCCGCCTGCGATCCGATGCCCTGCGGCACGTTTGAAGATGCGTTCCAGGCCGTCAGCGATGGGGAGGCGGCAGCCGCCATGATCCCCATCGACAATTCGGTGGCGGGCCGCGTGGCGGACATCCATCACCTGTTGCCGCGCTCAAACCTCTACATCATCGGCGAGCATTTTCTTCCCGTCCATCACCAGCTCATGATCACCGCAGAGACCGATGCCTCGCGCGTCAGGTCGGTTCACAGCCATGTTCATGCTCTGGGGCAGTGCCGCAAGGTGATCCGCGAACTGGGCCTCAAGCCCGTGGTGGCCGCCGATACGGCGGGTGCGGCACGCGAACTTTCCGAAGGCCGCGATCCAACGAGGGCGGCCATTGCCACGAAGCTCGCAGCCGAGATCTATGGCCTCAAGGTGATCCGCGAGAATATCGAGGACGAGGCGCACAACACCACCCGCTTCGTGATGCTTTCGGCAACGCCCAAAGACGCCGAGCCCGAAGACCAGCCAGTGATGACGACCTTCGTCTTCCGGGTGCGGAACGTTCCCGCCGCGCTCTACAAGGCCATGGGCGGCTTTGCCACCAACGGCGTCAACATGACGAAGCTCGAATCCTACCAGATCGAGGGGCAATTCTCGGCCACGCAGTTCTATGCCGATATCGAGGGCCACCCTGCGGAGCGGAACGTGCGGCTGGCGATGGAGGAACTCGAGTTCTTCACCAGCTATCTGCGCGTGCTCGGCATCTACAAGGCTTCGCCCCACCGGGCGGAACTTGCCAGGCGTTTCGCGCTGCTTCAGTCGCCCTGAAGCGCTGCCCGCACCAGCTGATCGGCAATTGCCATGGGATTGGCGGCGTGCAACCCGTCCGGGTGAGTGTGCTCCACCATCATGCGGGCTTCTTCCGGGCTGAACCAGCGCGCGTCTTCGAGTTCATTCTGGTCGAGGCGGATGTCTGACGTCAGTGCCTCGCCGATGAGGCCGATCATGAGGTTCGACAGGAAGGGCCAGGGCTGGCTCGCTACATAGCGCACCGCGCCCACCCGGATGCCCGATTCCTCGTAAACCTCGCGGCGGGCGGCATCCTCGATCGTCTCACCCGGCTCGACGAAGCCGGCGAGGGCCGAATACATGCCAGGCTTCCAAATCTTCTGGCGGCCCAGCAATATCCGCCCCTGATGGCGGACGACCATGATCACCACGGGATCGGTGCGGGGGAAATGGTCCATGCCGCAGGACGTGCAGTGCCGCCGATAGCCGGCGTCCATCACCTCGTTGCGGCCGCCGCAATTGGAGCAGAAGCTGCGCCGCTCGTGCCACTGGATCAGGGATCGCGCCTGCGCCAGCATGCCCAGCTGCTCAGGCGGCAGGGCCTGCTCCATGGCGAGGCTGCGCAGATCGCGGAGGTCTTCGGTTTCATCCGTCCGGCAGGCGAACCACGGCGTTGCCTCGCCATCTAGCCCAAGGAACACCGTCAACTCTTGGGCGCCGGGGCTGGCGGTGTGCAGCTTTCCGCCGCGCATGACAACCGAATCGCCATTGATGCGAACGACCCTGGCGCCGGGATGAGCCCGTTGCGCGGCAATCCAGTCCGGACGCGGCCGCTCGTTGGCGCTGCGGTCGAGCATGTTGACGACATAGGCAATCGGCATGAAGGGAGTTCCGGACATGAAAGCGCGCCCGGGTTTTCACCCGGACGCGGCAGAACTGCAAGGCATTTGCAGAATGCTTAGCTGGCGGCGGCCTTGGGGGTAGCGCCTTCGCGTTCCTTCAGCATGCCGTCGACGACGACGACGGTACGTTCCAGATCGGCAATCGCGTCCTCAAGCTCGACCCGCTGCTTGCGCAGCGCCTCAAGACGCTCGCGCATCTTGGTCGATGCGATTCGCAGCTGCGTCAGCTGCCCGTCACGCAGGTTGTAGAGATCGAGCATTTCCTTGATCTCTTCGAGTGCGAAACCGACCTTCTTGCCGCGCAGGATCAATTGCAGGCGGGCCCGGTCGCGGTAGCTGAACAGGCGCGTCCAGCCGCGGCGGGCCGGGTGCAGCAAGCCCTTCTGCTCGTAAAACCGCAGGGTGCGTGGCGTCACGTCGAACTCGCGGCAGAGTTCGGTAATCGAGTAGGTGCGATCGCGGTTGGTGCGGTCTTTGGTTTCAGTGGCTGTCATTTCGTTTTGGCTCCAAGCGGATTGGGTGGCGCATCTGAGAATCGATATAGGCGCTTCGGGGCGATATTTGTATCCCCTGCGTCAAATTCCTCAAGTCCTGGCCGTCACAATCCCTGAACATGGTTAGGTTCCGTCTTCAGCGCAGCGGCAGAACACGTCCCTCCGACCGTCGATTCGCGCCAAAGGATCAACCGCTTAACTGAATCTTTACCAAACCCGTTAACCTTTGGACAGGGAAATCCCGTGCCCTTTCGGTGATCATTTCAAGACGGTCACGAGATTGGGCGCAGCCACTCGAGAGATGAAACATAATGAAACCCGGCATTCCTTGGAGCGTCAAAGGCATCGAACCAGAGGTTCGCGAAGCGGCAAAACATGCCGCCAAGCGCGCCGGGATGACCCTTGGCGAATGGCTGAACACGGTGATTCTCGACCAGAATGACCAGCCGGACACCGCTCCGCAGGGGGCGGACTCCAGCTCCGCGCAAGAATATTTTTCGCGTGATCCGGAGCGTCCAGCGGTCCGGCACGATGAGCGCCAATGGCGCAGCGAGCCGCCGCGGCGGGCCGAGAATACGATCCGCCTCGAGGACATTGCCCAGCAACTTTCCCAACTGGCGCAGCGCGAGCGCGAATCGGCGGCGATCATGCCCTACGAGCCGCCGCGCGGCCGCAGCGAGGACCGCGAGGTTCTCGACCGGATCCTCGGCAGGATCGACAACAACGAGCGGCAGGCAGTCGAGGCCTTCACGGCCGTCAACGAGCGTCTCTCGGTGCTGGGACGCCAGATCGCCATGGCAGCCAAGCCGCAGGTGCTGGAGAAGCCAGAGGATGTTCCGGGTTTCCCCGCGCTAGAAGCTGCGATCCGCAATGTCGTCGAACATATCGAAGTCAGCGAGAAGCGGACCCGCGACAGTCTCAAGGCCATGCAGGACCGGCTTGGCGACATGGCGGAACGGGCAACCCAGCCCACCAATCCGGACGATCTCGTCCGCGCGGCACCGGCCTTTGCCAGCCTCGAGTCGCGCATCGCCGAAATGTCGGCGCGCGTGCAGCGCTCCGAGCATCACCTGCAGTCGGGCCTTCCCGACATCGTGCGGCTGGAACTGAACCAGCTTGCCGACCGGATCGAAGCGGTGAAGGCCTCGGCCGAAACCCTTGCCAGCCAGGCGGAAACCTCAGCCGTCGGCGTCGCCCGCCACGAACTTCGCGATATCGAGACGCGCATCCTTGACGTTCTCAAGGAAGCCCAGGCGATGATCGGCGGACAGCAGGCCGTCACCACCGACGTGCAGCGGCTCCGCGGCGAGATCAGCGGCCTCAACAAGCGCATTGACGAGGTGAAATCCGCCACCGCGACCGAGCGCGACGTTCATGCCCTGCGGGTTGCCGTCGAGCAGCTTTCGACACGCGTCGCGCAAGGCCCCGACATGCGGCCGCTGGCCGACATGGACCGGCGGATCGGCGATCTGACCCGCAAGCTCGACCAGAACAATGCCGCGGCGCGCAACCTGCCGCAGTTCGGCGAACTGGAACGGCGCATTGCCGAACTCGACCACCGCCTCGGCGAAGCCATGCGCCTGCAGGGCGATCACAAGGCGGTAGAAGTGCTGGAACAGCACATCGCCGCCGTGAACGAGCGCGTCGGCCGTACCGAGGAACAGCTTGGCCATCTCGAGACGATGGAGCAGGCCATTCACCAGCTCTATCAGAGTCTGGAGCAGAACCGTGCCCAGGTCAGCCAGACGGCGGAAGAGGCTGCCAACCGCGCGGTGGAGCGCGTTCTCGCCTCGCAAGCCCAGGCTGGGCCATCGCCAGAGCTTCGCGCCATGGAGGAGGGGCTCCGCGCCGTTCGCGAAAGCGCCACCAACGCCGAGCAGCGCAACCAGGAAACGCTGGAAGCCGTTCATGAAACGCTTGAGCAGATCGTCAACAAGCTGACAGAACTCGAGACGGCCTCTGCCGGTCATCAGCTGGCAGTCAACATGGCGCAGCAGGCGGCGCAGGCATCGGCTGCGGTTCACGGACCGGACACGGCTGACTTCGCGGGCATGGCGCAGGAGCCCATCAGCGCCGGCGGCCGCTTCTACGACCCGACCGGCGCCTTTGACCAGCAGATCGACAGTCCGCCGCAGGCGCAGGAACAGGCCTACGAGCCGCCGCAGCCTGAACATTCGGCGAGCCCGGAATATTCTTCGCCCGCGCCCGAAAGCAGGCCTGCCCAGCAGATGCCGGAGTTCGGCCCCGCCGACGGCGGCGCGCGGCAGCAGGCGGCCGACTACACGGCCAGCGCAACAGCGGCCGTGGGAAGCGATGATTTCATCGCGGCGGCGCGCCGCGCCGCACAGGCTGCCGCCTCGCGGCCAGGCAATGCCACCTCCGAACTGAAAGCCGGGACGAAGCCCGCTGCCGCACCCTCGGCCAAGAAGGGCTTCAACCTGCCGTTCTTCAAGGCCAAGGAAAGTTACAAGCCGGTCACCTATGTGAACGGGCAGCCGGTGGTGGACAGGCCGGACGTCTCCGCCAACGACAACAAGCGCAAGAAACTGGTACTGGCCGGCATTGTGCTGCTCGCCGCCGTTTCGGCCTTTGCCTTCAACATGCTGGCGAAGCCCAAGGCGATCAAGCAGACGACGGCCATCGAAGCGCCGGTTTCGCCGGTTGCGATGTCGCCTGCCGCCGCCCCGCAGCAGCCAAAGGCGGCCTTGCCGGCCGCTTCCGCAGCCAACGCGCAGCCGCAGAAGCCGATTGACGCATCGCAGGCCGATTTCATGGCGACGGGCTCTCTGCCCGCCAGGAAAACCGAAGCGACGTTGACCTCGATCGTCGCCCAGCCCGGGGCAGCGCGTGCCGAAATGCCGCCGCCGGAAGCCGGGCCCCTGGCCTTGCGCGAAGCTGCGGCGCGGGGCGATGCCAAGGCCCAGTTCATCATCGCCAGCCGCTATCTCGACGGGCAGTCGGTGGCGCAGGATCTTCCCAAGGCCGCCTACTGGTATCAGCAGTCAGCCGCGCGCGGACTGGCGCCGGCACAATATCGTCTTGCGACGCTGTTCGAGCGCGGCAAGGGCGTTCCGCAGGACCTTGCAACGGCTCTCGTCTGGTATGAGCGCGCGGCCGAGAGCGGCAATCTCAAGGCCATGCACAATGCCGCCGTCATCGCGGCAGGCAATCAGGCCGGAACGCCGAACTACGACAAGGCTTTCCGGTGGTTCCTCGCGGCGGCCGAACAGGGGCTTCAGGACAGCCAGTTCAACCTTGCCGTTCTGTTCGAGCGTGGCCTCGGCACCCGCATCGACAAGCAGGAAGCACTGTTCTGGTACTCGCTTGCCGCCAAGCAGGGCGACGGCGATGCCACCAAGCGGGCGAGCATGCTTGCCAAGGTTCTTGGCGGCGAGGAGACGGCCAAGATCGCGGATCGCGCCGCCGCATGGACGCCAATTCCGACGCCTGATGACGCAAATGTCGTCGCGGTTACCGATCCGGTCTGGAACGAAGCTCCGCCGGCGACCGCGGCCGCGCCTGGCATCATGGAGAGCAGCGATGCCGCCATGGCGATGACGCCTGCGGCGGAGCCTGAACCTCAGGCCACGGCAAGCCCCATTGCGCAGGCGCAGGAACTGCTGACCCGGCTCGGCTACAATGTCGGAACGGCAGACGGCAAGATGGGTGGCCGGACGGCCAATGCCATCCGGCTGTTCCAGCTGCAATCGGGCCTCAAGGTGACGGGGGAAATCACTCCCGAACTCATCGATGCGATGCGCGAGAAGGCAGGCTGACACCTCCGGCACTTGAAACCTCGCCTTTCCACCGCCACAGTGCGGAGATGAGCGACGCAAAAGCGCCACCGCGCATACCGGGTTCCGCCCTTGCCCTCGGGCTGGCGGGGCTGTTGCCATTCATTGCGGGCGCATTGTCGCTGTGGGTGGCGCTGCCAATGCTGACGCCCGATCTGGGGCTGAAGCTCGTCGTTTCCTATGGCGCCATCATCTTGTCCTTCCTCGGCGGCATCCGCTGGGGCACAGCCATTGGCCCTTATGGCGGCCGCCGCGTGGGCCTCGAGTTTCTCGGCAGTGTGCTGGGCTCGCTTGGCGGGCTGGCCGCCATCTTCCTGCCGTCCGTTCCGGCAATCACCCTGCTCATCGCGGGCTTTCTGATGCAGGGCCTGTGGGATGTCACCAGTGTCGAGGCAGGCAGGCTGCCCGGCTGGTTCGGAAAGCTTCGCATGCTGCTGACGGCGGGTGCCGTCGTATCGCTGATTGCGGCTCTTGTGGCAGTCGTCGTTATCTGACCTGGGACGCCGGAAAGCGGTGAATGGCCTTCGTGCCGATCATCCACACGTTATAATCGTCAAACAGCCCGTCGAAGGCCTGTGACGTCACGCTCAGCGCGCCCGTGTAGCTGCCGAAGGCCGGCATGATGATCCGATTGTGGCTGGCAATGAAGCACCGGCAGCGGATGCGGTGGCCGCGCGCATGAATGGCTGCCGCCGGGTGAAGATGGCCGGCGATCTCGAAGTCGGACGGCGAAAGCGCCTTGGGCTGATGGCGAAGGGTTATGGCGCCCATCGTCACCTCGCTGATGACGCGCCCGCCGATATCCTCCGGAGGGGAGGGGTCGTGATTGCCGGTGATCCACAGGGTTTCGACATCCGAAGTGATGCTGCGCAGCATGGCGAGATCTTCTTCGCCGATGCGCTGGCGCGCATCGCCGTCGTGAAAGCTGTCGCCGAGGAAGACAAGCCGCTCGGGCTTGGTCGCGCTCAGAACGGATTGCAGTTGCAGAAGCGACGCGCGCGTATCGTATGGCGGAATGTACACGCCGCGCCGCGCCAGGCTGGTGCCCTTTTCGAGGTGCAGGTCGGCAACAAGCAGCGTCCGCAATTCCGGCGCGAAAAGCGCGCCCGACAGATCGGGAATAAAATCCATGCCGGCAATTGCAATGCGCTGCGATCTAGACAAGCCGCATGGCCTCGTCGATGAGATCATCCGCGGCTTCGGCGAGAAGGGCATCATGGCCCTCGCCGTAGACTGATTCGCGGCTGATATCCAAGAGCACGGGCACCGAAAGCGGCGATGCCGTATCAAGCGCCCGGTGCATGATCTGCCCACGGATTCGCCTGAGAAGAACCGCCAGGCGATGGGCATCGATCAGGCCTTCCGCCGCGTCGTCCCAGGCCGCGCGAAGCAGGATATGGTCGGGCTGGTGGCTGCGCAGCACATCGTAGATCAGGTCGGTGTTGACGGTCATCTGGCGTGGTGTTTTCTCCTTGCCAGGCTGCCGGCGCTCGATCAGGCCGGCGATGATGGCGGCATTGCGGAAAGTGCGCTTCATCATGGCCGATTCCGCCAGCCACTCTTCCAGATCGTCGCCCAGCATGTCCTCGTGAAAGAGATGCGGCAGCGACAATCTGCCTGACCCGATGGCCAGCGACATGTCGCGCAGCGCCCAGATTGCCACCGCATATTCCGACGCCATGAACCCCGTGGGCTGCAGGCCGAGCCGTTCCAGCCGCCGCGTCAGCAACATGCCGAGTGTGTGGTGGGCGAGCCGGCCTTCGAAGGGATAGAACACCATGTAATAGCGGCCGGCGCGCGGAAAGGTTTCGACCAGCATCTGGTCGGGTTGCGGCACCATGGACTTGAAGCGCTGTATGGCGAGCCACTGGTCGACCTGCGGCGGAAGCTTGCTCCAGCCGGAATTGCCGGCCAGAACCTGGCGCACCAGGGAGGACAGATAGCTCGACAGCGGAAACTTGCTGCCACCAAAGGCCGGGATCTTGGGCTCGCTGTCGGCGGACCGCGTGGCCAGGGCGCCGAATTCATCGAGGCCTTCGAAGCGCAGCACCTGCCCTGTGAACAAAAACGTATCGCCCACTCTCAGGTAAGCCAGAAACCACTCGTCGAGTTCGCCTAGCACGCGGCCGCCCGTCACAGTGCGGCGGCCCTGGGCACGGCGCACCTTGGCGAGCCGGACCTTGACCATGTTGTCCTCGACGATGGTGCCCATGTTGAGGCGGTAAGCGAGCGCGAGGCGGGGATGCGCGAGCCGCAACATGCCATCCGGCTGGCGCTTCAGCTTGGCATAACGCTCATAGGCCTTGAGGGCGTAACCGCCGGTCGCGACGTAGTCCACGACCTTGTCGAAGTCGGCGCGGGTGAGGTTGCGATAGGTCCAGGCCGAGGTGATTTCGCCGAACAGTTCGTCAGGGTGAAAGGGCCCGGCGCAGGCGCGGCCGAGGATGTGTTGCGCCAGAACGTCGAGCTTCATGACGACGGGATATTCGGTATCCTGGGCATTGATCGTGGCGGCGTGGATTGCCGCCTCGCATTCCAGCACCTCGAAGCGGTTCGAAGGCACCAGCAGGGCCTCCGACGGCAGGTCGAGCTTGTGGTTCGAGCGGCCGATGCGCTGCAGGAGCCGGCTCGAGCCTTTGGGCGCCCCGATGTGAACGACGAGATCGACATCGCCCCAGTCGATGCCGAGTTCGAGCGTCGAGGTGCAGACAACGGCGCGAAGCTTTCCCTCGCCCATCGCGGCCTCGACCTTGCGGCGCTGGGCGACATCCAGCGAACCGTGATGAAGCGCAATGGGCAGGTGATCGTCATTCGCATCCCAGAGGGCGGCGAAGATCACCTCCGCCTGGCTTCGGGTGTTGACGAAGACAAGCGTCATCCTGGCGCGCCTGATTTCCGCGTAGACCTCCGGAACCGCATAAAGCGCCGAGTGGCCGGCCCATGGCACGCGTTCCACCGACGAGAGAATGCGGATGTTGGGCCGTGCACCCGGCTGACCCATGACGAGGGGAGCTGGCTTCATGTGCGATGGCACCAGCCAGGCCCGCAGGGCGTCGGGATCGGCCACGGTTGCGGAAAGCCCGATCCGGATCGCTTCGGGCGCCATTGCCTGCACGCGGGACAAGGCAAGCGACAGCAGCACGCCGCGCTTCGAGGTGACCAGCGAATGAAGCTCGTCGAGGATTACCGTGCGCAGGCCCTTCAGCATATGCGCGGCGTGAGGGTCCGCCACCAGGAGCGAGACCTGTTCGGGCGTGGTGATGAGGATGTCGGGCGGCTTTTGACGCTGGCGGAGGCGCTTCGAATGCGGCGTGTCACCGGTGCGCGTCTCGATCGCCACGGGTAACTGCATCTCGTTGACCGGTGTTTCCAGATTGCGCGCGATATCGACGGCAAGCGCCTTCAGGGGCGAAATATAGAGCGTGTGGATGCCGCTGCGTTCGGCCTTAATCTGTCCGGTGATTTCGATGAGGCTCGGCAGGAAACCGGCCAGCGTCTTGCCGCCGCCCGTGGGCGAGATCAGCAGCACACTTTCGCGCGCGGAGGCGTGTTCCAGCACGGCAAGCTGATGCGCCCGGGGCGCCCAGCCACGCGATGCGAACCAGTCGATGAAGCGTTGCGGCAGACTCATGGGCGCCAGCTTGACTTGGGGCCACGGTCAAAGCAACTGAGGCCATGTCCTCTGTTGCGCAAGCGCCCATTACGCACCGTTCGGTTCTGACGGTTGCCGTGCCGATCATGCTCTCCAACGTCTCGGAGCCGATGATCGGCGTCGTCAACACGGCGGTGATCGGGCAATTGCCGGATCCCTATTACATCGGGGCGATCGCGGTGGGCGCGCTGATCTTCTCGTTCATCTTCTGGGGCTTCGGCTTTCTCCGCCTGTCCACCGGCGGGCTTTCGGCGCAGGCAACGGGTGCGGGCGACTCCGAGGAACTCGTCGCGGTGCTGGCGCGCTCGCTGATGATCGGGCTCGTCGCCGGGCTTGGCCTCATCGCGCTATCGCCCGTCATCCGCGAGACGGCCTTCGATCTCATCGGCGGCTCGGCCGATGTCAGCCAGCATGGCGAGACCTATTTCAACTACCGCATCTGGTCGGCGCCTGCCGCCTTGTCGAACTATTGCGTCATGGGCTGGTTCATCGGCCAGTCGAAGGCGAAGCTGGCCTTCATGGTGCAACTGTTCCTGAATCTCACCAACATGGCGCTGTCGGCCTATCTCGTGCTGCACCTCGGCATGACGTCCGATGGCGTCGGGCTTGCGGCGCTGATCGCCGAATGGTCTGCCGTGATGCTGGCCCTGTTCCTCGCCTTCACGATGCTACGGAACATGGGCGCCAAGCCGACGCGGGCCCGGGTGTTCGATGCCAGAGCCCTGACCCGCACCCTGGCGATGAACGGCGACGTGATGATCCGCACGCTGTGCCTCGTTTTCGCCTTCACGTGGTTCACCGCCCGCGGGGCACGGGCGGGTGACGTGGTGGTGGCGGCCAATGCGGTGCTGCTCAACCTGTTCGAGGTGTCGGCCTATCTGATCGACGGGTTTGCCTATGCTTCCGAAGCGCTCGTCGGACAATCGGTGGGCGCCAGGAACCGCCAGCGCTTCCGCGCCGCCGTGTGGCTTACCAGCATCTGGGCGATGGTGGTGGGCGTTGCCTGTTCGCTGATCGTGTGGTTCGCAGGCCCTGCGATCATCGATGCGATGACGGTAAGCGCCGACGTGCGCGAGACGGCGCGGACCTATCTGCCGTGGGCCGCGATCTCGCCGGTCCTGGGCGTCATCTGTTTCCAGTTCGACGGGATCTTCACCGGCGCCATGGCAACGAAAGACATGCGCAACATGATGATCGTCTCGCTCGGCATCTTCATGCTGGCATGGTGGCTGCTGGAAAGCCGCTTCGGCAATCACGGGCTGTGGGCGGCGCTCAACATCTTCTTCGTGGCGAGGGGCATCACCTTCGCAAGCCGCATGCGGTCGCTGGAGCGGCGGGCCTTTGCCTGATGTCGTGGCTACTCGGTCTGGTATCGGGCGATGGCGGAACGCTCGAGTGCCGCAGTCACCAACTTGTCCAGTTGCAGCGTGTCGCGCAGGATGGCCAGAAAGCGGAGTTCTTCCTTGCCCACGGCGAGGTCGGACGCGGCGACTTCCACAGCCAGCGCATAGGCGGTTTCGCGCAGTTTCGGCGTCAGCGCCTCCTTCACCAGGCCGAGCAAGGCCTGCAGGCCTTCCTTCTCGGCAAGGATTTCGCCCGCTTCCTGGGCTACCGTCGTCAGGCGTGCCTCGTCGAAATGCCGGAACACCGGAAGATGCTTCACGATGTGGCCGATTTCGGCCAACTCGATCGAGTTGATCCGCCCTTCGACTCCCGACATCGTGACCATGGTGTAGATGAGCGCCTGTTCGGTGCTGATGGTGCCTGACATGACTGCCTCCGTCTCCTGAAGCGGCGAGGGTTAGGCGAAGGTTCCGCCCTTGTCCAGCGGGCGCGATCCTGCGGCTTCGACATTGGCGATCATGTCCGGCAGGCAGCGTGTGGTGAGATCGCAGCACGCGATGATCGTCTCGCGCGCCTTGTTGCGCAACCCGGTAAAGGCATCGGGCCTTGCAAGGCAATCGATCAACGTATCCGACCAGCCCTCGACATCGAAGAAATCGACAAGGCGGCCATTGCTGCCATCCTCAATGTACTCGGTCACCGGCGGCGTGCGCGAACCGACAACGAGCGCTCCCGCCGACATGGCCTCGAGCATCGACCATGAAAGGACGAAGGGGTAGGTCAGATAGGCGTGAACGCGCGTCACGCGCATCAGATCATTCAGAACGCCATGCGGCACATGGCCGACAAAATGCACGCGGGAAAGATCGAGCCTGTCCTTCACTTCGTCGAGGAATTTCTGTTTCCAGGTCGTTCCGGCCGGCGGGCCTGCACCATAGCCTTTCGCATCCTCGCCGACGATCACCACCTGCGCATCTGGCCGCTCGCGCAATATTCTGGGAAGCGCCCGCATGAAGATATGATAGCCGCGATAGGGCTCGAGGTTGCGGTTGACGAAGGTCAAGAGTTCATCGCCCGCGCGGAAGCTGCGGTTCAAACCGGGAAGGGTGACGGACGAGGCGGATGTGCCGGGTGCGATCGCTGCGGTATCGATGCCATCGTGGATGACGGCGGTCTTGGCGCGCGCGAATTCCGGCAAGAAGCTTGCCTGCCACCGCGTCGGCGCCAGCATGGAATCGGCCACAAAGTAGGACTGCAGCAGATAGGGCTGGCGCGACACGATGCGGGCGCGCGCCTCGAAATCAGACTTCCCGAACTCAGGATCGAAATCGGTATCGAGGCCCTTGGGCCGGTAGAAGAATTCGGCGTAAAGCTTCAGATGCGCGCCGGGCCACACTTCCTTGAGCAGGATGGGCTCTCCCCAGCCCAGATGCGAAATGATAACGTCTGGTGTAAATCCCTTGCGCTCGATGGCAAGGCCGGCTCGGGCCACCACGCTGGCGCGGTGCATCATCTGCGCATGGATGGCCGACAGTCCAAAGACCTGCGAATCGAAGCTGCGGGCATCCCAGGCATATTGCACCGTGGGCACATTGAACTTGCGCTTGTTGGTGCTGGCCGTCAGCGCCATCACCTTGTGGCCGCGCCTGGCAAGCGCCGGCGCGATGTGAACGAACTGGGCCGGAAAATTCTGGTGGACGAAGAGGATGTTCAAGCGCCGCGCCGTGCTGCCGATGAATGGGTGCGGGAGAGTAACATACCTATCGTGCGGCCCGCACCATCTCTATTGCATCGACCAACCCGACACGCGAAATCTGCACACCGGGCGGAAAAGCGGTGGTGAAGCGGCTGGCGAGGCGCGGATCGAGGATGACGAAGCTCCCTCTGTCCCCTGCGCGGCGGATCAGCCTTCCGAAGGCCTGGCGCAATCTCAGGCGCACCACCATGTCGGTATAGGCGTTGCCCCCGAAATTTTCCTTCCGTGCGCGCTCGAGGATGGTGGGCGTTCCCCATGGCACGCGGTCCAGCACGATAAGGCGCAGCGAATCGCCAGGAACATCCACCCCGTCGCGCACGGCATCGGTGCCGAGAAGGCAGGCGTCGCGTTCGGCGCGGAACATGTCGACGAGGGTTCCCGTATCCATCGGGTCGACATGCTGGGCATAAAGCGGCAGTCCTGCTTCAGCGAGGGGGCGCACCAGCCGCCGGTGCACGGCGCGCAGCCGCGAGATGGCGGTGAACAGGCCCAGCGCGCCGCCGCCCGCGCTGAGGAATAGCTCACGATAGGCGGCGGCCACCTGGTCCATGTCCTCGCGGCTGACATCATTCACCACGATCACGCGGCTCGATCCGACATAGTCGAAGGGCGAATCGTAGCTCTCGCGCTTCACGGGGTAGGGAAGGTGCACGGCACCCGTGCGCATCTCGGCATTGGCCCAGTCGTCCGGCACGTCCGGCGGGCGGTCCTTCAAGGTCGCGGAGGTGATGATGATGCCATCCGCCTGTTTCAGCACGGCGAGCGCCATTGGTTCGGTCGGGTCCACCCAATGCGAGTGGAGGCCGACATCCTGTTCGCGGCCGAAGCTCTGCGTGATGTCGAACCATTCGACGAAGAGCGGGTTTTTCTCCTCCAGCAGCCGCGACAGCATGTCGACCCAACTTCCGACCATCAGTTCGCCGCGGCGCTTCAGCGAGCGCGAGACGGCTTCGATGCGGCCTCGGTCGTGGGTCGAAAGCTCCTCGGCCTCGGTGTCGAGCTTCTTCGCCAGCGCATTGGCAAGGGCTGTCATCGGCCGTTTCAGGTCGATCAAAGCCGCAGCGAGTTCTCCCGCCGCGGCCGCGAGACCATCGACCAGCGGCAGGCAATCGGTCTCGATTGCATTGACGGAACCGTTCTGGTCGGTCCGCGCGATCACCTGCTGGCGCACCAGGCTGAGGAACTGCTCGGCGGGGCCATCGGGCTGGCCGGCCTGCACGCGCCTGGTCCAGCCCGGGCCGGGAAGGGCCAGCGAGGCGCGCAGCACCTGCTGCAGGAGCTTCTCGCCATTCTCGTCCTCGCCCAGCAGATCGCCGATGCGTTCGGCAAGGCCGCGTCCCCTGCGGCGTTCGGTTTCGGGGCCGCGCAGCCAGCGGCGAAGCTCGGAGGTTTCAAATGCCGTCAAGTGCCCGGAAAAGGCCGAATCCGCCGCATCGAACAAATGGTGGCCTTCGTCGAACACGATGCGGCGGATGCCGCCAGGGGCTGCTTCTTCTTCCTCGGTGGTGGCAACGCCCAAGGCATGATCGACGGCGGCCTGATGCAGGACGAGCGCATGATTGGCGATGACGATCGAGGCGTTGCGGCCGGCTCGCACGGAACGCTCGATGAAGCAGCGCTTGTAGTGCGGGCAGGCGGAATAGATGCATTCGCCGCGCCGGTCGGTCAGGCCCAGCGAGCCGGCGGATACGCCGCGGCCCTCGCCATCGATCGAAAGGTCATTGAACAGCGACAGGATCCACGAGGGAAAGTCGCCGCCCACCATGTCGCCGTCGCGGGTGAACCTGGTCCATCGCGAGATGAGAGCTGCAAGAAGCGCGGTGCGCGGATTGGCGGACGTCAGGCGCCCGAAGACTTCCTGCATGTTGAGGAGGCAGGCGTAGTTCTCGCGGCCCTTGCGGATGACGATGCGGCTGCGGCGTTCTTCCGGATCGCCAATGATGCGGGCGGTTTCCTGGTCGAGCTGGCGCTGCAGGTTCTTCGTATAGGTCGAGACCCAGACGGGCGCGTTGTTCTTGCGCGCCCACAGGTAGGAGGGTGCGAGATAGCCCAGCGTCTTTCCCAGCCCGGTGCCGGCCTCGGCGAGAAAGATGTTGTTCAGGTCCTTCTTCTGGCGCGGCTGGAAGGCGAAGGTGGCGGCGGCGGAATAGTCCTTCTGCGCCTGGCGTTTCTCCGACTCGCTGCCAAGAATCTCGCTCAGGAAGCGCTGGGTTTCTTCCGGTGAAATGCCATCCTGCCGGCCCGGCGCGCGGCCGCCGTCCTCTTCCCATTCTTCCACCCGGTCCCAGGCGTTGAGGCCCGTCGCAAAGGTGCCGACGTCGAGCTTGGGGTTCGCCTTCAGCAGCGCCTGCATCACCGGCTTTGCCCAAGGCCACTGAGCTTTGGCGAGGAAGTTCGCGTTCTCCGCTGTCTCGCGCAGCAGGGGATAGTGCCGGTTGCCAAGGCGCTGCAAAAGGTCATCGGCAATCAAACGCACCGTCTCCTCATCGCTTGCCCCCGGTTCGAGGGCCAGCGAGCGGGCAAAGCCCGTCGGCGTCGGCGTGGCAAAGCGGGCGGGGCAGGCGAAGGCGAAGAGTTCGGCGACATCGAAGTGGCGCTGCTCGCGGGCGGCGCGGATGCTGGCGCGGGACGCGCCCGCCGCAACGCCCAGCCGCTCGATCAAAAAGCTGGCATGACAGACGAGATGCGGTTCCGCCGCAAGGCGGATGAGCGCCTTGTCGGGTTCCAGCGGCTCTCCGCCGATGATGGCGCCCATGCCGGAGGACACGGCGGCGCGAATGTTCTGATCCATTGTCATCCTGATGCCAAACTCAGCCGTTTAAAGAACCGCTCAACTGAACGGAAGAGGAACGCGGGCCATGGACCAGAAAATCATCGATCTGTTCGACAAATACACGCATGGCGGGATGAACCGGCGCGATTTTCTCGAAAAGCTGACATTGATGGCCGGAAGTGCCGCTGCCGTCACGGCGATCCTGCCGGTTCTGGAAAACAATTATGCCCAGGCGGAAGTCGTTCCCGAGAATGATCCCACCATCAAGGCCCAGACGGCCGAGATCGCGCCCGGCATTTCGGGTTATCTGGTGCGTCCTGCCGCCGAAGGCAGCTCTCCCGCCGTGCTGGTGATCCATGAAAACCGCGGCCTCAACCCGCATATCAAGGATGTCACCCGCCGCATGGCCAAGGAAGGCTTCATCGCCTTTGGCGGCGACTACCTCACCGCCATGGGCGGCACGCCAGCCGATGCCGACAAGGCGCGCGAGATGATCGGCACGCTGACCCCTGAGGACGCCCTGTCTTTCTCGCAGAAAGCTGCCGCTGCCCTTGCGGCGATCGCCGGTTCGAACGGCAAGGTGGGCGCCATCGGTTTCTGCTGGGGCGGCGGCGCGGTAAACGCGCTGGCGGCTTCGGGCGATCAGAACCTCAAGGCTGGCGTTGCCTATTATGGCCGCCAGGCAGCCGCGGCGGATGTTCCGAAGATTTCGGCACCGCTGATGTTGCATTACGCGAGCCTCGATGAGCGCATCAATGCCGGCATCGCCGAATTCGAGTCAGCCCTGAAGGCCAACGGCAAGGCCTATGAGCTGCACATGTATGAAGGCGCCAATCATGCCTTCAACAACGACACCAATGCCGCGCGCTACAGCAAGGAGGCCTCCGACCTCGCCTGGAGCCGCACGGTGGAGTTCCTGAAGACGCATCTCGGTTGATTGGCATCAAGTCTCCCCGTGCCGGCCGTCGCTAGAATGCCGGCATGAAGGCTGAGACACCAGGCACGGTGAAGCTGCGGCGGGTTTTGAGCCTGCCGTGGCTGGTGTTCTATGGCGTCGGCGTCACCATTGGCGCCGGCATCTTCGCGCTGATCGGCGACATCCTCGCCGTTGCGGGCGATCATGCGCCCTGGGCCTTTCTCGTCGCCGGCGTAGTTGCGGGCTTCACGGCTTTCTCCTATGCGGCCCTGGCCTCGGCCTATCCGCGTGCGGCGGGCGAAGTGCTCTATGTGAAGCACGGCATCGGCGCATGGGCAGGGCGGCTGGTGGGATATGGCCTCATCGCGACAGCGCTGTTGTCGGGTGCAGTGATAACGCTTGCCTTCGCGCGCTATGTGTCGAGCTTCTCCGGACTTGCCGAGTCTGCGGCCCTGCTGGGGGTTCTGGCGGCGCTCTCACTGGTGGCGATGGCGGGCGTGCGCGAGAGCGTGGGGTTCGCGGCCGTCATCACGGCACTGGAAGTCGGCACGCTGGTCATCGTCGTCGCCGTAGGTCTTCCTCCGGCGATCGAGACAGGCCTGGTCTGGCGATCGCTTGCCCCGCCGCTCGATCCGGCCCTGTGGACCGGTGTGATGGCGGGCGGTTTCCTGGCCTTCTTCGCCTTCATCGGGTTCGAGAATGTCGTGAACATGGCGGAGGAAACCGACAATGCCACGACAGTCGTTCCAAAGGCCGTGATCTGGACGCTGGCGATCTCGGTTGCCGTCTATGCGCTGGTTGCCGCGGTCGCCGCATCCCATCCGGACCGTGCGGCTCTCATCGCGAGCAAGGCGCCGCTCGCGGTGCTGTTCGAGGGCGCCACGGGCCAACCGGGCGCGGTGATCGCGATGATGGCGTCAATTGCGATGGTGAACGGTATTCTCGTCCAGATCGTTATGGGAAGCCGCGTGCTCTATGGCATGGCGGAAGAGGGCATGGTGCCGCGCGTGCTGGGCCGGCTTCATCCCGTGCGGCAGACACCTATCATCGGCGTCGTGTTTCTTGCCGCTGCGATTGCGCTTCTCGCGCTGACCGTTCCGCTACTGCAGCTGGCGGAACTGACCAGCCTCATCATCCTCATCATCTTCACGCTGGTGAATGCCAGCCTCTTTCTTCTGGGCAGGCAGCAGGATGCGCCGGGCAAGCTGCGGCGCTGGCGCTGGTGGGGGCTGGCGGGGGCCGCCGTCTCACTGGCGCTGGCCGTCAGCGAAATCCTGCCCTGACATTGACCTCGTGCCTTCGCCTCCCTAAGAACGCGGGCCATTGCAATCCCGGAAGCTCCCCTCAAGATGACCGTCGATCCCGCCCTTCGTGACGCCGCACAGACAAGCAGGGCCTGGCCCTTCGAGGAAGCCCGGAAGCTCGTCGCGCGCGTCGAACGCACGGGGAAGAAGGAGGTGCTATTCGAGACCGGATACGGACCCTCGGGCCTGCCGCATATCGGCACCTTCGGCGAGGTGGCGCGCACCACCATGGTGCGGCGTGCCTTTGAACTGCTGTCCGACCTGCCGACGCGCCTGCTGTGCTTTTCCGACGATATGGACGGCATGCGGAAGATTCCGGAGAATGTGCCGGACCGTTCCTTCCTCGAACCGCATCTTCACAGGCCGCTGACGTCCGTTCCCGATCCCTATGGCGAGTTCGAGAGCTACGGGCATCACAACAATGCGATGCTCAGGCGCTTCCTCGACACCTTCGGCTTCGAGTATGAGTTCGCGAGTGCGACCGACTACTACAAGTCGGGGAGGTTCGACGATATCCTGATCCGCGCGCTGGAGAAGTTCGACGACATCATGGCCGTGATGCTGCCGACGCTGGGCGAGGAACGGCAATCGACCTATTCGCCCTTCCTGCCGATCTCGCCGATCTCGGGCCGCGTGCTCTACGTGCCGATGAAGGATGTGAACGCCAAGGCGGGCACCATTACTTTCGCGGACGAGGACGGCACCGACGTGACGCTCGACGTGCGCGGCGGGCGCACCAAGCTGCAATGGAAACCGGACTTCGGCATGCGCTGGGCGGCGCTCGGCGTCGATTTCGAGATGTTCGGCAAGGACCACCAGACGAACGCCCCGATCTATGACCGGATCTGCGAGATCCTCGGCGCCGAGGCACCCGAGCATTACGTCTATGAACTGTTCCTCGACGACAAGGGCCAGAAGATCTCGAAGTCGAAAGGCAATGGGCTCACCATCGACGAATGGCTGACCTATGCCGACCCGAACTCGCTGTCGCTGTTCATGTACAACAAACCGCGTGAGGCGAAGCGGCTCTATTTCGACGTGATTCCGCGCGCGGTCGACGATTATGCGGCGTTCCTTGCGGCCTATCAGCGGCAGTCGAACAATCCCACGGACCGGCTGATGAACCCGGTCTGGCACATCCATCAGGGCCAGCCGCCGCTGCCGGAAGAGGGTGGCATCTCGTTCTCGCTGCTCCTGAACCTTGCAGCCGTTGCCAACGCACACGAGAAGTCGGCACTGTGGGGCTTCATCCGCCGCTACTCGCCGAGCTTGAGCCCTGAAACGCATCCGCGCCTCGACGCTCTGACGGGCTATGCGCTCCGCTATTTCGACGATTTCGTAAAGCCGAAAAAGCAATACCGTCTGCCTACGGGGGATGAGGCGAGGGCGCTCACCGATCTCTCCGCCGCTCTCGGCACGCTGCCCGAACATGCAAGCCCGGAGGAGATCCAGCTCAAGGTCTATGACATCGGCCGCCGCGATCCCTACAAGACCACGCAGAAGGATGGTTCCGTCGGTGTGGCGCAGAGCTGGTTCAACATGCTCTATCAGGTGCTGCTGGGTGAAGAAAAGGGGCCGCGCTTCGGCAGCTTCGTAGCGCTATACGGGATTGCCAATACGCAGGCGCTGATCGCCAAAGCGATCAACGGCGAGTTCGTGAAATAGGAAGTGCCTTTACTGGCTTGCCCACATGATACGGGCGATCCAGTCGACGTCCTTCATGTCCATCACCTTCGTCGCGTGGTTGGGGTTGAAGGAGGCGAGTTCGAGGGTCTTGGAGGTCTGGCGCTGCATGATCTTGGCCATCACCTGGCCATCAGCGGTGCGGACCACGACGCGGTCGCCCTTGCGGATCGTGGCGGCGGGCGAGACGATGATCGTATCGCCCTCGCGGTAGATCGGCATCATCGAGTCGCCGGTGATTTCGAGGGCGTAGGCGTTCTGGTCGGTGACGCCCGGCACGTCAATCTCGTCCCAGCCATTGCCGGCGGGAAACCCTGAATCGTCGAAGAAGCCGCCCTTGCCGGCGCGGGCAAATCCCATCAGCGGAATCTGCTTCATCTTGGGCGGCTGGCCCTTCTTGCCGGTGAGCAGTTCGGCAAATTCATCGACCGTGGCTCCGGAAGCCTGCAGCAGGCGCGAGACCGATTCCATCGTCGGCCAGCGCGGGCGGCCATCCGGGCCATTGCGCTTCGACGGATTGAAGGAGGTTGGGTCGAGCCCCGATTTCTTGGCGAGGCCCGAGGCTGAGTAGCCATAGCGCTCCGCTATCGTATCGATCGCATTCCAGACCTGCTTGTGACTGAGCATGATTTTCCGCCTCGTGGGTTCTGCCGAAAAAGTTTTCACATCTGTAGGAAGCTATACCTTGCAAGCCGCCGATTGTCCAGATGCTTCGGCAAGCCTATGGTCCGCCGCCATGGGCAATGTTTTCAAGATCCTGAGAGCCGATGAATGGGCCAACGCCATCCGGGGCGGCACGTTCAAGGGTTCGGCCATCGACCACAAGGACGGCTTCATCCATCTCTCCGCCGCGCATCAGGTGCGGGAAACCGCAGCGCGGCATTTCGCGGGGCAGGGTGACCTGGTGCTGGTGGCATTTCCGGAAGAGAACTTGAACGGTCTCAGGTGGGAGGCCTCGCGCGGAGGCGATCTGTTTCCGCACGTTTATGGAGAAATCAGCGTGACGGCAGCGCGCTGGATAAAGCGGCTGCCGCTGGCCGGCGGCGTGCATCTGTTTCCGGAAGAAACCGGTATATGAAATTGAAAAGACTGGTGTTTTCTCTTGCGCGACCAATCCTCCATGGGCTCGACGCCGAGGCCGCGCATGGGCTGACGATCCGTGCGCTGAGCATGATGCCCGGCTTCGGGCCGACTACTTTCGATTCCCGGCTGGCGGTTACGATCTTCGGGCTCGGTTTTCCCAATCCGCTGGGGCTTGCTGCCGGCTTCGACAAGAACGCGCAGGTGCCCGATGCCATGTTGCGGCTGGGTTTCGGTTTTACGGAAGTCGGCACGGTGACGCCGAAGCCACAGGCCGGCAATCCGCGGCCGCGCCTGTTCCGGCTGGCTGAGGACAAGGCCGTGATCAACCGCATGGGCTTCAACAACGAGGGCCACGCCGCAGCACTGCGGCGGCTGCGATCGCGCGCCGCGGATGGCGGCATCGTCGGCGTCAACATCGGCGCCAACAAGGACTCGGAAGACAGGGTCGGCGATTATGTGAAGGGGATCGAAGCGTTTTCGCATCTTGCCTCGTATTTCACGGTCAACATCTCGTCGCCCAACACGCCCGGTCTTCGCGCGCTGCAGTCCCGCGCGGAGCTGGACGCATTGCTGGCGCGGCTGAACGAGGCGCGTGGCCAGCAAGCCGCGAAGCCACCGATGCTGCTCAAGATCGCGCCCGATCTTCGCGACGACGAGCTGGAAGATATCGCACTGTCCTGCGCCGGTGGAAACGTCGACGGCATCATCGTCTCCAACACCACGCTCGGCCGCGAGGGGTTGCGATCGCCCCTGGCCGGCGAACAGGGCGGGTTATCCGGAAAGCCGCTGTTTGCGCTGTCGACCCGGCAACTGGCGAAGCTGTTCCTGCTCACGCGTGGCGCCATACCGCTGGTCGGCGCCGGCGGCATTCACGATGCGGTAACCGCAATTGCAAAGATCAGGGCAGGGGCCAGCCTGCTGCAGGTCTATTCGGCGCTCGTCTACAAGGGACCGGCCCTTGTGGATGAAATTCTCGGGGGCATTCTGGCGGAATTGACCCGCAGGAATATCAGCCTATCCGGATTGACGGGCAGCGAGGCGGAAGCGATCACTCACCACGGATCCAGCGGCACATAGGCCTTGATGATCTTCGCCGTGGTGCCGTTCTTCTGCGCCATGTCGAGCCCATAGTCGAAGGCGCTGCGCAGTTCCGGCCGGTCGCGCCGCACCAGGAAGGCGAGGTTGCGGCTGAAATGGTCGAAATCCGAGAAGGCGCCATCCAGCAG
>JALHQC010000060.1 GCA_022842165.1 bacterium
CTGCAGCAGCTTCACGCGGGCGAGTTCCTGATCGATTTCGGAGCACCATTTCCGCACATAGCCCCTCAGCACGAAGGAGAACTTGCCCGGCTGGCCGTCGGCGGTGCGGTTGTCGATGAAATCCTTGAAGGTAACGCCCGCGACGTCGACCTGCTCGTAGGCCATCTCGTTGAGCTTCGGGATATCGATCTCGTGGGCTTTCGGAATACCGGAGAAATACTTCCGCGTCGTGGCCTCGTCCCATTCGAAGAAGTTCGTCTCGTTGATGAAGTTGCGCGACACGATGTATTCGATGCCGGTGAGATACTTGGCAATCTCGCCGATCTCGTCGAGCGAGGCGATGGACGAGCCCACGATGTGGAACAGGCCGAGCGTGAACTGGCCGGCGCGTGCGGCTTCGAGCACGCCGATGCGTTCGAAGATGTCGAGAGCATAGGAGAGGCCGCCGGCCTTGAGGTCGACAAGCGTCACGGGCACATTGGCGGTTTCCAGCGTGTCCAGCACCTTCATCTGGTGGGCGACGTTCTCGAGATCGATGATCTCGGTCGTCGCGGGGTAGAAACGCTTCAGCGAACCGCGGGGATTCTCCGTATCGAAAGCCCGACTCAGCACGTTCTTGCGGGCGAAATAGTCGAGGAGGATGCGCGATACGGTGGTCTTGCCGACACCGCCCTTGTCGGCGCCTACGAGAATGAGAGTTGGCTTCATGTCTAATCCCCTGGTGGTGGCTCAAGCGATGCGCGGTGTAACACGCCTCATGCCGCTCGTATACCGGTCGTGTTCGCTCAAGCTGGAAAGAGCGGCAGGCCCATCAGGGCCTGTGCAAATGCCGCCGCCGTCAGCAGGATGCCGCCCGCAATTGCCATGGCCAGAAGCTTGCCGGAACCGAGTAATGCAACGGCGGGAAGGACTTGCATCAGGTGAAGCCCGAGGAAGTGCGAAACCCGCAGATCGCCCCCTGTGGTGGACCAGCCAAAGATGGGCAGGCCCGTGGCATCGGTCCTGTCGCCGCCGATCCAGTGCGACCCCGTGCCACCGAGGGTGAAGCCGACGACGAGCGTTAGCACCGCCGCCAGAATGAAGCTGCCGCCCGTGGCGCGGGCGAGGAGCGAGGCTGGGCCATGCCGCAGGATCTGCACGCCCAGAATCGCCGTCACCACCATGATGGCGGCAGCGCCAGCGCCCATGAGATTGTAGAGCAGGGCAGCGATTTCCGAGCTGGTGTTGAAATGCGAGGCCTCGGCCCGGGCGGCGCGGAAGGTGATGTAGCTCATTTCGAAGATCGCCATCGACACCATTGTGACGGTGACGAAAGCCACCAGGCGCGATTTGCGGGTTCGTTGCGGCAGCAACATGATGCCGAAGCAAAGTGTCAGCATGTGCACCGCGAGGGACAGGTAAAATTTTGCGGGCTTCACCCAGACGCTGATGCCGTTGAACAGGCGTGGGTCGATGACAGCGAACAGCAGGCAGGTGGCGAACAGTGCGAGGAAGGCGAGGCTCGTCCACCACAGCAGCGGCGAGGCGGTTCGCAGGCCTGCGAAAGAAGGCTTGTAGCCCGGTTGGGTTAGGGCAGGGCTGCTCATTGTGCATCTCCTTTGCGGGTGAGGATGACCGCCTGGGCCAGCACATAGCCGATGGGGCCGAACAGAAAGGCCAGCGGCAGGATGGGAATGAGGACAAGGCGCGTGATGTTGCGCTCCATGATCTGGCGCGAGACGAGGGCGGCGACGGCGAGGTCGAAGGCGAGATAGTGAATCCAGCCTGCCAGCGCGATCCAGCCCTGCGTGAAAAGCGTCTGCACATCGGCGAGCGCGCCGAAGCCGCCGTCGGCATGCCACCAGAAGATCAGGATCAGCGCGGTATAGGCGAGCGACAGCGCCAGCGGCACATAGACTCCGGCGATGCGGTCTCGCAGAAAAGGGCGGTCGAGGACGATGCCGGCGATGAGCGTGAGCCAGCCTGCCATGGCAAGCGGGCCAGAGAGCGAAAAGAGTTGGTCCGGAGTCATGGACTGCACCAATATTGACAACGTAAATATAAACGTGCACTTCCATATTGTCGCTGTCAACACAAATCTTGACACTGTCAATGCGAGATGAAATCATCGCCGCCATGAAGAAGCCGAAAAAGCCGAAGTCGTATCATCACGGAAATCTGTACGAGAGCCTGGTGCAGGCGGGAACGGCCCTTCTCAACGAGAAGGGGCTGCCGAATTTCACGCTGCGCGAAACCGCGCGGCGGGCAGGGGTTTCGCATGCCGCGCCGAAAAATCATTTCGCTTCGGTGGAGGACTTGTTGTGCGAGATCGCGGCGCGCGGCTTTGAACAGTTCGTAGTGGAACTCGATGCCGAGGCCGATGCCAATCCCGCGCAATCCGCCGATGGCAGGCTGATCTCCATCGGCCGGGCCTATGTACGCTTTGCCTGCGCCAGTCCGCAGATTTATCACCTGATGTTCCGCCAGTCGCAGGCCTTCACCAAGTCAGCGCATCTGCAGGAGGCCGCGACAGCCGCCTGGACGCAACTCGAAAATGCGGTGAGGGCCGTCATCGGGCCCGACCGCGGCGACGCGAAGCAGCGGTCCTCGCATGTGTGGGCGCTGGTGCATGGCATCGCCAGCCTCGTCATCGACAGACGATTGCCGGCTACGGTCGATCCACAGGACGTTATCGAGCAAAGCCTGTCGACGTTGCCGCATGCCATCCGCGGGCTTTGACTGATGTGAGATTTCTGGCACAACGCTCTCAGGGAGAAGCTTTCGATGACCGCACTCTATCTCGGCATGCTGCTGTTCGGCGGCTTGCACCTGTTTTCGATTTTCCTGCCGGGCGTCAGGGACGGGCTTGAAGCCAGGCTTGGCGAGAAGACCTGGAAAGGCCTCTATTCGCTCGTCTCGCTCGCCGGCCTTGTGCTGTTGATCTATGCCTACAGCCAGTCGCGCGGGGGGCCGGCAACGGCCGACATTCTTTATGATGCGCCCTATCAGCTGAAGCATGTCACCATGCTGCTGGTGCTTCTCGCCTTCATTCTTCTCGGCGCCTCGCACGGCAAGGGCTATCTCAAGAAATGGCTGCACAATCCGATGTCGATCGGCATCGTGCTTTGGTCCTTCGGGCATCTGCTGGTCAATGGCCAGCGCTCGGATGTCTATCTCTTCGGCACCTTCCTGGTGATCGGTGTGGCCGATATCGTGATGTCGGAACTTCGCGGCAAGCGGCCCACCCATGAGCCGCGCCTGCGCTCGGACGTGATTGCAGTCATCGCCGGCATGGTGCTCTATGTGATCTTCCTGTTCGGCTTCCATCCCTATGTTCTCAACGTGCCGGTGGCCGGATGATCGTTCTCGCACTCGGTGTTGCCCTCACGGCGCTGCTGCATCTCGTTGCCGCCGTTCCGTCATTGAAGTCGCGGCTCAAGGCGCGGGTGGGCGAGCTCGCCTATGGGCCGGTGTTCGGCATCGCGTCGCTGATTGGCGTTGCCATCATCGTGCTGGGCTGGCGGATGGCGGATTTCATTCCGGTCTATGACGCGCCGGAGTGGGGGCGGCATGCCAATTTCGCCTTCACGCTCGTCGCCTTCATCTGCCTCGGCATCTTCCTGTTCAGGGGAAGCCTGCGCCAGCGCCTGCGCTTTCCGCTGGCGATCGGCGTCATGTTCTGGGCCATCGGCCATCTGTTCGCCAATGGCGATCTCGCGAGCCTCATCCTGTTCGGCGGCCTTCTTGCCTATGCTGTCGCGCATTTCGCGTTGGGCGTCGCGAATGGCGTCAGGCCGTCGCCCGAAGTGCGCAGCGGGCATGACCTGGTCTCCATCGTCATCGGCGTGGCGCTCTATGGCGTGATGACGCAGCTCCACGATGTGCTGATCGGCGTGCCGGTGTTCCAGATCGGCTGAGCCTGTCACGCAGGCTGGCGGCGGCCGTTGACATAGATGCTGACGATGGTGCCGTCATTGGGCCAGTGTTCCGGCGCTACGGACGTGAGCTGCGCCTGGATGCATTTCCACTCGCCGTTTTCGTGGAAATAGGTATCGGTGTAGGAGGTCATGCCGGTCACCTCGCTGCTGCCATGCCTCTCGACATGCTTGTTGGTGGCGCGCACCAGCGCGACATCGCCGAAAACGCCGATGTGTTCGGCGCGCGTATCCCAATAGATGGTAACCGCGGGGTCGAACAGCGTTGCCCAGGCCTTGAGGTAGGACGCGCGATCGATGATCCTGCCGTTGCTGGCGATGCAGATGAAGCGGTCATGCAGAAGTGCGTCGTGGGAAGCCACATCATTGGTGATGTGGTTGTGGATGAAACGCGCATTCAGCGCGCGCAGACGGGCAATCGCATCCATGGCGGTTTCAACCTGCTGATAATTTGCGAGCAATGGCGGCTGTTGCTTCATCGGCGGGATAGAAGCACTCGATCTTCAATTGCTGGAGCGTGACATCGGCCGGCATGGCGAAGGCCGTAAAGGTGGAAAAGAAGTCGAGACGGTAATCCCCACGCTGCAATTGCATGGTCATCACCGGCGAGGATGACGTGGTGTGGGTTGGATGGCGCATCAACGCCTCGATCCCCTCGCATTTCCGGAGTTCTTCGAACAGCCTGGCCGAAGCCTGGCTTCCCTGCGCCACTTCGCGCTGCAGGATCTGCAGCATGCCAATTGCAAACTCCGCCCAGTTGACGATGAACGGGCGCAAGCCCTGGGGGTGGAACACGGTGCGCATGGCGTTGCCGCCGATTGCCGGTGCGATTGCTCCATCGCGCCAGAATTCGGCGAAAAGCCGCTGTGCTGCGCCGTTGCGCTGCGTGATGTTCCAGTTGCCGTCGATGACGATTGCCGGATAGGGCTCCTGCTGTTTCAGGATGAAGTCCAGCGCCTGCTGCACGTGGGGCAGGCCGCCGCCTGCAACATCCAGCACGCTGTGCGGCGGCACGAAGCCTGCTGCAAGGTGGAGCATGTTGCGCTCTTCAAGCGGCAGGTCGAGCGCCAGCCCCAGCATCTGCACCATGTCGCGGCTGGGGCCCGACCGGCCCGATTCGAGAAAGCTCAGGTGCCGGGACGAGATGCCGGCGAGGTTCGCCAGTTCAAGCTGGCTGAAGCGGCGCATCTGCCGCCAGTGCTTCAGAAGCGGGCCAAACCGCGCCGCCGGCGGGCGGGCTGCAACTGCCTGAGGTGATGTCATGAAGATTGACTACAGGGGCGGCGGCGGCCCGGCAATTACCTCGAAGGTAGGCAAATGGCCGGACTTGCGAGGCGGGAAGTGGCAGCCTAGTCTGCCGCCATGTCTCAACATGCCCCGATGAAACGTATCACGTCGCCCGAAATCACCGCGCGCAAGGGCGGCGATCCCATCGTGTCGCTCACCTCATACCATGCGCATACGGCGGCGATTGCCGACAAGTACGTCGACTTCCTGCTGGTGGGCGACTCGCTCGGCATGGTGATGCACGGGTTCGAGTCGACGCTTCCCGTGCCGCTCGACCTGATGATCTTGCATGGCCGCGCCGTGATGCGGGGGGCAAAGCGCGCGCTGGTCGTCGTCGACATGCCGTTCGGCTCCTACGAGGAAAGCCCGGCGCAGGCCTTTCGCAACGCCGCCATGGTGATGAAGGAAACCCAGTGCGGCGCCATCAAGCTCGAGGGCGGCAAGCGCATGGGCGAGACGATCCGCTTCCTCAGCGAGCGCGGCATTCCGGTGATGGCGCATATCGGCTTGACGCCGCAGTCGATCAACATTCTCGGCGGCTTCAAGACGCAAGGCCGCACCCGCGATCAATGGGCGATCATCGAGGAGGATGCTCGCGTGGTGACGGAGTCCGGCGCCTTTGCCGTGGTGCTGGAAGCCGTCGCCGAGCCGCTGGCCGCGAAGATCACCAAGGACATTCCGATCCCGACCATTGGCATCGGCGCATCGCCCGCCTGCGACGGGCAGATCCTGGTCATGGAAGACATGCTGGGGCTATCGCCGCGCGTGCCGAAATTCGTCAAGGAGTTCGGCAAGGTGGGCGCTGCCATCGAGAACGCCATCAGGATGTATTCCGAAGAAGTAAAGGCCCGCACCTTCCCCGGCACGGCGAATACTTATGAAATGAAGGACTGAGAAATCCTGCAACATCTTGCGGCCACAGACGCGCCCTAGCCTCGGCGGCGAATCATGTGGGGCGGCTCATGGCTTTCACGCGGCGGCAGTTTCTCGGGGGGGCCACGGCTCTGGCGGCCATGCCCCGTCTGGCAATCGCACAAGCGGCGAATGACGGCTTCATCGAGATCGCGGCGGGACGAGTTTCGCTTGGCCTTCTGGAAGGCGGGGCAGGCCAGACCGAAGCGTGGATGTTCGGGGGCGGACCCGGTCCCGCCATTGTCCGCGCGAAGCAGGGAGCGGAACTGAAGCTGCGGTTCCGCAACAGCCTCGACCAGGAAATCTGGCTGCATTTCTTCGGCGTGCGCGGACCTTCCGAACTGATGACCATCAACGTGCCTCCGGGTGGAGCACCTGTCGACTGCGTGTTCACGCCGCCCGATGCCGGAACCTTCTGGATCGGGCCAATGGCCGACGTCTCCCGTACCCGCGACATGGGGCTCCATGCCGTGCTGATCGTCGAGGAGGCGCAGCCCCTGGCCGCTTTCGACGACATGGTGCTGGTGCTCGACGACTGGAAGCTGGACGATGCCGGCGCCATAGCTGGTGATTTCGGCAATGTGGAAGCCATGGTGGGCGAGGGCCGGCTTGGCAACTGGTTCACCGTCAACAACCGCTTCCGGCCGCAACTGCCGCTGAGGCCTTCGCGCTTCACGAGGCTCCGGCTTCTCAACGTGGCCAATGTCCGCGCCATGGGCGTGCTGTTCAAGGGCCAGGACCCGCTGCTGATCGCGCGCGACGGGCAGCCGCTCGCGCCGGCCCCGCTCGACCAGAAGGCGCTGCTGCTGGCGCCGGGACAGCGTGCCGACCTGCTGGTGAGCGGTGAGGAAGGCGATATCCGCCTGGCTCTCGACCTGTTCGAGGACGTGGTCGAGATCGCGTACCTCACGGCCAGCGGGCACGGTGCGGCACCACCGATCGACGACAACTTCGCGCTGCCGGGCAATCCGGTTCCGCCATTGACCAGCCTCGCCGAAACCGAGACGTTCAGCATACTGATCGAAGGCGGCATCAAGGGCGGGCTGAAGTCCGCCCGGCTGATGGGCGAGGAACGCGATCTCCGCACGCTTCTCGAAAACGGCAAGGGCTGGGCGCTGAACGGCGTCGCAGGCCCTTCGCCCGAGCCGATGTTTTCGGTGCCGAAGGGCGAGACGGTGCTGCTCGAGATCGATAACCGCACGGCGTTTTCGCAGGCGCTTCATATTCATGGCCACGCCTGGCAGGAAATCGCCGAGGTTCCATCCGGCCTGTGGCGCGATACGGTGGTGGTGCCGCCAGGCGAGGTGACGACGCTCGCCTTCGTGGCCGACAATCCGGGCACATGGGCCATCCACAGCCTGATCGCAGAGCGCGCCGACGGCGGCATGATCGGCTCGTTCCGCGTGCTGGATGCCGCCGGGCCCACAACCGTCCCTTAGGACAGCCTTAACCATTTGGCCCCTTAATCCTTAACGAGGGAATCGCTGCATGGGGATCGATGCATGTTCTTCGAGGTTCTGGGCTTCCTGTCGGGCGCGGCTGCAATCGGAACAGCGTGGATGCTGCTGCTCCGGCACGAGCGCTTCAGGGTGCTCGGCAGCTTCCATGCGAACCGGGCGCCGCGCCGGCCGGGCGGCGGAAATGCCTTGATTTGGCCTAGCCGCTGATTTACGCCGCTCCTCTACCGATTACGGTGAACCGAGGAGCCTTCAGCTTTGAGCGATGAATCCCTGTTTCGCGAGGTGGACGAGGAAGTCCGCCAGGAACAGTTCAAGAAATTGTGGGCCCGCTTCGGCAATCTCGTCATTGCCGTGTGTTTCGTCGTCATTGCGGGCGTCGCGGGTTTCAAGGGCTGGCAATACTGGCAGGTGAAGCAGTCGCAGGAGGCTGGCGCCAGTTTCTTCGCGGCGGCGAAGCTGGCGGCCGACGGCAAGACCGAGGAAGCCCGGAAACAGTTCGAGGCGATCGGCCACCAGGGCTATGCAGCGCTGGCGCGGCTTCGTTCGGCCAATCTGCTGGCGAGCCAGGGCAAGACCGAGGATGCGCTTTCGATTTATGACGCGGTCGCCTTCGACCAATCGGCCGATGCCGCGCTGCGCGACCTTGCCCGCATGCGCGCGGCGCTGGCGCTCGCCGATACGGCAACGCCCGCCGATCTCGAAGCGCGGGTGAAGTCCTTCGACGCGGCCGGTAATCCGTGGCGGCATACGGCGCGTGAAATCATGGCGGCGGCGCACTGGCGCTCGGGCAACATGACCGCCGCCGACGCTCACGTTCAGGCGATCCTCGCCGATCCCGAGACGCCGGCAGGTGTCCGCCAGCGCGCCATGGTGCTGGCCGACCTCCTGGCGCCACAGATGGGACAGAAATGACGGCGTTCGGCAATATCGTCCTCGCCGCCAGCCTTGCCGCGATGCTGGGCGGCTGCAGCACCATCGACAGGATCACGGGAAGCGTCGACGACACGGTGCTTCCGGGCCAGCGCGAGGACGCCATACCGGGCCGGGCGAAGTTCCCCGAGTCAGGCCCCACATCGACCGCTTCGACCAGCACGGCCCAGCCGGCACCACCCGCCGACGCCGAAGTGGAACCCGTGTGCCCGGCGGACGATCCGTCCTGCGCACCGCCCACGGGTGACGATACGTTCAGCGATCCGCAATGACGGCGACCGTCGCCATCCTCGGGCGCCCGAATGTCGGAAAATCAACGCTCTTCAACCGCCTCGTCGGCCGCAAGATCGCGCTGGTCGACGATCAGCCGGGCGTCACGCGCGACCGGCGCGAGGGCGAGGCAAAGCTGGGCGACCTGCGCTTCCGCCTGTTCGATACCGCGGGGCTCGACGACGCCAAGGGCCAATCGCTCGAAGCGCGCATGAGTGCGCAAGCCGAAACCGCCGTCGATGATGCGGACGTCGTGCTCTTTGTCATCGATGCGCGCGCCGGCGTGACACCCACCGACCGCGAATTCGCGGAGCGCGTGCGCCGGCGCGGCAAGCCCGTCATCCTCGTTGCCAACAAGGCCGAGGGCAGGGGCCAGAACGAGGGCGTGCTCGAGGCCTATGAGCTGGGCTTCGGCGAGCCGCTGCCGATTTCTGCCGAGCATGGCGAAGGCCTCGACCATCTCTACGACGCGCTTCTTCCGTATACGGAGGAAGCCGGCAACAAGGAAGGCGACGAGCGCGGGGACGGGCCGCTGCGTCTTGCCATCATCGGCCAGCCCAATGCCGGCAAGTCGACGCTGGTAAACACCATTCTGGGCGAAGAGCGCATGCTGACTGGCCCCGAGGCCGGAATCACGCGCGATGCGATTTCGTCCGACTTCGAGTGGCGCGGCCAGAAGATCAAGCTGTGGGACACAGCCGGCATCCGCCGGAAGTCGCGCGTCGTCGGCAAGATCGAAAAGCTTGCGGTGTCTGACGCGCTGCGTGCCATCCGCTTTGCCGAATGCGTGGTCGTGCTGATCGATGCCTCGCTGCCGATCGAGCGCCAGGACCTGACGCTGTGTGATCTGGTGGCGCAAGAGGGCCGCGCCGTGGTGCTGGCGCTGTCGAAATGGGACCTGGTCGAGGACAAGCAGAAAAAGCTGAAGGACGTGCAGAGCGACCTTGAAGACGTGCTACCGGAAATCCGCGGCGTTCCGGTCGTCACGATTTCGGCAAAGCAGGAACGCGGCATCGACAAGCTGCTGGAAGCCGTGCTGGGCGCCATGGAAAAGTGGAACAGCCGCATTACCACGGCCCAGCTCAACCGCTGGCTCGAAGCCGCCATCGCCCGCAATCCGCCGCCGGCACCATCGGGCCGCCGCATCAAGATCCGCTATGCGACACAGGCCGACGCCCGCCCGCCGACGTTTGCCATCTTCGGCAACCAGCTTTCCAAGATGCCCGAGAGCTACAAACGCTATCTGATGAACGGCTTGCGCAAAGATTTCGAACTGTGGGGCGTGCCGATCCGCTTCAGCCTGCGGGGCGGCAAGAACCCGTTCGACAAGGACAGGTAGAGGGCTTCTCCAGCTCATCTTTATCAATTTCTTTGTCATCCCCGCACTTGTTGCGGGGACCCATCGTTCAACAAAGGGGTATATCTCTCGTGTGGAAAAATGGGTCCCCGGAATAAATCCGGGGATGACAGCCAAATGATATCAAAACCTCAGCGTCACCCGGCCCAGGTGCTCGAAATTCACTTCGATCGCATCGCCCAGGCCTGCGGAGAAGAACTCGGTAATGACGCCTGTGGTGATGATCTCGCCCTCTTTCAGGCCCATGCCGTGCTCGTTGAGGTGATTGGCGATCCAGGTCAGCACCAGATCGCCGCCGCCCAATGCGTTTGAACCAACGCCGCCCTGCATGGCGCGACCGTTCCACTTCACTTCGCCCTTCAGTGATGCGAACTGTTCGCGGCTCAGAAGTTTCCGCGCCTCGCCCAGCACGATCCCTTCATTCAGCCCGCCATCGACGATGAACCAGTTGACCGGATCCTTGAAGCGGTTGGGCGTGCGCGGGTTCACGACCTCGATTGCAACGTGAACGGATGCTGCGGCATCAAGAACTTCATCGCGGCTGTAGGCCCGGCCCCTTGGCGGCAGCGACTTCGCCATGGTGAAGGCGACTTCCGGTTCCACCACGCGCATGTTCTCAGGCCCGGTGGGGAAATAGTCGCCGGACTTGTAAAGGCGGTGGCGGAACATGGTGCCGGGGAAGGGGCCGGTGGCGTTCAGCGCCTTCTGCACATGCTCGCTGGAACAGCCGATCTTCCAGCCGATCTGCTCCCAGCCCAGTTCCATGGTGATGGCGCATTGCAGATCAAAGGCGCGCTTCAGGCCGGGCGTTTCCGCTTCGGGCAACTGCAGGAGCGGCGCTTCCGCCTTCCTCGCCGCTGCGAAGGCCGTGACGATATCGCGATCGCTCATCGAAACGCGCTCCTCAGAATTGCTTGAACAGGCCTTCGGGCGCGAACTTGTAGACGCCGCCATTGTCCGTGAAGTCGCCCAGGCACATCGGCACGATCTGGGCTGCCACATCGTCCGGGTGCGGAAGGCTTTCAGGATCCTCGCCGGGCATGGCGGTGGCGCGCATCTTGGTTCGCGTCGCGCCGGGGCTGAAGCAGTTCACCCGCAGGGCGGAGGTTTCGATTTCCGCCGCATAGGTCTTCACCATGGCTTCGAGTGCGGCCTTCGAGATCGAGTAGGGACCCCAATAGGCCCAGCACTTGTGCGCAAGGCCGGAGGTGACGAACACCGCGCGGCCCGCGTCGGAGGCGCGCAACAGCGGATCGAGCGAGCGGATCAGGCGATAGTTCGAGGTGACGTTCACGGCCATCACATCGTCCCACATCTTCTGGTCGACATGCGGCATGGGCGTGAGCTTGCCGAGGATGCCGGCATTGCCGATCAGAATGTCCAGCCGCTTCCAGCGCTCGAAAATGGCAGCGCCCAATCGGTCGATGGCGTCGTAATCTTTCATGTCGGCGGGAACGAGCGTCGCGCTGCCGCCCACACTTTTGATCTCGTCATCAAGCTCGGTGAGGCCGCCTTGCGTCCGCGCCATCGCGATGACGTGCGCGCCTTCCCTGGCAAGCGCCATGGCCGCCGAACGGCCCAGCCCCCGCGATGCGCCGGTGACGAGCGCCACGCGATCCTTCAAACGTCCGGTCATGGAATTCAGCCTGCCTCTGCCAGCAGCGAAAGCTGCTGCTTCTTCGATTCACCGACAAGGTCGGTCAGGTGGGTGGGATAATCGCCGGTGAAGCAATGATCGGTGAACTGCGGGCGATTGTTGTCGCGGCCATCGAAACCCATGGCGCGGTAGATGCCGTCCACCGAGATGAAGGCCAGCGAGTCGACGCCAATGTATTCGCGCATCTCTTCCAAGGAATGTGTGGCGGCCAGAAGCGATTTCTGTTCCGGCGTGTCGATGCCGTAGAAATCGGGATGCTTGATGGGCGGGCTCGAAATCCGCATGTGGACTTCCTTTGCGCCCGCCTCATACATCATGCGCACGATCTTGACGGAGGTCGTGCCGCGCACGATCGAATCGTCCACCAGTACCACGCGCTTGTCCTTCACCACGGCGCGGTTGGCATTGTGCTTCAGCTTCACGCCGAGCGAGCGGATGGTCTGCGTCGGCTCGATGAAGGTGCGGCCCACATAATGGTTGCGGATGATGCCGAGTTCGAAGGGAATGCCGGTTTCCTGGCTGAAGCCCAATGCGGCGGGAACACCCGAATCCGGAATGGGCACGATCACGTCCGCATCGATGGCGGATTCGCGCGCCAGTTCACGGCCCATGGCTTTCCGCACTTCATAGATCGAGCGGCCGCCCAGCATCGAATCCGGCCGCGAGAAATAGATATATTCGAAGATGCAGGGCCGCGCCGGCTGCTTCGGAAAGGGGCGCAGGCTTTCGACGCCTTCATCGGAGATGACGACCACTTCGCCATTCTCGATCTCGCGGATGAACCTGGCGCCGATGATGTCGAGCGCGCAGGTTTCCGAACACAGGATATATGCGCCGTTCAACTCGCCCAGGATCAGCGGCCGGATGCCGAAGGGATCGCGCGCGCCGATGAGCTTTTTGTTGGTGAGCGCCACCAGCGCATAGGCTCCCTCGATCGAACGCAGCGCGTCGATATAGCGTTCGACGATGCGGCTCTTCTGCGAGCGCGCGACGAGATGCAAAATCACTTCCGTGTCGGAGGTCGACTGGCAGATGCAGCCCTGGGCGATCAGTTCGCGGCGCAGCGTCAGGCCATTCGTGAGGTTGCCGTTATGCGCCACCGCGAGGCCGCCGGCGGCGAGTTCGGCAAACAGCGGCTGCACGTTGCGGAGGATCGTCTCCCCCGTCGTCGAATAGCGCACATGGCCCAGCGCCATCGAACCCTGCAGCCGGTCGATGACCTTGCCGCTCGAAAAATGATCGCCGACGAGTCCTAAGCGCCGTTCGGTCTGGAAACGCTCGCCGTCGAAGGAGACGATCCCCGCCGCTTCCTGCCCGCGATGCTGCAGCGCGTGGAGGCCGAGTGCCGTCAGCGCCGCCGCATCAGGGTGCCCATAAATGCCGAACACGCCGCACTCCTCGCGCAGGCGGTCGCCATCGAGTTCGGTGTCGAAAATGCTGCTCATTGCGAATTGCTCTGTCCAAATGCGGGTTGCTGGGAATCGCCCGTTCCCTGGATCAGGTTTTCAAGCCCCTGATCCTCGCTGTTCTTGTAGCCGCTCTCCGGCTGGCCCGGTTGCGCTGGCGTTGCAGGCTGATCGGGGTTCTTCAAGAGCGCGGTATTGGACAGCGTATCGGCAATCTCCGGCGGCATGAAGGCGAGCAGTGCCTCACCCGTCGACTTGATCACCGGCAGGCTCATGGCCTCGCGCACCCAGGGTTCCTGCTTGTCGAAGGGCAGGAGCCAGCCATAGAAGAGATAGGCAATGGCGACGAAGACAAAACCCCGCGCCACGCCGAAGATGAATCCCAGCGTCCGGTCGAAGGCGCCCGCCGCCGAATCGACCACATAATCCGAAATCTTGACGCTGACGATCGAGACGACGATCAGCGAGATCACAAAAGCCACCGCGCCCACTGCGATCTGCGCGAGGATTTCCTTGTCGAGATAGGGAATGTTGGTCATCGCAAATTCGATGAGCTTCGGCTGCTTGATCGCAAAATAGGCCGCAACCGCCGCAATGCCCCAGGCGACGAGCGAGAGGACCTCGCGAGTAAACCCGCGCATGAGGGCCAAGAGCCCCGAAACCAGCATGATGCCGATGAGGATGAAATCGAGAAGCGTCAATGACATGCCTGATCCTGTGGGTTCTGCCAACCCGGTTGCAGCGCACCTTATAGAAAGGTTTTGGCCAAGCTTCTAGGCGATTCTCCGTTGTCCCTTGTCTTGCGCAGCAGACCAGGCGACGAGGTCCATGATCGTCTCCATCGGCTTGACCTTCAGGCCCTTGATGCCCTGCTGCTCGGCGGAGGCGGCGATCACTGCTTCCTTCAAGCCCAGCTTCTGGGCTTCCTTGAGGCGGGCCTCCGTCTGGCCCACGGGGCGGATCGAGCCCGAGAGCGCGACCTCGCCGAACACCGCCGTACCGGGCGGGATGACCGTGCCGGTCAGCGACGAGAGGAGCGCTGCTGCCACCGCAAGGTCGGCTGCGGGCTCGCGCACACGCAAGCCGCCCGCGACGTTGAGGTAAACATCATTGGGCCCGATCGCCACCCCGGCGCGGGCTTCGAGCACGGCGAGAATCATGGCGAGGCGGTTCGAATCCCAGCCCACCGTCGTCCGGCGCGGCGTGCCGAGCGGCGAGGGCGAGACCAGCGCCTGCACCTCGATCAGCAGCGGCCTTGTTCCCTCCATCCCGGCGAAGACGGCGGTTCCCGGCGTCGGCCGCTCGTTGGAGCCCATGAACAGGCGCGACGGGTTCGTCACCTCCGCCAAACCGCCATCCGACATTTCAAAGACGCCGATTTCGTCGGTCGGGCCGAAGCGGTTCTTCACCGCGCGCAGGATGCGGAACTGGTGGCCGCGGTCGCCCTCGAAATAAAGCACGGCGTCGACCATGTGCTCGACCACTTTTGGCCCGGCGATCTGGCCGTCCTTCGTCACATGGCCGACCAGCAGCACGGCGGTGCCCTTCTGCTTGGCGAAACGGATGAGCGCCTCCGAGCCTGCCTTCAACTGCGACACGGTGCCGGGGGCGGCCTCGATGGTGGGCGACCACAGGGTCTGGATCGAGTCGATCACCGCGACGGAGGGGGGCTTTTCCTCGGTGAGCGTGGCGATGATGTCGGAGACATTGGTTTCGGTGGCCAGCAGCACATTGGCATCGTCCAGCCCCAGCCGCTGTGCGCGGAGCCGCACCTGGGCAATTGCCTCCTCGCCCGAGATATAGACGACGCGCTCGCCCTTCCGCGCCAGTGCTGCGAGCGCCTGCAGCAGCAAGGTCGACTTGCCGATGCCGGGATCGCCGCCGATCAGCACGCCCGAGCCCGGCACGAAGCCGCCGCCCGCCACCCGGTCCAGCTCGCCGATGCCGGTGATAATGCGCGGCGGCGACGGGGTTTCGCCGCGCAAACCCACGAGGCGCGACGGCTTGCCCTTGGGCAGGCCCGCACCCTTGGAGCCCGAAAGCGGGGCCGCCGCCTGTTCCTCGACAATCGAATTCCACTCGCCGCAATTGTCGCAGCGGCCCGACCATTTGGACGAGACGGCGCCGCAGGACTGACAGACGAATTGGGAGTTCTTGGCCATGCCCTTCATCTAGCGGAACAATAGAGGAACGCAAGGCCTGGTTTGTGGACTGCGTCTGGCTGGCCTCTCCGCGCCACCAGAAATCAGGTCCGGCGTGGAGCAGGATGCTCGGCAACCCATTTGACCGGAGCGGTCACTTTCCACACCAACCCCTCCGGCGCATAGTCGATCGCCACCTCGCCCTCAAGAGCGGCCTGCACCATCCTGACCATCACCGTATGCCCGAAGCCCTTGTGCTGCGGGGGAGCAGCTTTCGGTCCACCGGTTTCGCACCATTCCATCGTGAAGCGCTGCGCCCCCTCCGCCGGCTGCAAATCCCAGGAGATGGCGACGCTTCCCTCCGCGCCCGTCAGCGCGCCGTATTTGCAGGCGTTGGTGGCAAGCTCGTGAAGCGCCATGCCGATGGCCTGCGCGGCGGATGCGTTCAGCCTGAAATCCGGCCCCGACATGCGGATCTGGCGGCAGTGATCCTCCATCAGGATGTCGAGCTGCCCGGACACCAGTTCGCGCATGGCCACACCGGTCCACTCATTGTGCACCAGGAGATCCATGTTTTTCGCCATGCTGTGCAGGCGGGCGGTGAAGCGGGCGACGAATTCATCGCCGTCGAGCGTCGCCGCCGTCTGCTTCGCAACAACCTGGATGATGCTCAGCATGTTCTTGGCGCGGTGATTGACCTCGCGCATCAGCAGGCGGATGTGATCCTCGTTCCTGACGCGCTCGGTGATGTCGCGGAAGATGACCGACGCACCGATGACCGTTCCCGTGCCGTTGAGGAGGGGCGAATAGTGCACCGACACATCGAGCGGCGCACGGTCCCTCCGCAGGCAATTGGTGTCGTGGCGGTGGTCCTTGCCGTTGCGAAGTTTGGCGATCAGGGTGCTGAAGCCGGAACGGAATTCATGCGGCACGACAAAGTCCTGGATCTGGCGGCCCATGGCTTCAGCCTCGGTGAAGCCCAGCATCTGTTCCGCGCCGTGGTTCCAGGTGGTCACGGTGCCGTCGAGGCCGATGCTGATGATCGCATCGGCCGACCATTTCACGATCGCCGCCAGATGATCGGCGTGCTTCTTCGCCAGCCGCAATTCCTGTTCGTAGCTCGTCCGCTCGGTGGCATCGAAGACCGTGGTGTAGATCAAATGCGGCCGGCCATCGGCGCCCAAGCGAAGCTTCGAATTGACCAGCACCGGCAGGGGAGGGCCGTCGCTCCGCGAGATGTGGCAGCTGATCTCGCGCAGGAAGCCCTGCATGCGCAGCAGCGGCGCGCAATGGGTTTCGTAGAAGATGCGCCCCGGCAGGGTGAGCAGGTCCTGGAAACGCAGGCCGGAGGTCAGTTCACGACCGGGCCGGCCGGACCACATCCTGAACGTCCGGTTGGCATCGAGAATGACGCCGCCCGGATCGCAGACGAGAAAGCCGCAAGGCGCCTCATCCAGCACGTCGTTGAGGTCGATCCCGGCGCGTCCGGAACTGCTCGGCTCACCGGATGGATCACCGGTCACGCAAGATAGGCTTTCATGTTCCGGATGGTTTCCTCGGGCGCGCTCAGATGCGGGCAATGCCCGGTCGCCTCCATCACCACCAGTTCGCTATCGGGGATTGCGCGGTGCATCCATTCGCCAACGGCGACCGGCGCCACGATGTCGTCCGAGCATTGCAGGATCAGGGTGGGCGCCGCGAGCTCCGCAATATCGGCGCGATGATCGGACAGGAATGTCACCTTCCCGAAGTGCTGGGCAATTTCGGGGTCGGTCCGGCAGAAGCTGGCGGTCAGTTCCTCGGCCAGTTCCGGGCGCTGCGGAACGCCCATGATGGCGGGTGCGATCTGGCGCGACCAGCCGAGAAAATTGCTGTCGAGGAATTCGAGCAGGCCCTCGAGATCGGCCCGATTGAAGCCGCCGGTATAGCCGTCGTCATTCATGTAGCAGGGCGACGGGCCGATCATGACCAGCTTCGAAAAAAGCTCCGGCCGCTTGATGGCGGCGAGTGCCGAGATCATGGCGCTTACCGAATGGCCAACGACAACGGCGCCGCCGAGCCCCAACGCATCGCAGATTTCCAGCAGATCATCGGCGTGGCCGTGGAGCGTGCCGTGGCGGCGCCGGCTGTAGGCCGTCAGGTCGGAACCGCCGGACCCGGCGAGATCGTAAAGCACGATCCTGTAATCCTGCTTGAAGGCGGGAACCAGGAAGCGCCACATGTTCTGATCGCAACCATAGCCGTGAAGGAACAGCATCGGCACGTCGCCTTTGCCGCATGTCTTGATGTTATGGCGATGGATGATGGATCGAGTCATCGAGAATCTCTTGCTCGCAGATGGCCGCCGCCACGACGCTCTATATTCCAGACAGCCGTGCGGTTCAATTCCAAGTAGATTGCCCGCCAGCCTGCCTGGCTCAGGCGCAATGGAATTGACCCAAGTCATATGGAAATCCGGGCAGGCGTTCCTAATTATCCTTGGCAGGGGAACGGACAACTCATGGAGGTTCAAATGGCTAGGCAGTTTCTCCCCGACCTGTTCGGACGCTCGTCCGGCAATGACGTGTTTTCCAACCTGCACCGCGAGGTCGACCGCGTGTTCTCCGATTTCGGGCGCGGCATGCCGGCGCTCTCGGACTTCGGCAGGCTGGGCGGAATGGCGCTGAAGGCGAATATCTGCGAGACCGAGAATGCGATCGAGGTGACCGCCGAAATCCCCGGCGTAAAACCGGAGGAGATTGATGTTCAGCTGAAGGACGGCAGGCTGACCATCAAGGGCGAGAAAAAGGAAGAGAAGGACGACAAGCAGAAGGATTATCACATTGTCGAGCGGTCCTACGGCATGTTCGAGCGGTCCTTCACCTTGCCCGGCGACGTCGATGCCGAAAAGGTCGAAGCCTCGTTTGACAAGGGCGTCCTGACCGTTACATTGCCAAAGCTGCCCGAGGCGAAATCCAAGGCGCAGAAGATCGCCGTGAAATCCGCGGCCTGATCGGACCAGGAGCGGAGCGCGGGACGGCCTCCGCTCCTTTTTCTTCGCAGCAATTAGCAATTCTGCCACCTTTCGGCCTGATCGTGCGGCTTTGCTTTCTGGGGGCTGAATGGGTTTTCTGCGGCGGACGGTGCAACTGGGTGTGCTGTGTCTTGTGGCGGCCCAGCTCGCGAGCCTGCTGCAGGCCGTGCATCCCGCCTTCGATGCCCTGGCGCAGTTCCGGCTCCACTACAGCGTGCTGCTGGCTGGCGGCCTGATCCTTCTCCTGTTTCTCAAAAGCTGGCGCGTGGCCAGTTTATCCGCGGCGGCCACGGCGGCCGGGCTAGCTGCCATGGCACCGGTTGCCGGGCCTGCCAGCTTGCCTTCGGGTTCCGGGCGGGTTTTCACGCTGGTGCAGTTCAACACGCTCTACAAGAACCCGACGCCCGAGGTGATCATCGCGCAGATCAAGGCCGTCAACGCCGATGCCGTGACGCTGCAGGAAGTAGCCCCGCGCAACACCGCCATCATCATGCAGAGGCTGGAAGCAGAGTATCCCTATCAGCGCTTCTGCGGCTATGCCGGGGTGGGCGTGCTGTCGCGCTGGCCGTCGGTCGGCGATGGCTGCGCCCCGCGGAATGGTTTCGGCTGGCTCCGGCTCAATGTCGAGGGCCGCGAGGTCACGGTTGCCAGCCTGCATCTCCCGTGGCCATGGCCTTACCGGCAGGCCTCGAGCATCAGCGAACTGGAACCGGTGTTCCGCGCGCTGCCGCAGCCCCTGATCATCGGGGGCGATTTCAATTCCGCGCCGTGGTCCAATTCGCTGGCCCGCGTCACCCAGATGACGTCAACGCATCTGGCGCCCGGCCTCCGCCTCACCCTGAAGCTCGATGCCATCCGGCTGCCGCCCTGGCCGTTCCTTCCCATCGACCATGTGCTGCTGCCGGAAGGGGCGGCGGCGGACGTGCGTATCGGCAGTCCGGCGGGCTCCGACCACCTGCCGCTGGTTGCCCGGATCATGCTGCCCTGAAAGCGGCTCGTGCTGCCCACGCGACCGTGATGGATGAAACCCTTCGCTTCCGGCGTAGCAAAAGACAGGCGCCCGCTGGATGGCGCCGTTTTACAGTGGAGGTCATGATGTTCAAATGGATTGCCGCGCCGGTTCTCGCATCCGCAACGCTACTGGCTGTGCCCAGTGTTCCTGCCCTGGCCGATGCCGCGTCGATGTCGTTCTTCGTCACCAGCGCGGGCAAGGGCGATGGCGCCAATCTCGGCGGCCTTGAAGGGGCGGACGCGCATTGCTCCGCGCTTGCCAAGGCTGCGGGTTCACCCAAGACCAATTGGAAGGCCTATCTTTCGACCACCGCACCCCAGGGCGAGGCCGG
Organism: bacterium; assembly: GCA_022842165.1. Classification (GTDB taxonomy): domain Bacteria; phylum Pseudomonadota; class Alphaproteobacteria; order Rhizobiales; family Aestuariivirgaceae; genus Aestuariivirga. The sequence continues at coordinate 19,691 of JALHQC010000060.1, forward strand.
CGTCAACGCACGTGACCGGATCGGCAAGGGTCCATGGCAGAACGTGAAGGGCGTGGTCGTCGCCAATTCGGTCGAGGAGCTGCATTCCGACAAGACCAACGTCACCAAGGAAACGGCCCTCACCGAAAAGGGCGAAGTTGTAAAGGGCAGGGGAGACGACCCCAACGAGCACGACGTGCTGACGGGCTCCGATCCGTTGGGCATGTATTCGACGGCGGGCGGCGACACGACCTGCAAGAACTGGACGAGCAATGCCGAAGGCTCGGCCATCGTCGGCCATCATGACCGCATCGGCCTCAAGGACACGCGCCACATGACTTCGTGGAATTCGTCCCACGGCTCGGCCGGCTGCAGCGCGGATGCGCTGAAGAAGACCGGCGGCAACGGCTATTTCTACTGCTTCGCAGCGGAATAAGTCCTGCGCCTCAGCCTGGCGGGTAAAACCGCCGGGCGACAGGTCAGGCGCCTCAGGCCTCGAACGTCACCCGCCCGTCGCAGATCGTGACTGTGGGCCGCACGGCGGCGATCTGGTCGGCGGGTGTCGCTTCCATGTCGGCATCGAGCACCACGACGTCAGCGAGATAGCCCTCTTTCAGTGTGCCCTTGCGATCTTCGCGGAATTCCATGTAGGCGCCGGCTGCCGTAAAGGCATGGAGCGTATCCATCAGGCTCTGCGCCTGGGGTGGGCAATCGGGGCGGAGCGGCACCGCCGTCATTGCCGCCTGCATGCCGAGGAAGGGGCTCAACGGCGCCACCGGCCAGTCGGAGGAGAAGGCGATGGTGGCGCCCGCCTCGCGCAAAGTCTGCCATGCATAGGCATAGGGCAGCTTGTCACCCACCCGGCTCAGGATCGGCTCCACCGGATTTCCGGGAACGCCCACGCCCGCGATGGGCTGCAGCGAGGCGATGACGCCAAGCTCCTTAAGGCGCGGCACATCCTTGGGATCGATCATCTCGATATGCTCGATGCGGTGGCGGGAATCGCGCCGGCCGTTTTCGCGTATCGCATTCTCATAGCCATCGAGCGTGCGGCGCACCGCGCCATCGGCAATGGCGTGAGTCGAGATCTGCAGGCCGTGCCGGTCGGCGCGGGCCACCACAGCGTTGAATTCCTCCGCCGTGAAGAGGGGGGCTCCCATGTTCTCCGGCTGGTCCGGATAGCCCTCGAGCATCAGTGCGGTATAGGTTTCGAGCACGCCGTCGATGAACAGCTTCACCCGGTCGCAGTGGAGCATGTCGCCCTGGTATTTCGCCCGCATCTCGACTGCTTCATCGACTCGCGAGGTTTCGAAGAAATTCTTGTGGTGGAAGGGAATCTCGACGCGCGCGTTCAACTCGTTCCTGTCGAGGAGCGCCTGTAGCAGCTCAAGCTGGTACCAGTTGCCATCCATGTTGTGCATCGAGGTGATGCCGAGGGACGCCGCATGGGCGATCCCCTGTTGGAAGAACTTCATGTCAAGCTCGCGCTGGGCTTTGGTCGCGGGCGGGTTGGGGTTTTCGCCCGTCGTCATGCCCAGCCATTCGCGCCCGCCGGTCGGCGTCAGCGCCTGCACCAGCATATAGGCGGCGGGCTCCAGCAACTCGCCGGTGGCGATGCCGTTGTGGTCGAGCACGATCTCATTGCCGACGGGAAGCTTGCGGCCCTTCATGATGCCGGCGGCTTCCAGTGCCTTGGTGTTCGCCCACATGGTGTGATGGTCGAAGCAGCCGATGATGAAGGGAATGTCGGATACGATCCGGTCGAGAATCTGCCGGGTGATGGGCTCTCCGAAGGACCCATGCGCGATGCCGGTGGCCAGTAGCACGGGATCGTTCGGGCGCTGATTGCGGTATTGAGAAACCGATTCCGCAATCGCCGCGAAGCCATTGATCCCGTTGAGCATCAGGGTATCGAGTTCGACCGATCCGCCGAACAGATGCACATGGCCTTCGATGATGCCGGGCATCACCGTCTTCATCTGTGCATCGATCATCCGCGTGTGCTTCGCCTTCAGCCCCGCCACATCATCGCTGGAGCCGGCGCGGAGGATGCGGTTTCCGGCAATCGCCAGTGCGGAGGCGCGGGGGGCCGCGCCATCCATGGTGAGAACTCTGGCGTTGGTGATGATGATGTCGGCAGACGTCATGGGGCAATCCTTTTCCTGATCATCAGAAAATGCCCGCTTGACGAAGGCCCGGCAAGCCCCCACCTTGCATCCCAGTATCAACAATGAAAGGAGGTGATCCGATGTCGAGTGAGTTCACTGTGTCTGGAGCCCATTCCAAGCGGATCGTCACCTGTGCGGAGACGCAAGGCTGACGCAACGGACAGGGATGCCTCCAGACGCATCTCACGGAAAGGCCGCTCGCGAAGGCGGCCTTTCTTTTTTAGTGGTGCTCCTCTCCCCTGGCAGCTGAGAGGGCAGGGTGAGGGGAAGCCGCGAGCGCAGCGATCACCATGTCGATGACGCCGGACATATTTGTTAGCACGTCAGCGTTCCAGAACCTCATGACGCGATAGCCTTCCGAACTGAGAAATGCATCGCGTTTCTCGTCGCGCATCGATCCTGAGTTCTGTCCGCCGTCGATCTCCACAATGATCCGCCGTTCGATGCAGACGAAATCAGCTATGAAGGGGCCGATCGGAACTTGCCGCTTGAACTTGAAGCCTTCAAGCCGCCGATCTCGCACTTGATACCAGAATTTCAGTTCAGCCGCTGTCGGCTCACGGCGCATCTGCTTGGCAAAAGTCTTGAGCGGCGCGCGTTGCTTTCGCGTCTTCCTCGTATTGTCCGAAACCATGGCGATACCCCCTCACCCCAACCCTCTCCCCCACATGCGTGTGGGAGAGGGGGCTCTACGATATACCCCTCTCCCCCGGCGGGGGAGAGGGCAGGGTGAGGGGGCCTTTCCGCAGACTCAGAATTCTAAGGCTTCAGCACGTCCATCTGGATCGGGCCTTCGGCTTTTCCGTGGATGAACTGATCCACATGCGCGTTGCCGCTGGTGTCGATCGACTTCGCCGGGCCTTGCCAGAGGATCTCGCCGCGATAGATCATGGCGATGTCATCGGCGATCTTGCGGGCACTCGCCATGTCGTGGGTGATCGAGATTGTCGTGGCGCCCAGGCGCTTCACGCAGTCGACGATGAGGTTGTTGATGACATCCGCCATGATGGGGTCGAGGCCCGTGGTCGGCTCATCGAAAAAGATGATTTCGGGGTCGGCGGCGATGGCGCGCGCCAGCCCGACGCGCTTCTGCATGCCGCCCGAGAGTTCGGCGGGGTAAAGCTGGCCCACATCGGCGCCCAGGCCCACCTGGCCCAGCTTCTCGATGGCGATGTCCTTTGCCTTCGCCCTCGCCATGTGGCGGCCCTGGATCAATCCGAAGGCGACATTTTCCCACACGCTCAGCGAGTCGAACAGCGCCGCACCCTGGAACAGCATGCCGAAGCGCAGAAGATATTCGTCGCGCGCGCTGCCCTTGAGGCCCAGCACGTTTTCGCCCGCCACGCGGATGGCGCCAGAGTCGGCGTGCAGAATCCCCAGGATGCATTTCAGCATCACGGACTTTCCGGTGCCCGATCCGCCGATCACGACGAGCGAATGGCCCTTCGGTACGCTCAGGTTCACGCCGTTCAGCACCTGCTTCGGCCCGAAGCTCTTGCGGACATTTTCAAGAACGATGTGAGCCTCGGCCATTGCGTCAGTTTCCGAACAGCAGCGAGGTGAGCGCGAAGTTGGCGGCGAGGATGAGGATCGCGGCGGAGACCACCGCATTCGTCGTGGCGCGGCCGACGCCTTGCGCGCCGCCCTTCGAATTGAAGCCGTGGTAGCAGCCCATCACCGCGATGATGAAGCCGAAGACGGCGGCCTTGATGAGGCCGGACGTTACATCGTCCAGCGACAGGAAATCTGCCGTGGTCTTGATATAGGCGGCACCATTGAAGCCCAGCGTGCGCGTGCCGATGACATAGCCGCCCATGATGCCGATCGTGTCGCCAATCGCCACCAGCAGCGGCAGCGTGACGACTGCGGCGACGATGCGGGGGCCAACCAAATACTTGAACGGGTTGGTCGCCAGCGTCACTAGCGCGTCGATCTGCTCGGTCACCCGCATGGTGCCGAGTTCGGCGGCAATTGAAGCGCCAACGCGGCCCGCCACCATCAAGGCCGCCAGAACAGGCCCCAGTTCGCGCGTGATGCCGAGCGCCACGATGTTGGGCACGAGCGTTCCCGCCGTTGCGGGAGACGAGCCTTGATAAATCTGCAATGCCAGAGCGCCGCCGGTGAAGAAGGCGGTGAGGCCGACGACCGGCAGCGAGAAATAGCCGATCCGCATCATCTGCTCGAGGATCTGGCGGATGTAGATCTTCGGCGTCAGGCCCTGCAGCAAGCCATCCTTCAGGAACAGCGCCACGCGGCCGATTTCCATCAGCAGTGAAAGTGTCGCGCGGCCGATGTGAGCGAGGATGTTCAAGTGCTGCCGTCCGATTCGAGGCCCGAGTAGAGCCGTGCATAGCGGCTGCCGAGGCGAGTGAGCAACTCGTAGGAAATTGTTCCGGCCCAGGAAGCGGCTTCATCGATCAGGATGTTCGATCCCAAAATCTCTGCCCGTGTGCCGCGCACCACCGAATGCGGCATCAGGCCGGTGATGTCGGCGGCCAGCATGTCCATCGAGACGCGGCCGATGACCGGGCAGCGCCTGCCATTGATGAAGACCTGCGCCGGACCATCAACCTGCTTCGATGACAGTGCCCGTGGCACGCCATCCTTGTAACCGGCACCGAGGACGGCGATGCGGCTTGGGCGCTGTGCCTCCCATGTCGCACCATAGCCCACGGTCTCTCCCGGCTTCACATTCCGCACCTGCATCACGGCACCTTCGAGGTGCGCGACCGCCCGCATCGGATTTGGCGAACCCGGCGTGGGGTTGCCGCCATAAAGCGCGATGCCGGGGCGCACGAGGTCATGCGTGAAGCTGTCGCCCAGGAAGATGCCGCTGGAATTCGCAAGACTCGCCTTCACACCCGGAAGCCTGCCGCGCAATGCGGCGAACATTTCGGCCTGCTTCTCATTCAGCGGATGCGGCGGATCATCGGCGCAGGCAAGATGACTCATCAGTAGCGAGACGTTGAGGCCTTCCATGGTGAAGGCGTCATCCAGCAGCGCGTCGAACTCCGGTTTTGAAAAGCCCAGCCGGTTGATGCCGGTGTCGACATGCAGCGCGCAGGGGAGTTTCCGGCCATAGGCGCGGCCGAAGCTTGCCCATTCGCGCGCTTCCTCAATCGAGATCAGCGCGGGGCACAGGTTCAGCTTGGCATAGAATTCGGCCTGTCCCGCAAACAGCCCGTCCAGCACATAGATCGTCGCTTCCGGCAATATGACGCGAAGCTCCTCGCCCTCTTTCGGGCGCGCCACGAAATAGGCGCGGCAGCCCGCCTCCCACAGGGCCAGCGCCACGGGCTCGATCCCCAGACCATAGGCATTGCCCTTGACCGCGGCACCACATTCGGCAGCACCGGCGCGCTTCGAAAGCAGGCGCCAGTTGTCCTTCAGCGCCACCAGGTCGATGGTGAGCACGGCTCCGGCCAGATCCTGTGGCGTCGTGGTCATGGGAAGGAGGAATTAGAGCAAGCGGACGATAACGCAAGCCTTTCCGGCTCACGTCATCGCGAGGCCCTGCTTCTGCCGGGGCGGGGGAAATGCCTTGTCGAGAGCCGCGTGATCCGCATCGTCCAG
>JALHQC010000061.1 GCA_022842165.1 bacterium
GAAAAGCTCGACAAGCGGCTGCTGGAGGCGTCCGCCGATCTCGGCGCCACGCCCATCCGCACCTTCTTTCAGGTCACGCTGCCGCTGGCGCTGCCGGGCGTCGCCATGGGCTCGATGCTGGTGTTCATCCTGCTGATGGGCGACTACATTCTTCCGCAATACCTTGGCGGCGGAAAGGTGTTCTTCATCGGCAATGCGCTGGTGGACCTGTTCCTGCAGTCGCGCAACTGGCCGTTTGGCGCTGCCGTCTCGGTGGCGCTCGTCGTCATCATGTTCGTCACCATCTTCTTCTACATGCGCTTCGTGCTGGGCCGCACCGACCAGCGCCGCGCGGCACTGGTGTAGACCCCATGCGCATCTACGCCATCCTCATCTACATCTTCCTTTATGCGCCGATCCTGTTCATCGTCGGCGGCTCCTTCAATGCGGGCCGGCAGAGCATGGTGTGGCAGGGCTTCTCACTCGAATGGTACGCGAAGGCCTTCAACAATCCCCTCATGATGGAGGCGCTGAGAACCAGCGTGTTCATCGCGCTTGCCACCGCATTTCTCTCCGCCATCATCGGCACGCTCACCGCCCTGGGGCTGGAGCGCGTCAAGGGCTGGCTCAGATCCTTCTTCGATGCGCTGATCTACATCGCCATCATGGTGCCGGGCATCGTCATCGGCATCTCGACGCTCATCGCCTTCGTCTCAGTTTTCGATGCGGTGAACCCGTGGCTGCAAACTATCTGGAACATCCGGCTGGAAATGGGCGCGTGGGCGGTGATCGCCGCGCATGTGCTGTTCAACATCGCGGTGGTGGCGCTTCTCGTGCGCGCGAGATTGCAGGGCATGGACCGCAGCCTCGTCGAAGCCTCGGAAGATCTTTACGCCACGCCGCTCGGTACGTTCCGGCAGGTGGTGCTGCCGCTGCTAGCGCCCGCCATCCTCGCAGGCTTCCTCCTCGCCTTCACCTTCTCGTTCGAGGATTTCATCATCGCCTATTTCGTGGCGGGGCCGGATGTGACGCTGCCGATCTACATCTTCTCGTCGATCCGCCGCGGCGTGACGCCGGAGATTAACGCGGTGGGCACCGTGGTGCTGCTGACATCCTTTGCCCTCCTCGTCATCGCGCAACTCATTTTGCAGCGCGGCCCGAAGACATCGCGTGGATGATTGGCATTCGCTGCAAATCTCTCCATGGCCGGGCCTGACCCGGCCACCCAGACTTTCAACGCTCTTATATGCGGCAAGTCTGGGTCACCGGCTCAGGGCCGGTGCTGGAGAGAGTTGGAACGGTGTCAGAGATAGCGTTCTTTCAAATGCGCCTCGAAGTGCCTGGCTGACAATGGTTCGCCCGTGGCCTGCCGCATCAGTTCCGGCGTCGAGAGCGTGGACGCCTTCGACCAGATGTTGGTTCGCCGCCAGTCGTTGATGGCGGTGAAGTCGCCCCGCCGGATGTCGTCGCTCACCGTCGGATGCGTGCGTGAGAGTGCCGCCCATTGCTGGGCAGCCATCATGGCGCCCAGCGTATAGCTCGGGAAATAGCCAAACGCGCCGGAAGGCCAGTGCACGTCCTGCATCGGGCCGTCTTTCGGATTGCCGATGGTCGAGAGGCCGAGATAGTCGCGCATCTTCGCGTCCCAGGCTTCGGGCACATCCTTCGCCGCTAGCTTGCCCGAGATCAGCTCCTGTTCCAGTTCGAAGCGCAGGATCACATGCAGCGGATAGGTCGCCTCGTCGGCATCGACGCGGATGAAACCGCGCTCCACGCGGTGCACATGCGCCAGCATGTCGTCCACCTCGAAGCCCTTGAAATGCTCCGCGCCCAGATGCTGCTTCGCCAATGGCAGGGCAAATTCCCAGAACTCGCGGCGGCGCGACAGCTGCATTTCCTGGAACAGGCTCTGGCTCTCATGCGCCGCCATGCCGCGCGCCTTGGCACTTGGCCAGGGGCTCAGGTCCTTGGGCAGGTTCTGCTCATAAAGCCCGTGGCCCGTCTCGTGCAGGATGCCCATGAGGGAGGACAGGAATTCGTCCGAGCGGTAGCGCGTCGTCATTCGCACATCGCTCGGCACGCCGCCGCAGAAGGGATGATGCGAGATATCGAGACGGCCATGGTTGAAGTCGAAGCCGATCGCCCGCATCAGCGACAAGCCCAGCGCCTTCTGCTTCTCGATCGGGAAGGTGGCGTTGAATGGTTTCAGCGGCCGCTTCGCACGGCGCTCCGCTTGCGCCTCCAGCGCCTTCGGAATGAAGCCCTTCAGGAAGCTCTTCAGATCCGCAAACACCTTGGCAATCTCATCGGCGCGGCTGCCCGGATCATATTGCTCGATCATCGCGTCATAGGGGTCGAGCCGCAGCACGGCGGCGCGCATCTGGGCTTCCTCGCGCGCCAATGCCACGATGTTTTCAAACGAGGGCAGGAAATCCTTCCAGTCCCCCTTCGGCCGCAGCGCGCGCCATAATTGCTCGCTCCTGATCCGCGCATTCACCTGCCGGCCAACGAACTCGGAGGTGAGGCAGGTGAGGTTCACATAGCTGCGCCTGAACTCGCGCACCGCGGCCTGTTGGGCCTCGTCGAGGTCTTCCGTTTCCGCCTTGTCGATCCACTCCGCGATATGCGGCGCAGAGGCCATCTCATGCGACATGCCGGCCAATGCGGCCATCGCGTCGGCGCGCTTCTCGCCGCCGCCGTCGGGCATGTTCACGGCCTCGTCCACGCCCAGCATGGCTTGCGCATGGTCAAGGGCTTCGAGACGGCGGCAGAGGGCATCGAGACTGGCAAAGGACATGAGCAATTCCTGAAATCAAATGGCGAGACGACGTGTATGTTCGATCAGAGCGTCTGCCGCAACATCCCAGGCGCCGAACTGGGCGATCATTTTCTCCTGCGTGATCTCGCCGTTGCGGAAGTGCGCATAGAACCGGGAAGAGATGTGCCAGGTATCGCTGGCGGTATTGAGTTCCAGGACATAGAGCCTTCCCGTATGAACGTCGCGCAGGATGTCGATGCCCATCAGCGGCACGTCCGGATAGGCGTCATGGCAGCGCCGCGCCAGATCGAGCACATCCTTGTCATCGGCCATCCAGCGCTGCCTTGTGCCCACCGTCGATGAATTCGTGGCGATCGCCTCCGATGCGGTTTCCTCCCTCAAGTCCGCGAGATCGATGCGCGGCCGTTCGAGTTCGATGAATACGCTGTAGAGCGGAGCGCCCAACAACGTGTTGACGCGATAGCTTCCGGCATGGCTTCCGGTATCGATAAAACTCTGGACGAGAAACGGCGTATGCCGCCCGGGATGTTCGGGGGGATATTCCTCAGGCGGGCGGTAGCGGAGCTTCTCCGTCGGCACCAGCGACATGCCAAGCCCTTTCGACGTCCATTCGTAACCCAGCGGCTTCAACAGCACCACGGGCCCCCACAGGGCCGGGTCGAGCTTCGTGCCGGGCGTGAGGATATCCCACATCGGCACCGGAATGCCGATCTCCTTCAGGCGTTTCAACTGCACGTCCTTCGCAATCGTCCGGCCACGAAGGACACGCCCGCGTTCCGGCTCGAATTCGCCAAGCGGGGAAGGAGAGACGACGAGGCTCGGGCGTTTCGCGGCCTTTTTCCGCTGCACGCTGTGGCGCGCATCGGTTGTCACGATGAAGACCTCGATGTCGGGCGCCGTGGCTTCCACCCGGGCCTTGATCTCTTCGAAGTCCCTTATCGCCTGCCAGCCCGGCCGGTTGACGAGAACGAGATGACGTTCGGCATAGAGTGGCATGATCGGGCGATTAAATGCGGAAACACCGTCTTTCACAAGCCAGCACAGGTTTCCTGCGGATGACATCGGGGGCTGCGGAATTCAGATGGCGAAGCGCCGCGTATGTTCGATCAGAGCGTCCGCCGCAACATCCCAGGCGCCGAACTGGGCGATCATCCTTTCGCGCGTGTTCTCGCCCACGCGGTTGGGCGCGAAATAATCGGACGAAATGTGCCAAGTATCGCTTCCGGTGTTAAGTTCGAGCACATAAAGCTTACCGGTATTGACATCGCGCAGGATGTCGACCCCCATCACGGGCACATCGGGGTATGCTCCATGGCAGCGGAATGCCAGATCGAGAATTTCAGGATCCTCGACATAGCGCCGCCGCCGCGGGCCGAAGGCCGTCGAATTGGACGCGATCGGCGTGACCGGATTCTCGTCCGTCAGGTTCGCGAGGTCGACGCGGGGCTCAGGGAGTTCGATATAGGTCGAATACAACGGACGCCCGAGGAGCGTGTTGACGCGGTAGCAGCCCGCATGTTTCCCCGTGTCGATGAAGTTTTGCACCATAAAGGGCGTGTGCCGGCCGGGATGGTCCGCCGGATAATCCTGCGGCGGGCGGTAGCGCAGCTTCTCCGTCGGCACCAGCGACATGCCGAGCCCGTGGGACGTCCACCTCTGACCCAGTGGTTTCAGCAGCAGCACCGGTCCCCAGAGGGCGGGATCGAGGCGCGTGCCCGGGGTCAGGATTTCCGACATCGGAACCGGGATGCCCAGTTGCCGCAACCGCCGCAGCTGGGCATCCTTGGGAATGATCCGGCCACGGAGGATCCGGCCCCGGTCCGGCGCGAATTCGCCGAGCGGTGAGGGCGAGACGACGAGGCTCGGGCGCCTTGCCGCCTTCTTCCGCTGCACGCTATGGCGGGCTGTGGCCGTTACGATGAAGACTTCGATATCGGGCGCCCTGGCCTCGACCTTCGCCTTGATCTCCTCGAAATCCTCGATCGCCTGCCAGCGCGGCCGGTTGACGAGAACGAGGTGGCGTTCGGCATGTTGTCGCATGATCGGGCGATCAAAGACCGAAATGCCGCAGTTCACAAGCCGGCATAGGCCTCCGACCAGCGCCCCAGCGGGTCGACGACGTGAACGCCGGCGAGCGCAGCGGGCGGTGCCGCTTCGCCGCTCGCTGCTTCGAGCGCCAGGAGTGCCGCCGAAAGTGCGGTCAGCTCGGGCTCGTCGACGACCGTCACCGGCTCGCGGAAGACGCTGGCCCGCAGTTCGACAAGTGCAGTCGAGCGCGCCCAGCCGCCGGTTGCATGAATGGGGCCATGGGGCACGCCGATCCGGTCCATCGCGTCGAAATAGCGCCTGGCCCGCAGCGCCATCCGTTCGAGAAGCCCGCGCAGCCGCGCGGCATCATCCTGGCCTTCCTGCAGCGGCGCGCCCGGCAGCCGCGCCACGTCGAGCAATTTCCGCACCGCCGCTTCGCCGCCAAAGCTGTCGAGCAGCGTTGCGGAGAATTCGGTGACGCCGATCAGCGCCACGCCATCGCCGCCCAGCGCCGGAACTGTCGCCTCAAGCCCGGTGCCGGCGAGCGGCGGATCCGGCATCCGCGTCTCGCCATAGATCGCGTTGGCGGTGCCGAGCGAGTCGATCCGGGCGCGGGAGTCGATGCGCTGGACGGCGGAAGATGCAATCGGATGGTCATGGCCGCCGGCGACGATCAGTGTCGAGGCGGAAGCCGCTCCTGACTCCATCAGGCGGCCGCCCGAGACTGTTCCCGCCACCGCCCCGGCCTTCAGCAGGCGGGGCAGGGGCGGGGCCTTGGCGAAGGCCAGTGCGGCCTTGTCCCAGCGCCGTGCGAAGACGTCATAGCAGCCGGTGCGCGCCGCCAGCGTTTCGCACATGAAGGGCGCGCCGCACCACAGCGAGGATGCGTAATCGGTGAGCGTGATCCAGAGCTTCGCACCGCCGATTTCTTCCGCGCGGTGCTGCCGCATCCACATCCACTTGCCCGCGGTGGTGTGGAAGTCATTGCGAGTCAGCGCGAAGCGTTCGCTGAAGGCGGCCACGTCCGGCAGCGCCCGCTTGTCGAACCACGGGATGACGAGACCGAGCGATTGCAGGTATTGGTCAGCGCAAACGCCATCCTCGCCGATCCCTGCCGCCGCGATCGCCGCCAGGGGCTTGCCGCCGCCCACCTCGCGCCAGCCGAGGATGATCAGGTCTTCCAGCAGCGCCACCATCTGCGCGGCGTCGGTCGCGATGCCGACACCGTCATGACGGCGCGGCGAGGCCACCGATTTCACCCAGCGGGCGCGGCCCTCATCATCGGCCAGCACCACCTTCACGTTGGTGGAGCCGATATCGATTCCGCAGGTCAGCATGGGAAATCCTGTCAATACTCGTCCTCGTCCGCAGGCGGAGGAGGTCGCTATCCCTGCGTGATGTCCTATCGCCCACGAAGCGCCCGATCAAGCACGTCATGCCACCGAGGCTGGCCGCTTACAGTGCCAGAGCGCGGGTGGCCTCGATCAGCACGCGGGCCGCCACGTCCCATGCGCCGAACTGGCCTGCCATCAGTTCGTAGGTGATGTCTCCCGTACGGTCGCCGTCGAAGGACGTGGAAGAGATATGCCAGGTGTCGCTTGCAGTGTTGAGTTCGAGCACATGAAGCGAGCCGTCGCGTACGTCGCGCAGAATGTCGACGCCCATCACCGGCACATCCGGATAGGCCGCGCGGCAGGCTCGCGCCAGGGCCAGCACATCGGCATCATCGGCCATGCGCCGCCGCCGCGGCACCTTGGTCGCGGCGTTGGTAGCAAGCGTGCGGCTTTCGATGCCGTCTCCCAGTTCATCGAAGGCGGCGCGCGGCGCCAGCAGTTCGGTGTGCATGCAGTAGAGCGCCTCGCCCAGCAGCGTGTTGACGCGATAGGCGCTGACGCAGGGGCCCGTGTCGATGAAGCTTTGCACCATGAAGGGCGTATGGCGGCCGGGGTGACGCTCGGGATATTCCTCCGGCGGGCGGTAGCGCAGCTTCGCCGTCGGCACCAGCGCGATGCCCTTGCCTTTCGAGGTCCAGTCATATCCCAGCGGCTTCAGGAGAACGGCGGGGCCCCAGATGGCGGGATCGAGCCTCGTTTCCGGCGTCAGGATTTCCGAGAGCGGCACAGGGATTCCGACCTCGCGCAGACGGTGAAGCTGCTCGTCCTTCTCAATCGTCCGCCCACAGAGTATCTTGCCGCGCTCGGCGCGGAACTCGCCCAGAGGCGATGGCGAGACGACCAGCGTCGGGCGTCTGGCCGCCCTCTTGCGCAGCACCGGATGGCGCGACTCGGTGGTGGCGATGAAGACCTCGATGTCGCCGGCGCTGGCTTCGATCCGCGCCTTGATCGCCTCGAAATCGGCAACCCGCTGCCAGCCGGGGCGGTTGACCAGAATCAGATGGCGTTCGGCATAAAAGATCATCGCCGGTGCCAATCAGACCGGTTTCGCCTTCTCCATCATGTCCACGAAGCGGTGAAACAGATAGTGGCTGTCCTGCGGGCCGGGCGAGGCTTCGGGGTGATGCTGCACGCTGAACACCGGCTTTCCCTCCAGCGCGATGCCGGCGTTCGAACCGTCGAACAGCGAGACATGGGTTTCGACAACGCCTTGCGGAAGGCTGTCGCGGTCCACCGCGAAGCCGTGGTTCATCGAGACGATTTCCACTTTGTTGGTGGTAAAGTCCTTCACCGGATGATTGGCGCCGTGATGGCCCTGATGCATCTTCTGGGTCTTCGCACCAAGGGCGATCCCCAGCATCTGGTGGCCGAGGCAGATGCCGAAGAGGGGCTTGCCGCTATCGACCAGCTTGCGGATTTCAGGGACAGCATATTCGCCCGTCGCCGCCGGGTCGCCGGGGCCGTTGGAAAGGAACACGCCATCGGGGTTCATGGCGAGGATGTCCTCGGCTTTCGTCGTCGCGGGCACCACCGTCACGTCGCAGCCGGCGGAGGTGAGGCAGCGCAGGATGTTGCGCTTCAGGCCATAATCCACCGCCACCACCTTGAAGGGGCCGTTCTCGCTCCGGGTATAGCCGTCCTTCCAGTCCCACAGCTTCTCGTCCCATTCCATGCGCTGGGTGAGAGAGACGTCCTTCGCGAGGTCCATTCCCACAAGGCCCGGCCAGGCGGCGGCCATCTTCTTCAGCTTGGGCAGGTCGAACTTGCCCTTGGCGTTGTGGGCGATCACGCCGTTCGGCATGCCGTTTTCGCGAATGCGGGCGGTCAGGGCGCGGGTGTCGATGCCGGAGAGGCCGATGATGTTGCGGGCCTTCAGCCACTTGTCGAAATGCCTGGCGGAGCGGTAGTTGGCGGGCTCGGTGATCGGCTCTTTGACGATACAGCCGACGACGCCTGCGGAAGCCGCGAGGTTCGTCGTCTCGATGTCCTCGTCATTGGTGCCGACGTTGCCGACATGCGGGAAGGTGAAGGTCACGATTTGCCCTGCGTAGGAGGGGTCGGTGAGGACTTCCTGATAGCCGGTCATCGCGGTGTTGAAGCACACCTCGCCCACCGCTTCTCCTTCAGCACCCACGCCGAAGCCCTCGATCACCGTGCCGTCCGCCAGCACGAGGAGCGCCGTCACGCGCGGCTGATCCCAGTCGCCGAACTGGGGGCGTGCGGGTTTCTTCGCCTTCACAGGCTTCTTTGCGGGCATGGCGGAGTCTCCGGAATTTGAGGCTGGTTAGGGGAAGGGGGCCCAGCCGTCAAGGTTGCGATAGGGCATGATCGGCTCTACATGGGTGGCCTCACAATCGACTCGACCGGAGACACCAAGCCATGGGCCTGCGCGAAGACATATCAGCCGCCACCAAGGATGCCATGAAATCGGGCGACAAGAAGCGCCTGTCGACGCTCCGCCTCATGTCGTCCGCCATCAAGGACAAGGACATCAACAGCCGCACCGACGGGCATGACTCCGCGCTCACGGCCGACACCGCTATCGCCGAGCTTTTCGCCAAGATGGTGAAGCAGCGCCAGGAATCAGCCGCCGTCTACGAGCAGGGCGGCAGGCCGGAACTCGCCCAGAACGAGCGCGACGAGATCGCCATCATCCAGTCCTTCATGCCGAAGCAATTGTCGGACGACGAGGCCAAGGCCGTGGTGGCGGACGTCATCAAGGCGGTGGGTGCTGCGAGCGTGAAAGACATGGGCAAGGTGATGGCGGAGCTGAAGGCGAAGTACGCCGGCCAGATGGACATGGCCAAGGCCGGCGGAATCGTGAAGGCGCTGCTGGGCTGAATTCTACACCCAAACTTTTGTCATCCCCGCACTTGTTGCGCGGACCCATCGTGCAACGCTTTAAGCTTCATTGCTTGTTGAACAATAGGTCCCCGGAATAAATCCGGGGATGACAACAAAAACAAACGGTATTCAAATTACCGTCACCCCGGCGAAAGCCGGGACCCCGCTTTCTTCATCGTGCGCGCGGTGCCAAAGCGGGGTCCCGGCCTGCGCCGGGATGACGGCTAAAGGGGAGGTCTCTCACCTTCCCTCATCCACCGCATCCGCCAGTTCCGCCAGACTGCCGAAGTGATGGTTCGGGATCACAACATCTTCCGTCACCGGTGTTGCGCCAGCGCCCGGTTTTCCCTTCCGCCGCTCGATCCAGCAGGTGTGATAGCCCAATCCCATGGCCACCGCGATGTCGTGATACTGGCTCTGCGCCACGTGCAGGATGTCGTCGAAGCCGTAGCCTTCCATGCTTTGCCTTCCGCGCGTGAAGGCGAAGACCTGGGGGTCGGGCTTGTTCCAGCCCACCATCTCCGCAGTCACCATGTCGTCGAAGGGAAGTTCCAGCGTCTTCGCGAAATTGGACAGCGCCCAGTTGTCGGAGTTCGTCATGGCGACGAGGCGGAAGCGCTTCCTCAACCGCTTCAGCGCGGCGACCGAATCCGCGAATGCCGGCCAGCGCGGGATCGATAGGCGGAACCCCTCCACATCCTGCGCGCTAGCGGGCAGCCCGAGCTTCGCCGCCATCTCGCGGTACATGGGCGCCATCATCGAAGGAAACGGCAGGCGCGGCGTGAGGTGGTGCTGATGATCCTCGGCTACGGCATAGGCTTCAAGCAGCTGTTGATCGCTCAGCTTGACGCCCGCCGCCCGTGCCCTGTCCTGCAGATAGTCGAGGATGCCGGTTTCAAAATCGATCAGCGTGCCGACGACGTCGAACGTGATCACCTTGCGGTCGGTGAGGGGCATGGGCTTCTCCAGTGAATCTCGAAACACTAAGGCGGCCTGCAGCCACGGCCCACCCATAAATCTGCAGGGCCACCATGCGGCGGCCGGGCTCAGAACGCATATCCGAAATGCGCGATATCCCCGGCATAAAGCTCCGCCACCCGTTGCCGCGTCTCGTCATCGTAGTAGGCACGATAATCTGCCATCCGGTCGGATCTGGTGCGATGGGGCAGGACCGTGGAACCAAGCCCGATCGCATCGAAAATCCGCGCCGCATCGGCCGCGAGGTTCTCGAAGCGCCCGATCATGTCGACCAGGATCGTGCCGTCCTCATCGCGCAAGAAGGCAAGTTGCGGCATCACCTGCACGTGGTCCGATCGCGATGCCGCATCGAGGTATTGGGCCAGCGGCGCATCGGCCTTCACGCCGATATAGTCCTGCAGGTCTGGCCGCTGCGCCAGGTAGCGGTATTGCGAGATCACCCTGTCCCACGGGTTGCGGATGATCGCGAACTTGAAATAGCGCGCGAAGACATCCGCTCCCACTTCAAGACGCACCTGGCGGGCCAGCAGATGCTGCAGCCCGCCAGGCTGATACTTGTTGCGGCCAGGTGCGACGAAGCCCATCCACAGGTCTTCCTCGCGCCTCGGCTTCGGCCAGATCGCATCCTCGATCGAGGTGCCTCCGGTCTTCGGGATATGAATGAAGATGCAGCGGCGGTCATGCGAGATCATGGCCGCAGCCCAAGCTTCAGATGATGTTGGTCGTCACCTTGATGTTACCCTTGGTGGCATGGGAGTAGGGGCACACCACATGGGCCTTGTCGGCGATGTCCTTTGCCTTGGCCTTGTCGACGCCGGGCAGGTTCACATCGAGGGAAATCTCGAGGCCGAAGCCGCCGCCGTCCTCTCGGGGGCCGACGCCGACATGCGCCGATACCGAGGCGTCAGGCGCGATTGTCACCTTTTCCTTGCCGGCCACGAATTTGACAGCACCCAGGTAGCAGGCGGAATAGCCCACCGCGAAAAGCTGCTCAGGATTGGTGCCCTTGTTGTCGCCGCCCATTTCCGTCGGTAATGACAGGGCGACGTCGACCTTGCCGTCATCGGTCTTGCCGCGGCCGTCGCGGCCGCCGGTCGAGGTGGCGTGGGCTGTATAGGCGATGGGCATCGTATCTCTCCTGTTGCTTCGAGGATGCATATTTGACGCCGCGGGATCATGACTTCAAGGGTGTTGAAGGTTTCTTGACCGCGATCGCCACGCCCAGGGCCGCCAGCGCGAAGCCGAGCCAGCCCAGAGGCGGCATCGCCTCACCCAGCAGCGGCCATGCGATCAGCGCCGAGAGCGGCGGCACGAGATAGAAGAGGGACGAGACGCGGCTCACTTCTCCGGCGCGGATCATGGCCAAGAGCAGCGTCATGGCGATGATCGAATTGCCGATGACGAGATAGGCCCAGGCGCCGATGAACTCCCAGTTCCGCCAGTCGAACTGCAGCGATTCCAGCGCCAGTGCCAGCGGCAGCGTGCCGGCAAGGCCCGCCACATATTGCACGCTGTTCGACACGACCGGATGATGATTGAGGCCGAAGCGCTTTTCCCACAGCGTGCCTGCCGTGATGCCGAAGAGCGCGAACACCGCCGCTACCACGCCGAACAGGTTTTCCGCCGCAATCGTCGAGCGCGCGGCGATGACGGTGGCCGCACCCGCAAGGCCCAGCGCCAGCCCGATCCAGCGTGCGGCCGACACTTTCTCGCCCGCGAAATGCGGCGCGATCAGCCCCACAAGAATCGGCTGCAGGCAGACGATGATGGCGACGCCACCTGCCGAAACGCCCCAGTCGAAAGCGAAATAGGAGAGTCCGAAATAGAAGGCCTGGATCAGGAACCCCACCACCAGCAGATGCCCCCATTCCGCGGCGCGTCTTGGCATCGGCGGCCGCAGGATGGCCCAGATCGGCAGCAGGATCACGAGGACGGAGGCATAGCGCAATGCAAGAAAGCTCATCGGCTCGGCATGCATCAGGCCGAACTTCGCGACGGAAAACCCGCCCGACCACAACAGCAGGAAGATGACGGGAGCGAGTACGAGCCAGAGCGGTTTCTTCGGGGTCATGATGGGTGGAGACCATAGGGATCGACGCTCGTCTGTGCTATGGTCAGTCCCGTCCCGCCGCATGCGCCAGCGTCATGACTTTGAAGCCGGAGGCACCATGAAGCAGATCGACTTTTTCTATTTCTTCGGCTCGGTCTATGCCTACCTGTCGGTCATGCGCATCGGCAAGGCGGCAGAGGCGGCTGGCGTTTCCGTCCGCTGGCGGCCCTTCAACGTGCGTACGGTGATGAAGGAGAACAACGTGGCCTTCCGTTCGGAAGCGCTGAAGGTTCCCTATATGTGGCGCGATGTGGAGAGGCGCTCCGCCACACACGGATTGAGTGTTCCCGCCGCGCCGGTCTGGCCCACCGATCCCGAGCTCCTGCACAACATGGTCGGCACGCTCGCCGCCGCCGAAGGGTGGTGCGAGGCCTTCACCGTCGCCAGCTTCAAGGCGTGGTTCGTGGAGCATATGGCGCTCGGCGACCCGGCAACCCTCGAACATGTATTGGCGCCGCTCGGCAAGAACGCCGAAGCGGTAATCTCCCAGGCAAAGAGTGAGGAAGTGGCGGCGCTCTATCAGGCGGAAACCGAACTCGCCCGCTCCCATGGCGTCTTCGGCTCGCCATCCTTCGTGGTCGATGGCGAAATGTTCTGGGGCGACGACCGTCTGGAAGAGGCGCTCGCCTGGGCAAGGGGCGAGCATCGGCTGCAGGCCGGGCGCTGATCCTCACAGAATGATGTCGCGCTTCGGCATCGGCGCTTCGTCGCCTTTGAGGTTGGTCATCGCAAAGGCCACGAAGAAGGTGAGGATGCCGACGCGGCCGATCAGCATCACCGCGGTGATGATCAGCTTGCCGGCATCGTTGAGTTCGCCCGTCAGGCCCATCGACAGGCCGACCGTCGCCAGCGCTGAAATCACCTCGAACAGGGCCTTGTCGAAGGCATAGCTGCCGGTGAGATCGAGCAGGGCAACCGCGGCGAATACCACCGTGAGCGCGATCACCAGTGTGCCCGCTGCCTGCAGCACGCGCTGCTGCGGCAGCAGATACCCTCCAAGGTGGACGTTCTCCCGCCCCCCGATGCTGGATAGCGCTGTCGCCAGCAATGTTGCCGCCGTTGTCGATTTCAGGCCGCCGCCGGTGCCCGCCGGGGATGCGCCGACGAACATGAGCAGATACAGTATCATGATGCTGGCAGATGACAGTGCCCCGATCGGCAGCGAGTTGAAGCCTACCGTCGTCGATGCCGCCATCACCTGAAACAGCGCGTTGGGAAATTGCTGGGCCACGGGGAGCGCGCGAACGGAAGGCTCGAATATCCACACCAGCGCCGTTCCGGCCACCAGCAGCCAGGCCGAAAGCCAGACCGTGATGCGCGTGGTGATCGAGAGCCGCTTCGGCCGGATGACCAGCGCCTCGAAACATTCCGCGATGACGACGAAGCCGAAGGCTCCGCAATAGCTCAACACCGAAAGCACGATCAGCATCGGGCCATTGTCCTTGTACGCCTCGAAGCTTGTGGGGAAGAGCGCGAAGCCAGCGGTACAGAAGGCGGAAATCGAGTGGAAAATTCCGTTCCACACGGCGCCCGGTGTGCCCGCCTGGTGGAACTGTATGGCGAGGATCAACGCGCCAACAGCCTCGATCACGAACGTTGCAATCACCACCTGGCGCACGAAGCTAGCCATCCGGAAATTTTCCGGCAGCCCGAAGCCGGAGCGCGTCAGCCGGCTCTGCGTCGGCGAGAGCTTCGTCCGGAGCATGATGTAGGCCATCGACATGAAGGTCATGTAGCCGAGGCCGCCGATCTGTATCAGCAGCAGGATCACCACTTCGCCGCCGAAATTGAATGTCGATCCGGGGTCGAGCGTGACGAGCCCCGTTGTCGAAACAGCCGAGGTGCTCAGGAACAGCGCGTCGATGAAGCCGACGGGATCGGTCCGCGACGGTTCGCGCATCGCCGGCAGCATCAGCAGGAGGGCGCCGATGAGCGCGTAGAGGGTGTAGGCGAAAGCCGCAAGGCGGGCAGGGTTGCGGCGTGCCGTCAGCCTGAACCAGAGGCCGACATCAACAGTTGCCGACATGGGTATCTCCCACCGGCAAGATGCCGGGGAACTGCATATACTGCACCGCAACATTTTCTGCAAACGGGGGAGTTGCGGTGAAAGGCGGCATAGAGTGTCGTGAGTGGATAGCCTGACCGCCGACAGCGCGAATAGGTTTGATAACGGCAAAGGAGAAGAGCGATGTGGTCCCGCAATGCGCTGAGCGAACGGCTGAATCTTAAGTGGCCGATCCTGCAGGCTCCGATGGGCTCAGTTGCCAGTCCTGCGCTCGCGGCTGCGGTCAGCAACGCGGGTGGGCTTGGCGGTTTGGGCATGTGGGGCTTGTCCGCTGAAGATGCGGAGCGCCGCATTGCCGGGTTCCGCCAACTCAGCGGTGGTGCTCTCAATGTGAATTATCCGCTCTGGCCCACGCCTGTGAAAGACGCGGATGCCGAGCGACCAATGCGCCAGCGCGCGCAGGAGCTTTATGCCGAGCTGAAAGTATCGCCTTCGCCCGACCCGGAAACCACAGCGGGGAAGGTGGATCAACGCCAACTCGACATGCTGCTTCGCATGAAGCCCGAAGTCATAAGCTTCCATTTCGGCCTGCCGGAGGATGATGTCATTCAAGCCCTCAAGGCCGCAGGAATTTTCATCACTTCCAGCGCCACGACAGTGGCAGAGGCGAAGACACTCGAAGCGCAGGGCGTCGATGCCGTGATCGCTCAAGGCCTCGAGGCAGGCGGCCACCGCGGCAGCTTCTTGGGCACCGACACTTCCGCGCAGCCGGGGCTGTTCGCGCTGCTGCCGCAGGTCGTGGATGCGGTTTCGGTGCCGGTCATCGCGGCGGGCGGCATCGCCGATGGGCGGGGCATTGCCGCAGCCTTCATGCTGGGCGCCAGCGCGGTGCAGATGGGAACGGCATTCCTGCGCTGCGAGGAGGCCAACATTCCGGATGCCTGGCGCGATCGCCTCGGCTCCGCCACCGAGACGGCAACGGTGGTGACGCCCGTCCTCACGGGCCGCCCGGCACGCGTGATGCGGAACAGGCTCGTCGACCGGCTTGGGTCAGACGGGTTGAAGCCCCTGCCATTTCCCACGCAGGAGAATATCGTCGAACCCCTGGCGGCGCTGGGTGATCCTGAATACATGGGCCTCTATGCCGGCCAGTCCGTAGCACTCACACGCCCGATACCGGCCGGCCGTCTGGTCGAACTGCTGGCGGAAGAGGCAACTGCACGGCTGAAGCAATGGTAATGCCGCAACCCCTGCCTTGAACTCTCCATCCTCTTGGCGCACATGATGTTCTATGCGTGTTCCTCCCTCATTTCTCGATGACATCCGTGGCCGGGTGACGATTTCGTCCGTCGTCGGGCGGAAGGTCGCGTGGGACCGGCGCAAGTCCAATCCGGGCAAGGGCGACTATTGGGCCTGCTGCCCGTTCCACGGCGAGAAGTCGCCGTCCTTCCATGTCGATGACCGGAAAGGCCGCTACCATTGCTTCGGTTGCAAGGCGTCCGGCGATATCTTCACCTTCCTCGTCGAGAAAGAAGGCATGAGCTTCCCCGAAGCCGTCGAGCGGCTGGCGGGGGAGGCGGGTCTGCCCATGCCGCAGGTGACGGAGGCTGACGTGAAGCGCGAGGAGCAGCGCGCAAGCCTTTATGATATCATGGAAATTGCCGCGAAGTTCTTCGAGGCTGAATTGCAATCGGCACGCGGCGCCAAGGCGCGCGGCTATCTGGCGGACCGGCAGTTGGGACCCGCCATCCAGAAGGACTTCCGCATCGGCTATGCGCCGGACGACCGCTCGGCGCTGCGCAATCACCTTGCCCAGAACAAGGTGGAGCCCGACCAGATGGTCGAGGCCGGCCTCATCATTCAGGGCGACAATGCGAGCTATGACCGGTTTCGCGACCGGGTGATGTTCCCGATCCGCGATCCGCGCGGGCGGGTCATCGCTTTCGGGGGACGGGCGCTGTCGAAGGATGTTCCGGCCAAGTACCTCAACTCGCCGGAAACGCCGCTCTTCCACAAGGGTTATGTTCTCTACAATCTGGACAAGGCCCGCGCGCCCGCGCATGAGCGGGGGCAGGTGATCGCGGTCGAGGGCTATGTCGATGTCATCGCCATGCACCGTGCCGGATTGCCGCATGCGGTGGCGCCCCTTGGCACGGCGCTGACCGAGGATCAACTGGCGCTGCTTTGGAAAATCGCGCCCGAGCCCACCCTTTGCTTCGATGGCGATCAAGCAGGCATCAAGGCCGCCTACCGGGCGCTGGATCTCGCGCTGCCACTCCTGAAGCCCGGCCACTCCCTCAAATTCGCGCTGATGCCTGAGGGCCAGGACCCTGACGACCTGCTGAAATCACAAGGGCCCGGCGCGGTTCTGGCGGCGGTCGAGGCCGCGCAGCCCCTCTCGCAAATGCTGTGGCAGCGGGCATTGGATGAAAACGACCGTTCCACGCCCGAGCGCCGCGCCATGTTCGAGCGTGATTTGCGCAGCCTGATCAATCAGATCGGCGATGATGTTGTGAGAAAGCATTATCTGGCCGACATTGTTTCCCGGCTGCAAGGCCTGTGGCAGCCGGCGGGCCAGCAGCGGCGCGGTGGTCCATTCCGGCAGGGCGGGGCTTACCCGTCGAAGAAGGGCTGGAAGCCCGGACAGCGGCCATGGGATATCGAGCAGCCGCCATCCGCCCAGCTGAAAAGGCTGGCCGCCAGCGGCTCGTTCCAGAACGGAGCGGAGCGGCGCGAGCGGATGATCGTCCTCACGCTCATCAACCACCCGGAGCTTCTGCACGAGTTTATCGACGAATTCGCCAATCTCGAGCTGACGACGCGCGAGCTTGACTCCATCCGTACACAAATCATAGATAGCGCCGCCTTGGGGTTTGGCCTTGACGGGACGGACATTCGGGGCCACTTGACTGCGAGGGGTCTGGGTCCGCTTCTGGACCGGCTTGAGACCCAGGCGAAACGGCTGAACGAATGGTTCCTTGGGAGCGGGGCAGCGCAAGATGACGCCCGCACAGGCCTCCGTCAGATGATCGCCCTGCACCGGAAAACTGTAACCCTCGAGCGCGAGCTGAGGGTGGCGGAAGCCGCCTTCATTGCCGAGCCGACGGAGGAAAATCTCAACGCGCTCAACGCGGTGCGCGATCAGTTGTCGTCCCATGCAGGGGCCGAAGCCCAGATCGAAGGCTTCGGCGCCGCCAGCGGAAGGCCAGCCGACGCCATAACGTAGGAACGCCTGCTGAACCGGGTCCGGAGGCAAGAACAGGGTTAATCGGCGGTTAAGGCCGCGAACCCTAGTTTTGACCCCGAATCACAACACTGCTATGGCGGGCGCTAACCCGCCCCGAAGATCGAGGACTTGTCCATATGGCCCGAGCCCAAGTGCGCGCAAACACGCCCGACGACCAGGAACCGCAAACGGCGGGCGAAGAGGGCGATGCCCCCGAGGCCCAGGCCGGAGACGCCGCGGATTCGCCAATCCTCGACTTGTCGGATGCCGCCGTCAAGCGGATGATCAAGCTCGCCAAGGCGCGCGGCTACGTGACGCTCGACGAGCTCAACGCCGTGCTGCCGTCGGACGAGACGAGCCCCGAGCAGATCGAAGACATCATGGCGATGCTCAACGAGATGGGCATCAATGTCGTCGAGTCCGAAGAGGAAACCGACAATCTCGCCACGAAGGTCGAGGCCGAGGCCGAAGGCGAATCGACCGAAACCGCGCTCATCAAGGTCGAGGCCGCCAAGCTCCCCGCCGACCGCACGGATGATCCCGTCCGCATGTACCTGCGCGAAATGGGGCAGGTGGAATTGCTCTCGCGCGAGGGCGAAATCGCCATTGCCAAGCGGATCGAGGCCGGCCGCGAGGCGATGATCGCGGGGCTTTGCGAAAGCCCGCTCACCTTCCAGGCCATCATCATCTGGCGCGACGAGCTGAACGAAGCCAAGATCCTGCTGCGCGACATCATCGACCTCGAAGCGACCTATGCCGGCCCCGATGCCAAGAAACAGGGCCCGGTGCAGACGCCCGCTCCTTATGTGCCGCCCAAGGAAGAAGTGAAAAAGAAGGCCGAGGCCAAGCGCGCCGAAGCCAAGCGCCAGGCCTTCAAGCGCCCGGGCGATGATGAATATGGCGACGTGCTGTCGCCTGAGGATTTCGACAAGCCGCAGGTCGAGGAGGATGACGACGAGGAGGGTGACGACCTCGGCGTGTCGCTCTCCGCCATGGAAGCGGAGCTGAAGCCCAAGGTTCTCGAAATCTTCGACAACATCGCGCGGCAATACAAGTCGCTCCGCAAGCTGCAGGACCAGGAAGTGGCGGAAGGCACCGAGCTTTCGCCCTCGCAGGAACGGCGCTACCGCAAGCTCCGCGAGGAGATCGTCGCGGAAGTGAAGTCGCTGTCGCTGAACAACGCCCGCATCGAGGCGCTGGTGGAGCAGCTCTATGACATCAACAAGCGCCTCAACGCGCTTGAGGGCCGCCTGATGCGGCTCGCTGAAACCTACAAGGTGCCGCGCACGGAGTTCCTGAAGGAATACCAGAACCACGAGCTCGATACCGAATGGCTGAAGCGCGTCGGCCGCCTCGTCAAGTTCGGCTGGAAGAAATTCGTCAACGACGAGAAGGATTCGATCCGCGTCATCCGCGACGAGATCTTCGAACTCGCCACCGCCACCGGCCTGCAGATTCCGGAATACCGCCGCATCGTGGCCATGGTGCAGAAGGGCGAGCGCGAAGCCCGCATCGCCAAGAAGGAGATGGTGGAAGCGAACCTCCGCCTCGTCATCTCGATTGCGAAGAAATACACGAACCGCGGCCTGCAGTTCCTCGACTTGATCCAGGAAGGCAACATCGGGCTCATGAAGGCGGTGGACAAGTTCGAATACCGCCGCGGTTACAAGTTCTCGACCTATGCCACGTGGTGGATCAGGCAGGCGATCACGCGCTCGATCGCCGACCAGGCCCGCACCATCCGCATCCCCGTGCACATGATCGAGACGATCAACAAGATCGTGCGCACGTCCCGCCAGATGATGCACGAGATCGGCCGCGAGCCCACACCGGAAGAGCTTGCCGAAAAGCTTTCGATGCCGCTCGAAAAGGTTCGCAAGGTGATGAAGATCGCCAAGGAGCCGATCAGCCTCGAAACGCCGGTGGGCGATGAAGAGGATTCACACCTCGGCGACTTCATCGAGGACAAGAACGCGATCCTGCCGATCGATGCCGCCATCCAGGCGAACTTGCGCGAAACGACGACGCGCGTTCTCGCCTCGCTCACGCCGCGCGAAGAGCGCGTGCTGCGCATGCGCTTCGGCATCGGCATGAACACCGATCACACGCTGGAAGAAGTGGGCCAGCAGTTCTCGGTCACCCGCGAACGCATCCGCCAGATCGAAGCCAAGGCGCTGAGGAAGCTGAAGCACCCGAGCAGGTCAAGGAAGCTCAGGAGTTTCCTGGATAACTGATCTCAGTTCTCATGCAAGATGAAATGGCCGGGCTTCGTCCCGGCTATTTTTTTTGCCCTTGTGTTGTCGGTCCCTTGACATGCCGCTTGATGAGCAGAAGGCCGCCGCAGTGCCGCCTTTGATCGTCAGATTCTCTATCTGCAACGCCCCGTTTCCGGAAGAGTTTTGTAAGTTACATGATGACGTCACGATACGTGCGTCCTCCGGTTGCTTTCGAACTTCGCGATGACATAATCAGAAAATATTCTTTGACTCCATGCAATGCGCTGAAACAACAGCACAATGTCATCGACGCATCTGCAGATTACTCGCAAATAGATGCTGACCTCACCCCACTGCCGCGGACTTTTGACATAAGTCAACATACGCATTCGTGCTCCTGAATATGTTGTAATCGTTAGTTGAATTTTTTCACAGGAGAAAGACATGGCTGAAGGTTCTGGCGGCGGATCCGGCGATCTCTATGGTGATCTGTGGGTTCTGTTGCGCGACCTCGATCCATCTGATGGCGGCGGCGATGGCGAGCCGATACTCGATGAGAATGGCCAAGTCATCCCCATCGGGTACGATCCTGCGACTGGCGAAAGCTTTCCGATCCACCTCGTGCTTGGCTCAGAGGGAAAATACGAAGTGCCGGCAGATATGCTGCCCTTTGTGCAGGAGATCAATCTCGAGCGGGCAAATATCATACGCTCGCCCGACTCGGTGATGGCGGCCGCGCTGGAGGAAGCGCTCGACAAGATCCAGAATGGCACCACGATCACCACATCGGTGGATGGGCGTATCGCCGTCGATGGCGTGCTCATCGACTCGCCGCGCGAAAATCTTGCTCTCTACAATCTGATCATGACGGCTGGCGGTGCCACCAGCTGGACGGAAGCGCAGGCCAATGCAGGAGCGAACCTGCCGCCGGTACTTGTCAATCTGCTTGCTTCCGGCTGGAAGCCGACCGGGCTGCTCGCTGGCGTATTCTCGAAGTTCGTACCGGTCGACATGGACGGAGTCATCACGGCGCACACTTTCATGGGTGTCAACGAAGTCACCGATGTGGGTGGAACGCCCGAGATCGACTACTACAGTTTCATCGCGGGTGGCACCGAGAGCTTCACCTACGATCGCGTGGCAACCTACGGCAATGTCTGGATTAGATGGTACCAGGACATGGACGGCGATCCTTCCGATCTGGAAGCTGTCCAGCGCACCGTACTGGACGCGGTCTGGGGCAGCGACAGCAATGGCGATGGGGTCAAAGATGCCGGCAGCGGCAAAAACTGGGTCGATGAATACATCAAGATTTCCGATGATGGGACGAACCTCGATCCCGTCGCTGCGACCAGCGCCGGGATCAATGATTGGGCCCAGGCAGTAGAGGATGCCCGCGCAGTCATCTACATCATGCATGAGTCGATAGGGGCCTCCGAGGTCGCGCCGCCGCCGAGCACTGACGACACTCTGGTAGGCGGAGCCAGCGCCGATTATCTTACCGGATGGGGTGGCGATGACGTGTTGCTGGGCCGCGGAGGAGACGACATTCTCGAAGGTGGCGACGGCAGAGACTATCTGGTGGGCGACAGGGGTGACGATACCCTTGACGGCGGTGCCGGGAACGACAGGCTGGATGGCAGAACTGGATCCGACATCCTCACCGGCGGCTCCGGCGCTGACAGGTTCCTGTTCCTGAGACCTGAACCTGGAGCAATCGATACCATCACTGACTTCTCGCGCGCCGAACGTGACGCCATCAAGCTGAGCTTTATGGATGCCGATGTGTCGACGGTGGAAGACGAAGCCTTTGTCTTTCTGGGTTACACCGATTTCACAGGCACAGCCGGAGAGTTGCATGCCATTGATCTTGGCGGCAGTCAGCGGATCGAAGGCGACGTGAATGGCGACAGTGTTGCCGACTTCGTCATCATCGCTCTGGGTGACACGGCGGTAGCCGCCGACTGGTTCATCCTATAGGCTACGGCGGCGCCCACGTGGCAGCTTGACTTGAATGACTATGTCATCAAGGCCGCGCCGCACAAGAAGCGGGGCCGGTGGCAGACCTGCGGCGCCATCCAGAAGAAGTTCGATGGTGCGTTGACGGAGCGACGCTCCACGCGGGCCGATTTCGCTAGCAGGGTCCCCATCGGTCCCTGCTTTCTTGCCCGGCCTTGTGCCGGGCAATTTCTTTGGCGGACATGGCGATACGAAAGCAGAATGAGCGGACTGTGAAAAACAGCCCTTCGCGTTCGTCGGCCGTCCTTCCGGCGTAAGGCGCGGTCGCACCTCCGGGTCGGATGGAAGCCACACGCCCGCGCCTGCTTCGGGGTCCGCGCAGCACGCGGCGGTGCCGGCTGATGCTTGCCGGAAAAACCGGTGCCCACAGGTTTTCACGCTCGCTTCACACTCCGATGCCGGTGGTTTCGCAAGCCGTCTCTAGACATGTCCTCACGCGGTTCGGGACGTGCTCTCGAGCAGGAACCGGGCCGGCGGACGACCAGACTTCCAGATCAACATCAAGCTCAAGGAAACGACACATGACACGCAATTCCCTGATGGCCTTCTCCGCGGCAGCCGCTGCGGTGCTCTTCGCAACGGCTCTGCCGGTGTCCACCCCGGCGCTGGCCGATTCAACGACCGTGGCGCGGAAATGCGCCAACGCCGTGTGCGGATCGACGAAATACTATGGCGGCCGCGTCCGCATCTCCGTCTCCAGCAAGCTGTCGCGCACCACGCACTTCAATTTCAAGACCAATCCTGGCGACCAGATCGAGCTTGGGGTGAACAGCGCGGGGCGCGGCGGCTACTCCTTCGACCGGGAGCCGGGCGACGGCGGCACCTATAGTGTGCAGGCCTGCGACCGCGGCGGAATCGGCGCGCGCTCGACCTGCAGCCGGTGGGCTACCTTCGACTGGAGCAGCGGCGCACAGGAATCCGAGGACGAGCAATAGGCTGCAGGCTGCTCTGGCAGTCTTCCAACATCCGGCACGTCAATAGCCGCGAGACGCTCATGCTGTCCCCGGTTCGCCCAGCGTAAGACCGCCCTCATCCGGCCTGTCGGCCACCTTCTCCCATTCTTCAAACGGGTGAAGGTCCCGGCAGGGGGTGAGGGCCTCTCGCACCACGCGGCCCGCTTGACCTTCGTCAAGGCGAACTCGTCCGTTGCAGGGGCAAACTGTCCGCCATGGTCACACGCTTGCCCGCGGGGGCGGAACCCCGCAAGCCGGTGAAGCCCGCGAGTGCCGCGGCGGAACCTGCCACACCACATACGAAGCCAGAAGACAAGGGATCGCCGAAGGGCGCTGCCAAGCCGGCGGCCGGCGGGCGCTAGGGCAACGCCCGCGCCTCCTACCTCCTTTGCGGGACAAATGTCGCCCTCGCAAAGGCGAACGCATGCCTCCACTTTCCCTCACCTCCCCCAACTTCGTTGGGGCCCCTTCCTCTCCCGCAGGCGGGAGAGGACGAGAAGCGCCTCAACGTCTTCTCCCGCTTGCGGGAGAAGAAGGGACCCGCGCCAGCGGGGAGATGAGGGGTTCCGGGCAAGGGCATCTCAGCTGATTGAAATCGTCACCCCGGCCCGTTAGATTGGACATCACCAATCATCCGAGGGCCACGCCATGTCATTCCTGAAGAAACTGTTCGGCGGCGGCTCGTCCGAAACACCGGCCGCTGCGGCGCCCGCGAAACAGCTCGACTACAATGGCTATGTCATCAAGGCCACGCCCTACAAGGAGCAGGGCCAGTGGCAGACCTGCGGCACCGTGTCGAAGGAGATCGATGGCGCAATGAAGGAGCACCGTTTCGTGCGGGCCGACCGTTTTGCGGATGAAGCCTCTGCCGCCGATCATGCGATCCTGAAAGGCCAGCAGATCGTCGACCAGGTGGGCGCGAAGATTTTCGAGTGAGGCCCCGTCCTCAGCCGAGGCAGTAGTTGAAGCTTACGCTGATGCGGTTTCCTTCGGCGCGGTTCAGCGGCACCTCGTGCCTCAGCCAGCTTTCCCACAGCATCAGCGTGCCCACTTGCGGCGTGAAGCTCACATGGCTCTTGAAGGCTTCCGGCGCGGTCTTCTTGCGCGGCGGTGCCGCCATCAGCATCGCCAGCCGCGGGTCCTCATAGACGATCGGCCCCGCGCCCTCGGGCACCGCCACATAATAGGTGCCGCTCAACACCGAATTGGGATGGATGTGCGAGGTGTGCGAGCCGCCCTCCGGCATCACGTTCACCCAGAGGGAGTCGCAAACAGGTTTCGTGCCGCGCATGTCCCAGTGCAGTTCCCTGGCGAAGGCCAGCGCGTGCTTGTCGATCGCCTTCACGAGGCTCTTGAACTCCGGAAAACGCCAGGGCAGGTCGTTCAGCGAGGCGTAGGACGTATAGCCCGGATAGCCATGCGCCTCGCTCCACTTCAGGCCGGCCCGGTCGTCCACCGCCAGCGACATCGAAACGGCTTCCACCTCGCCATTGAGCTTCGGCGGAATGATGCCGTCGGCACGGTAGATGCGCGTCGGGAAAAGGTCCTTGATCTCAGTCATCGCGCCCGAATAGCGGAGGGTTCAGTCGCCTTCAAGCGCCTTCACGACGATCGCCGCGATGTCGGCGGGCTGGTGCTTCGTCAGGTCCTTGTTGATTTCCTTGAGCGTCGCCTTTTCAAGCTCGGGCTTCACGGCCTTGCGGTAGACGCCCAGCGCAACAGGCGGCGCCACGACGACGAGTTCCTCGAATTCCCCGGCTCTCAGGTCGGCCGCCATGTCGGATGCGATCTGCTCAATGAAGCGGTCTTCCGCCTGCTGGTGATAATCCGTCTGCTCGCCCGAGGAACGGCGGTTGCCGAAGCTTTCCTGTACGCGCGCCGGCTTGTCGGTGGCGAGGTCGCGGTTGGGCGGCACGTCCTGGCCATAGCCCTTCACCAGCTGCAGGTCGGGGCTTCCCACCTGGCCCATATTGCGGAATACCATGGCCTTGCCGCCGTCCGTCACCAGCACGCGCGTGTTGTGGTTCAATCGCTTCATCATGGTTCTCTCCTCTGATGGATCAATCATGCAGCAAGAGCCTGGTTCCATGCCTTGCGCCGGATCAATCCGCTTGCCAAACTCAATGTTCCTGAAAGGTGCCGTCACATGAGCCGAACGCTGTCGATTGCCGCCGCGCAATATCCCTTGACCGCATTCAGCGGGATTGGCGACTACGAGGCCAAGATCGCCCGCTGGGTGGAAGAGGCCGTGGGGCAGGGGGCCGAATTGCTGGTGTTTCCCGAATATGGTTCCATGGAACTCTGCTCGATCGGCGGGCGCGGGCAGGATCTGTTCGGCTCGATCGACGCGGTATCGGACCTCATTCCGGAAATCGACCGCGTTCACGGCGC
>JALHQC010000062.1 GCA_022842165.1 bacterium
TCTCGGGCCTGCTGGGTTTGCCGGAGATGCTGCTCCGCGTCTGCGGACTGGCGCTTCTGCCCTATGCCGCGGTTCTCGCATTCGCGGGCACAAGGCCCGTGATCAACCCGATGGTCGTATGGTTGGTCATCGCTGGCAATCTGCTCTGGACGGTGGCAAGCGGCGTGCTGCTGGTGTCCGGCTGGGTGTCGCCCTCAGCGCTCGGATATGTCTTCGTGATACTGCAAGCACTGGCGGTGCTGGGATTTGCCGAATTCCAGATCATCGGCCTCCGCCGCCAGAGGCACCCGATGGCGATAGTGGCATGACGCTACGGCACCAGAGGCTCACCTGCTCAGGTGGGCCTCTCTATTTATGCACCCTCAGCCAGCGCCGCCTTGATCAGGGCCACGGCTTCGGGCGAACCCCAGTCGGCAGGCCCCAGCAGGCGGCCGATCTCGTTGCCCTGGCGATCGAGCAGCACGGTGGCAGGAAGGCCGATTGCCTGAAGGTCGTTCAAGATCGCCGTTGTCGGTTCGACATAGAGCTTCAGATTGCCGGCGCCCGTTTCCGAAAGGAAGGCCGAAGAGGCTTCAACCCCTTTCCGGTCGACGCTGATGGCGACAACCTCGAAATCCTTCGACCCCAGTTCCGTCTGCAGCCTGGCGAGATCCGGCATTTCCTTCCGGCACGGCGCGCACCAGGTGGCCCACAGGTTCACCAACACCACGCGGCCCTTCCAGTCGCTGATCTTGAGAGGCTTGCCCTCGCCATCCTGAAAGCTGAGATCGACAACGGGCTTCCGCTCGGGCCGCACCAGGAAGGCGGCCATTGCACCGGCTGCCAGCTCACGCGTGACGCCCGCTGCGGGCGCCGCCGTCGATGCGGCAGGCAAGGCGTCCGCCGTTCCGGCCTTGCGCCCATCGGCTTGAAACAAGTAAATGCCGGTGATTGCAGCAATGACGGCGAAGCCCGCAGCGATCTGCGTCCAGGCTCCGGGTTTTTTCTGTGTGTTCATGAGTGCGCTTTTCGGCAGGAAACAAGGATTTTCAATGGCCAACAAGATGTGGGGCGGGCGGTTTCAGGCAGGGCCAGACGCGATCATGGAGGAAATCAACGCCTCGATCGGCTTCGACAAGCGCCTGTTCCGGCAGGATATTGCGGGCTCGAAGGCACACGCCGCCATGCTGGCGAAACAGGGGATCATCACGAAATCCGATGCCGCTGAAATTAGGAAGGGCCTCGATCAGGTGCAAGGCGAGATTGAGGCAGGCACCTTCACCTTCTCGCGCGCGCTCGAAGACATTCACCTGAACGTCGAGTCCCGCCTGAAGGATGTGATCGGCCCGGCAGCCGGACGTCTTCACACCGCCCGCTCGCGGAACGACCAGGTGGCGGTGGATTTCCGGCTCTATGTGCGGGACACCGTCGATCACTTCGATATGCAGCTGAAGGACTTGCAGCTGGCACTGGCCGAAAAGGCCGAGGCCCATGCCGCTACCATCATGCCGGGCTTCACCCATCTTCAGGTGGCCCAGCCCGTCACCTTCGGCCACCACATGCTGGCCTATGTCGAAATGCTGGCGCGGGACCGTTCGCGCCTCGCCGATGCCCGAAAGCGCATGAACGAGAACCCGCTGGGTGCTGCGGCCCTGGCCGGAACCTCCTTCCCCATCGACCGGCACGAGACGGCAAAGGCCCTGGGCTTCGACCGCCCGACACGCAATTCGCTCGATACCGTGGCCGACCGCGACTTCGTGCTCGAGACGCTTTCGGCCTCAGCCATCTGCGCCATTCACCTGTCGCGGCTGGCGGAAGAAATCGTCATCTGGTCGACGAGCCAGTTCCGCTTCGTGAAATTGTCCGACAAGTTCACGACCGGTTCTTCGATCATGCCGCAGAAGCGCAACCCGGATGCGGCGGAGTTGGTGCGCGCCAAGCCCGGCCGCATCATCGGGGCGCTCCTGTCGCTCCTGACCGTCATGAAGGGCCTGCCGCTCACCTATTCGAAGGACATGCAGGAAGACAAGGAACCAGCTTTCGACGGCTTCGACAATCTGTCGCTGGCGATCGCCGCCACAACCGGCATGGTCAAGGATATGGTCCCCAACGAGCAGGAAATGCGCAAGGCCGCGGCATCGGGCTTTTCGACGGCGACCGACCTGGCCGACTGGCTCGTCCGTACACTGAAGATGCCGTTCCGCGAGGCGCATCATGTGACGGGAAGCCTCGTGGCGCTGGCCGAGACCGAGGGCTGCGACCTGCCCGAGCTTTCGCTGCCGCTCATGCAGTCGGTGGAGCCGCGCATCACGAAGGACGTATACAAGGTCTTGACGGTCGAAAACTCCGTCGCCTCCCGCGTAAGCTTTGGCGGAACGGCGCCGAAGAACGTCAAGCGCGAAGCAAAGCGCTGGATAAAATTGCTGAAAGCCTGATAGGGTATCGAAATGCAAGATATGTACGCAAGCGTCCTCGCCCCGCGAGAGCGGGGAGAGGAAGGGGACCCAACGAAGTTGGGGGAGGAGAGGGGCAACCGGGCTTTGCCGGTGACATGGCCCGTTGGCCCCTCTCCTATCCCTCGGCTTTGCCGCGGGCCCCTTTCCTCTCCCCTCTCACGAGGGGCGAGGACGTTCATCCTTGCGGTATTTGCCCTCACCCTCGCCGCCTGTGGCGTGCGGGGCGACCCGGAACCCCCGCCGGACCCGGCAAAGACAACCGATCAGGCCCAGTAGCCATGCATCATTTTGCCTATCGCGACGGCGTGCTTCATGCCGAGGACGTGAACCTCAAGGTCCTCGCCGACGAGATCGGCACGCCCTTCTATT
This sequence comes from bacterium, assembly GCA_022842165.1. GTDB lineage: Bacteria > Pseudomonadota > Alphaproteobacteria > Rhizobiales > Aestuariivirgaceae > Aestuariivirga. Next base: position 2,805 of record JALHQC010000062.1, read on the forward strand.
GCTATTCCTCCGCTACGCTGGAGCGCCACTACAGGGTGATGCACGAGGCCTTCGCCGGCACCGACCACCTGATCTGCTATGCCATGAAGGCCAATTCCAACCAGGCGGTGATCCGCACCATGGCGGAACTGGGCGCGGGCATGGATGTGGTATCGGAGGGCGAACTTCGCCGCGCGCTGGCGGCAGGCGTTCCCGCTCGCAAGATCGTGTTCTCGGGCGTCGGCAAGACGGCGCGCGAAATGGCGCTCGCGCTGCGGGAGGGGATCGCCTGTTTCAACGTCGAATCGGAGCCTGAGCTCGAACTTCTTTCGGACGTCGCCAAGCGCGTGGGCCAGCGTGCCGCCGTCTCGATCCGCGTCAATCCGGATGTCGATGCCAAGACCCACCACAAGATCTCGACGGGGAAGGCCGAGGACAAGTTCGGCATTTCCTGGAAGCGCGCGCCGGAGGTCTATGCCCGCGCGGCGGAATTGCCCGCGATCGACGTCGCCGGGATCGACATGCACATCGGCAGCCAGATCACCGAGCTTGAGCCCTTCGAGCAAGCCTTCAGGCTGATGGCGGAACTGACCGCAACGCTCAAGGCTGAGGGCCACAACATCCGCCACCTCGATCTCGGCGGCGGCCTCGGCGTTCCCTATCGCGGCACCAACGACGTGCCGCCGCATCCTGATGAATATGCCGCCATGGTGAAGCGCACGCTGGGCCACCTGAACCTGAAATACGTGCTGGAGCCCGGCCGCATGATCGTCGGCAATGCCGGCATCATGGTGTCGCGCGTGATCTATGTGAAGGACGGCACGGAAAAGCACTTCGTCATCCAGGACGCTGCGATGAACGACCTGATCCGGCCGACGCTGTACGATGCCTATCACGAGATCATCCCGGTGGCCGAGCCCACGACGCCCGAAACCATGATGGCCGATGTCGTGGGGCCGGTCTGCGAGTCAGGCGATTACCTCGCAAAGTCCCGGAGGCTTCCGAAGCTCGAGGCGGGCGACCTCGTGGCGACCATGACGGCGGGCGCCTATGGCGCCGTCCAGGCCTGCAGCTACAACACCAGGCCCCTGATCGCCGAGGTTCTGGTGAAGGATGACAAATGGGCACTGATCCGCCCGCGCCAGAGTTACGAAGACCTCATTGGCATGGACCGCCTCGCGTCATGGCAGGACAGGGTGAAGGCCTGACGGGCCGACTTTTTTCGCGCCTGCCGTGAATGTGATCAGGGGGTCCGGGCACAATTTGGCCCATCTTGTGTTAGCATTCTATGATGATGAGACCCGGCACCGCCAGCATCGAACGTAAAATCGCCCTTGCCCGCTGGGCGATCGGCTTTGAACGGCTGTGGACCGCAAGCCATGGCCCCCTCGTGGTGCTGGCCGCCTTTGCCGCCGCTGTCATCGGCGGGCTGCTGCCAATGTTCTCGCAATGGCCGCGGCTGGCGCTTCTGGCCGTGTTTACGGGGCTTCTCTTGTGGTCGATGCGGCCGCTGTTCAGGCTGTCCTGGCCCACGCGCTACGAAGCGATGCGCCGCGTCGAGGCAAAGACGGGGCTGAGCCACCGCCCGGTTTCCGCCCACCAGGACCAGCTGGCGCCGGGAAGCGACGATCCGTTGCAGCAGATGATCTGGGAGGAACACCGGCTCCGCCAGCTGAAGGGGCTCGCAAACCTCAAGGCCGGCGCTCCGCAATCGAGCTGGCGCGATCTCGACCCCCGGGCGCTGCGCGTGCCGGTGGGCCTTGCCCTTGTGGCCGCACTTTTCCTCGGTCCGGGAGACACCCGCAGCAATCTGGCTGACAGCTTCAATTTCGTGCCGCAGGCCGAAGCCACACCTCTGGTGATGGATGCCTGGCTGAAGCCCCCCGCCTATACCGGAAAGCCGCCCCTGCTGCTGACCAGCCCCGCCATGGCCGAGCGCCTCAAGGCCGAGCCCGACATTCTGGTGCCCGACAAGGCGGTGCTGACGCTCCGCATCTCGGGCGCCAGGCAACCCCGGCTGACCTTCCATGAGCTGACCGACGATGGCGCCGGAGGCGCTGAAATCGAGGGCTTCGCGCCCAAGGTCAAAAGTGCCGAAGGCCTGTTCCAGTCCGAAACGCTGATCGCGCGGCCCGCCGTGGTCAAGGTGATGGATGGCGGAAAGGAACTCGGCCGCTGGCGGATTTCGCTGATCCCTGATGCACCGCCGGCGATCGAAGTGATCGACACGCCCACGGGCGATTCGTCCGGCACGCTGACGGCCAAGTGGAAGGCGTCGGATGACTATGGTGTGAGCGGCATCACCTCCGATATTTATCTCGCCGACGAGCAGGATGACGGCACGGGTTTTTCCGGCAACGGCATCTTCGAATATGACCCGCCCAAATTCCCCGTCACGATGAAGAAGGCCTCGCCCAAGGAAGAAACCGGGTCCGCCAAGGCCGATCTTGCCGAGCACCCCTGGGCTGGCTTCATGGTCGATATGTCGCTGACCGCGAAGGACGGCGGCGGCAATGCCACCGAAAGCAAGAAGATCACCTTCCGCATGCCGGAGCGGCTGTTCACCAGGCCGCTGGCGCGCGCGCTTGTCGAACAGAGGAAGCACCTGATCCTGTCGCCGGAAGAATCGGGCGGCGTCGTCCAGATGCTCGATGCGCTGCTGACCTATCCCGAAGGCCTGATCGACAACAGCGGCACGCACATTGCGATTGCCATGGTGATGTCGCGGCTGAAGACGGCCGATGGCCGTGACGCCGTCGATGCTTCGATCCGCATGCTGTGGCAGATTGCGGTGGGGATCGAGGAAGGCACCATGTTGAGCGCCAAGGCCGAGCTGGAGGCGCTGCGCAAGGAACTGGAGCGAGCGCTCCGCGAAGGCGCTTCGCCAGAGCGCATCGCCGAACTGACGCAGAAGCTGCGCGAGGCGCTGGACCGCTACATGCAGTCGCTGATGGAGGAAAGCCAGAAGCGGATGGGCGAGAACCAGCGGAACCAGCAGCAACAGCAGCAGGGCAAGACGATTACCCCGCAGGACCTGCAGAAGATGCTCGACATGATCGAGAAGCTGGCCCAGAGCGGCGCCAACGAGGCCGCACAGGAAATGCTGTCGCAGCTTGAGGACATCCTCCGCAATTTGCAGCCCGGCATGGCCCAGCAGCAGCCGGGCGGCCCGCAGCAGGATTCGCCCCTGGGCCAGATGCTGGACCAGCTTTCCGAACTGATGCGCCGGCAGCAGCAGCTGATGGACGAAACCCAGCGCGGCCAGCAGCCGGGCGAAGGCCAGGAACCGGGCGAAGGCCAGCAGGGCCAGGGCATGAGTGGCCTGGGCGACCGCCAGCAGGGCCTGGGCCAGATGCTGCAGGACCTGATCGACCAGTTCGGGCAGAACGGCATGCAAGCCCCCAATTCCTTTGGCGAGGCCGGAAAGAGCATGCAGGGTGCCGAAGGCAATCTCCGCCAGGGCGACCGGGACGAAGCCTTGGGCGACCAGGGCGATGCCATGGCGAAGCTGCGCGAGGGTGCGCAAGGCCTTGCCCGCCAGATGCAGCAGCAGAGCCAGGGCCAGCAGGGCAGCCAGGGCCGCACCGGTGAAGCTCGTGGCGACGACCGCGACCCGCTGGGACGCCCGATGCCGAACCGCGGCGAGGATTTCGGACCGGAGGACAACATGCTGCCTTCGGAGCTTGCCATCCAGCGGGCGCGTGAAATCCTCGAGATGCTGCGCTCGCGCGCCGGTGATGCCGGAATGCCGCGGCTCGAGCGCGACTATATCGAGCGCCTGCTGCGCGGGCTTTACTGAGGATCAGCGGCCGTCGGCCTTGAGCTTGACGTCGCCTGCGATCAGGATCCACCGGCCGTCATCCATGCCGATCCGCTCGACTGGGCCCGCACCCGGCAACCTGCCGCCGACCGACACCGGCATGATCTCCTTGCCGCGCAGCGTCAGAACCTCGACGAAGGCCACGCCGTCGATCACCGTCAGCAGACGGTAATCCTGGATCGGCGCTTCCGCCGTGAAAGGCTGGAGGACGCGGCCCGGCCGTCCCGGATCTGCTGATTCCCGGCTTGTCGTGCTGGTGGTGAGGGGATCGACCAGAATGGTGTCGTCGGTGATGATCTTGCGTTTGGACGGCGGAAAGTTCAGCCCCATGTCGGCGGGCGGGTCTTCCATGCCGCGCAGCTTGATGACCTTGTATCCCGCAAAGGCAATGCAGGAGGCAGCAAGGCTGACCGCGAAGAAATAGGTCAGCGCATCTGTCACTTTCGCTGCGGTGAAACGTGGCATGAGCGGAAAAATCGCAGGCCAGGCTTGCGCGGGGCGTGATTCGTGATTTCCGTCACAGACAGATGGCCGGCGGCGGCACATTCTATGCTGGCAAGTTGGATGCAGGTGCGGGTCACAAACCTTCTTCGGAAGCTGCAAAACCGGCTCAGGTGTCCAACGGGGAGGCGGCTAATATGGCCCCCTCAGCCGCCTCCCCGCTTCCCCCGCCACTGCTGTGTTTCAACGATCCTGCGCGAGTTTCAGGCCCTGCCGCGCCAGAGACAGCAGGCAACGGTTGGTGATCGCCTCCCCCAGTTCCGCATTCTGCCGCACCTGCGGCACGATCGCTCCCAGCGTATGGCCTGCGGTGATCAGTTCCGCCAATGGCCAGCAGCGCAGCTGGGCCTGAACCTTCGGCAGGCGCTTGAAGAAGACCGGCGGACGCGCACCGCGCAGCACCTGGTCGGCGGAGGCACCGCGCTCGATCGCGATGCGGAAATCCTGCAGCTTCATGGCATGGAAATGCGCCACCGAAAGCAGCCGACCGGCATCCGTGCCGGAATTGACCAGCGCATGGAACAGCCTGTTGGTATCCTCGACATGACCGAGAAAGACACAGTCGACGAGATCGTCGGGTTCGGCGCCCAGATCGTTGCCGCACACCGCTTCCACGTCGGCAAGGTTCACCCTCTGCTGGCCCAGGCAATAAAGCGCCAATTTCTCGGCCTCGCGGCGGACGAGGCCGCGCGCCGTGCCGGTCAGTTCCATGAACCGCTGCATGGCCTCCGGCTCCATCCGGAGATTGTCCTTCGCCAGAATCTGCTCGGCAATTCCGGCAATCTCGCCGCTGTCAGCCTCATAGAGTGCGACGGCATAGGCATGAGGGCTTTTCTCGAAGGCAGTGCGGAGTGCCGAGGACTTCGAAAGCGCTCCCGCTTCGGCGACGATGAAATTGCCGCTGATCTTGCCTTCGAGCACCGGCAGCGCCGCCTTGAGGAAGTGCTGGTCGGCACCCCTGATCCAGATCGCCTTGGCGCCGCCGAACATCGAAATCGACTGCACCTCGTCCGCCAGACGCGCGGCATCCGACGCGAGATCGCCGTCCTGCAGCGCGACGACGGCGAAGGGATCGTCCAGCGAACCGGCAATCTTGCCGACCGCCCTTGCCGCGATGTCGCGCACCGCGTCCGGCTCGTCGCCATAGACGAGCAGCGCGCCGATGTCGGGATCGGGCCGCCTCAGGAAGGCCTCGACGCCGCCCGCCTTCAGTACGCTCATGGGCTTGGCGGATTGGCCGAGAAGTAGGCGGCGATGCGGATGCGGATATCCGCACTCACCTCATGCGCGGCGCGTTCGGTGGCATTGGTTTCGGCCTGCAGGTCGGCAAAGGGCTGGCCCACCACGTCGTAGGAGGCTTGAGAAAACGTCTTGCCCTTGTGCAGCGACGTGCCGGTGGCCTTTTCGATCAGGTCGAACTCCACCGACAGGTTGACGGCCTGGCGCTGATTGTCGACGGTGGGCTTCTGGATGATGCTGGTCTTCTTGACGGACGGTACGATCTGCAGCGTGTAGCGGTCGGCGCTTTCGCCGCTCCGCATCGTGGAAATGAGGTCGTTGCGGATGAGCTGACCGATGCGGTTGTCCGCCGCCGGGATCGTGACCGAGGCCATGGTCGCGGCCACGCCCGCACTGTCGGCGGAACTGCCGTAGAGCGGACGGTAGCCGCAGCCACTCAGGAGCAGCGCCGCGGCAAGACAGGCCATGACGGGGAACTTACGCATCAGCCGACAATATTGGCGATCCTGTCGGGCACCACAATCACTTTCTTGATGGGGCGGCCCTCCAGCGACCGGACAACGCTTTCGAGCCCCCGGACCTTCGCTTCCACCTCAGCCGCGGGCGTGCCCTTGGCGATCCTGATCTCGTCGCGGCGCTTGCCGTTGACCTGTACGGCGATCGTCACCTCGTCATCGACCACCAGCGCGGGGTCCGCCTTGGGCCACGGCGTGTCGACAACATGGCCCTTGGCACCCAGAGCCTGCCAGCATTCCTCGGCGAGATGCGGCATCATCGGCGCCGACATCAGGATGAGGAAGGAGGCAGCCTCGCGCACCGCTGCGGGCTCGGCCTTGCCATGCGCTGCATTGAGCGCATTGGCGAGTTCATAGATGCGGGCGATGGCGCGGTTGAAGCGCAGCGCCGACAAGTCTTCGGTGACGGCTTGAAGCGCCTTGTGCGCGGCGCGGCAAAGTTCCAGCGAGGCAGCAGGATCGCTGCCACTGGCCGTCGCCGCTTCGTTGACGAGCCGCCAGACCCGCTGCGTGAAGCGCCATGCGCCTTCCGCCCCCGATTCCGTCCATTCGATGTCGCGTTCGGGGGGCGTGTCGGAGAGCATGAACCAGCGTGCCGTGTCGGCACCATAGCGCGCGATGATGTCATCCGGATCGACGACGTTCTTCTTCGACTTCGACATCTTCTCGACGCCGCCCACTTCGAGCGCCTCGCCGGTTTTCGCATGCACCCACTTTCCATCCTGCTGGACGGCATCGGCGGGCAGCACCCATTCACCCGTCAGTGTACGGAAGGTTTCGTGAATGACCATGCCTTGTGTGAACAGGCTGTCGAAGGGTTCCTTGATGGCGAGATGGCCGGTCGCCGTCATGGCGCGGGCATAGAAGCGCGAATAGAGGAGATGCAGGATGGCATGCTCGACGCCGCCGATATACTGGTCGACGCCCATCCAGTATTTTGCCGCTTCCTCCGTCACCGGCACGTCTGCGTGCGGCGAACAGAAGCGCGCGTAGTACCAGGATGAATCGATGAAGGTGTCGAAGGTATCTGTCTCGCGCCGCGCGGCCTTGCCACACGCCGGGCAATCGACATGCTTCCACGCCGGATGATGCTCGAGTGGATTGCCCGGCTTGTCGAAACTGACGTCGTCGGGCAGCGTCACGGGAAGCTGCGCCTTCGGCACCGGCACGATGCCGCAGGATGCACAGTGGATGATCGGAATGGGACAACCCCAGTAGCGCTGGCGCGACACGCCCCAGTCGCGCAGGCGGAAGTTCACCTTGCGCTCGCCGATGCCCATCGCCTCCATGCGCGTGGCGATCTCGGCCTTGGCCTGCGGCACGCCCATGCCATTGAGGAAATCCGAGTTGATCAGCACCGTGTTGTCGCCTTCCTTCTCGACGAAGGCTTCCGCACCCACCATGAAGTCCGCGGCATCGGTGCCCCTGGGCGCCACGACGGGTATGACCGGCAGGCCATACTTCCGCGCGAAGTCGAGGTCGCGCTGGTCATGCGCCGGGCAGCCGAAGATGGCGCCCTCGCCATAGCCCATCAGCACGAAATTCGCCGCATAGACCGGCAGCCGCACGCCCTCCCGGAACGGATGCCGTGCATAAAGGCCGAGGTCGTAGCCCTTCTTCTCGGCACGCTCGATCGTCTCTTCCGACGTGCCGAGTGCCGCCACTTCACGGCGGAAGGCATCGAGCCCCTGATCCGATCCGGAAAGGCGCTTCGCCAGATCGTGATCCGCCGAGATGGCGCAGAAACTCGCCCCGAAGATCGTGTCGTGGCGCGTCGTGTAGACGGTGAGCTTCTCGTTCAGCAGCTTGCCTTGCGCATCCTCGAGCGCGAAGGAAAACCGCATGCCCTCCGAGCGGCCGATCCAGTTCTTCTGCATCAGCCGCACTTTTTCCGGCCATTTGTCGAGGCCGTCGAGCGCGGAGAGCAACTCGTCCGAATAGGCCGTGATCTTCAGGAACCATTGCGCCAGCTCGCGCTTCTCGACCAGCGCGCCGGAGCGCCAGCCCCTGCCCTCGATCACCTGCTCGTTGGCGAGCACCGTATGGTCCACCGGGTCCCAGTTCACCATCGAGACCTTGCGCTCGACCAGGCCCTTTTCCATGAAGTCGATGAACATCGCCTGTTCATGACGGTAGTAGGATGGGTCGCAGGTGGCGATCTCGCGGCTCCAGTCGAGCGCCAGCCCCATGGATTTGAGCTGCCGCTTCATCGTGGCGATGTTCTCGTAGGTCCAGGACTTGGGATGAACGCCGCGCTCGATCGCCGCGTTTTCGGCGGGCATGCCGAAGGCGTCCCAGCCCATGGGGTGCAGCACATTGTAGCCGAGCGCCCGGCGGAAGCGGGCGATGACGTCGCCCATCGTATAGTTCCGCACGTGCCCCATATGGATGCGGCCCGAGGGGTAGGGAAACATCTCGAGCACGTAATACTTGGGGCGCGCGGCATCTTCCGCGGCCTCGAAGCTGCGGTTTTCGGTCCAGTAGGCCTGCCAGCGCGGTTCGGCCTCGCGCGGGTTGTAGCGTTCGATGCTCAAGGTGCTCGTCCTGTCGAAGGGTCGGGGTTCTGGATGATGCCAGTACCAGTCCTTGAAAAGCCCCGCAAGCATGGCCTAAAGCTCACGTTTTGCGGGAGAATTCCTGATGGTTCACGAGGGTCTGAAAAGGGTGCTGAACGGGCTTGTGGAAGCGGCCCAGGCGGCTGGCAGGGCGCCGGGCGGGGTGACGCTCATCGCCGTCAGCAAGACCTTCGATGCCGCCGATATCGTTCCGGTGATCGAGGCGGGCCAGCGGGTGTTCGGCGAGAACCGCGTGCAGGAAGCCAAGGCCAAATGGCTGCCATTGAAAATGCAGTGGCCGGATGTGGAACTGCACCTGATCGGGCCGCTGCAATCCAACAAGGCGGCCGATGCCGTGCAGCTTTTCGACGCCATCCACACGATCGACCGGCGCAAGATCGCCGAGGCCGTGGCGAGCGAAATGCAGAAACAGGGCAAGGCGCTTCAGCTTTTCGTGCAGGTGAACACCGGGAGAGAACCGCAGAAGGCCGGGATCGGGCCCGAGGAGGCGGATGAGTTTCTTCAATTCTGCCGCGACAGCCTCGGCCTTGAGATTTCCGGCCTCATGTGTATTCCGCCAGTCGATGAAGACCCCGCGCCGCATTTCGAGATGCTGAAAAAGATCGCCGCGCGCAACGGCTTGCGCGGCCTCAGCATGGGCATGAGCGGGGATTACGCCAAGGCCATCGCATGCGGCGCAACGCATGTGCGGGTAGGCTCGGCAATTTTCGGTTTGCGGGACTGATGTCCTCGCCCCTCGCCAGAGGGGAGAGGACGTGGGTGGGGCTAAACGACAATCCTCGTCTTGTGCCCGCACTTTTCCAGAATGATCTTCATGTCACGCATCGACACGGCGATGCAGCCGGCTGTTGGCCCGCCGTCTGGCCGCCGCAGATGGAAGAACACCGCACTTCCATGCCCCTGCACCCGTGGCCGCTCGTTGTGGGAGAGTTCCGCCACCACGTCATATAGCGCGTCGTCGCGCTTCATGAATTCATGCGAGGTCTCGTAGGGAATGCGCACCAGGCGGTTGTAGTTGCGGTCGCCCACCGTTTCGCACCAGCCGTCATGATCGCGGATGAGCCGCGCCGCCAGCCCCGAACGCGGCGGCACCATGCGGTCAGCCCGGTAGAACAGGCGGCGCAACCGCCATGTTCCCATGGGCGTTGCGCCATCGCCTTCGCGCTTGATGAACTTTCGCCCCGAGCGGCCGAGCGAGCATGGGCAGGAGAGCTGCCCCATCCGCAGGATGCCTGTCGTGGCGCGCATGTTGATCGCGCAGACGTGAAGAGTGGTGATGGTTCGGCTCACGGCGAGTTGTGTTGCTGTTTCAACTTGAAAACGTCAATCAACACCGTAACATCGGCCCCGGCGCGGGCCAAGCCTTTCAGACAAGACTTTCGCGAGGAACGCCATGAGCAACACCAAGAAGATCATCATCATCGACGATGATGACATGCTGCGCGACAGCCTGAAGGAGCAGTTTTCGCTCCACGACGAGTTCGTGGTGACGGATGTTGCCAACGCCACCGCCGGCGTCAAGGCGGTGAAGGCCGACCATGCCGACCTCGTGCTCCTGGACGTGAACCTGCCCGACATGGATGGCCGCGAGGCCTGCAAGATCATCCGCCGCAACGGCTACAAGGGCCCCGTCATCATGCTGACCGGGCAGACTTCCGATTCGGACACCATCCTGGGGCTCGATTCGGGCGCCAATGACTATGTGACGAAGCCCTTCCGCTTCGGCGTGCTGCTGGCCCGCATCCGCGCGCATCTGCGCCAGCACGAGCATTCGGAGGATGCCGTCTTCAAGGTGGGCCCCTATACCTTCAAGCCCTCCGCCAAGATGCTGGTGAGGGACGACCAGCGCAAGGTGCGGCTGACGGAGAAGGAAACCGCCATCATCAAGTTCCTGCTCCGCTCCGGCGAGCAGATCGTCAGCCGCGACGTGCTCTTGCACGACGTCTGGGGCTATAATGCCGGGGTGACCACCCACACGCTCGAAACCCACGTCTACAGGCTTCGCCAGAAGATCGAGCGCGATCCCTCGCATGCTGAAATCCTGGTGACCGAGGGCGGCGGCTACAAGCTTATTCCCTGAGGGGAAATCCGCCGCCTCGCGCTTGGACTTGCCCCGTCTCTCATGTAAACGGTTCGAAAGGGATTCGAGGGGTGAGCATGGGGTTTCTGTGCCGCGGACCAGCTGTGGCTGATCTGCTGGGATGAGCGTCAGGGCGGATGCCGAAACATTCAGGGGCATTCCGATCTTTTCGGAATGCGATCCCGTGCATTTGCAGGTGCTTGCCTTTTCCGCGGCCAGGCAGGCCTTCGAAGCGGAAGACCTTGTCCTGAAGCAGGGCTTCAGGGGCGCCGCCGCCTTCCTCATCCTCAATGGCCGGGTCGACATCTCGACGGACGCGAACGGCAAGATCGGCTCGGCGGGGCCGGGCGCCATGCTGGGCGAGGTGGCGATGATCGGCGACAGCAATTATGCGATCACGGCGCGGGCGACGGAACCCCTCTCCACCGCCCGGATCGACCGCAACCTGTTCATGCGGCTGGCCGGGGAATATCCGGAATTCGGCGCCTCGGTGTTTGCCGCCCTGGCGCGCCGGCTTGAACATTCGATCGGCGAATTCGACGTGACGCGCCATGCTTTTCTGCAGGCGCGCTCCTTCAGGAGCCTATAGGGCGAAGCTCGCCATCACCGGCACATGGTCCGAGGGCTGCGGCCAGGCACGGGCCTCGCGCAAAATGTCGATCCGCTCGCACTTGGGTGCAAGCCCCGCCGTCGACCAGATGTGATCGAGGCGGCGGCCGCGGTTGGCGGCGGCCCAGTCCCTGGCGCGATAGCTCCACCAGGTATAGAGCTTCTGGTCGGCCGGCACATGCTGGCGCATGACATCCGTCCACTTGCCGCGCTTCTGGATGCGGAGCAATCCTTCGGTTTCGACCGGCGTGTGGCTGACGACCTTCAGCAGTTCCTTGTGCGACCACACGTCATGCTCGAGCGGCGCGATGTTGAGGTCGCCGACGACGATGCCTTCATGACCCTGCGGGACGCAATCTGCGCCGAACCAGTCCTCGAGCTCGTCGATGAACTGCAGCTTGTGGGCGAATTTCTCGTTGATCTTGGGGTCCGGCTCGTCGCCGCCCGCCGGCACATAGAGATTGTGGATGGTGATGGGCCTGGCCGCGTCGATCGTCACCGAGATGTGGCGGCAGTCGCCCTTGTCGCAGAAGGGTTTTGTCGACTGCGCGGTGAAGGGGCGGCGCGACACGATGGCCACGCCGTGATAGCCCTTCTGCCCGAATTCGGCGATATGCTCATAGCCCATCTCGCGGATGGGCCCGGCGGGAAACTGCCCCTGCGGGCACTTGGTTTCCTGCAGGCACAGGACGTCCGGCTTCCACTCATCGAGCAAGCGTGTGACGAGGCCGATCCGCAAGCGGACGGAATTGATGTTCCAGGTGGCGACCTTGAGGCTCATGCCCACTCTTTGCCGCGCGCGGCAAGGACTGGCAAGAGCTTCTCGCGGACTCTTAGCGCAGGCTTTCCTTGCGTTCGATCTTGACCACGAAAAGCTTGGGGTCGGTCTTGATCCCGGCCACCATGTTTTCAAGCGTCACCGTGGTGCGCCTGCCCTTGCCGTCGATCACCACCCACTGCTGCAGCACCTTGCGGTTCTGGTCGTAGACGAGCGTCAACTGGCCGCCGCCAAGTGTGCTCTTCTTGTCCTCCAGCGTCACCGACGTGAGGCCGTCCTGCTCCTCGAAATCGAGAATGTCGGTATCTCTCAGGATATCGACCTTCTCGCCTAGCACCAGCCTGAGCGGTGTCTGCGACAGGGGGAACTGGTCGCCCTTTTCCTTCTTGGTGTTCTTGATCGTCAGCCACTTGCCGTCGGACACGATGAGGAAGGGGTTGGGCGGCGCATATTCGAACCGCATCTTGCCGGGCTTGGCGATGTAGAACACCCCGCGCGACAGGTTCCCCTTGGGGCTGATCTGCGTGAACTCGCCCTGCATGGTCTTGAAGCTGTTGATGTAATCCGAAATCGCATCGATCGATGACGCCTGCTCGGGCGTGACCTTGATGGGCTTTGCGGCCTGGACCGGGAGGGCCGCAATGAACATGACACCAAGCCCAAGCACGGCACGGCGCGTGAGATGCGAGATTTTCTTCATCCTGCTCTTTCCAAAAATGCTGGCTGCTCGGCCAGTGGTGTAGGTGATGCCCCTGTTATCTTCAAGAACGAGCCGTTTTTGAGGCAGCCTAGACCCTGGCGCTGTCTCCCGGCACCAGGATCTCGCGCTTGCCCTGGGCATTGGCGGACGAAATGACGCCTTCCTTCTCCATGCGCTCGATCAGGCTCGCCGCCTTGTTGTAGCCGATCTGCAGCCGCCGTTGCACATAGGAGGTCGAGACCTTCTTGTCGCGCAGCACCACCGCCACCGCCTGATCATAGAGGTCATCGCCGCTGCTACCGCCTTCGCTGCCCATGGCGCCAGGTTCACCATAAGCGCCCTCTTCTGGCTCCTCGGTAACAGCCTCGAGATAATTGGGCGTCCCTTGCGCCTTCAGGTGATTGACGATCTTTTCGACCTCGTCATCCGCGACGAAGGGCGCATGGAGGCGCGAGATGCGGCCGCCGCCCGCCATGTAGAGCATATCGCCCTGGCCCAGGAGCTGTTCGGCGCCCTGCTCGCCCAATATCGTGCGGCTGTCGATCTTGGAAGTGACCTGGAACGACATGCGGGTGGGAAAGTTCGCCTTGATGGTGCCGGTGATAACGTCGACCGAGGGCCGCTGTGTTGCCATCACCACATGGATGCCGGCCGCACGCGCCATCTGCGCGAGGCGCTGCACAGCCCCTTCGATGTCCTTGCCGGCGACCATCATCAGGTCGGCCATCTCGTCGATGATGACGACGATATAGGGCATCGGCGTCAGGTCCATGCTCTCCTTCTCGAACACCGGCTCGCCCGATTCGGGGTCGAAGCCCGTCTGCACCGTGCGCGACACCTGCTCGCCCTTGGCGGCCGCCTGCTTCATGCGCGCGTTGTAGCCATCGATGTTGCGCACGCCGACCTTCGACATCTTGCGGTAGCGCTCTTCCATTTCGCGCACCGCCCATTTGAGCGCGACGACGGCCTTGCGCGGATCGGTGACGACGGGCGCGAGAAGATGCGGAATTCCTTCGTACACGGACAATTCCAGCATCTTCGGATCGATCATGATGAGCTTGCAGCGTTCGGGCGGCAGCCGGTAGAGCAGCGACAGGATCATGGTGTTGATGCCGACCGACTTGCCCGAGCCCGTGGTGCCGGCGATCAACAGATGCGGCATGCGCGCCAGATCGGCAAACACCGGCTCGCCGCCAATGTTCTTTCCCAGTGCCAGCGCCAAATTGAGGCTCGATTTCTCGAAGGCTTCCGAGCCCAGCATTTCGCGCAGGTACACCGTTTCGCGCTTGACGTTCGGCAGCTCGATGCCGATCGCGTTGCGGCCCTGGACGACCGCGACACGCGCCGAGATGGCGCTCATCGAGCGGGCGATGTCGTCCGCAAGACTGATGACGCGGGACGACTTGATGCCGGGGGCGGGTTCCAATTCATAGAGTGTTACGACCGGGCCGGGGCGCACCTTGATGATCTGGCCCTTGACGCCGAAATCGTCGAGCACGCCTTCCAGCATCCGGGCATTCTGTTCCAGCGCCTCGTCCGAGAGGTCCGCCGTCTTGCCCACGCGCTTGGGCTCGGCCAGCAGCGTCAGCGGCGGCAGCTCGTATTCGTCCGACTTCGAAAAGCCGAAGCTCGGCTGCAGGTCCTTCTTCAGCTTCTTGCCCTGCTTGATGGTCTTGTCAGTTCGCGAAACCTTGGGCGCAGGCGCTTCCTCGTCTTCTTCCTCTTCCGCATAGGCCTCTTCGTCATAGGCCCCGGCGTCTTCGGCGTCTTGCTCGCGCTCATCTTCCTCTGCGGGCAGGGCGCGGCGCGAGGAGCGGCTCAGCACCGGCTCGATTCGCGCAGTCCTGCCGCCGGACTTCGAACCGGTGTCCGGCGCCAGCCGGCTGATGATGTCGCCTTCGCCGTCTCGCTCGTCTTCCGCGGCACGCCGCTCGGCGCGCTCGTGGCGCCAGTTCGACCACATGCTCCATCCGCCGCGCAACCCGCCAAGCAGGGTGGACGCGATGCCGCGGCTGACGGTCCGGCCGATGTTGCCGGCGGCAGACGCTCGTTCGACGGCCGCGGACCGCGCCAGCCCCAAGGCGCGGAGGCCCAGCATCACGGTGGCCGCCAGCATCACGATGCCGGCGATCAGCTGCGCGATCGGCCCCTCGATGCCGAAGCTCAGCACCATGAGGATGAGATTGTGGATGACATCGCCGGCATTGCCGCCAAGCCCGGCGATGAGCGACCAGCTCGACGGCACGGGAAATGCCGAAAGCGTCGCGCTTGCCGCTACCACGCAGGCGATCCACGCGGCAACCGAGCGCACCGGGCGCGCGACGCCGTCATGATTGAGGAAGGCCACCGCCCAGCGCACCGGAATGGCAATGAGCGGCAGCACGCCGAGGCCGAAGAACTGCATCAGCTGGTCGGCAACGACGGCGCCGGGATAGCCGAGCCAGTTCTTGGCCGCCTTGTCGAGGGCGTGATTGAGCGAGGGGTCATCGGCGGACCACGAGGCAAGCGCCAGCCCGATGGCGATCAGCAGCGCAAAGAGCAGGACGCCTACCAGTTCGAGGAGCCGCCGCTTGAAGAAGATGCGGACGGCGGCGGGAACCGCGCTGTCGTCGGTATCGTAGGATGGATCATATGCCATGGGCCGCCTCCGCCGGGGCGGGCAGCCACCGGGCATAACAAATCGTTAAATCCAGTTTGGCGGCTCATGGTTAAGGTGCCGTAAAGCGGAAGGGCCCGGCGCGAACCGGGCCCTCCGCAAGCTGTGGATATGTCGCCCGTCAGCTGTGATAGGCGACTTCGCCATGGGTCGGCTGGTCGAGGCCCTGGGTCTCGATCTCCGACTTGACGCGAAGGCCGACGATGAGATCGACAATCTTGAACAGGATCGCCGAAGCAACGCCCGTCCAGACGACGGTGATGACGACCGCCGTCAGCTGGATCATGAACTGCGCGCCGATGGAATAGTCGTCGCCCTTGATGCCGCCCAGCGCGCCGGCGCTGAAGATCGCGGTTCCGAGTGCGCCCACGATGCCGCCGACGCCATGGATGCCGAAGACATCGAGCGAGTCGTCATAGCCGAACCTGTTCTTCACTGCCGAGACGAAGACGTAGCAGATGGCGCTGGCAAGGGCGCCGAGCGCGATGGCGCCTACCGGGCCGATGGTGCCGCAGGCCGGCGTGATGGCCACGAGTCCGGCGATCATGCCCGAGGCTGCACCCAGCATCGAGGCCTTGCCGCGATGCAGCGTTTCGATGAGGCTCCAGCCGAGGATGGCACCGGCTGTGGCAACGAAGGTGTTGATCATCGCCAGCGTGGCGCCGGCATTCGATTCGAGATTGGAGCCGACATTGAAGCCGAACCAGCCGACCCACAGGATCGATGCGCCGATCAGGCAGAGCGGCAGCGAGTGCGGGGCCATCATGTCCTTGCCGTAGCCCTTGCGTGGGCCGATCATGATGCAGCCCACCAGTGCGGCGATACCGGCATTGATGTGAACGACCGTGCCGCCCGCGAAATCGATGGCGCCCATCTTGAAGAGATAACCATTGGCATCCCACACCATGTGCGCCACCGGGAAATAGACGAAGGTCGCCCACAGCACCGAGAACAGCACCACCGCCGAGAACTTCACGCGTTCCGCGAAGGCGCCGATGATGAGGGCCGGCGTGATCGCGGCGAACGTCATCTGGAAGGTGATGAAGAGATATTCGGGGATCACCACGCCCGAGGTGAAGGTGGCCGACATCGATTCGAGCGTGACGCCGCTCAGGAACAGCTTGCCGAAGCCCCCGAAGAACGGATTGTCGCTGCCGCCGAAAGCGAAGGAATAGCCATAGACGACCCACACGACCATCATCACCGCGGCGATCATCGTCGTCTGCATGAGGATTGACAGGATGTTCTTGGCACGCACCAGGCCGCCATAGAACAGCGCCAGGCCAGGGAGCGCCATGAACAGCACGAGCAGGCTCGATGTCATCATCCAGGCGACGTCGCCCTTGTCCATGATCGGTGCTGCGGGTGTGGTTTCCTGCGCGAGAGCCGGAAGTACGCTGAAGGCGAGCACCGCTGCGGCGGCAGCCAGCGGCCTAGCGGATTTGAAAACGCCAGAATTCATATGTGTTACCCCTTGTTTCTGTGTCACAGCGCTGCGGCGCCGGTTTCGCCGGTGCGGATGCGCACGGCCTGTTCGAGCGGCAGGACGAAGATCTTGCCGTCGCCGATCTGGCCGGTCTGGCCGGCGAGCTGGATCGCCTCGATCACCTTGTCGGCGATGGCCTCGTCGACTGCGAGTTCGAGCTTGACCTTGGGAACGAAACTCACGGTGTATTCGGCACCCCGGTAGAATTCCGTGTGCCCGCGCTGGCGGCCGTGGCCCTTCACTTCCGTGACGGTGATTCCCTGCACGCCCAGGCCCCCCAGGGCTTCACGGACTTCCTCGAGCTTGAACGGCTTGATGACTGCAATCACGTATTTCATACACCACCCCATGTTTATTGTGTGCGGTGCAAAACAAGAAGCATGCCAGATTCGGGAAACACTCTAAGTATATGAAAACAAAACGAAGATTGATTCAGGCAAGTTTCAGGTCTTTCGAGAAGTGCAAAGTATTTATGCACAATCCCGGAATTGCCTGATTTTTGGCCTCATCTCCTCCGCGACGTCGGACCACCTGTCTCCGGGCGCCAGAAAAGCGCAAGAAAGGCCATGAACACCGCCAGCGATATCATTGTCATCGGCGCCGCGCTGAACGGCCTTGCCGCCGCCCTGGCGCTTGGCGGACGGCATGCGAAACGCCCGCTCGACGTGACCGTCATCGACCTGAAGGATCCCCGTTCCTTCGTCTCCGGCAGTTTCGATGGCAGGGCATCCGCCATCACCGCCAGCGCGCGGCGCATGTTCGAGGCACTGGGCGTGTGGAGTGCTGTCGCCGGCGATGCGCAGGCGATGGTGGATATCATCGTCACCGACAGCGCGAAGCCCGGCGCGGCGCGGCCGGTCCTGCTGCAGTTCGGGCCGGAAGACATGAAGGGCGGCCCGTCCGCCCACATGGTCGAGAACCGCCACCTCTATGGCGCGATGCTGGAGGAGGCCCTGGCCTCCCCGCATATTTCCTTTTTGATCGGCCAGCCGGTCGAGAGCTTCAGCTTCGGGCCGGGCCTTGCTGCGGTGAAGCTGGCGGACGCGACCGAGCATCGCGCCTCCCTCATCGTCGCGGCTGACGGCCGCAATTCGGCGGCGCGCGAGGCAGCGGGGATAAAACTGGTGGGCTGGCCCTATGACCAGAAGGGTCTCGTCGCCACCGTCGAGCACGACCTGCCGCACAATGGCCGCGCGGAAGAACATTTCACGCCGTCGGGCCCCTTCGCGATCCTGCCGCTGCCGGGAAACCGCTCCTCGCTCGTCTGGTCCGAACGGACCGGGGAAGCCGACCGCATGATGGCGCTGGACGAGGAAGGCTTCGCCGCCGAACTCCGCCTGCGCTTTGGCACGCATCTGGGCGACGTTCGCCTGATCTCGGGCCGCCATGCCTATCCGCTGTCGATGTTCATTGCCGGGAGCTTCACCGCGAACCGGCTGGCGCTGGTGGGCGATGCCGCGCATGTGCTCCACCCGCTGGCGGGGCTTGGCTTCAATCTCGGTCTCCGCGATGTGGCGGCACTAGCCGAATGCATCCATGATGCGGCGGCGCTTGGCCTCGACATCGGCAGCGCCCAAATACTGGAGCGCTACCAGATGTGGCGCCGTTTCGACACGGTGGCGACAGGTGCCGCGATGGACGGCATGAACCGCCTCTTCTCCAACACCAACCCGGTGCTGACACTGCTGCGCCGCGCCGGTCTGATGGCCGTCAACCGCATGGGCGGGTTGAAGTCGATGTTCGTGGGCGAGGCCTCAGGCTTTTCGGGAAGCCTGCCGAAGCTCTTGCGCGGCGAACAAGTCTAACCCCTGCTGAACCCGGCCGCCGCCAGCTTGTCGAGATAGGCCTGCCAGATCGTCTCGCGCTCGCGGCCAAGTTTCAGGAGATAGCTCCAGGTGAAAAGCCCGGTCGAATGCCCGTCATCGAAGATGATCCGCACGGCATAGGTGCCGATCGGCTCGAGACGCGAGATCTTCACCTTGCGCTTGCCCCACACCAGCTGTTCCTGGCCGGGACCATGCCCCTTCACTTCGGCACTCGGGCTTTCAACGCGGAGATACTCTGCATCGAGCCTGAGCTTTTCGCCGGTATCGAAGGTAACCTCCAGCGCCGCGCCGCCAGCGCCTAAGCGCAATTCCTCCGGCCACGGATCATTCACGGTTGATCTCGCGCGCCTCTTCCGTGAGCATGATCGGAATGCCGTCGCGGATCGGATAGGCAAGCCCCGCGGTGCGCGAGATCAGCTCCTGCTTCTCGGCATCATATTGCAGCGGCATCTTGGTGACGGGGCAAACCAGAAGCTCGAGCAGGCGCGGATCGGTGCGGACGTCAGCCATGCTATTGCAGGCTCGTCTTGCTGCCGGGCGTCATCCGCCTGAGCGCCACTTCCGTCAGCGCCACCAGCACGTCGGCCCGCGTCTTGAGGTCGGGCGCCTCGAGCAGCGCCTGCTTTTCTTCCGGCGGATAGGGCGCCAGCAGCGACAGCGTGTTGACGAGCACTTCCGTCGAGGCCGAATCGACCTGGTCCCAGTCGGCATTCATGTTGTTGGCGTTGAGATAGTCTCGGAACGCCTTCAGGAGCGCCGGGCGGTTCACCTCATTGGCGCCCATGTCGGAGACGAGGTCGATGGCAAAGGGATGATAATTGGCGATCACCTGGCGATAGGGCGTCACGGCATCGAGTTCGTCGGTGATCTCGAAGCGGCTCACCCCGGTCAGCGTGATGATCAGCCGGTCGTCCGGCGTCTCAGCATAAGACGTGATGCGCCCGAGGCAGCCCACTTTCAGAAGCTCCGGCACCTCGTTCTTCGCCTCGTCCGGATCGGGCTGGATCATGCCGATCAGCCGGTGCGACGACAAGGCGTCCTGCACCATCGCCACGTAGCGCGGTTCGAAGATGTTGAGCGGCAGGTCGGCACGCGGCAGCAGCAGCGCGCCCGACAGCGGGAACACCGGGATATGCTGCGGCAGGTCGGCCGGGCTGCGGTAACGGTCGAGAAAGCCCATGGTGCCTCGTCCCTCGCTTCAGGCGAACAATACCGACGACAGCTTGCGGCGGCCTGCCAGCGTGAATTCATCCTTGGGGCCCCAGGCCTCGAAGAACTTCACCAGCTGCTTCCGCGCGGCCTCGTCATCCCATGTACGCATCTTCTTGATGATATAGATCAGTTGGTCGGTCGCTTCTGCCCGCTCGCCCGTGCCGTTGAGCAGGATGGCAAGATCGAGCCGCGCCTGGAAATCATCCGGGTTCTTCTCGATTTTGGCTTTCAGGGTTCCGACCTCGGAGGTATCGACCGGGTTCAGCGCCAGTTCGAGCTGCGCCTTGACGCTGAGGATCTCGGGGTCATTGGTCTTGGCCGGCGGCACCAGTGTCAGCGTCGCCTGGGCATTCTCAAGGTCCTGGAGCGCAATCTGGCAGCGGGCAAGCCCGGCAATGGCGCCGATGTTCTCGCGGTCGGCCTGCAGCACCTGGGCGAAGATCTGCATTGCCGTTTCGACATCCTGCTGCTCGAAGGCGGCGCGGGCTTCGGCGAGCGCCGCCTCGATTTCTTCCGCCATGCTGCCCTGCCCGCCGAGCCGGTCGACGAACTGCTTCAGCTGGCTTTCGGGAAGGGCCCCCATGAAACCATCGACCGGCTGGCCATTGACGAAGGCATAGACCGCGGGGATCGACTGGATGCGCATCTGCTGGGCGAGCTGCTGGTTCTCGTCCACATTGATCTTCACCATGCGGACCTTGCCATTGGCCTGCCTGACGACTTTTTCCAACGCCGGCCCCAGCTGCTTGCAGGGCCCGCACCACGGCGCCCAGAAATCGACGATGACCGGCGTCGTCCGCGATGGCTCGATCACGTCCTTCATGAAGTTCTGGGTGCTCGACTCCTTGATGAGATCCGCCGCCGCTGCTGGGGGAGCGCCGTTGCCCGCGTTCGGGGCGCCAATGATCATGCTCATGCCAATGTCCTCAAGCCTGAATTTCGTTACATAAATGGATCAAACTTCGTGATGTTTCAATGACGCTGGTCAAGGACTGGCCTCAAGCCACCGCCACGACCTTGGGCTCGTGCCCGCAGGACCTGATGAAGCTCACAAGATCGGCCGGGCGGATCGTCGTCGTCGCGGTGTTCTGCAAGGGATGGTAGTTGACGAGATCATGCGCCATCATGGCGGCATCGAGGATGACGTTGACGCGGGCTTGCCTGTCGTTGATGAGCCCGAAGGGGGTGACCGATCCCGGCTCCACCCCCATCACCTCCATCAGGAGGTCCGGCTTTCCGAAGGACAGTCGCCTGGACCCGATCTTGGCCGGTGCGGCCTTGAGGTCGATCTGCGATTCCTCGAGGCAGACGATGAGCCAGATGGCGCCCTTGTCGTCTTTCAGGAACAGGTTCTTGCAGTGCCCGCCCTGGATGTCGCCGCGCAGCGCCTGCGCCTCCTCGACCGTGTAAACGGGCGCATGGTCCCTCGTTTTTGTCTGGATTCCCAAGGCGTTGAGCCTGGCGAAGAGATCGTCGCGGGTCGCGGGCATGGCGGCCTGAAGTCCTGTTTCCAAGTGTTGCGAGGTTGTTCTTGCATTTGGCGGAGAGTTAGGCAATAACGCGCCACCTACCGGCTCCGGCCGGTTATCTGGATGCGGGCGTAGCTCAGGGGTAGAGCATAACCTTGCCAAGGTT
>JALHQC010000063.1 GCA_022842165.1 bacterium
ACCTTAGTATCCAAGGGTCACACACGAAGCCCCCGGGAACTGATGGTACGTTGCCGCCAGTCCGCAGGCCTGCCGCCCCACCCGCCCTAGGCTCACCGTCATGAGCAGGACCCCGAGGGATGGAGCGAGAGGACTATAGTCATATTAGGAATAAAATGTCAAGTCTCGTCCTCGCCCCTCGTGAGAGGGGAGAGGAAAGGGGCCCGCCGCGCCAGCGGTGGGATAGGAGAGGGGCACCCGGTTTCTGTTTGAGGCAAAGCCCGGTTGCCCCTCTCTTACCCCAACTTCGTTGGGTCCCCTTCCTCTCCCCGCTATCGCGGGGCGAGGACACTTAGCGTTGTCCTTGCCCCTCGGCAGAGGGGATAGGAGAGGGGCAACACGCTTAAAGAAGCTCAGCTTCCCGCCATGCCGCCTTTGCCGACGTAGGCGATGCGGAGCATGTTGGTGGCGCCGGGGGTGCCCAAGGGCAGGCCGGCGGTGACGATGATGCGCTGGCCGGGTTCGGCGAAGCCTTCGTCGAAGGCGATGCGGGCGGCCCTCGTCACCATGTCGTCGAGGTCGCGGGCGTCATCCGTCAGCACGCAGTGGAGGCCCCAGACGAGGGCCAGGCGGCGGGCCGTAGCGGGGATGGGGGTCAAGGCGATGACTGGCGTATCGGGACGCTCGCGCGACATGCGCATGCCGGTGGAGCCGGAGCCGGTGTAGCAGACGATGGCCGAGAGCTTGAGGGTTTCCGAGATCGAGCGGGCGGCACTCGAGATCGCATCCGCACTCGTGGCCTGCGGTTCGTAGCGCTGGGCGGTGATGATGCCGCGATAGAGGCCGTCACGCTCCACCGCTTGCGCGATACGGTCCATCGTGGCCACGGCCTTGTCCGGCCAGGCGCCGGTGGCACTCTCGGCGGAGAGCATGATGGCGTCGGCACCTTCATAGACGGCGACGGCGACGTCTGACACCTCGGCGCGGGTGGGCACCGGCTCGACGATCATCGATTCCAGCATCTGGGTGGCGACGATGACGGGCTTGCCCATGCGGCGCGCCGCTCTGGTGATGAGCTTCTGCTTGCCCGGCACGGTTTCGAGCGGGAGTTCTACCCCCAAATCTCCGCGCGCGACCATGAGGCCGTCCGAAATCTCGAGGATCTCGTCCAGCACGTGAAGGGCGGCGGGCTTCTCGATCTTGGCCATGACGCCGGCGCGGCCGGCGATGAGCTTTCGCGCTTCGGCAACGTCTGCCGCGCGCTGCACGAAGGACAGCGCGATCCAGTCCACACCAACGGAAGCGGCGGCTTCGAGATCGGCGCGGTCCTTCTCGGTCAGGGCCGGAATGGGGATCACCGTGTCGGGCAGGTTGACGCCCTTGCGGTCCGAGATCGTGCCGCCGAAGATCACCCGCGTCGTCAGCTTTTCCGGCTCGGCCTGTGTGATCTCGACACGCAGGCGGCCATCGTTCAGCAGCAGATTGTCTCCGGCTTGCGCGGAGGCGAAGATTTCGGGATGCGGGAGACAGACGCGCGTGGCGTTGCCGGGCGTCCTGTCGGTATCGAAGATGAAGGTGTCACCCGCTGCGATCTTCGCTTCCTTGCCCTCGAAGGTGCCGATGCGGATCTTCGGGCCCTGCAGATCGGCGAGGATGCCGACCGGGCGCTTCAGCTTTGCTTCCATGGCGCGGATGTCGCGGTGGAGCTGGCGCAGCAGGTCGTGCTGGGTGTGGCTCATGTTGATGCGGAACACGTCCACACCGGCGATGAACAGTTTTTCCAGCATCTCAGGGCTTGACGACGCAGGCCCAAGCGTCGCCACGATCTTCACGTTGCGGTTACGGCGCAATTTACTGTCCCTGTGTGGTCTTTTCGCCGGACAGCGAGACCGTCCAGTCGCCCTGTTCGTCGGTGTCGACTTCGAAGAAGCCGGTTCTGGTGTAGCCTCTGGCTTCGCAATCCTCGATGCCGCGGATGGTGAAGACCTTGTCTCTCGTGCACATCATCGACTTGCCGCCCCAGGAGCCGCCCTTGTCGTAGTCGACTGCGAAGACATAATAATAACGGGCAATCAGATCGCCCTTCAGCAGCGGCATGCAATTCTTCGGAGCTTCGGACTGGGGCGGAATCGTCCACCAGCCCTCGGTTGCCCAGCCATCCTTGTCCTTGTAGCCCAAGGCCACGCCGACGCGGCTGTCGGTGTTGTTGCAAAGCTTCAGGTCGGCATGGGCGGGAAGCGTGGTTCCGAAGAACAAGAAAATTGCGCCTGCCGCCAGCGCCCAACTCCGAACCATTCTGCCGCCTCCGGATCGTTTCCGCGAATCGATCATAACATTCCCACTTGGCCGCGCTCCGTCAACTGCGAGGGGCATCATTCCCCCGCTCGTGCCTGAGCGGCGTAACCGGATGACTGAGGGATTAGCCTCATCTATATGGTCCGTCCATGACAAATATTAATGACCGGCAAGCGTACGAAATTGTGGCGGGCGGGCAGGATAAGCCGTTGATCCTGCTCTGCGACCATGCGAGCAACCATGTGCCGCCGGAATATGGCGGACTGGGCCTGCCACAAGCCCAGTTCGAACGCCACATCGCCTATGACATCGGGGCGCGGGACGTGACGCTGGGGCTGGCGGCGCGGCTTTCGGCGGCGGCGGTGCTGTCGACATTCTCGCGGCTGCTGATCGACCCCAACAGAGGCATGGATGATCCCACACTGATCATGCGGATTTCGGATGGCGCGGTGGTGCCGGGAAACCGCGACGTGGACGATGCCGAACGCGACAGGCGGATCGCCCGGTTCCATCAGCCCTATCGCCAGGCAGTGGCAGACGCGATTGCCGCGGTGAAAGCCAAAGGCATGGTGCCGTTCCTCGTCTCGATCCACAGTTTCACGCCGGTGTGGAAGGGTGCGCCGAGGCCCTGGCATGTGGGCATCCTGTGGGATAGGGACGAGGCAGTGGCGCGCGCCATGATCCGCGGCTTTGAAATGCAGGGTGATCTGACCGTCGGCGACAACGAACCCTATCATGGCGCACTCGAAGGCGATACGATGCATGAGCATGGCACGAAGGCCCGGCTGCCGCATGCGCTGATCGAGATCCGGCAGGATCTGATCGCGCATAAAACAGGTGTGGACGAGTGGGTGGAACGGCTGGCGAAGGTGATCGAACCCATTATGTATGGGCGATAAGAGCAGGACTATCTTGATATGAACATCGACGAAAAAACCAAGACCGAACTCGAGGCCGCGGCCTTCCGCCGGCTGCTGGAGCATTTGCGCAACCGCACGGATGTGCAGAACATCGACATGATGAATCTGGCGGGCTTCTGCCGCAACTGCCTTTCGAACTGGTTCGAGGATGCGGCCAAGGCACGGGGCGCCGCCGTGACGCGGGACGAGGCGCGGAGCATGGTCTATGGCATGCCTTACGAGGAATGGAAGGCCAGGCACCAGACGGAGGCGAACGCCCAGCAGAAGGCCGCCTTCGAGACATCACACAAGCACTGAGCGGGGAAGACACATGCCGGGAACCAAGACGACATTCGCTCATGGGCAGTTGAAGGCAATCGTCGAGCGCATCGAGCGGCTCGAGGAAGAGAAGAAGACGATCGCCGGCGACATCAAGGAAGTCTATGCCGAGGCGAAGGCCAATGGCTTCGACACCAAGATTTTGCGCAAGGTGATCTCGCTGCGCAAGAAGGAGCCGACCGAGCGCGAGGAAGAGCAATCGATGCTCGACGTCTATATGGCCGCACTCGGCATGATTCCCGAGGAGTCGGAAGAGGCGGCCTGAGGCGTGCGCGTCACGATCGTCTAACGGTGTTCCCCATCCTCTTCCTGTTCCATGGTCACCGCCACGTCGCCCTTGGCGGAGAGGCGAACCTTGTCGCCCTCGATATCGGCGACGAGGCTTACCGGAATGAAGTGATGATGACCGCTGTGAGCGCCTTCGCCGCTGCTGGCCCTGGTCAGCTTGATGCGATTGCCCTCGACCCGGTCGACGATACCGACGTTGGATCCATCGGCACCGATGACCTGCATGTGTTCGCGAATCCTGCTGCTGTCCATGGCATGTATTCCCTTGGCTGTGAAAAGCGCAACGGAACAACGTCGCCACGGTTCCAGGCAGGGGAGCCGGAAATGGAAAGAGCTCCGTTTTCACAGAGCTCTTCAGACTGGTGCCGATGGGCGTGACGCCTAGTTGCTGTCGGCCATGCCGAGCTTCAGCTTCTTGTCCTTCAACGCAGGGGCGTTGATCATCAGGCTGCCCTTGCCTTGGCGGTTGACGACGAGCATGTCGCCCTTGCCGGAGGCGGGGGCCTGCATGGCGGCGACGGCCAGGCGCGGCAGCTGCGGGGCGGTGTCGGCCTGGGCCTCGTCGATGCCGGGCAGGAGGCCTGCCAGCGTATCGGCGAATTGCCGGGGCTCACCGTCAAGGCGCACGGCCTTGTCGGAATTGAAGACGAGCTGCTGCGGCCACCAGAACAGATCATCGCCTGCGGCCGATGCCGTGATCGAGCGGATGACCGGGACGCTTTCGCTGTCGCCCGCCACCAGTTCGCTGGCGAGGCTGCCCTTGCCGTCGGCGTTGGAGGCGAGTTCGGAGGGCTCCGTCATGGTTTCGGCTGCCTCGACGACGCCGATCGAATTGCCGTCGATGGGCGAGGGCTTGGCGCGCACCACCTGGGTGGGCGGCGGGGCGGAGGCCGGAACGATCTTCATGTTGACCGCAGCCATCATCAGAACTTCGATGGGCTTCGGACGGGGCTTCGGAACCGGATAGCCCTTGACGATGCCTTCCGGCGCCTCGGCCGCGGCTTCGGCGACGACTTCGGCGTCATCCTCGGTCACCAGCTTCTGCTTCGGCTTCGAGGGCGCCTTGCCGGCTTCCTCGGTCATCTCGGCGATGTCCTCGTTATCCTCTTCGGAATAGGCGACTTCGGGGGCGGCCTTGCCCTTCAGCTTCTTGCGCGAGGCCGGCGTATCGTCGCCCTCCATCTGCGAGGGGAGCTTGGCGGCGGTCACGTCCGCCTCGGCGACGGCGACCATGCCCTTCTTGTTGATGCGCGCGCCAACGGTCTTCTTGTAGTCGCGCATGATCTTGGCCATCTGCTTCGAGGAGATGGCGGGACCCCAGTGGCGGACCTTGCCGCTATCGACATGGAGGAAGCCCGTGGGGCCGCCGCCGGAACGATAGTAGCCCACGCCGCCGACCTGGCGGACAAGCGCGGAATTGCGCATCTTCTCGGTCGGCACGTCGGGGAAATAGATGTCGATCGCCTTGCCGATCATGTGCTGGCTCTTGCGGGCGACGTTGCGGCCGATCTTCTTCAGGAAGGCATTGGTCTTGGGGCTGCGGTAACCCGACACGATGTGGACCGGGCGCTTGGAGCCCAGGTCGGCATGGAGTTCCCAGACGAGGTCGATCGTCTTCGGCGAAATGGTGGTGACTTCGTTGCGGCGCCAGTCGCGCAGGATGTAGTTCAGCTTCTTCATGGCGGAGGGAATGTATTTCCCGTCCTTCATGTAGGTGACCGTCACGCTTTCCTTGGTGTGGACCTGGTAGAGCGACAACGTGCGCGTTTCGCCGCCCGACACGGCGGGGGCGTTCCAGTTCATGAATATGCCGGTGCCCAAGGCGGCTGCCACTGCAGTCGAGGTGAGCACCTTTTTCCAACGCTGGATCAAGCTGCGACGAATTCCAGTTTCCCTGCAGACCAAACTCATACCCCACTTACAACCGGATGTCCCGGTTCTTTCTGGTGCCCCGTCCCAGGCGGCCGACCCTCTTCCCGTGGGCAGGCTTACACTGGAAACGCGTTTCGAACAAGAATAAGGCCACCGTGAGGCGGCATTTGGAAAGGGTAAACGAGCATGTTTAACAACGCTTTAATCTGGATCAATGACATGAGTTGCCGTTAGGGCGCAGAATCGAAGCGCGAATCTCGCAGCATCCGCCACAATCGAAAGTGCTGGGAAAGCGGGCGGCCAGGCGGATTGCCCGCAGCCCTTCAGCGCTGGGCGACGATGATGGCGCTGCGGGCGTTTTCCATCGCCGTGTCGCGGCCATAGATATCGTTGAAATACTGGATCTTTCCCGCCGCGTCCGGCCAGGCGGTGAAATAGGTGAGGTGCACGGGAATCTTGGCGGGGAGCTTCACGGTCTCGCTCTTGGGCGTGGCGATGCTACCATCGACCTTTTCCCGGTCCCAGCCGAGAATCACGCTGGCGAACTGGCGCGGATCCTGGACGCGGACGCAGCCATGGCTGAAAGCGCGCACGTCGTTGTCGAACAGTTCACGGCTGGGCGTGTCGTGCATGTAGATGTTGTGGCTGTTGGGGAACAGGAACTTGATGTCGCCCAGGGCATTCTTGGCGCCCGGCGGCTGCTGGATGCCAAAGGGCACCTTGCTGCCGTACTTGTTCCACGCGATCGAGCGGGACGGCACGACCTTGCCCTTCTCGTTCACCACTTTGTAGCCGATGCGGTCGAGGTAGCCCGGATCGCGGCGGAGCTTCGGCAGGTATTCATTGGCGATGATCGACGGCGGCACACCCCAGGAGGGGTTGAACACCACGGTTTCCATCTCGTCGTGGAACACGTTGGTCTGGGTGTGGGCCTTGCCGACAATGACGCGGGTTTTCCAGACTTCCGTTCCCTTGTCCATCACGCGGGCCTCGAAGGCGGCCTGATTGACGAAGACATGGCGGGCCCCCAGGTTCTTGGGTAGCCAGCGGGTGCGCTCCATGTTGTTGAGGAGACGGGCAATGTCGCGGTCTGCGGTGTTGGTGTTGAGGGCCGACACCGTCTGCGGGCCGACAAGGCCTGTGACCTTGATGGCCGAGGCCTTCTGGAACAGGCGGAGCTGGACGGAAAGATCGGCGTCGAGGACGAGGGGGTCGGCGGCAGAAACCAGCGCTTCCGGATAGCCGAGATCGGCAAGGCGCTGGCGGATGGCCGGAATGCGCTCGTCGGACTTGTCTTTCCTGACGATGGGGCCATCGGCAATGGGGTCGGGTGTTACGATGGCCTCGTCCTTCCGGAGTCTCGCCAGTTCCGTCTTCATGGCGGCATAGGCGGGAAGATCCGGGTGAAGGCCCTTGAGATATTCCACGGGATAGGGCGACCAGGCGATGACCTTCACCGCCTTGCTGGCGGCCACCCAGGCCGGTGTGACATCATGATATAGCGACAGGCGGCGCGGATCGAACTGGCCGCCCGACGCATCGCGGGCATATTTCAGCGCCAGCGCCGTCAATTCGACGTCGAGCTTCGCCATGGCGGTGGCATCGTAGGCCGGCGGAATCGAGTCGAAACCGGTGAGCGAGGGCGGCAGGTAGCTGACAGATTCGAGTCCTTCCTCGTCGGCGGCGGCCAGCAGCTTGATGACAGCGGTTGCGCGCGGCGAGAGCTTGCCCGACTGGTCGAGCCACAGGGGACGGAAATTCTGCTGGCGGTACTGGTCCGACAGCGCATCGCGGACCTCGGGCATGACGCGCAGCGCCGGGCCGGGCGCGGTCAGCGCATCGTAGACATGGCCGGACGCCGTGTCCGCCGGGCGCGATTCGCTGAACTTGAGACCGGCCAGCGGCACCAGCTTTGCCGCCACATAGGGAAGATTGCCCATGCCGAGGCCCGGGATGCCACGCTCGGGATCGTCGTCATCGGCGACGACGACATTGCGGTTCTTGCGGGCGCGCTTGCCGTTCTGGCCGTTGATGATGCGGACGCCTTCATCGTCCTCATCCTCCCACCAGTTGCGGTTGCTGGCATAGCCGTTGCGGCGCTTCTTGCGCTCAGCGCGGGACTTCGACGGGGACCCGAAAAGGCTTTCAAAGAACGTTTGCTTCTTGCGCTTGTTCAGTTTCTGGTTGTCGGCGAGCGCGGTGCCGCAAGAAAACAGCAGGGCAAGCCCTGTGATGACGCAAAGCCTAACTGAATTCTTCATTCCACCCCACCTGCGCGACCACCGCCTTCAACCGAAGGCTGCTTTTCATAGCCCGAGCCGCCCCAGCCGGGAAATCAAAAAACACAATGATGCGATGTTAACCCGTGGCTTCCTCGAGGCCAAGGTCTTTCATCTTGCGATAGAGAGTTGACCGGCCGATTCCGAGCTTGCGCGCGACTTCCGACATCTGACCCTGATAGCGATTGAGGGCAAGGCGGATCATGTCGGCTTCGACTTCCTCGAGCTTGCGGATATGGCCGCCTTCGGTGACGACCGTGATGCCATAGCCCACGCCATCGGCCACGGCGGGGCCCCCTGAGCGCGGCATGCCGCCGGCGATCGCCGCCATTCCTTGCGGCAGTTGCGGCTTGGCGGGCAGCGGCGGGGCTGGCGGAATCTTGATTTCGTAGCCTTCGACGAGGGAGGCGATCTGCGGGAAATCCTGAATTTCGAGAATGTCGCCCTCGCACAGGACGATGGCGCGGAACACCGTGTTTTCAAGCTGGCGGACATTGCCCGGCCAGCCATAGGCGCGGAGAAGATCGAGCGTTTCAGCGGTAATGGCGCGGACCTTGCGGCCTTCCTCGGCAGCAAAGCGGGTGATGAAATGATCGACGAGGGCGGGAATGTCTTCCTTCCTGTCGCGCAGCGGCGGCACCATGATAGGGTAGACGTTGAGGCGGTAATAGAGGTCTTCCCGGAACTGGCCGGCCTTGACCATTTCGATCATGTTGCGGTTGGTGGCCGAGACGAGGCGGATGTTGACCTTGACCGGGCGGCGCGAGCCCACGGGATCGATCTCGCCTTCCTGAATGGCGCGCAGCAGCTTCACCTGCATGTCGAGCGGCAATTCGGCGACCTCATCGAGGAACAGCGTGCCGCCGTCCGCCTCCTGGAACTTGCCGAGATGCTTCGACGTGGCGCCGGTGAAGGAGCCTTTCTCATGGCCGAACAGAATCGACTCGACAAGATTTTCCGGGATGGCGCCGCAGTTGACCGCCACGAAGGGACGGCCCACACGCTCGCTCTCGCCCTGGATGGCGCGGGCGATCATTTCCTTGCCGACGCCTGATTCGCCCTCGATCAGGATCGGGATGTTCGACTGCGCGCCACGCCGCCCGAGGCGCAGCACATTGGTCATCGCCGGAGAGGAGGCAATGAGATCGTTGAAGGTGAGGGCGCCGCCCACCTTCTTGTTGAGGCGTTTGACCTCCTCGGTCAAGGCATTGACCTTCAGGAGGTTCTGGATCGAGATCTTGAGGCGCTCGGGGCTGATCGGCTTCACCACGAAATCATCGGCACCGGCGCGCATGGCCTTGATGACGGTTTCGATCGAGCCTTGCGCGGTCTGCACAATGACAGGCAGATCGCCCCTGATCGACTGCAGGCGCTCGAGGAATTCGAGCCCGTCCATGCCGGGCATGTTGAGATCGAGGATGATCAGCTCGATCGTGCCGCCGGACTGGCTTTTCAGGATATCGAGGCCGCGTGAGCCGCCATCGACCGGAACAGGGTCGCATCCGAAGCGCCGGACCAGCTCCTCCAGAATGCGGCGTTGAGCTGGATCGTCTTCGACAATGAGAACCCGGACCGCCATGCGCTACGAACTTCTTCCCTGACTGTTTTATCCGGATGGATGGCGCAACTTGACCGTTGCTTGCCGTATCCGCGTGCCGGACGATTGAGCGCCAATCTGACATTCAAGGGTAAAGGCGCTGTTAATGGAGAGCCACGTTTGGGGACAAGACGGCGGCTTGACCTTTGTCATATCGGCCACGAGGGGATGTGGTAATCACAAGACAAGAGGAACGATGCGTTGAATTCATTGCGAATTTTTCTGTTCGCTGTCGCGATAGCCGGGCTGGCCGGCGGCTTTGCCGCGCCGCTTGCCGGATTTGGCGAATGGCAATCGGCAATCTGGGGCCTCTCGGGCGCTATCCTGCTCGCCTTCCTGCTGCGCGAGATCGTGCAATCCCTGCTGGCGGGAAATGTCGGGCTCGACATCGTGGCCGGCGTCTCGATGTCGGCGGCGCTGGCCTTCGGCGAAACACTGGCCGCCGCGGTTGTCGGCCTCATGTATGCGGGCGGGCAACTGCTCGAGGATTATGCGGCGAACCGGGCCAGGGCCGACATGCGGGCGCTGCTGGCGCGGGTGCCGAAAACCGCGCTCCGCTATGACGACGGGCACCTGAGCGAGGTGGCGATCGACGCGATCCACCAGGGCGACCGGCTGCTGATCCGGCAGGGGGATATCGTTCCCGTGGACGGCAGGGTGCTCTCGGGCCGGGCGCTGCTCGACCTTGCGGCGCTGACCGGCGAATCGCTGCCGATGCGGCGGAATGCGGGCGAGGACATTCAAAGCGGGGCGCGATCGCTCGACATGGCCTTCGACATGGAGGCGCTGCGGCCGGCTTCGGAGTCCACCTATGCCGGGATCGTCAAGATGGTGCAGGCGGCACAGGAGGCCAAGGCGCCGATGGTGCGGCTGGCGGACCGCTATGCGATCTGGTTCCTTGGTGTGACGCTCGTCCTGGCGGGAGGGACCTATTTCTGGACGGGCGATCATATCCGCATGCTGGCGGTGCTGGTTTCGGCCACGCCGTGCCCGCTCATCCTCGCGGTTCCCGTCGCCATCATTTCCGGCATGGGGAAGGCGGCGCGGCGCGGCGTGCTGATGAAGGGCGGCCCGGTTCTCGAGACCATGGCGCGGGCGGCCGCGCTCGTCATCGACAAGACCGGCACGCTGACGCGCGGCAAGGCTGAACTCGTCGAGATCGTGCCGCATGGACGATGGAGCGAGGAAGATCTGTTGCGGATCGCGGCCTCGCTCGAACAGGCCTCGGCGCATGTGACGGCGGCCTCGATCGTCGAGGCGGCGCGGGACAGGGGGCTGGCGCTGACCTTTCCGGCGGATGTGCAGGAAACGGCGGGCGAGGGGCTGACCGGCCATGTCGACGGGCTCAAGGTGAGTGTCGGCGGGCATGACTTCGTGCGCAGGGTTCTGAAGCAGAAAACGATGCTGCGGCCCGATGTGCCGCCCGGCACGGCGCTGGCGGCGGTGGCGATTTCGGGACATCTGGCGGGCCACCTGGTGCTGGCGGACGCGGTGCGGGAGGAAACGCCCGCGGCATTGCGGCGGTTGAGGCAAGCGGGGATCAGCCGCATCGTTCTCGCTTCCGGCGATGCGCAGGCGATCGTCGATCATGTGGGGGGAGGGCTTGGCCTCGAGGTGATGCGGGGCGGGCTGACGCCTGCCGAAAAGGTCGAGATCGTGCTGGCCGAACGCGCGGGCGGCGTGGTGCTGATGGCGGGCGACGGGGTCAACGACGCGCCGGCCCTTGCGGCGGCGGACGTTGGCATTTCGATGGGCGCCACGGGATCGGCGGCGGCATCGGAATCAGCGGATGCTGTGCTGCTGGTCGATGACCTGACGCGGCTGGCAGAGGCCGTCGAGACCGCAAAGCGCGCGCGGGGCATCGCGCTGCAGAGCGTCTATGCGGGGTTGGGGCTGTCATTCGCTGCGATGATCGCGGCGGCGCTGGGGCAGATTACGGTGGTGCAGGGCGCGCTGCTGCAGGAGGCGATCGATGTGGCCGTGATCCTCAACGCGCTCAGGGCGTTGCGGTAGCTTTCAGATAAAGCCTCACCAGCAGGTAGAGCACGACGCCGTTGAGGATGTGCCAGGCGGGATGGGTTCCTGCGGGGTTGAGGCCGCAGAGTGGCATATCGGCAGCGCGGAAGGTGATCGACAGGGCGAAGACGGCGCCTGCGATGAAGAGGGCGCGGGCCGTCACCGGGTTTTTCAACTGCGCGGCGAGGCCGACGCCGAAGATCGCCATCAGGGCGGGAACATAGAAGGCGGATGAGCCGATCAGTGGTGCCAGCCCCGCGCCGAGCAGCGGCGAGGCGGCGAAGAAGGCGAGTGTTGCCACCGCTGCCATCCACCACGGAACGCCCAGATAGCTGCGGAGCGCCAGCAGGAAATAGGCATGGATGAAGATGGTGATCGGGGCGACGTCCGCCACCGACGACCAGCGGTTGGCCAGCGTGTGGAACAGGAACGAGCCGATGCCGATCGCCAGCACATTGAGGATGAGGGCGAGGGCGAGTTTCGAGCGTGGCGGCGTGCTGCGCCATTGGGCCAGCAGGACGAGGCCGGCGATGATGAAGGAGGCGTTGGAGAGCGCATTCAGCGGCTCGGCCCAGAAGGAGGGGTCGAGGCGTTCGCAATAATTGTCGACGGGGTCGAACCAGGTCATGGGGCGAGGCTACGACAGAGCGTGAAGGATGCAAGGCCTGCTTGGCACATCATTTCTTAGCCTTGTCCCATTAATTTGCGATGGAGGTGATGATCCGAGGACTTTGAATGAACATCAAACCAAGCCTGAACGCGGCACATTTCGACGCCGGGAAGGACGATGTCTTCGGGCGGATCGCCGGCCGCTACGATTTGCTCTGTGATGTGTTCAGCGTGTTCTCTCACCGGCGATGGAAAAGCGCCATGGCCCACGAGATCACCGATTGTCTGGGTCAGCTTGTTCTCGATGTGGCTGCCGGCACGGGGCATATTCCGTTGAGAGTCCTTCGCAGGTTGGCCGCCAAACCGGAGTTGCAGCGCAAGAAGATTATCGCTGCCGACCTCTCGCCCGGAATGCTGGCCGTCGCAAAAACCAGGCCGAACGGGAATGATCCAGCACTCGAATACAGGATCATGGATGCCCAGAATCTTGCCGGGATCGAGCACAATTCCATCGATATTTTCTCGATTTCATTTGGCATGAAGATCATGAACCGTGCGAAGGTGATCGAGCAAGCCCACAGGGTCTTGAAACCGGGCGGACGGTTTTTATGCCTTGAGGCTGCGCGGATTCCCATCGACATCCTGCATCGCGCCTATCTCATCTATATGGACAATTGCCTGCCGATCATGGCGCGTATCGCAACAGGTGGCGATCATAGCGCTTATGATTATCTCCTGCGGGGGATCCATGATTTTCCCAGGCAGGCCGATTTCGCAGCAGAACTGGTGGCCGCAGGATTTCGGGACGTGAGCTATCGAAATTTCTCGATGGGAATCGTGGCATTGCACCGCGGGACCAAGGACTGACCTGTCAGACGAAATGGTTGCCGATACACTCCTGATCATCCATATGAAACATGGAATTTCAGAGGATTTCGCATGACCGCTGCCGCCGCCCTTGGACATTTGCCCGAATGGAACCTGGCCGATCTCTATGCCGCGCCTGATTCTCCCGAATTTGCAGCGGACATGAAGAGGGGCGAGGAGTTGAGCCGGGCCTTCGCGGAAAAGTATCGCGGGCGGCTGGCGGCGCTTTCGGGGGCGGAACTGGCTCAAGCGCTGAAGGAGTATGAGGCGCTGTCGGACCTTCTGGGGCGCACCGGATCCTATGCGCAGCTCTATTATGTGGGCGACACGACGGACCCCAAGCGCGGGCAGTTCTATGGCAATACGTCGGCCAAGCTCACCGAAATCTCGACACTGCTGCTGTTCTTCGAACTCGAGTTGAACCGCATCGAGGATGCGGCGCTGGAAAAGGCCATGGAAGTTCCGGCGCTGGCGCATTACCGGCCTTGGATCGAGAACCTGCGCAAGGAAAAACCCTATCAGCTCGACGACAAGCTGGAGGAACTGTTCCTCGAGAAATCCCAGACGTCGGCTGCCGCCTTCAACCGGCTGTTCGACGAGACGATGGCGAGTTTGCGCTTCCAGGTGGGCGATGAACTGCTCTCGCTCGAACCGACACTCAACCTGATGCAGAGCCCGGACGAGGCCAAGCGCAAGGCGGGTGCGGAGGCACTGGCCGCGACATTCAGGGAAAACCTCCGGCTGTTCACGCTGATCACCAACACGCTGGCGAAGGACAAGGATATTTCCGACCGCTGGCGCGGCTTTAAGGACATTGCCGATGCGCGGCACTTGTCGAACCGCGTGGAGCCCGAGGTGGTGGCCGCACTGGTCGAGGCGGCGCGCGCGGCATACCCCAAGCTTTCGCACCGCTATTATCGCATGAAGGCGAAGTGGCTGGGCAAGGACAAGCTGATGCACTGGGATCGCAACGCGCCGCTTCCCGCTGAAGACACGCGCGAAGTGCCGTGGGCGGAGGCGAAGGACATCGTGCTCAAGGCCTATGGTGAGTTCGCGCCCGAGATGGAGAAGATCGCGGCGACTTTCTTCGCCAGGAACTGGATCGACGCGCCGACGCGCCCCGGCAAGGCGCCGGGCGCTTTCGCGCATCCCACCGTTCCGTCGGCGCATCCTTATGTGCTGCTGAATTACCTCGGCAAGACCAGGGACGTGATGACGCTGGCGCATGAACTGGGCCATGGCGTGCATCAGGTGCTGGCGGCTGGCCAGGGCGCGCTAATGGCTTCGACGCCGCTGACGCTGGCTGAAACCGCCAGCGTGTTCGGCGAGATGCTGACGTTCCAGGCGCTGCTGGGCAAGACGACGGAGCCGAAGAAGCGGAAGATCCTGCTCGCCTCCAAGGTCGAGGACATGATCAACACGGTCGTCCGCCAGATTGCGTTCTATACCTTCGAACGCAAGGTCCACATGGCGCGGAAGGAAGGCGAGCTGACGCCTGAACAGATCGGCGAGATCTGGATGAGCGTGCAGGCGGAAAGCCTTGGCGATGCGATCGAGTTCGGGGAGGGCTACGACACCTATTGGACCTATATCCCGCACTTCATCCATTCGCCCTTCTATGTCTATGCCTATGCCTTCGGCGACTGCCTGGTGAACTCGCTCTATGCGCGCTACCGGGAGAGCGAGCAGGGCTTCCAGGAAAAGTATTTCGCAATGCTCAAGGCCGGTGGCACCAAGCATCACTCCGAACTGCTGAAGCCTTTTGGCCTCGATGCGGCGGACCCGAAGTTCTGGGACAAGGGACTGTCGGTCATCTCCGGCATGATCGACGAACTGGAGGCGATGGAAGGCTGAGCCCTGCGCAGGCGGCGTTCTACTGGATCGCTTGCGTCTTGGGCGCGAGCGGCTTGTTCAAATTGTTGCGGAAGACCTTGGCGCCGCCGCCGATTGCCGACTCGAGTTTCCTTTCGAGCGGTCCTTCCGCGCCCAGCGACTGGACCAGCGCGAAGGGCACTGTGACGCGGTAGCTGCCGCCGCCGAGGCTGGTCACCTCGCAGCCTTCGGCGTCCTTGCAGGTCGCGCCGAGCTTCGTCCTGATATCCTCGGCCGAGAGTGCCGATTGTACGATGACTGTGCGCATGTCGCTGCTCCCGAAGGCGATGAGTTGGCTCTGGGTGTCGAAGGCGGCGTCGTCAGCATCGCGCGGGGTGTTCTGAACGGTGCTGACCGGATCGGTTCCGCCGGGCGCGATGCGGGCGAGGTCCATGCGCCTGAGCTTGGTGCCGGTACGCGAATCGGTCACCGTGCGCCCTGTCTTGCGGATCAGCTTGACGAGATCGGTCACCGACATTTTCGGGTTTTCCTGGCGGAGCAGGGCGAAGGCGCCAGCGACATGGGGTGCAGCCATGGAGGTGCCGTTGGCCACGACGAAGCTGTTGCCCGGTGCGGCCGATGCAATGTCCGAACCCGGTGCCGCGATGGTCACGAAGCGGGCGACGTTCGAATAGCTCTCGTCGATCTTGCCGTTCTTCGAGGTGGCCGCCACGGAGATTGCCGCCGAAACGCAGGCCGGGAAACCGATGCCGTCCTGGATCGCCTCGTTGCCGGTGGCGACGATGGGCGCGATCCCTGCATCGCGCAGGCGCTGGAAGATTTCGGTGTAGGGCGATTGCGCGTCGCAGGGTTCTTTCGCGTCGCCGCCGCCGAGGCTCATGTTGATGGCGGCGATCTTGAACTTCTGGCGCTTCTTGTAGACCCATTCCAGCGCGGCGATGACATCGGAGTCCCAGGCGAGGATGCAGTTGCCGGGCGCGCCGCAGCTTGCCTCGCCCGACATGCCGCTGAACACCTGCGCCACGATGAGGCCCGCTTCCGGCGCCATGCCGCGGATGACGCGGCCATCCTGAAGCTGGACCGGGCGGCCCGCCATGATGCCGGCCACATGCGTGCCGTGGAAACAGTTTTCCGAGAAGCCCATGTCGCAATTCATGGCGGCGGCCTTGCCGAAGGCGCGCTGCGCGCCGCCCTTGCACAGCGACATGCTGCGGCCCTCGGCGCTGTCGAGCGTCGTCGAGAAGCACCCTTCAGACCTGATGGCGCCGGCGAAGGAGGGGTGAGTGCGGTCGACCCCTGAATCAAGGACGGCCACCGTCCAGCCCTTGCCGGAGAAGCCCGCCTGCGAATGGAATTCGCCGCCCGTCGATTTCACCGTATCGAACAGCGAGGGCTTGCGCAGTTCATCCTTCACCACGAAGGCGATGTTGGGATCGTCGCGGAGTTCGTCTAAAGCTTCGGGCGTCACCAGGGCGGTGGCCATGGGAAGTTCGCCGATGGGCTTGATCGCCTGGGCCTTGAGGCCAAGGCTGCGGGACAGATAGGTGCCAGGACGGCGCAGCGCATTGCCGCCATCGCGGAACTGGGTATTGGCGCGGGTGACGATGATGACCCGGACCTTGCCGGTTTCCAGCGCGGCGCGGGCAACCGAGGGGGCGATCTTGTCCTGCGCCTGCGCGGTGGCGCCGAGTGCGAGCGTGAAAATGGCCGCCGTGGCGAGCCGTCCGAAAGAAGCCTTCATGGTTTGCCGTCCATTCCTGACTTGGGTTCAGTAACTTCTGATTGAGCATCATAGCCGCAGTTTGGCGGCATTCCAGCCGAAATGTGGTGGTGGCCGAGGGCGCTGCCCGGGCCGGGGCAGTGACTCATCGCCGCGTGAAAAATGCCGCGTCTTGCGGCTTCCCGCGGCGTTGGCTAGAAGGTTCGGCAACGGGTTTTCGGGTTCAAGGGGAAGATAATGGCCGACCACGGTTCTTCGGGTTCGCATTCGCATGGTTTCGACGAGCATCGCGCGACCTATAACGGCTTCATCACCGGCTCGGTGGCGCTGACGCTGCTGTGCCTTTATATTCTGGTGGCGCTGGTTGCCTTCCGCTTCGTGAACAGCGGCAATCTGCTGCTGGGCTTCGGGGGGCTGATCCTCGGCATGATTGTTGTGCTGATCGATACCCGGTCGGGCGGGAAGTGGTATCTCTCTGGCGGGTTGCTGGTGATCTACGGGCTCATCACCGCCGTTGCCATCGCTTGATTCCACAGGGCAACAGATGAAAATCGCGATCCCCACGGAAATCCAGGCGGGGGAGAGTCGCGTTGCGGCCAGCCCCGACACGGTCAAGGCCTATGTGAAGAAGGGTGCGGAGGTCGTCGTCCAGGCGGGCGCGGGGGCCGGCGCGCATATTTCGGACGATGCCTTCGCGGCGGCAGGCGCGAAAATCACCAGGGACGGTTTTGGCGACCCCGACATCGTGCTGAGCGTGCGGCGGCCATCGGCCAAGCTGCTCAAAAGCCTGAAGCCCGGCGTGATCCTTGCCGGCGGGCTCGAACCCTATGGCGACAGGGCTGGGCTCGAGGCGATCGCCAAGACGGGCGTCACCGCCTTCGCCATGGAACTGATGCCGCGCATCACGCGCGCCCAATCAATGGACATTCTTTCGAGCCAGGCCAACCTCGCGGGCTACAAGGCGGTGATCGACGCCGCAGCGCATTACACCCGC
Organism: bacterium; assembly: GCA_022842165.1. Classification (GTDB taxonomy): domain Bacteria; phylum Pseudomonadota; class Alphaproteobacteria; order Rhizobiales; family Aestuariivirgaceae; genus Aestuariivirga. Next base: position 17,588 of record JALHQC010000063.1, read on the forward strand.
GCCTTCCCGATGATGATGACGGCGGCGGGCACGGTGCCGCCCGCGAAAGTGTTCATCATGGGCGTGGGCGTTGCCGGGTTGCAGGCGATTGCCACGGCACGGCGGCTGGGCGCCATTGTTTCGGCCACCGACGTGCGCAAGGCGACGGAAGAGCAGGTGAAGTCGCTGGGTGCCAAGTTCGTGTTCGCGGACGTGGCCGATGCGGCGACCTCCGGCGGCTATGCCAAGGAACTCTCTGCCGAGGACAAGGCCAAGCAGGCCGCACTCGTGGCCGAGCATGTGAAGGGTCAGGACATCGTCATCACCACGGCACTCATTCCGGGCCGGCCCGCGCCGGTGCTGATCACGAAAGAGATGGTCGAATCGATGAAGCCCGGCTCGGTGATCGTCGACTTGGCCGTCGAGCGCGGCGGCAACTGCCCGCTGTCGAAACCCGACGAGATCGTGGTGCACAAGGGCGTCTCGATCATCGGCACGCTGAACCTCGCGGGGAAGCTTGCCGGCAATGCTTCGCCGCTGTTTGCCAAGAACCTCGCCAACTTCCTCGACCTGATGGTGGCCAAGGATGGCAGCCTCAACATCGACTACGAGGACGACTGCATCAAGGGCACGCTGATCGCGAGGGATGGCCAGCTGGTGCATCCGATGTTCGCGGGGGCGAAGTGATTATGGTTCGTTATCCCTCCTCGCGGAGCGGGGAGGGTGGCTTCGCAGAAGCCGGGTGGGGGCCGTCGTGCGGCGCCACCTCATCCGTCCGCTACGCGTCCACCTTCCCCACGCTTCGCGTGAGGAAGGATAAAACTGCAGGAGCATTCTGATGGAAGCCATTTCGCATTCGGTCGATCCCTTCGTCTCGCTGTTCGGCATCTTCGTGCTGGCGGTGTTCGTGGGCTATTACGTCGTGTGGAACGTGACGCCGGCGCTGCACACGCCGCTGATGAGTGTCACCAATGCGATCTCCTCGGTGATCGTGGTAGGGGCACTGCTGGCGGTCGGCGTCGGCGCGCTGGCTTCGGGCTCGGTCACCGCCATGGTCTTCGGCTTCCTCGCGCTGATCCTCGCCTCCGTCAATATCTTCGGGGGCTTCCTCGTCACCAGCCGCATGCTCGCCATGTACAAGAAGAAGGACAAGTAGCCGCATGTCGGCCAATCTCGCCGCACTTCTCTATCTCGTCTCGGGCGCTCTCTTCATCATGGCGCTCAGGGGGCTGTCGTCTCCCGCCACGTCGCGGCAGGGCAATCTCTACGGCATGATCGGCATGACCATCGCCATGGTGACGACGCTTGCCACCATGCAGCTTTCGCCAACGGTCATCGGGCTGACGGTGACGGGCCTGGCCATTGGCGGCGGCATCGGCGCCTATGCGGCAAAGAAGATCGCGATGACGGCGATGCCGCAGCTGGTGGCTGCGTTCCATTCGCTCGTCGGGCTTGCCGCGGTGTTCGTGGCGGCGGCGGCGTTTTATGCGCCGGACGCTTTCGGTATCGTGGAGGATGGGCAGATCAAGGGCCTGTCGCGCATCGAAATGTCGATCGGGGCGGCCATCGGCGCGCTCACCTTCACCGGCTCGATCATCGCCTTCCTCAAGCTCGATGGCCGCATGTCGGGTGCGCCCATCATGCTGCCGGCGCGGCATGCGATCAACATCGCGCTGGGCGTAGCGCTCGTCGCCTGCATCGCGCTCTTTTTCGCCAACCCGATGTGGCTGTGGTTCTGGGCGATCATCGTCATCAGCCTGGGCCTGGGCTTCCTGCTCATCATCCCGATCGGCGGGGCGGACATGCCGGTCGTCGTCTCGATGCTGAATTCCTACTCCGGCTGGGCGGCGGCGGGCATCGGCTTCACGCTGCATAATTCGGCGCTCATCATCACCGGCGCGCTGGTGGGTTCATCGGGCGCGATCCTCTCCTACATCATGTGCAAGGGCATGAACCGGAGCTTCATCTCGGTGATCCTCGGCGGCTTCGGCGGCGAAAGCGCGGGGCCCGCGGCGAAGGGCGGGGAAGCGAAGCCCGTGAAGCAGGGCTCGGCCGAAGATGCGGCCTTCATCATGAAGAACGCAGGGAGCGTCATCATCGTGCCGGGCTATGGCATGGCGGTGGCGCAGGCCCAGCACGCGCTGCGTGAAATGGCGGATCATCTCAAGAAGGAAGGTGTCACCGTCAAATACGCGATCCACCCGGTGGCGGGCCGCATGCCCGGCCACATGAACGTGCTGCTGGCGGAAGCCAACGTACCCTATGACGAGGTGTTCGAGCTCGAGGACATCAATTCCGACTTCGGGCAGGCAGACATCGCCTTCGTAATCGGCGCAAACGACGTGACGAACCCTTCGGCGAAGGACGACCCGCAATCGCCGATTTACGGCATGCCGGTGCTCGAGGTGTGGAAGGCCAAGACCGTGATGTTCATCAAGCGCGGCATGGCATCAGGCTATGCCGGCGTCGACAACCCGCTGTTCTGGCGCGACAACACGCTGATGCTGTTCGGCGATGCCAAGAAGATGACGGAAGAGATCAACAAGGGGATGGCGTAGATCCCGACAATACATGCATTCGTCTATGGCCGGGCACATCGTCCCGGCCCTCTTTTGAAGGCCAAGGCCAATCTCTTGAGGATGTGGGCCGACGACTGAGAAGGCCACTCCCCATCCGCCACGCAATCGTCTAGATTTGCCAGCAAGAGCAGACGCGCACGAAAGGCGACAGGCAGAAAGCATGGCAGAGCCGGCGGTACTCCAACCTCTCGACCCGCCACGGGTCTACCTCGTTCACATGGCGGTGTTCACGCTCGTGGTGGGCGTGCTGGTGGCCGTCATTTTCCCCGGACTGCAATCGGCGTTTTCGGCTAGCCCGGTGCTGAACGGGGTGATCGTGGTGACGCTGCTGCTCGGCATGGTGCATTCCTACCGCATGGTGGGGCGGCTGTTCCGCGAGGTGAACTGGGTCAACCGCTTCCGCGATTCCGACAAGGGCGGCGATACCGGCAACCCGCCGCAATTGCTGGGGCCGATGGCGACCCTGCTGCGCAACCGCCAGAACACCGTGCTGTCGCCGCTGTCGATGCGCTCGCTGCTCGATTCGATTGCGTCCCGCCTCGATGAATCGCGCGATCTTTCGCGCTATCTCGTCGGGCTGCTGATTTTCCTCGGCCTGCTCGGCACCTTCTGGGGGCTGCTCGAAACCGTGCAGTCGATCGGCGGGGCGATCGAGGGGCTGGATGTCAAGGCCGCGCAATCGGCTACCGTGTTCGACCAGTTGAAGCAGGGGTTGCAGAAGCCGCTCGAGGGCATGGGCCTGTCGTTCTCGTCCTCGCTCTTCGGACTGGCGGGATCGCTGATCCTCGGCTTTCTCGACCTCAAGGCGGGCCAGGCGCAGAACCGCTTCTATACCGATCTCGAAGACTGGCTCTCGACCATTACCGACATCGCGGCGGGCGATGTGCAGCAGCAACAGCAGGGCAACCAGCAGACGCTGGCGCCGCAGCTGCTGCGTTCCGACGTGCAGGCCCTGCAGCGGGCGATCGAGAAACTCTCCGCTCACCTGGAAGCGCCGCGCCCCGCGCCGGGCCCGGCAATGCGCGGCGGCGATACCGACTCGATCGAACAGCTGGCGGATGCAGTGGCGAGCCTCGTCACGCAGATGCGCGAAGAACAGAAAATGGTGCGGCAGTGGGCGCAGGGCCAGCAGACGCAGCAGAACGAAATCCAGCGGCTGCTGGTGCGCGCCACCGGGCCGCTGGCGCGCGGCACGGGCCGGGCACGCGCCGAGGATGAGCGCTAGCGATGGCAGGCGCCCTTTCACGCCGCCGCAGGGGGCATGCCGAGCAGGCCTATTGGCCGGGCTTCGTCGACGCGATGGCGCAGCTGCTGCTGGTCATCACTTTCCTCTTGTCAGTGTTCATGGTGGCGCAGTTCCTGCTGGCGCGCGAGATTTCGGGGCAGGATTCGGCACTCGGGCAATTGCGCTCGCAGATTGCCGAGCTCACCCAATTGCTGGCCTTGGAAAAGGCCGCCAAGCAGGATGTCGAAGGATCGCTGCTGGCGCTGCAGGATGATTTCGCCGCCGAGAAGACCAAGGCCGCCAATCTTTCCGCCATGCTGGAGAGCGAGAGCGCCAAGGGCAGTTCGGCCGGCACCACCATCAGTGGGCTTCAGACCTCGCTCGACAAGGAAAAGATCATCTCCTCCGACGCGCTGGCGAAGGTCGAGCTGCTGAACCAGCAGATCGCCGCCATGCGCCGCCAGCTGCAGACGCTGAACGCGCTTCTCACCGATGCCGAAACCCGCAACCGGGCCTCGGAAACGCAGATTGCCGACCTTGGCAAGCGCCTCAACTCCGCACTGGCGCAACGGGTGCAGGAGCTCACACGCTACCGCTCGGAATTCTTCGGGCGGCTGCGGCAGATCCTGTCGCAGCGCTCCGACATCCTGGTCGTCGGCGACCGCTTCGTGTTCCAGGCGGAAGTGCTGTTCGAGAAGGGGCAGGCGGCGCTGAACCCCGAGGGCGAGCTGGAGATGCAGAAGCTGGCCGACGCGCTGAAGCAGCTCGAGCGCGAAATTCCCGATGACATCGCCTGGGTCCTGCGGGTCGACGGGCATACGGATGCCGACCCGATCCAGTCCGCCACCTTCCGCTCGAACTGGGAATTGTCGTCGGGCCGGGCGATTGCGGTCGTCAATTTCCTGATCGCCAATGGCGTCCAGCCGCGGCATCTGGTGGCGGCAGGCTTCGGTGAGTTCCAGCCGATCGATCCTGGATCGACGGAAGAAGCAAAGTCGCGCAACCGGCGGATCGAGCTGAAGCTGACCGAGCGCTGAGCGGATTTCACAATTCAGAAAGCAAATTTCGTGAAGCGCGTTTACCATGCGTGAGCTTTGCCTGTATTATCAGGAATGATCATTCGTCATAAAGTCCTTGTTGCTTACATTCTGCTGACGATCGCGGCCGTTACGGCGCTGCTCTATCCGAATTTCTGGGCTATTCCTTCGATACTTTCGCTAGGCCTGCTCAGTCTCGTACCTGCAGTCTGGTTGTATTCCACAATCCTGCTTCCAGTACTGTTATTGCGGTCGAGCAGCAGTTGGGCAGGCTTTGCCAAGGCAGCTTCCATTGGCATTGCGGCGTGTGTTGCCGTTGGCGTGCCTTTTTTCTTGAATGCTGCTATCGATCGGGCTGCAGATCGAGCGACTGAGGGTGACTTCATAAACAGACCAGCAGCTCTAGTCCGGCACGTTACCTTTGTTGAAAATTCAGTTTCGGGGAATGTCAGGGAAAATGATCCCTTGACCATCACCAAATGTGACAAGCTCTGTCAGAGGCTATTGCTCAATAAGTCTATTGAGACAGTCACAGTAGTCTTCGAAAAGGGTGGGACGGCAACCACCTTAGTTCAATACCGGCTTGAGAGCCGCACGCGTTGCCCGGAAGCCTTTGCTGCTCCTGGCACCGCGATCATCGATACCGTTCGCCATGCCATTGAAGGAGAGTGCATCATTGCAGACGTGGGCCGGGGGATGAACAACGGGCTTGTGCTCAAGCAAATTCCACTCTACCCCACGGATCTGCTCGATCTGGGAAGCCGCTCTCCGGAAGCAAGCCGTCTGTTGATCTGGGAGAAGTCAGGCGAAACGCTTACGCCAATTGTTCAACGGACCTCTGTTGAATACTTCCGATCCGCAGATCTTCTCATTCCTGTTCACTATTTTGGATTACTTACAACCGTTGCAGGCTGGCAGGTCGCTGGAGAGCGTGCCTTTATAAATGGTGCTTCGCTCGCCGAGTTTCTCGAAGCTGAGTTGCATATTTCAGCTTTGCCTCCAATGTCGGATGGAGGGGAAAGACAGTTTGATCGTCCCGCCCTCAATCTCATTCGTCTGGATTCGATGACTGTATCGAGGCTGCTCGACGATACGGATAATGCGCCATTCAACAGGGACGTCACGGAAGCAATCACGGGATGGGTGGCAGGCTTGGCCTATCGAAAGTCAGGGCCACCTTCAGAGGAAGAAACAATCCTCGTCCGCAGGATCATTTCTGATCACAGAATCTCCAATCTGCAGTC
>JALHQC010000064.1 GCA_022842165.1 bacterium
GATCGACCGGGCGAAAGCCAGCCGTTCGTTCTCGCGGATGCTGGCCGTGGTGTCCGCGGCCATCTCGGAATAAAGTGCCTGGTACATGCTTGGTGTTGCTCCGGTGATTGCTGACCGTGGTTCAGATGTAGGACAGCAGGCTGAGGCGGCTGATGCGGCCGGTGACGGCGTAAGAAGCCTCAAGTTGCGTCATCAACGAATTGACGCGCGTGGCGGCCTCGTAGGGGTCGACCGATTCCAGCACCCTCAGCGCCTCGGTCACCGGCATCTTCCTCTTCTCAATCGTCTCCCGGGATTCGGTCATGCGCTGCTGGGCGATGCCGATCCGCGACTGCTCGGCACCGAGCGACAGTTGCGCTTCGCCGATGAGGCCCATCGCCTTGTCGACCGCCGCCGTGAAGGCGCCGTCCGACAGATTGTTCTGTCCCAGCGCCATCATCATGCTGAAAGCTTGTGCGAGCTTTGGCGCGAATGCCGCATTGGCATTGGCGGATGCATCGACCGCCGCGCCGGGCCCTAGCCGCTGGCGCATGTTGATATCGGAGGCATTGGACCAGTTGGCGGTCCAGCCGGCCGGCGAGAACACATTGGCAAAGGCGCCGTCGAGAAAAGCGGTCATCGCGCCGCCCGAGATCGCCGATACCGACGGGTCGGACTGGGTGACGCCGAACTCGCTTAGGAACGCGGCGTCGATTGCCAGGCTGGGGCCGCCCGCAAAGTCGCGGAGCGGGGGCACATCGGTATTGGTGCCGCCGAAAACATATTGGCCGTCGAACGTCACGTTGATGAGATCGCCGAGCGACGCGAGCGCCGAGCGTGCGGCATCGGCCGCGATCTGCTGGCCCGATTCGGCGCCTCTCGCTCCGGTCAGGGTTTCGAGGAATTTCGCCGCCAGTTCCGAGACCGAGGCGAGAGCCGATTGCGTCAGGCCGGCACGGGCAGCACCCTGGCTCAGCAGTTCGCCCGTCTGCGTCAATTCCGAGAGCTGCAGCCTGAGGCGGATGTCACCAGCCGTGCGCGCACCCAGCACGAGGCCGACATCGTGATGGCGGCCGGTGCTCGCCTCCGTCTGCGCCTCGGCAAGCCGGCGCTGGCTTTCGGCGATGGACTGGCGCGAGATCGATGACAAGACCAGTGTCGAGACAGTATCGAAGCGGAGCATCAGCGCACCGCGTCCAGAAGCGTTGCCAGCATCGCGTCGATGACGGAGATCACCTTGGAGGAGGCCTGATAGCTTTTTTCGAGATCTAGAAGTGCCGCCATTTCCTGGTCGATGTTCACGCCCGTCACCCGCAGGAGCGATTCATTGGCCCGCACCCTGATGGCGCCGGCCACATCCATCTCGGACTGCGCCGTCTGGCGCTGCGCCTCGACCCAGGCCGCGGATTGAACCGCGAAAGATTTGAGGCTGGCCTGACCCGCGAGGCCCGACGCGGCATCGAAGGCGATTGCAGTGTCGAAGGCTTCGAGCAACTGCCCGATCCGCGACTGATAGGATGGGCTGGCCTGCTGATTATAGACATAAGCGGGCCCGCCCATGCCGCCGTCGCGGATCAGGGCGGGGTTGCCGCCCTGCGTGGGGTCGGCCAGGGGATTGATCGCGATCCGCGCGGCAAGCCCTGGCGATATGATGCCCGCCGGCGGAATGCCGCTCAAGGGATCGGTGAAGAGCCCCGCGGCATCCGGGAGAAGCGGCACGGCCGACTGGTCGGTTTCGGCAAAGCTGCGGATGAGGCCCGATGCGATCTCATCGACCTGGTTCTGGAAGGACAAGCTCAAGCTGTCGCGCACCGCGGCCAGCGATGACAGCTTGCCGCCCGATGCCGGCATCGGCGCCGAGGGTCCGGTGACGGCGACACCGTCGATGAACACGGCCTGGCCTGCCGTCGTGGCGCCGAACAGCGGCGTTGCCTGCATCGTGACGGCGCGCGGACTGCCCTCGAACAGCACTGCGCCGCCCTCGGCATAGATCAGGATGTCGTTGTTGGGCCGCGTCGTGGTGCGGATGCCGATTTCTTCGGACAGGAGTTTGAGGATGCGGTCGCGCTGGTCGAGGTTTTCGGAAAGGTCGCCGGCCGAGCCTGTGCCGCGCACGATGCTGTCATTGGCGACCTTGAACTGGGCCAGCAGCGTGTTGATGCGGTCAACCGAATCCGCCATCGCGGCATCGGCATCGGAACGGATGGCGACGATCGCCTCCGACGTCTCGTTGAGTTTTCCAGCCAAAGCGCGCGCCGCTTCGAGCGCCGAGGATGCAAGCGTCGTGCTTGCAGGATTGGTTTCGTAAAGGCGCAGGCTTTCCTGCAGCTTTCCCATCATGGCGGCGAGCGATCCGTCGGTCTCGGGATCGCCCATGGTGGCGCTCATGCGGCCCAGCGCGTCGAGCGTCACCTGCTTTCCGGCGGCGCCGCTCGCCGAGCCCAGAAATTTCTCGAGCAGCTGCTTGTCCATGCTGCGGCCGTAGCCCGACACCGCCGGCGCGCCGCCGGGAAGGGTGTAGATCTCGGCGGTCTTGCGCGTGTAATTTTCATCGCGCGCGTAACTCACGTTGCGCGAGACGAGCGCCGACTGGGTCGCCGTGACGGAAAGACCCGACAGCGCGTAGTTCAGTGCGGAAGAGAGTGTCGCCATATACGGGGCCTCATGCCACCTTCAATAAGCCGTTCAGCGCTTCAGATTGACCAGGACTTCCATCAGCTCCGCGCCGGTCTGGAACACTTTCGAGTTCGCCGTGTAACTCCGTTGCGCATCGATCATGGACGTGAGTTCGCTGGCGAGATCGACGGTCGACTGCTCGAGCGCGCTCGATATGATGTCGCCGAGGCCACCGGACTGCGCAAAGCCGACGATCACGTCGCCTGAGCCCGATGTCGTCGTGAAGACATTCCCGGCGAGCGGCGTCATCATGTCGGGGCTCGCCACGCGGGCCAGCGGAATGCGATAGACCGGCACGCGGATGCCGTTCTCGTAAGTGGCGTAGACCAGCCCGTCGCGCGCGATCTCGACCACATCGGCGCCGCTCGGCGGATTGCCGTTGGCGGCGGCGGAAATCACGACGTAGCCCGTCGACAGCTGCGACAGCCCGCCGATGTCGAGGTCGAGGGTCTGGCCATCGGGAATGGGGATGCCGATGGAGGTCGGCTGGCCCGTGAGAACCGCGCCCGACGTGGGGTCGAACAGCACCGTTCCGGTGGTCAGGGGGCCTGACGCGTAGGGAAAGCCGCCGCCCGGCGCTGCATCGCCCGCGTCGAACACGGCAAGCTCCCATTCCTCGTCGGCCGTCTTGCTGAAATAGAGATCGAGGCGGACTTCGCCGCCCAGATTGTCATAGGTGATGAGCGAGGACTTGGCGCTGAACTGCGATCCCGCGACGTTCAGCGACGGCAGGCTGGCGGGCGCGATCGCCGCATCTTCGGCGGGAAGGTTGGCAACGAAGGAGCCCGATGTCGTCGCCGACGCCGAGAGCGCCAGATCCTCGAGATTGATCGGCGTCAGGTTGGTGAACCCGTTGACGGTGACGTCCGGCTGGTTCGGGTCGAGCCTGTAGCCCATCAGCTGAAAGCCTGCGGCGTTCACCAGCTGGCCTTCGCCATTGGGCACGAAGGAACCTGCCCTGGTCAGATAGGGCGAGCCGGCCTCGTCGGACACGACGAAGAAGCCGTCCCCGCTGATCGCCAGATCGGTCAGCGAGGAGGTGTTGTCGAGACTGCCCTGCTCGCTGATGCGGTTACGGATATTGGTCAGCACCGCGCCCGATTCATAGTCACCCGGGCAGGTGGTGAGGAGCAGGCTGGAGAATTCGCAGGATGCGCTCTTGTAGCCCGTGGTGTTTACATTGGCGACATTCTCGGCCACCGTCGAAAGCCGGTTGGCCTGGGCATTCATGCCGGATACGCCGGTTCGCATGATTCCGTAGAGACTCATCGCTCGTCACCACCCTTGGGAGTTCGTGAGAGCCAGTGTCCGACATCGAACTTGTGCAGGCCTGTAGCGGCCGCGGCCCCTACTTGCAGAACTTGCGCGCCGCCGGGGTCCAGTTTCCGAAACCGGTCGCAACCAGGTTGCGGATCACCGCGCAGATATAGCGTTTCTGGGCAGGATCATTGTTGGGACCGGCGTGATACCGGGCGACCGCCATGGTCCAGCTCTTCTCGCGGACCTTCAGTTCACGGAGGAAGCGTGCGGCGTATTTCACATTGAGGGCGGGGTCGAACATCGCCTCGACGGAGGCGAACTCGCTGCCATGATAGTGATGGTTGATCTGCATGCAGCCGAGGTCGATCAGTTTCTTGCCCTTGCGGCGGGCGCTTGCGAAGACCTTCAGCGCTTCGGCTTCCGACTTCGGGAAAACCGCCTTGCCTTCGATGTTGAGGGCAAAGGGGTGGAGCTTTCCCTTGCGCCCCGATTCCGTCAATCCGACAGCGTAGAGAACGCCCAGCGGCACGCCTTCGGCCTTCGATGCCGCCGCCATGTGGCCTTCGCAGACCGCCGCGGCTTCGGCAGGCGACGGGACCGCCAGGTCAGAGAAGCAGAGTGCCAGGAAGGCGGCGCTGAGCCGCAGGGCGTGTTTCATGCGCGGGAGTCCTCTCGCCCTCCTGTGATGCCCGCTCTTCCTTGCCTGTGGGTGACCGCTCGCGTTCGGCCAGGGCGCCGCCCTGGCGCGAGCCCGCGAAGTCCTGCGGCTGATTGCCGGAGGCTGAATCCTCGAAGGGCGTGGCGGCGGCGTCGGCTTGCGGCGGCAGGATCGTGATGTCGACGATCGCGCCTTCGCCGGTCAGCGGTTTCAACAAGCTATCGAGTACCCCTTGGTCCTTGCGCAGAAGCTCGGCTGTTTCAGGAACGCTGGCCTCGATCACGACGGAGAGAACATCGCCGCGCAACCTCAACATGACGTTGACGGTGCCCAGGTCATCGGGGCGCAGCGCGATCTTCAGCTGCCTCAAGGGCGCGGCATCCTCGCGTCCGGTGATTTCTTGCGCCGCCGACATCACTGGCGCCGCAAGCTGGTCGAGAATGCGCCGCGCCGGCGCGGCCGCGGTGCGATCCGGCTGCGCGGCGGCAGCGATCAGGTTCACGGCGGGCTGTTCGGCCGGCATCTTTTCCTGACCGGCACGGAGACCGGCAGATGCCGCTTCCTTGCGCGGCGGATTGTCCTTCGCGTCGGTTTCTTCCTTCCTGTCTTCCGTTTCCCCTTGCGCTGGAAGTTCGCGTTCCCTGCTGCCGCCGGTCACGGTCGCAGAAACCGGGCCTGCGCGTTTTTCCACCAGCGGTTTCTCGCTGGAGGCCGCAATCAACGCGGCAGCCGGGTCATCTTCGACTGGCGCAAGACTGGCCGGACTTTTGGCAACCGGGTCCGGGGCCTCCGGCGGTTTTCCCGGCATCGGGTCTGCATTGCGCCACAGGCTTGCCGCCGCGCCCTGCCAGGGCGGTAGATCATGTGTTCCATCCCCGTCTTTGGCGCGAAGCGGTTCCTGCCCGCCAGACGACGGTGGCCCGTTGGCGGGCAGTGCGGCGAGCAGTGCTTCGACCGTGGCGTGGATGTGAAGCGGGCGCATTTCCGATTCGGCAGGCGGCGCGGACGGCAGGTCGGTTCCTGCTTCAGCCGGCGCATCCTCGGCTGGCGCCGGCTGTGGTTCCGCGCCCGGGGCCAAGGCGGCGGCCTGCCGCTGCAGCACGTGGTTGAAGCCGCCCTCCATGGATGCCGAGTGAAGATGTTTCGCCGCCGCCGCCGCACCTCCGCCACGAAGCGGCTTGTAGGATGCCGCCCTGTCGGGAATGATCACTTGTTCAGTCACTGCACGGGCTCCGCGAGGATTTCGTCGGCCTTGGTCAAGGCCAGTTCGGCGCGCTGCTGAAGCGCGGATTTGGGCTGGTTGGCTTCCATGGCGGCAGCAGCCGGAGTTGCCACTGCCGCGGCAGGCTTCAGTATCTGTTCCGTCACCGCCAGGGCAGCGTCGAGCAGGCGCTGTTCGCGCTCTGGCAGGCGCTTGCGATCGAGGGCCCGCAACCTTGCCGCTGGAATTTCCGTGCTGCCAGAGGCCACCTCGAAGATCCAGTCGTAGACATCGGCAATCTGGGCGTCCGTGCCGGACTCGGGGCTTAACCGCCGCAGCCTTCGCGCCGCGAACTGGCTGAGGGGTTGCAGGTTGCGTTCAGCCGCGTCGCGGGCCAGCGCCAGATAGAGTTTCTGGCGGTTGGAAACCGGGAGGCTTCCGAGCAGAAGATCGAATCGGGCGAGGTCGGGCTTCTTGCCAGCCTTCGTCATGGCAATGACCGTATTTGTCAGTTCATACATGAATTCGGGCGCGTAGAGCGAGCGCGGAAACCGCCGGAGGTAGCGCTCGGCCTGCCGCCAGAACTCATGCTCGGCGCCGGCCTCGGCATAGGCAAGCGCCGAGCGCCGCAAGGCCGATTCTTCCACCAGGCTTCCCGGCAGAAGTGCCACCGACATGCGCAGAAGCTGCTGCTTCTCCTCAAGATCGGTGCCGGCGAGCATGGCCTTTGCCAGCGCCACGCGGCCCGCCGCCGTCGGAGCAAGCAATGCAAGATCGAGAGTTGCCCACTGGGCGGCGGCCTCCTCGCGCTTGCCGCGCATGTAGAAGGCCGCGCCCTTCAGCAGCCGGGCGTTCGTGGCAGTCGTTCCCGCAGCGGCGGCGAGCTTCTCCGCCACCTGGGGATTGCCGCCACTCAGGACATAGCCCGCGACATTCGGGGCCAGCCGGTTGGGGTCCGCAGCCGGGGCCTCGCCCAGCAGTTTATCCGCCACCTGCGCCAGCATCGATTTCTGCAAGGCAATCGCCGAAACGTGTCCCGATGCCACAGCATCCTGCAAGGCGAAGATCGAGCGGATGTCGCGCACGGCGCTGGCCGGACCGTCATAGACGGGAACCGGTTCCTCGGCTGCCTTTTCCTCGGCGGGTTCTTCTGCCCCGGCTGCTGGTGCAGGCACAGCGAAGGCCGCCAGCAACAGCGCTGCTGCGAAAACCCGTCTCACGGCGTCTTGCGCCCCAGCAGAATTTCGATCCGCCGGTTTTCCGGCGCCTGCGGGTCTTCGGAATTGCGGGGCTCGCGGTCGGCCAGGCCCTCGACGCGGCGGATGCGCTGCTGGTCGAGACCGCCCCGCACCAGCATGTATTGCGCCATGTGGGCGCGGGCGGTGGAAAGCTGCCAGTTGTCGTAATTCTTGTTCCGGTAGGGCCGCGCATCGGTGTGACCGCGGACCACCACATAGCCCGGACGATTGGCGAGGGACGCCGCGATCGCTTCCACCAGCCGGAGCAATTCCGGCTCGGGTTCGGCGGAACCGTTGTTGAACATGCCGAACGACTGCTTGTCGGTGAGGCTGATGAGCAGGCCCTCGTCCGTCGACCTGACCTCGATCGATGCCGGAAGCTCCTCCAGTCCGCTGCCCATGCGCGCAGCGATCTCGGCCGATACCGCCGCGGCCTCCGCCGCGAAGTCCCCGGCATCCGTGTCCGCGGCCTTGGGTGCCGCGGCTGCCTCTGGCGATGGCGCCGCTTCAGCTGTGCTGGCAGCGGCCCCGGCCGCCGGCGGCACAACTGCGGGCTGGAGCTCGGGCCTGTCAACCGCCTTGGGGGCCCCGGCTGGTTCCGGCTTCGGCACGTAAGGCGCCTGGCTGGCCTTGTCCCAGCTGCGCGGATCGAAAGGATCGCCCACGCCTGGCGCAGCGTTCTCCGGCGTTGCCGAATCGCCTTCCTCGACGATCAGCGCAACGCCGTGGTCCTTCTTTCCGGCGCCGTCCAGCTTGTCCTCGACTTCCGCCAGTGCCTTGTCCGGATCGGCCATGATCGCCGCCTCGTGACGGACGTCGGACGGCACGGGCGGCGTTCCGCCAGCCGTCTCCTCCGTGTCGCCATTTCCGCTCGTCGTCTTGGTGTTCTTCCTGTCCTTCAGGCCGCGATTGCCGGTGGCGGCGTCGGTCAGCTTGATGGGGTTGAAGTAACTCGCGACCTGAGCCCTGGTCTTCTCGTTCGAGGCATTGATCAGCCACATCACGAGAAAGAACGCCATCATGGCGGTCACGAAATCGGCATAGGCGATCTTCCACGCGCCACCCTTGCCGGCCGCCGCATCGTCACCGCCCCTCCGGCGGACGATGACGATCTCGTGCTTGGGGCTTGAGGCGTCGTCACTCATGATCCGGTCTCATGCAACACCGCCATCCAGCGCTGGGCCATGCTCTCGAACCGCGAGCGGCCGTCCCTGGCGGCGATTTCAATTGTCTCGGACTCGGTCAAGGCCGCAACGATGCCGCGCTCTTCCAGCGATTTCGCCAGTGGCGCATGCAGAAGGGCGGGGGCCCGGATCTCCAGGATGGGGCCTGTGCCACCGGCCATTTCCGCCGCCAGCAATTCCACCAGCCGCACCGCTGCCCGCGCCCTGATGGCTTCGTCCAGAAAGGGCAGCAGCACCGCGCAGACCGCCTGCTCGAGCGCCATCCGAAGGTGCTGAAAGGCAGCCTCGGCCGCCGCCGTCACGGTGGATGCGGAATGGAGCGCCCAGGCGCCGTTCAGCCTCGCTTCCTGCTCGGCCAGTTCCTCGCGGAACGCAGCGCGCAGGGCGCTCTCGCGCGGCGCCCAGCCGTTCAGGCCGTCCTGCCGTCCGCGTTCATAGGCCTGGTCGATAAGCGCCTGCCGGTCGAAGGCCTCGGGCACAGCGGCGGCCAGCGGGGCGGCCGCTTCGGGGCATGCGCCCGAATCGCTGAGCCATTGCGACAGTGGAATCATGTGGCGCGTTCCGCCGGTTCGTTCAGCCATTGCTTGAGAACTTCCACGGCGCGGTCCGGATCGAGTTCGACGATCTTCGACAGCCGGTCACGCGGCCCGTGCGAGGCATCGCGCGCCAGCGTATCCAGAACCGGATCGGACGATGAATTGGAAAGCTGGCCCATGACCGCGCCGTCGCCGGCGCCGCCGAGCGTCATCGCCTCGCCGGCGGTGCCCGACATGTCGGAAAGCGCGCCCGCAACCGCTCCACCCTGGGCCAGGGCCCGGTCGTCCATGATGGTGCGAAGCGCCGGGCGCAGGCCCAGCATCAGGACCAGAAGCGTCACGGCGATCAGTGCCGCCGCATTGATGAGATTGCCCAGATTGCCGCCCACCAGGTCGCCAACTCCGGTGCTGGCGGCTTCCTGAAGTGCAGTTTCCTCCTCGACGAAATCGACGGCGGTCACGGTGATCGTATCGCCGCGGGCATCGACAATGCCGGCGGCGGCAGCGGCGAGCTGCTGCAACTCCGCGACCTTGGCGGCCACGGCATCGGCAGGCGGATTGTCGCCGAGGATGCGGGTGAGCAGCAGCCGGTTCACGATGACGGCGATCGACAGCCGCTCGACGCCATAGCCTTCCGACGTCGTCGATACCGACTTCGAGTTGATCTCGTAGTTGGTAAGCTCTTCCTTGCGGTCTTTCTTCTCGCTCGAATTGTCGCCGCCGCCCTTGGGCGTTTCCTCGACCGGCACGTTCTGCTCGACGGAAACACCGGCGGCGCCGGCGGCGTTCTGGGCTTCGCCGCTCTCCTTGATGGTGCGGACCGAACGCTCCACCCGCGAATTGGGATCAAACTCCGTCTCGCTGGTCTGGCGGCGGTCAGCGTTCAGCTTGGCGCTCACGCTGATGCGGAAATTTCCCACGCCGAGGTAGGGCGACATGGTGCGCGCAATCCGCGCCTCGATGTCGCCTGCAACGGAGCGTTCCAGCCCGATCAGCTTTTCGGGCGCCGCCGAGGCCGGGTCGTCGTTCGACGTGAGCATGGTGCCGTCGGCACTCATCACCGTCACCTGGGATGCGGCGAGCCCAGGAATCGAGGCGGCGACCAAGTGGCGGATGGCATTTGCGGCATTCTCGCCGGTGTCGCGGTCCGCCCGGATGATCACCGAAGCCGTGGCCTGATCGCCATTGCCCCGGAAGCTTCCCTCGCTGCGAAGCGCGAGATGGACGCGCGCCGCCTTGATGCCGTCGATCAGCTGGATGGTCCGCGCCAGCTCGCCTTCGAGCGCGCGCACCTTCGTCACCTGCTGCATGAATGTGGTGAGCCCGAGCGAGCCGAGCTTATCGAAGAGTTCGTAACCGGCCGAATCGCTGCGCGGCAGGCCCTTCTGGGCCAGCAGCATGCGGGCCTTGGCGGCCTGGCCATATTCCACCATGACCGCGTCGCCGCCGACGCTGATGTCGAAGCCGATGCCGGCATCCTCGAGCGCTGCGCCCATGCGGGTCACATCCGAAGGGTCGAGGCCGGCGTAGAGCACTTCCTGTTGCGGGCGGCTGAGCAGATAGCCGCTTGCGGCCACCAGCAGGAACACTGTCAAGCCCGTCAGTCCAAGAGCCGACAGACGCCGAGGTCCGAGCGCCATCAGGTTGAACCAGAGCTTCTTCAACACATCCACAACCACCAGGCACGTCTCCTTCGGAACCCATCGCGAGCGCGCGATGGTTCACTTTCGAGTTTCAATCTTGTGCGGGCTTTGCGGCGAGCCGGCCTGCGCCGGGTGGATTAATTCCTGAAGAGCGACAAGATCTGCTGGCTGTTCTGGTTGGCGATGCTCAAGGACTGTACGCCAAGCTGCTGCTGCACCTGAAGCGCCTGAAGCCTGGTCGACTCCTCGTTCATGTCGGCATCGACGAGCGTGCCGATGCCGCGGGTGATCGCGTCCATCAGGGTCTTCACGAAATCCTGCTGCAGGGTCACGCGCTGCTTCACAGCACCGAGATTGGCCGCCGAGGTGGTCATGCTGCCGATGGCGGTATCGACCCAGGAGATCATCTGTTCCAAATCCGCGAGATCGTTGTCGGTGTTGGTCAAGGCCGAGATACTGAGCGTCGCCACAGAATAGGTAACGCCACCATTCGCAGTCGTGTCCTCCAGATCGATGATGCCGGACTGATCCGCCGCGTCATAGAGCTTCACTTCCTCGACGCTGATCGAAATCGTGCCGATCGATATCGCGCCACCGGTCCGCGAGAAGGAGGCGACGATGGTCTTCGTCGCATTATAGTCGACAGCGGCCGAATCAACAGACAGCCAGTTTTCACCGCTGAAGGTCGAGGTGTTGCCGATGCTCTGAAGCTGGCGCTGAAGCTCGGTGATCTCAGACTGGATCTTGTTGCGGTCAACGCCCGGCTGACGCGCCGCCACCAGCTTGTTCTTGATTTCCTTCGCCGCCTCGATCGCGCTGTTCATGCCGGTATAAGCGACATCGATCGTCGCAGCGCCGAGACCCAGCGCATCCTTCACGGTCGAAAGCGCGCCGTTGTCGGAGCGCATGGTGGTGGCGATCGACCAGTAGGCGGCGTTATCCTCCGCACTGCCCACGCGGTAACCGGTCGAGATGCGCGCCTGCGTGGTGTCGAGAGAACGGATTGTTGCGGTCAAACTCTGCAACGCGGTCATGGCTGACCCGTTGGTCATGATGCTGGCCATCTCGGAGTGCCCCTGAATCGAGAATCGATAAGTTCAAGACATTCCGGTCGCGGCCGGCGGAAGCGGGAAGGCATCATACCTTAACAACCTGTTGCGGTTGTCCCGTTATGGAACTCATACGATTCGGATGGTTAGCACTTCGTTAACGATACGGTGCAGCTTGGCACATCGCAGCGAACGCAAAGGGCGCCGCGGGGAAGGTTCCCGGCGGCGCCACTTCAAGACGGTGGGACTTACCTGAAGAGCGACAGGATCGACTGGCTGTTCTGGTTGGCGATGCTCAAGGCCTGAACGCCAAGCTGCTGCTGCACCTGGAGGGCCTGCAGCCTTGTCGACTCCTCGTTCATGTCGGCGTCGACGAGCGTGCCAATGCCGCGCTCGATGGCATCCATCAGCGAGCTCACGAATTCCTTCTGCAGGTTGGTGCGCTGCTTCACCGCACCCAGGTTGCTGGCGGCGGTGGTCATCGAGCTGATGCCGTCATCCACCCAGCCGATCATCTGCTCCAGATCCGCGAGATCATTATCGGTGTCGGTCAGCGCCGAGATGTCGAGCGTGGTGATCGAGTAGGTCACGCCGCCATTGGTGGTGGTGTCCTCACTGTCGAGGATGCCGCTCTGGTCGTTGGAATCGAGAAGCTCGGTGGTCGTCAGGTCAATCGAAATCGTGCCGATCGAAATGTTGCCGCCAGCGCGCGAGAAGGACGCGACGACGGTCTTCGTGGAATTGTAGGCGGCATCGCTCGAATCGACCGAGAGCCAGTTCTCGCCCGAGAATACCGAGGACTCGCTGATGCTGGTCAGCTGGTTCTGCAGTTCGGCGATCTCGGACTGGACCTTCTCGCGATCGATGCCGGGCTGGCGGGCGGCGACGAGCTTGTTCTTGATCTCCTTCGCCACCTCGATCGCGCTGTTCATGCCGGTATAGGCGACGTCGATCGTCGCAGCGCCGAGGCCCAGCGCGTCCTTCACGGTCGAAAGTGCCCCGTTGTCGGAGCGCATGGTGGTGGCGATCGACCAGTAGGCGGCATTGTCTTCGGCACTGCCCACACGGTAACCGGTGGAGATTCGGGCCTGCGTGGTGTCGAGTGCCTTGTTGGTCGCGTTGAGGCTCTGCAATGCCGTCATTGCAGAGACGTTCGTCATGATACTGGCCATGTGGCTGTCCCTTGGTAGATCGAATGCAGCGGGACATCCCGGACTTGCGTCGGGTAGAACGGTGGAGGCGTCATGCCTGAGCGCCGCTCAAGGGCCACTCTCCGTCTCAGGCATCAGTTAGTAGCGCAACGTGGTTTCCAAAGCTTTAAAGGACGGGAGGCGGCGCTCCTGGGGCTGGCCGCCTCCCGCCTCCGGCTGCTAGCGGAACAGGGAGAGGATCGACTGGCTGTTCTGGTTGGCGATGCTCAAGGCCTGGATGCCCAGCTGCTGCTGGACCTGCAGCGCCTGAAGCCTCGTCGATTCCTCGTTCATGTCAGCATCGACAAGGGCGCCGACGCCGCGGTCGATCGCCGTCATCAGCTTGCCGACGAAGTCCGATTGCATCGTGGTGCGCTGCTTGATGGCGCCGAGGTTACTGGCTGCGGTCGTCATGCTGCCGATCGCGTCGTCGACGAAGCCGATCATCTGCTCGAGATCGGCGAGGTCGTCATCGGTATCGGTCAGCGCCGAGATATCGAGCGTCGACACTGCATAATTGACGCCGCCATTGGTGGTCGTATCCTCGGTATCGAGAATGCCCGACTGGTCGTTGCCGTCATAGAGCTTCACGCCGTCGACATCGATCGAGAGCGTACCGACCGACACGCTGCCGCCGCTGCGCGAGAACGAGGCGATCATCGTCTTCGTCGCGTTGTAGGCGGCATCGCTCGAGTCGACGGAGAGCCAGTTTTCGCCCGAGAACACCGAGGAGTCGGCAATCGACTGGAGCTGGTTCTGAAGCTCGACGACTTCGGCCTGGACCTTTTCGCGGTCGATGCCGGGCTGGCGCGCGGCGACCAGCTTGTTCTTGATTTCCTTGGTAACGTCGATGGCGCTGTTCATGCCGGTATAGGCGACGTCGATCGTCGCGGCGCCGAGGCCCAAAGCGTCCTTGACGGTCGAAAGCGCATCACGGTCGGAGCGCATTGTCGTCGCGATCGACCAGTAGGCCGCATTGTCTTCGGCGCTGTTGACGCGATAGCCGGTCGAAATGCGGTTCTGGGTCTGGCCCAGGGCCTTGTTGGTGTTGGTCAGGCTCTGCAATGCGGTCATCGCAGACTGGTTGGTCATAATGCTTGTCATGTGGATCGTCCCTTACTCATACGAACTTACTTGGGGGACATTCCGGGACTGGGCCGGGGCGACAGGCTGGCATCATGCCGGAAGCCTGCGGCCTCCCTGTCTGCGGCCACACTAGA
This sequence comes from bacterium, assembly GCA_022842165.1. Classification (GTDB taxonomy): domain Bacteria; phylum Pseudomonadota; class Alphaproteobacteria; order Rhizobiales; family Aestuariivirgaceae; genus Aestuariivirga. The sequence continues at coordinate 13,835 of JALHQC010000064.1, forward strand.
ACGGAGATGCTACCCGGACGCTAAGAGGCTGAGTTAAGAAAGCGTAAAAGAATTGAGAAGACTTCCGACGAGAAGGTTCCAGCCGTCGATGAGCACGAAGAACAAGACCTTGAAGGGCAGCGAGATGACCGTCGGCGGCAGCATCATCATGCCCATCGACATGGTGAGCATGGCAACGATGAGATCGATCACCAGAAACGGCAGGGCGATGAGGAAACCGATTTCGAAACCGCGCCGCAGTTCCGATATCATGAAAGCGGGAACGAGGATGCGGAGATCGACCGCGCCCGTCTGGCCGATGGCAATGCCGCGTTCGCGGGCCTTGGCCTCGAAAAGCGCCAGATCCTTCTCGCGCACGTTCTTCACCATGAAATCGCGGAATGGCGCGGTGATGCGTTCATAGGCCTGCTCGTCGGTGATCTGGTTGGCGGTATAGGGCTCCAACCCCTCCTTCCAGGCCTTCTCGAAGACCGGCGCCATCACGAAAAAGGTGAGAAACAGCGCGAGCGAGACGAGCACCAGATTGGCCGGCGTGCTCTGCAGCCCGAGGCCCGAGCGCAGGAAGGAGAAGGCGATCACGAAGCGGGTGAAGCTCGTCACCATGATGAGCAGGCCCGGCGCCACCGAAAGAATGGTGAGCAGCGCGATATACTGCACGATCTTGCCCGAGACGGAGGCATCGCCGGACGGCAGCAGGGTGGACAGATCCGGCACCTGGGCGGCGGCCGGCACTATCCCTGCGAGCAGCAGAAAGCCTGCGCCAGTTACCGCCCTCATTCGACGACGAGCCCATGGACGAGCACGCCCCTGACCTGGCCCTTCGACAGCGTCTGCACCATTTCATTGAGGTCCTCGCGGAGGCCAAGAACCCCGCTCGGGCCTTCGAGCTGGTCGAGGCGGAGACTTCTGAGATAGGTGAGAATCTGCTCGCCCGAGCGCTCGGACAGAAGCTCCGGCGGATCCTCGGTATCGTGCACCACCTGAATGGCGCCTTCAAGCCGGATCCACTTGCCTTTCGGTTCGGCCAGGGTCGTCAGAACCGGCGGGAAGGGAACGGTCTTCAAGTCTGCCGGAGCGATCTCCTCCGCCTCTTCTGCGGCGGCTTCGGGTTCGGCCGCGGACTCCGCCGGCGCGTGACCTTCGGGCGCGGCGTGAGCTTTGGTTTCCGCCGGTTTCGAGACCTCTCCGGCGGTGGCCTTGGCGGCAGGCTCCGCTGGTTCGGCGACCAGCAACGTGCCGACGGCAAAGCCCGTTCCCGCCCCAACCAGCGTGAGCAGCAGAGCAACCACGATCAGGGCCATCGTGCCGCTGTTCTTTCCTGCCTTGGGCGGTGCCATTGCCGGGGTATCCTTCTAGAAGGGCGAGACGCGGTCCCAGATCTGCTGTGTCCACCCGGGCTGCTGCACTTCCGTCAGCCGGCCCTTGCCGCCATAGGCGATGCGGGCTTCGGCGATCTTTTCGTAGGAGATCGTATTGTCGGGCGAAATGTCGGCGGGGCGGATGAGGCCCGCCACATTCAGCGTCCGCTGTTCGAAGTTCACCAGCACCTCCTGGCTGCCCTCGATCAGCAGATAGCCGTTGGGCAGCACCCGCGTCACGATGGCGGCAACCGACATCTCGATCCGCTCGGAACGCGCGGTCGAGCCCTGGCCCGCCGAGGTCGAGTTCGAGTTGACGTCGCCCTCGCCGTTGATGTCGGCCTCGACGATGCCCATCAGGTCGTAGGTGAAGCCCAGGTCGGCATCGGCGGAGGATTTGCGGCTGCGGTTCGAGGTGTTGTTCAACGTCGCCTTGTCGTTGATCTCGATCTTGACGGTGATGATGTCGCCCTGGCGCTGGGCGCGGGCATCGCGGAAGAAGTCGCCCTTTCCGCCAACCCAGCTGCCCGAAGGTTCGGCCAGCGCCTCGACATCCGAGACGGAAGATTTTGCGGCGGCAAGGCCGACGCCCGATCCCACGGGCGACAATTCGGGCGCGCGGCCGATGTTCTCGATATCGGGCGCACATCCGGCGGCCGCCAGGGCAATGACGAGCAAGGTGACACAACGGGCGTTCACGGGTTCTTCTTCTCCTGGTTCATTGCGGCGGCGATCGACTTCACCAGAACCGCGGCCTGCTCCGGTTTCATTTCATTGAGGATCAGGCTCGCCTGCTTGGCCTTCAACTGACGCAGCACTGAGGAGGCAAGCCGGACATCGACCTTCGACATCTGCTCCGCCGCCACCTCGGGGTCCATCCCGGCATAGATCTCCACCAGACTCGCGGCCGCGGCGGACTGCAGCTGGCGCTGCTGCTCCACCCAGCCCTGAAGTTCGGCGCGGCGCGCTTCGAGTGCCGCCAGCTTCTTGTCGATCTCGGCCTCGAGCAGCTTCAGGGTTTCCGCCTGGCGCGCGGCACGCGCGTCGGCGGCCTTGTCGGAAATGTTGAGGCAGTATTCGATCACGGCATCAGAACCGGCGGCGGGAGGCGATTCCGCCAGTGCTGTGGCGCTCATCGCAATAAATACCGTCAGGCAAAGGCCAAGCCCTGTACGTACGCGCTTCACTGGATCACAAGCTCCGCCTGCAGGGCACCCGCCGTCTTGATCGCCTGAAGGATGGCGATGATGCCCGATGGCTTCAGCCCCATGCGGTTCAGGCCATGCACCAGGCGTTCAAGGCTGGGGCCGCGCAGCATCGCCACTTTCGAGTCCGCTTCCTCAGCACTGATCGCGGTCGAGGGTTCGAGCGCCGTCACGCCGTCCGAGAGGGGTTCGGGCTGCACCACCTCGGGCGACTCGGTGACGCGGATCGTGATGTTGCCGTGGGCCACCGCGACTGGCGACACCCGCACGTCGCTGCCGATGACGATGGTGCCGGTCTTCTCGTCAATCACGATCCTGGCTGGCGTATCGGCCTCGACGTTCAGGACCCCCAGTTCGGCCATCAGGCGCGAGGCCGTTGTCTTCTTCGGCCGCTTCACGGATACCGTGCGGAAATCGACCTCCTGGGCGATCGCGCCGCCATAAGCCTTCATGGCATAGCCGTTGATGGCGTCGGCAATCGCGGCGGCAGTGCCGAAGTCGGGATTGCGAACCTTCAGCGCCAGCTCCGGCACGCCGTTGAAGTCGGCGGTCAGCTCGCGTTCGATCAATGCGCCATTGGCGATGCGCCCGCCCGTCGGCACGCCTTGCGACACGGCCTCGGCCTGCCCCGATGCCGCGAAGCCGGTGATCGACACGGCGCCCTGGGCCACGGCATAGGCGTTACCGTCGGCCGCCGAGAGCGGCGTCATCACCAGCGTGCCGCCCGAAAGGGACGTCGCATCGCCCAGCGAGGATACGGTGACGTCGATCCGCTCGCCGGTCGACACGAAGGGTGGAAGCCGGGCAGTGACGACCACGGCGGCGATATTGCGTGAACGGACGGAGCCCGACGGCACGCCGACGCCGAGACGCTGCAGCATCGAGCGGGCGGATTGTTCGGTGAATGGCGCATTCCGCATGCTGTCACCCGTGCCCGCCAGACCGATGACGAGACCATAGCCGACGAGCTGGTTGTCGCGTATGCCCTGCACGTCGGTGATGTCCTTGATGCGCGACGAGGCCTCCGCTGCAAGCGGCCAGACGAGCAGTGCCGACAGGGCGAGCACGAACCGTTTCATCGATTGTCCAGCGCCAGCGTACCGTCTGGCTTCACCATGGCTTGGACGATGGCGCCCGAGGCGGTGTTGCGCGCCGGGATGATATCGCCCACCGCGCCGTCCTGAAGCGCTACCAGCATGGTCGATATCGAGAAGCCATCTTCCTCATAGAGTGCGGCGATGACGGCGCCCCGGCGCACGGCAAAGGGCGGGGAAAGCGAGGACAGCGGAATGGGCTTGCCGGCAATCAACCTGCGGCGCGTCTGCTTGCCGATGAGTTCGGAAGGCGCCGTGGCAAAGCCTGCGACCGAGGCCGCGGTGACCTTGAAGCGGCGGCCCGTGACAAGCTCGCCCGTGATGATCGTATTGGGATAGATGGTTGACGCTGGCACAGGCAATTCGCGGACATCGGCCACGGCGGCGGCGCAAGACAGCGCCACAGCCATCGCGGCAGCAGCGGCGCGGCTGAGAACAAGGGGTAACTGGCAGGGCCTCTTCATGCGGGTCTACCGGATGCCCTTGCTGACGACGCCCGCCATGTCATCGGCGGCCTGAATGACTTTCGAATTCATCTCATAGGCGCGCTGCGCGGCGATCAGGTCGGTGATTTCCTTCACCGGATCGACGTTCGAGCTCTCGAGATAGCCCTGCGCGATCGTTCCGAAGGACAGGCTTCCCGGCAGTCCCACGGCGGCAGCGCCTGAGGCTTCCGTCGGCTGGAAGAGATTGCCGCCCAGCGCGTTGAGGCCGGCGGCGTTGGGAAAATTCGCCAGCGTCAGCTGCCCGGCGGGGACCATAGCCGCCTGACCCTGGATATGGGCGAAGACCGCGCCGGTCTGGTTGATGTGAATGTCGGTGGTTCCGGCGGGCACGGTAATGGCGGGTTCGATCACATAACCGTCCGCCGTCACCACCTGGCCGGTGGCATTGGTGTTGAAGGCACCGGCGCGGGTATAGAGCGCTTCGCCGTTGGGCCCCATCACCTGGAACCAGCCCGGCCCGTTGATGGCGAGATCGAGCTTGTTGCCGGTGTTCGACAAGGGACCTTGAATGTTGAGAAGGCGGATGGCGGAAAGCCTGGTGCCGAGACCCAGCTGCGCGCCCTCGGGCACCACGTCCTCGCCGGTCTGGGCCGGCACGCCCTGCACGCGTTCCATCTGATAGAGAAGATCGGTGAATTCGGCGCGGGTCCGCTTGTAGCCCGTGGTGTTGATGTTCGCGATGTTGTTGGCGATCACCTCGACGTTGAGCTGCTGGGCCGACATTCCGGTGGCCGCGATTGAAAGTGCGCGCATGGGCTGGTCCTCAGATCTGCATCCGGCTGATTTCGAGATAGGCGGTGACGAGCTTGTCGCGCACCGCAAGCGATGACTGGAGCGTGCGCTCGGCCGCCATCACCTGTTCGACCACCGTCTGCAGCGGCAACTGGCCCTGGACGCCGGCGATCGCCGCCGCCTCGCCCTGGCGCAGCGTATCCGCCGCATCGACGGTGAATGACTTGAGCACGGACGCGAAGTCGGCGCCGGAGGCGGACTGCGCCTGGGATGCCTGCGGCACCCCGGCCGAAGGCCTCATGGCGATGTCCGGCAGGGCGGATTGCATGCTCAATGCTGAGACCGAGATCATCACTGGCCCTTCAGCAGGTCGATGGTCATCGAGATCATCTCACGCGCCTGCTTGATGACCTGGAGGTTGGCTTCATACGAGCGATTGGCCTCGCGCATGTCGGCAACCTCGACGATCATGTTGACATTGGGCAGCTTGACGTAGCCCGCCGCATCGGCGGCGGGATGGCCCGGCTGGTATTCCGTTCGGAAACCCTGATCGTCGCGGATGACGCTGGCGACGTCCACGGTCTGCGCGCCTGTCACCTCGTCCATCGCCGCCTTGAAGGTCACGAGCTTGCGGCTATAGGGATCGGCTCCCGGTGTTGTTCCGGTCGACTGGGCGTTGGCGAGATTTTCGGACACGATGCGCATCCGCATCGACTGGCTCTGCAGCCCGGAGGCCGCCGTGCGCATGGTGGCAAGAAGCGGATCCATCATGATCAGACCTTCACGCTGCTGAGAATCATGCGGTGGAATGAACGCGCCAGCGTGACATCGAGCGTCATCATCCGGCTGTTGGAACTTGCGGTCATCAGCTCGCGCTCGATCGAGACATTGTTGCCGGAATGCGCCGAGCCCCAGCTTGTCCCCGCGCGTGTCGAAAAGGCCGGAGCGAATGCGCCGGCATCGGTCAGATGCATCGGCGATGTCACGGTCATAGCCGACGCGGCGGAGTCGAGCGCCGCTGAAAAGGGCACGGCTTCGCGCACCTGATAACCAGGCGTGTCGGCATTGGCGATATTGGCCGCCGTCACCGACTGGCGCTCGGCAAGCCATGTCATATGGCGCGATGTCACGTCGAACAGATACAAGGCCGCAACTCCAGGCAATCAGCGGCTTCCGTTCTAGCCAGGCAATCTTGTCCCGGCCTTGCACTCAGCGGGCCGGCGCCCGCGCGCCCAGGCGCTTGCGGCTGTGCAGGAAGTGGATGATTTCGGCGACGGCACGATAGAACTCGGGCGGAATCTGCGTGCCGGCCTCGACCTTGTCGTAGAGCGCGCGGGCCAGCGGCTTGTTCTCGACGATGGGAATGTCATGTGCGGTGGCGAGTTCGCGGATCCTGAGCGCCAGGAAGTCGACGCCCTTCGCCAGCACCACGGGGGCGCCGCCCTCTTCGCGCGCATAGCGGAGCGCCACGGCATAGTGCGTGGGGTTGACGACCACCATGCTGGCCTGCGGCATCTTCTCCAGCATGCGGCGCGACGAGCGCTGGCGGGCGATCGAGCGGATACGCGCCTTGATGTAGGGGTCGCCTTCCGCCTGCTTCATCTCCTCCTTCACTTCATGGCGCGACATGCGCAGTTCGCGCCGCCACCTGATGCGCGACCAGACCAGATCGCCGACAGCCAGAAGCAGCGCGAAGACGCCGAGGGTGGCAATGAAGCCGACTGTCCACTGGCGCAGCAGTTCCGGAAGCACGGACGGATCGATCTGAAGGGCGCGCTGAAACTCCGGCCACAGGCTCCTGAGCGTCACGAAGGTCAGGGCCGATGCGGCAACGAGCTTGATGATCGACTTTCCAAACTCGACCATGCCATTGCGGCCGAAAAGACGGCCCCAGCCGGCGCCCGGAGAAATGCGCGATGCGCGCGGAGTGATCCGCTCTCCCGCTGCCGAGGGCACGTTCTGAACGAGCGAGGTGACAATGGTGCCGACGCCGATCATCGCCATGACCGGCAACACCACAACCGATGCGGCGACGACGAGGCTCGTCACCAGCGTTGCCGCGCCCTCGCGGTCTTCGAGCCGCAGGGTTCCGGCCCCGTCCAGTATCGCCTGCAGCGTGCCGGCGAGACGGGCCGTGGCCCAGTTTGCAAACAATATTCCGGCCGCGAGAATGCCGGCGATCGATCC
>JALHQC010000065.1 GCA_022842165.1 bacterium
ATCGAGAACAGGATGACGGCGGCGAGATTGTGCACCTTCTTCGGATCGTTCGACGTGAGCGTGATCAGCGTGACGCCGACGGGCAGCATCATCGCCGCCACCGTATGCTCGCCGATGAAGGCCGCGAGAATGCCGCAGACGCAGGTGATGCCGAAGCTGATCCAGTAGACGTTGGTGCCCGTCATCCGCACGATCCACCAGGCGATGCGCTTGTCGAGCCGCTGCTTCACGATGGCGACGGCGAGCATCAGCGAACCCATGATGAAGAGGACCGAATCCGTCATCAGGCTCTGGGCCACTTCGGTCGCATCGACGCGCAGGAGAACAACTTCGCCGACGATGATGAGCAGCGGAACGGTGGGCAGCGGTACGGCCTCGGTGATGAACAGCATCGTCGCCATCAGCGACATGACGAGCACGATCTGCCCCTCATGCGTGAGGCCGGAGGGCGTCGGCGCCGCCATCAGCGCGAAGCCGAGGATCATGGTGATGACGAACCAGCGGCGCTTCCACATGAAGGCCAGGTCCATTCCCGCCATGAAAGCGAGGAAGCGCTGGTAGCCGCGGCGGCGGAACCGGCGCAGGCCGGCGGAAGGAGCCCGGGCCTGCAGGCTGTCCCGCGCCAGCTGGAACTGTGTGGCCGCAACGCTCATGCCCGGACCCTTGCCGCAGGTGCCCGCGCCGTGACAAAGTACGCGCGATTCAGGCCCTCTGGCCATCTGGTGAAATCTTGGTTCATCCCGGCACTGTTCTCGCGCAAATAGATCAACAATTCCCTCAAAGCCTCGCCCGTCTTTTTGAACTGCTGCGGTTCCCGACCGTCGCAACCGACCCGAAACATGGCGCCGACTGCCAGAATGCCACCGGCTGGCTCGTTGAACAGCTTGGCGGCATGGGGTTCCGCACGGAACTCCGCAACACCACCGGGCAGCCCGTGGTGATCGGCAGATATGAACCTGAAGGCGGCGGAACGCATGCGCCACACATCCTCTTCTATGGCCATTATGATGTTCAGCCCGCGGACCCGGTCGAACTCTGGGACTCGCAGCCCTTCGAGCCGCAGATCCGCAAGGGAAAAGACGGCAAGGACAGCATTTTTGCGCGTGGCGCAAGTGACGACAAGGGCCAATTGATGACCTTTCTCGAAGCCAGCCGCAACTGGCTGTCCGTCCATGGATCGCTGCCCTTTCGCCTTACCGTGCTGATCGAGGGGGACGAGGAAGGAGACTCGACCCATCTGGAAAGGTTCCTGAAAGAAAACGCCCGTGAGTTCGAAGTCGATGCCGCCTTCATCTGCGACACGGGGCTGTGGGACGACAAGACGCCCGCCATCGAGACCAGGCTCCGCGGCTGCATCGGCGACGAAGTGACGATCACCGGCCCCAGGATCGATCTTCACTCGGGCTATTATGGCGGGCCGGCGGCAAACCCGATCAAGGTGCTGAGCCGCATCCTCGCCGCGATCCACGATTCCAGGGGCCGCGTGACGATCCCCGGCTTCTATGACGGCGTGAAGCCGATCCCGCCCGCCGTGCGCAGGCAGTGGGAGAAGCTGAAATTCCCGGCAAGACGCTTCCTTGCCGACGTCGGCCTGTCGGTTCCGGCGGGCGAACAGGGCTATTCCGTGCTGGAGCAGATCTGGGCGCGCCCCACGGCGGAGGTCAACGGCATCTACGGCGGCTATCGCGGCCCCGGCAGCAAGACGGTGCTGCCGGCGGAAGCGACGGCCAAGCTGACCTTCCGGCTGGTTGAAGGCCAGAACCCGAAAAAAGTGCGCAAGGCGTTCCGCGCTTTTGTGAAGTCGAAACTGCCCAGGGATTGCAAGGCACGCTTCGTCGATGGCGGCGGCGACTCGACGGGCATCAGCGTCGGCGAAGACACGCCCTGGATCAAGGCGGCAAGAGCAGCGTTGAAGGATGAGTGGGGCAGGGCCCCGCATCTGATTGGCGGTGGCGGCTCGATCCCCGTGGTCGAGATGTTCAAGAAATTCCTGAAGGTCGACAGCCTGCTCGTGGGCTTTTCCCGCGACAGCGACAGCATCCATTCGCCGAACGAAAAATACGACGTCGAATGCTATCACAAGGGCATCCGGAGCTGGGCCCGCATCATCGCACAACTTGCCGAAAGAGAATGACCATGACCGATCTGAATGCCGTCCTCGCCGCCGCCGATGGCGGTTTCGACAACAGCCTCGAGCGGCTTTTCGCGCTTGTCCGCATCCCTTCGATCTCCACTGATCCCGCCCACAAGGGCGACTGCGAAAAGGCTGCGCAGGCCATCGTCGATGATCTCAGTTCACTGGGCTTCGATGCGAAAGTGCGGGAAACGCCGGGCCGGCCGATGGTGGTGGCGCACTACACCCCGAAGAACGCCACGAAATCGACACTCCATCTGCTGTTCTACGGCCACTATGACGTGCAGCCCGCCGACCCGCTGGACCTGTGGAAGACGCCACCATTCGAGCCGGTGCTGAAGAAGGATGCCGATGGCGTCGAGCGCATGTATGGCCGTGGCACGGCCGACGACAAGGGCCAGTTCATGACCTTCGTCGAGGCCGCCCGCGCCTGGATCAAATCCACCGGAACGCTGCCTGTGAAGGCCACTTTCCTGATCGAGGGCGAGGAAGAGTCGGGCTCGCCCTCGCTGGTGCCCTTCCTGAAGGCCAACAGCAAGGAACTGACCTGCGATGCCGCCTTCGTCTGCGATACTAACATGTGGGATGCCAGGACGCCCGCCATCACGACGAGGCTGCGCGGACTGGTGCACGAGGAAATCACCGTGATCGGCCCCAGGATCGACCTTCATTCCGGCATGTATGGCGGGCCGGCGATGAACCCGATCCGAGTGTTGAGCAAGGTGATCGCATCCCTGCACGACAAGTACGGCAAGGTGACGATCCCTGGCTTCTACGATGGCGTCGCCGATCTGCCGAAGGTGACGAAGAAGCAATGGCAGTCGCTGAAATTCTCGGATGCGAAATTCCTCAAGGAAGTGGGGTTGAAAGAGCCCGCGGGCGAAAAGGGCAAGAGCGTGCTGGAGCAGATCTGGGCACGCCCCACGGCGGAGGTGAACGGCATCTGGGGCGGCTATACGGGTGTCGGCACCAAGACCGTGCTGCCTTCGAAGGCCCATGCGAAGTTCACCTTCCGGCTCGTTGGCAAGCAGAACCCGGACAAGATCCTGAAGGCCTTCCAGAAACATGTGAAGGGCCTGATGCCGAAGGACTGCAAGGTCGAGTTCTCGGGCCGCGGCGGCGGCAGCCCGGCGACCGAAATTCCGGAGGACAATCCATGGATCGCCAAGTCGGCCCGCGCGCTGAAGGATGAATTCAGGCGCGATGCCGTGCTGATGGGCTCGGGTGGCTCGATCCCCATTTGCCGCTCGTTCAAGGACATCCTCGGCATGGACAGCGTGCTGGTGGGCTTCGGCCTCAATGATGATGCGATCCACAGCCCCAACGAGAAATACAATCTCTCGAGCTTCCAGCGCGGCATCCGAAGCTGGGTGCGGATCATGGGCGAACTCGGGAAATAGCCGTGGCGCTCGATCTCGTCGAACTGGTGCGGCGCTACCACGATGCGCTGAACCGCTATGACCCGAAGATGATGCCGCTGCTGTTCGCCGAGACGGCGACCTACCAGTCGCCGGGCGTCGGCGGCCTGCTGATCGGGCGTGCCGCCATCATCGAGGCCTTTAACGCCTATTTCGCGCAGTATCCAAATCAGGTTTCGGAAGACGAATCAATTGTGGCGACCGGCACGCATACTGCGCGCTCCGACTGGCGGCTCAGGGCCACATCGAAGGCAACGGGTGCAGTCTATGAGCGCCAGGGCCGCGAAACGATAACCTTCAACGACGAGGGCCGCATCCTCCGCGTCGAAGTTGAGGATCGATGATCCGCCAGCTTGCAATCGGCACGCTGGTCATCGCCATCACCGTTGCGGTGCAGGCCGAGATGTTCAACCTGCTGTCGCAGCATTTCGAGACCGTCGTGCGTTTCTGCCGCGGGTTTTTCCGCCGCTTCGCCAACACCGGCGCCATCATCATTGGCGTTCTCTATATTCTCCTCGTGCATACGATCAACGTCTGGATCTGGGCCATTGTCTTCATGCTCGTAGGGGCCTTTGCCGAGTTCGAGCCCGCGCTTTATTTCTCTCTCGTCTCCTTCACCACCGTCGGCTTCGGAGACATCACTCTGGGGCATGAGTGGCGGATACTCTCCGGCCTCACCGCTGCAAACGGCTTTCTGACCTTCGGCTGGTCTGCCGCCTACATGGTCGACCTGGTTCGCAAAACCGCCTAGCCGATCTTGAACCCCCCGATGTGCGGCGGCGCCTTCAGGCCGGGGATCAGGCGCGGATCATCGACAGCCGGCAGCATCTGTTGGCGCACCGGAATGACCCCGGCCCAGATCGGCAGCGCGTAGTCTTCCTCGTCATCGCCTGCGGGGCCGGTCCTGACCTTCGCAGATGCCTCGTCGAGCGGCATCGAGAGCACGGTCGTGGCCTTGATTTCCTGTGCCGTCACTGGGCGCAAGATATCCCAGCGGCCGGGCCACAGCTGCTCGGTGAAGGTCCGGAGTCGCATTTCCTTTTCCGCCGGGTCCGTCACCTTCATCGCCGTGCCAAACACCATCACCGAGCGATAATTGCAGCTGTGGTTGAAGGCAGACCGCGCCATCACGAAGCCGTCGATGATCGAAACGCTGAGGCACACCTGCGCATTCTCGCAAGTTTCGAGCATGCGGCTGGCCGATGATCCATGCCAATAAACGCGATCGCCCTCGCGCCATTGCAGGGTCGGCGTCACGTAAGGAGCGCCATTGAACACATAGCCCACGTTGCAGATGGGCGTCGCGTCGAGGATGGCGTGGACGGTCTCTGCGTCATATTTGGCGCGCTTGTTCAGCCGCTTCACACGGGTCCGCTCGGTGGGCGCGTCGGTCATCTCTCACTCCTGTTTGCGGTTCACTGATGGCTGCGATATGGTCTATCCGAAAGGACCAAGTCGGCCCCCAATGAGCAGTCCACTTCTCGGAACATCGGCCAGCGAGATCGGCATCGACCGCGATGACCGCGAGCCCATCCAGTCGCAGATCGCCAGGCAGGTGCGAACCCTTGTGCTGTCCGGCCGCTTGAAGCCGCAGACCAAGCTGCCCTCGACGCGCGCCCTGTCTGAGGAACTGAGCGTTGCCCGCGCCACCGTGGTCGAAGCCTATGAGCAATTGCTGAGCGAAGGCTATCTCGAAACCCGCTCCGGCTCCGGCACGCGCGTGGCAGCCGAACTGCCGGAATCGCTGCTGACCTCCGCGCCGGATCGGCCTGGCAAGACGGCGTCTCCCCACCTCAAGGTGAAGCGCGAGCCCGCGCGGCCCTTCCGCTCCGGGCTTGTCGACTGGGAAAACTTTCCGCATGACGACTGGGGGCGGCTTCTGGGCCGCTTCTGGCGCAACCCGCCAGTTACGTTGCTGGAGCACAATGATCCCTTCGGATGGATGCCGCTGCGCGAGGCGATTGCCAGCCACCTGTTCGAATGGCGCGGCATTTCCTGTGCAGCCGAACAGGTGATCGTCACTGCCGGCGGCCTTGATGCCTTCGACCTGATCGGCCGTGCCGTTCTGAAGGATGGCGACAAGGTGTGGTTCGAGGAACCGGGCTATCCGACAGCGCGGCGCATTTTCTCTCTGGGCGGCGTGAGCGTCGTTCCGGTGCCCGTCGATGAGGAGGGTCTCGTCGTGGCAAAGGGCCTCGACAAGGCCGGTGGCGCGCGCGCCGCCTTCGTGACGCCCGCCCGGCAGTATCCGACCGGCGTCACCATGCCGCTTGCCCGCCGCCTCGAACTGCTGGATTGGGCGGCGGAAGCGGACGCGATCGTGATCGAGGATGACTACGACAGCGAGTACCGCTACGTGGGCCGCCCGCTGCCGGCCCTCATGAGCCTCGATAAGCGCGCTCGCGTCATCTACACCGGCACATTTTCCAAGGTCTTCTCGCCCATCATCAGGCTGGGTTATGTCGTCGTGCCCAAGGCACTGGTCGAGCGCTTCCGCATCGAGCGCCTGTCGCATGGCGCGCCCCCCTCGCTGATGGCGCAGCCGGCACTGGCGGAGTTCATGGGCTCGGGCGCCTTCGCCATTCACATCCGCCGCATGCGCCGCATCTATGCTGCGAGGCGGCGCGTGCTGATCGAGGCCCTGAAGCCCGGCGACGGCAGGCTCTACCGGATCGATGCCTCGCCCGCCGGCTTGATGCTGCTGCTGCATCTTCCCGATGGCACGAGCGATGATGCGATGGTGGAAAAACTGTCGGCGCAGGGGATCGAGGCGCAATCGCTGTCGAGCCATTACGCAGGCCGCAAACATGCGCAAGGTCTGCTGCTGAGCTTCGCGGGCTTCAGCGATGATGACCTGAAACGAGCAGCAAGACGATTGATCGAGGCCATGACATGACAGATGCCAGAACAACCGCTTTTGAATGGGTAGAGAAGAAACAGCCCGAATGGTCAGCGTGGAATTCCCACATCTGGCATCTGGCTGAAACCGCCTGGCGCGAATACCGCTCGGCCGAATGGTATGTGAAGAAACTCCGCGCCGAGGGTTTTGACGTCGAAGAAGGCTCGGGCGGAATGCCCACGGCCTTCTCCGCCACCTGGAGCAATGGCAAGGGCCCCACCATCATGGCCTATGCCGAATATGATGCCGTGCCCGGCAACTGCCAGGTGGCCGATACCTACCGCGCGCCGCGAAAAGGCCTGTCGCGTTTCGCAGGGGGCCACACCGATCCGCATTCAGCACTCGGCATGGGCTCGCTTGTCGGCGCACTTGCTGCCAAAGCCGCGATGCAGCGCCACGGCATCACCGGCAGCATCCGCTTCATGGGCGAGCCTGCCGAGAAGGTCCGGGGCTCGAAACCCATCCATGCGGCGAAGGGCTATTATGACGGGCTCGACGCCATCATCTCGTTTCACCCCTTCTACATGCTGCCGCTTTGCAACACCGCGCGGTGGGAGACGCATTGCGGCCCCTACTATGCCGCGATCTACGAATTCCTCTGCGAGAGTCCGCAGACCTGGCTGCAGGGCGCTGTCGCCGATGCGGCGGGTGCTCCCATTCCGGCGGCCCACACATCTGCCCGCGCACCCGGTGCGAATGATGCCTTGGTCATGATGTATTCGATGTCGAAGATGATGCGCGATCACATGCTGCCGCATACCGGCACCTGGACGCTGAACGAGACGATCCTCGCCAGCGGGCAGGCAACCGCCGACAATCTCGCCGCACAGATGGCGATGATCATGTTCGCCGCCCGCGCGCCGGACGTCGCCATGCTGAAGAAGATCTACGCGGTGCTGGACCGCAACGCGGAGGCGGCCGCGGCGGCTGCGCATTGCACCGTGAAACGCCACTGGGTTTCGAAGTCGAAGCCCGGCCTGGCGAACCACGCAATGGCGGACATCACCTATTGCAACCTCGAGCGGGCAGGTGCGCCACGCTATGGTGCCGATGCGGTGGCAAAGGCGCGAGAGCTGCAGAAGGAACTGGGCCTCGAGCCTATGGCGGAACCCTTTGCAGATGAACTGGGCCAGCTGGTGCCGCCGCAGGAGGCCGAGCGCCGCCTGCGCCTCGACCTGCCATCGTGGCAAACGCACTACACGTCCGACGACTACACCGACATGACATGGTTCGCCCCCACCGTGCGCTTCTACGTGGGCCGCGCCGTTCTGAAGGGCCCGCCCGGCTTCGCCTATCCCGAATGGGCGCTGAATGCGCTGGGCGGCATCCCGTCCTGTATCGACCCCACGGTCGCGACGGCGGGCAAGACCATTGCGGCGACGATCCTCGACCTGATGACGGACAAGGCCGCCCTTGCACGTGCACAGGAAGAATTCCGTACACGGAAGGAAATGTCGGCCGATCCCGGCCCATGGTGCGATTATCCGCCCCCCATCGATTTTCCGTGGCCTGAGTATGTTGAAACGCCGAGGGGCCGCGAATGGTGGATACCTGCCACCGCCACCGACAAGGCGATGGAACGCTAGGACGCCAGCGGCCGCAACTCCCGTAGCAGTTTTTCGCGGATGGCGCGGATGTAATCCTCGAAATCCCGCGCCGGTTCGATGAAGGCGTCCGGCCCGATGATGACGTTGTCGCGATAATAGACGTCGAGGCCGTCCTGGTCCGCCATGATCGGCAGGCCGTTGATCACGATCCGCAGGGCATCGGCCCGCTGGCGCGCCGCTTCGAGGTCGCCTCCGGCATTATCCGGCCCGTCGCCCGAGACATCGATCACCCGGCGCTGGCCGTCGAACGCGTTGGCTTCGATCAGCGCCGCGCTGTCGTCGATGGCCGTTGCAATCGAGGTGGCGCTGGCCCGCATCCACCGGCGGATCAACCCGATGCGGAATCCGAATGCCTTTGAGTCGCGGGCTGATTCAAGATGCGTGAAGGGCAGTACGATCCGCGTTTCGCCCGGCGCACCCCATTGCAGCACGGCAACGGCGGCCCCAAAGGGTTTCAGATGTTCGATCGCCTGCTGCACCTCCGCGTCACGAAACGCCAGTGCCAGTCCGTCGAGCTGCAGCTGGAATTCCTCCCGGTCGACGCTTGCCGAACTGTCGAGCGCCAGCACCAGTTCGATCGCCACAGGCGTCGTTGGCTCGGCCATGGCGGGCGATGCGAGAACAGCCAGCACCGCCACCAGCCATTTCATGGCGACAGCCTTGCATGCTGGCGGATGGGGCGGCCCTGGGCCAGCCTGGGCGAGAGTTCGCGCTTCAGCTTGCGCCGGAACACCTCGGCAAAATCCTCGAAATCCGCAGCATATTCCACGAAGGCGTTGGAACCCGTCATTACGTTGCGCTCGAAATATTCCTCGAGGCCTTGCTCCGCATTGCCGATGGCGAGGCCGTTGATGGTAATGTCGGTGGCGCGCGCCGCTTCCTGGGCATGGCGGGGGTGAGGCCCGGCATTATTGCGGCCATCGCCCGAAACATCGATCTTCTTCTCGAGGCCTACGAAGTCATTGGTCTCGATCTCCTTGATCGCAAAGCTCATGGCGCTGCCGAGCGACGTGAGGTGGCCAAGGTTCTCGCGCGGCATGTCGAGGAGGCTGTCGGCAAATGCGGCGATGTCGTCCTCGCTCCGCAGTACGCGCCAGGGGTCCGGCATCTTGGAACTCGGGAATCCGCCCCACAAGGCGACCCGTACGGCAATGCCCGCGCGGTGGTTCAGGATCAATTCCACGACTTCCGCATCGCGGAAGGCCTGCGCCATGCCCTCCCTCTGCTGGTTGAATTCGATGTCATTGACGCTGGTCGAGACGTCGACCGCGAGAAGCAGCTCCATCGAAACCGGCTGCTGTGCCATGACAGGCGATGCCGCGACGATCATTGCCAGCCAGAACCGCGACGCGATGCCGCGTGAGAGACACCACGGATTGGCCCCAAAGCCCTTCCAGGAGAAGCCCATGCGCCAGTCATTGATCGAGTTTTCAGCCGCCATCGCCCTCACCCTCGGGGCCATCATAGCATCCGGCACGGGAGCGAACGCCAGTGACGTGATGGTGATGAACCCCTTTGCCCGCGCTTCGGCCACCCCGGTGGCAAAGGCAGGCGTCGCCTATGTGAGCGTGATGAACCACGGCGCCGCGGCGGACCGGCTGATGGCGATCTCTACCCCCGCTGCCGCCAGTGCCGAACTCCACACCACCGTTATGGACGGCGACGTGATGAAGATGGAAGCGGTGGAATCGCTGGAAATCGCCCCCATGGCAACGGTCGAGATGAAGCCCGGCGGGCTTCATGTGATGCTGACGGGGTTGAAGTCGCCCTTGAAAGAGGGCGAGAAGATCGAACTGGTGCTGACCTTCGAAAAGGCAGGCGAAGTCAGGGTCGAGGTGCCGGTCGGCGCTGTTGCCGCCGGAGGCCATGATCACGGCTCGGGCGAATCGAGCGACTGAGGTGGTTCGCGTAGCGGTTTCAGCGCCTCGTCTTCCGACCTGATCCGCCAATAGAGCATCGCCGCATTGAGCGCCGCGAAGATGATGGCATAGATCCAGAAACCAAACGCCATCGGCAGGATGAAGATCTCGCCCGCGACCACCATGTAGTTCGGGTGGCGGAAAAAGCGGTAAGGGCCATCAGCCACCAGCGTCTCGCCGGGAACGATGATGATGCGCGTTGTCCACCGGCTGCCCAGCGCCGCGATGATCCAGCCGCGTGCCGCTTCCAGCACCAGATAGGCAAAGATCCATGGCATCGACACGGCGGGGTTCTGATAGATCACCAGATACCACAGCCCCCCGAGCCACACCGTGTGCAGCAGCACCATGAAGGGATAGTGGTTCGAGCCGATCTCGAAGCCGCCATTGGCGATGAGCTTCCTGGTGTTGCGATGTGCGATGTAAAGCTCCGCCACGCGCTGCAGGGTGACGAGGGCCAGGATGATGATGCTTGTCCACATGGCGCTCAGTGTAGCATGGTTATGAAGCTGGCGGTAAAGCCCGGCCCGAGTGCCGAGATGAAGCGGCGTCCGGCGACGGTTCCCACCAGTTCGCGCTCCAGAACGAACAGCACGGTAGGGGCGGACATGTTGCCGAAACCCTTGAGAATCTCACGCTCGTTGGCCAGCTTGCCTTCGCCGGTTTCGAAGGCCTGTTCCAGCGCCGTCACCACTTTTGCGCCGCCCGGATGGAAGCAGAAACTGTCCATGTCCGCGACTTTGAGGCCATTCCGGGCGAGAAAGCCATCGGCGGCCGGGCGAAGCTCGGTGGTGGCAAGATCGGGAATGCTGCGGGAGAAGATGGCGCCAAAGCCCTGGTCGTCCAGCCGCCAGCCCATCACGTCCGTCGTGCCGGGCCAGGTGTGCTCGCCACTATGCTCGATCACGCCCAGCGCCTCGCCTTCGGTCGAGATGACGCAGGCTGCAGCACCATCTCCGAACAGGGCAGTGGCGATGATGTTCGACTTCGACATCTCGTCAGGCCGGAACGCCAGCGTGCAAAGCTCGATGACGACAAGAAGCACGTTCGACCCGGGCTCCGCCTTCGCCAGCCGCGCCGCAAGCGAGAGGCCCGAAACCCCGCCCGCGCAGCCAAGCCCGAACACGGGGATGCGCTTCACATCGTCGCGAAAGCCCATGCCGCTCATCACCCGCGCCTCGATCGATGGTGTGGCAACCCCGGTGGACGACACCATGACGATGGTATCGATCTCGGCGGGCGTCTTGCCCGCCAGCACCAGCGCGCGGGAAGCCACTTTCTGGAACAATGCCGAGGCGCCTTCGATGAAGGCCTCCGTCCGCTCCGGCCAGCCCTGGTCCTGCCGGAACCACTCATAGGGCCGCACCGAATAGCGGCATTCGATCCCGGAATTGGCGAAAACCGGCATCAGCCGTTCGAAATCCTTATGGCGCCCGGCGAAGATCGTGGTGGCCTCGCGGATCACGTCTTCGGTGCGCAGCACATGCGGCGGAACGGCGGTCGCAAGGCTCAACAGTCTTGGCATCATGCAAATCTCCAATGTGATCCATACGCTTGGCGCGGCGATCCTGTACCATGGGCTGCGTTCACGTTTGCGCGAGTCTTGAATTGGAAGCGACTGAAATCATTCTGCTCTTTGCCGGCGGGTTGTTGGCGGGATTTATCAATGTTCTGGCCGGCGGCGCCGGATTCATGACGTTTCCACTGCTCCTGGCGGCCGGCATGACCGAGATCGAAGCCAATGCCTCCAACTTCGTGGCCGTGCTGCCGGCCAATGTCGTCGGAAGCTTTGTCTACCGCAAGGAACTGGCAAAGGTCAGCAAGCATCTGGGCCTCAGATTGTTCCTGGCCGCCGCCGGTGGCGTGTTGGGATCATGGATCCTGGTCTCGACCGGGCAGGACGCTTTCCAAATGGTCATCCCGTGGCTGCTGCTGTTTGCCACCCTGTCCTTTGGGCTGGGGCCCTGGATCAAGGCGAGGCTCGAGCGCGATTTCGCCTTCGACGGCAGCCGCTGGATGTGGCTGTCATTCACCCTCGAATTCATCGTCTATGTCTATGGCGGCTATTTCGGCCTTGGCATGGGCATCATCTTCTTCGCGATCTATGCGATCTTCTCGGCCATGACGATCCACCAGGCGAATGCCCTGCGGAACATTACGATCACGCTGATGACGCTCATCAGCATCGTGATCTTTGCGCAGGCCGGCATCATCCGCTGGGTGCCATCGCTAATCATGATGGCGGGCGCAATGATCGGCGGATATTTCACGGCCCGCATCGCGCTGCGGGTGCCCGCCGCCTATGTCCGGAACGGCATCCTCGTCTGGGCCGTGTGCCTCACGGCGCTGGCCTTCTGGCGCTATCACTGAGGCCCTGGGCGCGCGCCCTTGCCGCACTGAGCTTCGCTTCGCGATGGGCGGCATAAAGCCCGGTCGCCACGATCAGCACCATGCCGATGATGGCGATGCCGTCCGGAAATTCTCCGAACACCACAATCCCCGAGATGATGGCGAAGATCATGATCGAATAACGGAAGGGCGCGGTGCCCGAAAGCTCGCCCAGCCTGAGGGTTGCCACCATGAAGAGATAGCCCGACGCGAGGAACACCGCCGCCAGAGCCAGCAGGATGAATTGCCGGGCATCCGGCATGATGAAGCCCTGCGTGAGGCTCAGCAGCACGCCCCCCGCCGTGACGAAGCCGGCATTGGCCAGCGCGATGACGAAGGTCGGGATGCGGGCCGGAATGCGCTTGGTGAGCAGATCGCGCACCGCCACGGCGAATACGATGAGCAGCG
The DNA here is from genome assembly GCA_022842165.1 of bacterium. GTDB lineage: Bacteria > Pseudomonadota > Alphaproteobacteria > Rhizobiales > Aestuariivirgaceae > Aestuariivirga. The sequence continues at coordinate 12,774 of JALHQC010000065.1, forward strand.
CCAGCGATTCATAGACATTGAAGCTCGACACCGACGGCTTCACGATCATGACGACGCCGATGAAGCCGAGGACGATGGCGCTCATCCGCCGCCAGCCGACGCGTTCCTTGAGAAAGATCATCGAGAGCAGCGCCACGGCCAGCGGCACCGCCTGCATCACCGCGGTGAGATTGGCGATCTGCATGTGCATCAGCGCCGTGACGAAAGCGATGGTCGAGACGAGATCGAGGCAGGCCCTGAGGATGACCATGCGGTTGCTGATGTGCGGCAGGTCGGCGATCACCCCTTGCCGGTAGCAGATATAGGCGAGCAGCAGCATGGCGATGACGCCGCGCACCATGATGATCTCGCCCACCGGCAGGCCCTGACCGACAAGCTTGATCAGCGTGTCGTTGACGACGAAGGAGCCCATGGCGAGAACCATGAACAGGCCGGCGCGGAGTGCCAGATTTTTCGGCAGTGAAAACATACCGCAGCACTAGCGTGGATCGCCAAGGCCGCACAGTGCCGGAAACGCAAGGTTGCCCTGCGGAGACGGCTCAGCCCCCGGTGACACTCATGTGGCGCCCGACGGCGGGCTTGTTGTGACGCCGGTCGATGATGAAGTCGTGGCCTTTGGGCTTGCGGCCGATGGCCTCGTCGATGGCCGCGTTGAGCAGTTCGTTGCCTTCGGAGGCCCGCAAGGGCGCGCGGAGGTCGGCGGCGTCTTCTTGCCCTAAGCACATGTAGAGCGTGCCTGTGCAGGTGAGCCGCACCCGGTTGCAGCTTTCGCAGAAATTATGCGTCATCGGCGTGATGAAGCCCAAGCGTCCGCCGGTTTCCTTCACCGTCACATAGCGGGCGGGCCCGCCGGTCTTGTAAGCGATGTCCTCCAGCGTGAACCGGTCCATGAGGCTGGCGCGCACCACTGACAGGGGCAGATACTGGTCCGTCCGGTCGCCGTCGATGTCGCCCAAGGGCATGGTCTCGATCAGCGTCAGGTCCATGCCTTCGCCATGCGCCCAGCGGATCATCTCGGGGATCTCGGCGTCGTTGACGCCCTTCAGCGCCACGGCATTGATCTTGATCTTGAGGCCTGCGGCCTGAGCCGCCTTGATGCCCTCTTTCACTTTCGCCAGTTCGCCCCAGCGGGTGATGGCCTTGAATTTGGCATCATCCAGCGTATCCGCCGAAACGTTGATCCGCTTCACGCCATGGGCTGCAAGCTCCGCCGCATATTTTGCCAATTGCGAGCCGTTCGTGGTCAGCGTCAGTTCCTCCAGCACGCCCGACCGCAAGTGCCGGCCGAGGCTTTCGACCAGCGTCATGATGCCCTTGCGCACCAGAGGCTCGCCGCCCGTCAGCCGCAGCTTCCTGACACCCTTCTCGATGAAGGCGGTGCACAGCCGGTCCAGCTCCTCGAGCGAGAGAAGATCCTTCTTCGGCAGGAACGTCATGTCCTCCGCCATGCAATAGACGCAGCGGAAGTCGCAGCGGTCGGTCACCGACACGCGGAGATAGGAGACATGCCGGCCGAAGGGATCGATCAGGGAGGTCTGGTTCATGATGCTTTAAGTCTGGCGGACTCCTGGGGCCGGGTCAATCGGCGGATTGTCTCGCGGTCAGTTCCCGGGTGTTGGGCAGGAACATGGTGAGGAGCCCGATCAACGGCAAGAAAGAACACACATGATAGACGAAGCTGATCGACGTGACGTCCGCCAGCAATCCGAGCAGTGCTGCTCCGACCCCGCCGATACCGAAGGCAAGGCCGAAGAACAGGCCCGAAATCAGCCCCACCCGGCCGGGAACCAGTTCCTGGGCATAGACCAGCATGGCCGAAAACGCCGAGGCCAGGATGAAGCCGATCGGTATCGACAGCACGATGGTCCAGAAATGGTTCGCATAGGGAAGCGCCAGCGTGAAGGGCAAGGCTCCCAGAACCGAGAACCAGATCACCGCCTTGCGGCCGATCCTGTCGCCGATGGGGCCGCCCAGCAGCGTTCCCGCCGCGAAGGCCGCGAGATAGATGAACAGGTTGATCTGCGCTTCGTTGGCCGGCAGGCTGAACGTCTCGATCATATAGAAGGTGTAGAAGCTGCTCATGCTTGCCGTGTAGACGAATTTCGAGAACATCAGGCACAGCAGGACGGCGAGCGACAGGATGACCGTCCGGCGCGGCAGGGGTGCTGCCTCCCGCACCGGCTTGCGCCCGCCGCCGGGCGAGGACAGATGCTGCGCGTACCACGAGCCCGCATAGCTCAGGATGGCGATCGAGATGAGGGCGATGCCGCCAAGCCAGGCCACACTCGTCTGCCCATGCGGAATGACGATGAGCGCTGCCAGCAGCGGCCCGAGCGCCGAGCCGAAATTGCCGCCGACCTGGAAAGTCGACTGCGCGAAGCCATAGCGCCCGCCGGACGACAGCCGCGCCAGCCGCGAGGCCTCCGGATGGAAGATCGACGACCCGATGCCGATCAGCGCCGCCGCCACGAGGATCATCGCGTAATTCACGGCAAACCCCAGCAGCACAAGGCCAATGAGCGTCAGCGCCGGGGCGAAGGGCAGGGAATAGGGCAGCGGCTTCTTGTCCGTGAACCAGCCCACCAAAGGTTGCAGGACCGAGGCCGTCGCCTGGAACACCATGGTGATGATGCCGACCTGCGTGAAGGTCAGCTTGTGGATGTCGTGCAGCACCGGGTAGATTGCCAGCAGCAGCGCCTGCATCGTGTCGTTGATGAAATGCCCGCCGGTGACGGCGAACAGCACTGCATAGGTGGTGGCCTGGGCGCGGGCAGTTGGGGCAATGCTGGTCATGGCTGTTCCGCGTGATCGGGTTTGCCCGAGTTAGGCTTAGAGGGCGGCCAGCGCCAATGCCGATGTTGCAGGAAAGCCATGCACCGGAGGGTTTGGCCTGGCCGCAACGGTCACCGGCCTGTGTTGCCTGTCACTTCGGGGCAATCGCCATGGTACTATGCGGCTTTCCGGTAGTTCAATCTTTTAAGGTGACGGGCAGGACAATGGCGAAACGGACGGCAGGAATACTGGTATTGGCGATTTGCCTTGCGGGGGCGGTGCAGCCCGCCCGGGCCTCGGGCGGGTTGTGGTGCGATGCCGCCGATAGCAGCATCAAGCTGGAGGTAAGGTCGGGCGTGACGCGTGGCATGGGCGGCCCCTTCTTCGACTTTCAGGGCGGCATCGAAGTTCTCGCCCCGGGCATCGTTCCGGCGTTCCGCAAGCTCGACCTCAAGGACAAGCTCATTCACAGCTGGCTTGATGGCGACGAGGCGAAGCTCGAATTCTACCATGAGGCCGACGCCGGCGATCGTGTCGACCAGTTTTCGCTGGTCATCGAGACGGAAGCGCTGCCGGACACGGACGGCGAATATGCGGGAACCTACAGGATTGTCGCCTATGGGCCGCCAGCCGCAGGCACCGAAGAGGGCCGCCTCGAATTGACCGGCAAGGCAACCTGCGGGGCTGACTGATCACTTGTGGGCGGCGGCCAGCAGCCAGTCCTTGAACAGGGTGATGGCATCGGTCCGGCGGTCGCTGCCCTGCGCAGGCTCGATGATGCAATAGGCGTAATCGAGCTTGATGGCGGTGTCGAAAAGCTGAACGAGCCGCCCGCTTTCAAGATCATCCGCGATCAGCGAGCGCGGGCACAAGGCAATGCCCTGGCCGGCAAGCGCCGCCGCCCGCAGCAGGTTGAAATCCTGGAAGATGGGGCCGGGCGAAGGGCCTGCATGTTTCAGCCCGGCATGGCGCATCCAGTTCTGCCAGTCCAGACGGTCGGTATCATGAAGCAGCGGCTTTCCCGGGATCATCTGGGGCTCGGTGAAGGGGCCTTCCCTTTCGAGATAGATGGCATTGCAGACAGCCACCGTGTTTCCGGCCAGAAGCCTGGTCGACCGGCAGCCCTCCCACTCGCCCGGTCCCCACAGGATCGCGATGTCGGTTTCATCGAAATCGATCTTCTGCCCGGTGAAGGCATAGATGACCTTGACCGAAATCTCCGGATGGTCGGCAAAGAACTGCGACAGGCGGGGTATGAGCCAGATTGTTGCGATCGAGGGCAGCGCTGCAATCGTCAGCGCCGGACCGGTCTCGCTCTGCGATAGCCTGCGGCAGGCAGCACCCATGATGTCGAAGGCTTCGGCCAGCGAGCGCGCCAGTTCCTGGCCCTTCGGCGTCGGCACGGTCTGGCGCCCCATGCGGTCGAACAGGCTCAGGCCGAACCACTGTTCGAGCTGCCGCACCTGATGGCTGACGGCGGATTGGGTGACGTTCAGCTCTTCTGCCGCGCGCGAGAAGCTTCCCGATCTGGCCGCGGCTTCGAAGCAGCGGAGCGCATTGAGAGAGGGCAGGCGCGGCACGGCATGAAACTCCATGAGAAAATTTCATAGAGTATGTGAGTGAACGTCCTTTGACACAAGCCCTGTTCCCGGTGAAGAAATCCACCACCCTTAACCAGGAGCAGCACCGCCATGTCCGCCCTCGACCGTCCCGCCGTCGTCGACTACCGCAACAACGGCAAGAAGCCGAAGCCCACTTTCTCGGCCGCGGAAATGCAGCGCCGCCAGGACGCGATCCGCGGCTGGATGGCGAAGAGCAACGTCGATGCCTGCCTGTTCACGTCCTATCACAACATCAACTATCTCGCGGATTTCCTTTACTGCTATTTTGGCCGCAAATACGGCCTCGTCATCACCCAGAAGGGCACCACCTCGGTGACGGCGGCAATCGACGGCGGCCAGCCCGCGCGCCGCACCTATGGTGACAACGTCACCTACACCGACTGGTCGAAGGACAACTACTTCCTCGCCGTGAAGGATCTGGTGAAGGGTGCGAAGCGCATCGGCATCGAGTTCGACCACGTCAGCGTCGATTTCCGGAAGCAGCTGCAGGACGCCTTCCCGGGCGTTGACTTCGTTGACGTCGCCGCACCCTCGATGCGCTTCCGCATGATCAAGTCGGCCGAAGAGATCAAGCACATCACCAAGATGACGCGCATCGCCGATCTGGGCGGCGCCGCCGTGGTGGAAGCGATTGCCGTGGGCGTGCCGGAGCATGAAGTGGCGCTGCATTCGACGCAGGCGATGGTGCGCGAGATCGCCAGGGTCTGGCCGAACGGTGAGCTGCTGGATACCTGGACGTGGTTCCAGTCCGGCGTCAATACCGATGGTGCGCACAATCCCGTCACCAGCCGCAAAATCAGGCGCGGCGATATCCTGAGCCTCAACTGCTTCCCGATGGTGGCAGGCTATTACGTGGCGCTGGAGCGCACGCTGTTCGCCGAGACGGCATCGAAGGAACACATCCGCCTGTGGGA
>JALHQC010000066.1 GCA_022842165.1 bacterium
AATGTCCGCCGCTGGGCCATCTTCTTTCTGATCATCCCCTTCTTCACGAGCTATCTGGTACGCATCTTCGCCTGGCAGGTGATCCTCGCGCAGCAGGGCGTCATCAATGCCGGTTTCTCGTTCCTGGGCCTCGGCCCCTACCAGATGCTCAACACCAAGCTCGGCACCATGGTGGGTTATCTAACACTCTGCCTGCCCTTGGCCGTCATCCTGCAGACCTTCGCGCTCGCCAATATCGACAAGCGACTGATCGAGGCCGCACATAATCTGGGCTGCGGCCGCTTGCGCACCGTCTTTACCGTGGCGGTCCCATTGGCCAAGACCGGACTCGTCGTTGCGGCCGTCTTCTGCTTCATCCTGTCTTTCGGCGATTTCGTATCGCCCTATTATCTTGGTGGCTCGAAGCCTCCGACGCTCTCCATCATGATCATCGACACCTCTAAATCCGGCCAGCAATGGCCGCGCGCGGCGGTCGTCGCCATCATGATGATCGTGACACTGCTGACAGTCGCCTTCGCCGCCATCGGCTTTGCCTACAGGAAGCGCAGATGAGGGATGACCGCTTGCTTCGCTGGGTGCTGCGCTTCTATGTGGCGTTGGTCTTCATCTTCATCTTCGCACCAATCGCGGCAAGCTTCGTCTTCTCGTTCAACTCGGACCGCTTCCCCACGATCCCTCTCGGTTCCTTCTCCACCGAATGGTATGTGAAGGCCTTCAGCAATCCGGAAGTGTGGGATGCTGCATGGCGGAGCCTGATCGTGTCGGCCTCCTCTGCAGTGATCGCAACTGTCATCGGCTTCTCGGCAGCCTACACCGATTACCGCTACGAGTTCTTTGGCAAGAAGGCGTTTCTTGTTCTCTCGCTTCTGCCGCCTACGATTCCGCTCATCATTTTCGCACTCGCCACGCTAGGCTGGCTCTCGATGTTCAAAGCATCGGGTCTCACGCTGTCGATCATCATCGCCCACACCGTGCTCTGCACGCCCTTCGCCATGGCGATCATCAGGCTGCGACTGAACCAGATGGACCCCAATCTCGAGCCCGCCGCATGGAACCTCGGCGCCTCCGAATGGGTGACGATGAAAAACGTGGTGATCCCCTTCACGAAACCATCGATCATCGCGGCCCTCTGCCTCACCGCTGCCGTCTCCTTCGATGAATTCGCGGTGGCCTGGTTCGTCTCCGGCCTCAACAAGACGGTGCCTGTCATGGTTCTCGAAATCGTTACCGGCAATATCGACCCGCAGGTGAATGCCATCGGCACCGCCGTCTTCATCGTCTCCATCACGCTCATCGTCATCGCCCAGGTACTCATCATGGGCCGCGTCAAGAAACCGGAAACAACCTGATGTCCTCGCCCCTCGTCGTCTTCGACAATGTCGTGAAGCGCTTCGGAACCTTCGAGGCGGTGAAGCGCATGAACTTCGAGATCCGCGAGGGCGAGTTCCTCGCCTTTATGGGACCTAGCGGATGCGGCAAGACCACGACGCTGCGCATGCTGGCGGGGCTGGAGGAACCGACCGAAGGCGACATCCGCCTTGCCGGAAAATCACTTCTGGGTGTGAAGCCGCATGAGCGCGACACGCCGATGGTATGGCAGTCGCTCGCCCTCTTCCCCTTCCTCAACGCACGCGAGAACGTGGAGTTCGGATTGAAGATGCGCGGCCAGGACGCGGCCACTCGCAAAAGGAAGGCACTCGACTGGCTGGAGCGCCTGGGGATAGGCGAATTTGCGGAGCGGGACGTGGCCTCGCTTTCAGGCGGCCAGCGCCAGCGCGTGGCCTTGGCGCGCGCGCTCGTCACCGAGCCGAAGATCCTGCTCCTCGATGAGCCGCTCTCGGCGCTTGATGCCCATCTCGTCATTCGCATGCAGGGGGTGCTGACGAAACTGCAGCGCGAACTCGGCATCACCTTCGTCTACGTCACGCATTCGCAGTCGGAAGCCTTCGCCATGGCGGACCGCGTCGTCATCATGTCCAAGGGTGAGATCGCGCAAATTGGCTCGGGCCGCGACATCTACCGGACGCCTGCCAACCGTTTCGTGGCCGAATTCGTGGGCCGCAACAATATCTTCTCTGGCAAGGCGAATGCCGGGGGCCTCGTCGAGACGCCAGCCGGAACTTTCGAACTCGACACGAAGCCGCAGCACGGCGCAGCGTTGAGCTTCGTCATTGCGGCCGATGTCGTGTCGCTATCGGCGGCACGGCCTTCCGCGAAAAACACCTTCACCGCGCAGTTGATCTCCGAGGAATTCGTAGGCTCCATGGTCACGCTGTTCTTCGAGGCGGCGGGCGGCATGGAGGTGAAGGTGCAGATTCAGGAGCGAATGCTGGAAGGCATCCCGCGCGAGCCCGGCCAGCAGCTTTATCTGTCCTTCGATCCGTCCCATGCGCATGTGCTGAAGGGGTGATCCAATGATCCGCAATCCCATTCCCTGGCCCAACGGCGCGCGCTGCGCCTGCGCCATCACCTTCGACATGGATGCGGATTCATTGATCCACATCTCGCGCCCGAAGGACGGGCATGACCGGCTCTACCCCGTCACCATGGGCCGCTATGGGCCGACCGTCGGCATTCCGCGCATCCTCGAAACCTACAGGAAGTTTGGGCTCAAACAATCCTTTTTCATTCCGGCATGGTGCATCGAGCAGTACCCCGAGGCCGTCGATGCGATCCTGAAGGACGGCCACGAGATCGGCCATCATGGGCTCATCCATGAAGATCCGATCGAAACGAAGGGTGACGCCCAGAAGATCGCCTTCGAGCGCGCGCTGGAAATACACATGAAGCGCATCGGCAAGGCACCGCGCGGCTATCGCGCGCCCGTCTACAACGTGACGCAACAGGTGATCGACCTGCTGATCGAACACAACTTCGTCTATGAGTCATCCTTGATGGCAGATGACATTCCCTACCTGATGAAGACCGCGCAAGGCGAGCTTTGGGAAGCGCCCGTGCATTGGGGAACCGACGACTGGCCGCCCTTCGCGCATTATGCCGAGATCGACTACATGATGCCGGTGAAGGCGCCATCGGAGGGTTTGAAGGCTTTCTGGGAGGAATTCGACGCGCAATATGAAGCGGGCGGGTTCTGGATCGGCATCTGGCACCCCTTCCTCACTGGCCGCCTCGCGCGCTGGCGGCAGGTGGAGCAATGGCTGGAGCATACGCTGAAAACCAAGAGCGTGTGGTTCGCCTCTCTGGAAGAGATCATCGGTCACGTGAAGAAAGTAACGGCGGACGGCAGCTACACCCCGCGCGTGGAGCAGCTCCCCTATTACACCAAGAGCCAGGTGACCTAGAGTTCCAGCAGCGCCTTGATGGTTCCGGCCTCGGGCCTGATCCATTCCGGCATGCGCGCTGCCGCGTCCCACAGCGGCGCGCGGTGCGTGTTGATGGCCTTCGTCGGCACATGCACCTCGCGCATCGCCTTCATTACCGTGGCGAAGTCGGTGAGCGTCGCATTGCGGCTCGACAGCAGCGTCATCTCGCGCTTGTGGAACTCCGGATCGCTGAAGCTGATGTTCCCTTGCACGATCGACAGCAGCACATAGGTGCCACCATGCGCGACGAAGGAAAAACCCCGCTCCATGGCCTTGGGGTTACCCGTCGCATCGAAGACATGATGGAAGAATTCGCCATCGCTGATTGATTTCAACTGCTCGGCGTCATCGGGCCCAAGCTTTACCGCATGTGAAACGCCGAGTTGCGATGTAGAGAAAGCCAGCCGGTCCTCTCGACCGTCGATCACCGTCACTTCCGCACCTGCAAGTTTCGCGAAGATGCTGGTGCCGACACCGATCGGACCGGTGCCAACCACCAGTGCCCGCTGCCCCGGCTTCACCTGCGCCCGCGCCACCGCATGGGCGCCGATGGCGAGGAACTCCACCATCGCCGCCTCATCAAGCGTGATGCCCTCGGCCTTGAACAGCACAGGCTCGGGAAGCGCCAGATATTCACACATGCCGCCATCGATATGGACGCCAAGTACCTTGAGCGATGTGCAACAATTGGTGCGGCCGACACGGCAGGCGATGCAATTGCCGCAGTGAAGATAAGGCACGATGTAAACCTCGTCGCCCACATTTAGCTTCGAGTTCTTCGAAGTCTCGACGATCTCGCCCGAAAGCTCATGCCCCATGATGCGCGGGTAGACGAAATAGGGTTGGTTTCCCTGGTAGATGTGCATGTCGGTTCCGCACACGCCAATGCGGCGGATCCTCACCAGCGCTTCGCCCTCCCGGCGTTCCGGCATTGGCCGCTCGATGATCTCAAGCTGCCCCGGATCCTTGCACAGCACAGCGCGCATCATCTCACTCATCGGTGAAGTAATCCTCATGGAGCGGCCGCAGCCGCGCGATGGCATTGAATACGGAACGGAGATGCGCCGTCATGGCCTTCACTGATGCCTTCTCGTCCTTGCGGTCAAGCGCTGCAACGATGGCCTCGTGCTCGGCGATGATATCCTCGCGGTGCCCGGCAACGCGGTTTGCCAGATGACCGATCCGGTCCCACAGCATCTTCACGCTCTGCACCGTCTTCCACACGCCCTCGAGATCGGCGGCTTTTGCGATCATCTGGTGGAAGCGCTCATTGTCGAGATAGAATTCCCACGCCTCGCCGCTCGCCGCATGGCGGCGTTGATCGTCAAGATTGGCATGCGCCTCGCGCGAGTGTTCCGGAGTCCAGCGCCGTGCCGCCACTTCGACAAGCGCAATCTCGAGTGCGGTACGCGCGAACTGGCTTTCGATCACCTGCCGCATCTTGATCGGCGCCACAAAGGTGCCGCGCTGCGGGAAGATGTCGATCAGTCCGTCTTCCGCCAGGCGCGTCAGCGCAATCCGTACCGGCGAGCGTGACACCTGAAACATGCCGCAGATGCGGTTCTCGCTGATCGCCTCGTTGGGGACGATGCGGCAGGTGATGATCTCCTCGCGCAGCATCCGGTAGACCTGTTCCGCCGCCGGAAGCCTGCGGTCGAGCGGACGGGCGATCGCTGCCTCGCTCTCGGCCAGCCGTGCCTCGGCAGTCATGGATGTCATGCGCGGAATCTGCCTTGTCGCAGTCTATCTTGTATACTAGCATCCATCACAGCGGTCCAAAGATCAATTCATTTCTTCAGCCGCGAAATGGGAGAAATCGTCATGAAAACAATTGCTAAGCTTGCTTGCGCCCTGGGTTTTGGCGCGGCTGCACTGTCACCGGCTTTCGCCGAGACTGACACCAAGGTCGCCCTCGTGCCCGGTGGCCCGCACCCGTATTTCGCCGCCTGGGAACAGGCCGGCGCTGACGCCATGAAGGACTTCAACCTTGGCGCTGGCGATTATCGCGTGCCGCAGAAATGGGAACTGGCACAGCAGAGCCAGCTTCTCGAAAGCCTGCTCACGCAAGGCTACAACTCCTTCCTCATTTTCCCCGGCGATGCGGTCGGCACCAACAGCGTCGTCTCTGAAATCGTCGAGAACGGCGGCCAGGCGATCGCCACCGCGGGCTGTTTGAAGGACCCGACCCCCGCCCTCTTCTGCATGGGCACCGATACCGGTAATTCTGCCTATCTCGGCACCAAGGAACTGATCAAGGCGATGGGCGGCAAGGGCAGGATCGCCCACTTCACCGGCTTCCTCGTCGATCCGAACACGCAGCTCCGCATCGATGCCGTCCAGAAGGCGGCAGATGAAACCAATGGCGCCGTGACCGTCGTGCAGGTCATCGCCGATATCGACGCGCCGCAGCCCGCCGAAGAAAAGATCAACGCCTATCTCGCGGCCAATGCTGCGAACGTCGATGGCATCGTGACCACGGCGTGGGTTCCAGCTGTCACTGCCGCCAACTCGCTTCGCAAGATCGGCGACAAGCGCATCAAGATGGTCGGCATCGACCATGATGAAGTGGTGCTCGCCGCCATCAAGGACGGCTTCGTCAACGGCACCATGCTGCAGAACCCCTATGGCCAAGGCTATCTCGGTTCCTACGTGTTGGACAAGCTGCGCCATGGCTGCACGCTGAAGGAAGATGCGCCCTGGAAGTCGAACGCACTCACCGCGAAGTTCGTGGATTCGGGAACGGTGTTCGTGGATGCCTCAACCGCCGACACGTATGTCGACGCGATGCGCGGCATCACCAAGGATATCCTGGCGACCTTCGAAAAGGACTACATGAACTGCCAGTAACCGCAATGTCCTCTTCCCCGCTCTATCAGGGAAGAGGACCCCTCCACTGACCGTCATCCCGGCGAAGGCCAGGATCCCGCTTTAGACAGCCAAAGCTGGCCCCGGCCTTCGCCGGGGCGACGAAAAAGGTGAATGCGAGATTGGCTCAGTGACTGATACCCTCCACGCAACCGACAACTTCATGCCCGAGCAGCGGCGCGGCTCGGCCGTGATGCGGCTTGCGCTCAGCAACGAACTTGGCCTGGCGGTGCTGATCGCCATTGCATTCGGCGCATTCGCGATCACCCTTCCCGGCTTCACCTCGCCCTTCAGCCTCTTCACCATCGGCCGCCAGATCGGCATCGATACGATGATCGGCCTCGCAATGATGGCGGTGATCGTCACCGGCGGGCTCGATCTCTCGGTCGGCGCCATCGGCGTCTGCGCTGCCATGGTATTCGGTTTCCTGGCGCAGAAAATGGGAATACCGCTGCCGCTCGCCGCGCCCGGCGCAATCCTGTTTGGAGCGGTCCTCGGCTTCATCAACGGCTATACCGTTGTCCGTTCAGGCGTCCACAGCTTCATCATCACGCTCGCCTCCATGAGCATCTTCTTTGGCGTCATGATCTTCCTCACACAGGCGCAATCTTTCAACGAACTTCCCGCTTCGGTTCAGGCCTTGGGCAAGCTCCGCGTCGGCGGCATGGTCTCGGTCCTGTTGCTGATCACTCTTGCGGTATGCGCGGCCCTCAGCATCTTCTATCGTTACACAGTGCTTGGCCGCCAGATGCTGGCCGCCGGAGCCAATCCGCGCGCCGCCGAACTCTCCGGAATCCGCACCGGCCGCGTCATCATTTCATGCCACATGCTCACCGGCGCGCTCGCAGCCTTCGCGGGCCTCATGCTCACCGCGCGCACCGGTGCCGCCGTGCCATCGATGGCGGGCCATCTCGGACAGGATTGGCTGTTGCCGGCCTTCCTGGCGCCCGTGCTCGGCGGAACCTTGCTGTCTGGCGGGCGCGTCTCGGTCGTCGGCACCCTGCTCGGTGCAACCTTCGTCACCATCATGACGAGCGGGCTCCTTCTCATGCGCGTCGGAGAATTCTGGATTCTCGCCTGCCTCGGCCTCATGCTGCTTTTGGCCGTGCTGGCAGACAGGTTCCGCCAGCAGGTGCTGCGCGCGCGGGGGATGATCTGATGGCACTCTCCTTCACGCGGATTTTCGACAATGACTGGGTGGGCCCCGGCCTCGTCAGCCTCGCCGCCATTATCGGCATATCAATCTTCCAGCCGAGTTTCCTGTCACCTTTCAACATCTTCGTGCTGCTCTCCGCCATCTCGGTCAACATGGTCATCGCGCTGGGGCAGCTCGTCATCATCGCCATCGGCCAGATGAACCTGGCGCTCGGCGCCTTTGGTGGACTGGTCGCCATCTGCTTTGTCGCCATCATGGAACTCTACGGCGTGCCACCGATCCTGGCGACTGTCATCGGCCTCGCCATCGGCGCACTTGCAGGTGGCCTCACCGGCTTCGTTATCGCCCGCACCGGCATCTCGGCCTTCATCATCACGCTCGCAGGCCTGCAGATATTCAAGGGCATCAATCTCGGCATTACCGAGGCTCAGCCCTTCTACGGCGTACCACAGAGCGTCAAGGATTTTGGCAATCTTTCGATGCTGGGACCCATCCCCTGGCTGGTATTGCCGATGATCATCGCCAGCCTCGGCATGTGGTACCTGTTCGCAAGGCTGCGCATCGGGCGCTATATCCTCGCTATCGGCGGCAACCGCACGGCAGCGGAACTATCCGGCATCAACGTCACCGCCACCATAATCTGGGCACATGCCATATCGGGCCTTCTCGCTGCCATCGCCGGCATGATGCTGGTGGCACGCCTGCAGATCGGCCAGCCGACCATCGGCGACGATTGGCTGATCTCTTCCTTCGCTGCCCCCGTCATCGGCGGTGCGGTTCTGGCGGGTGGGCACGTGAGTGTGGCCGGCACTTTCTTCGGCGTCGTCATCATCGCCATCATCACGCAGGCACTCGTCCTCTTCGCCATCGATCCGTTTGTCGTGCAGATCGTGCTTGGCGGGCTGATCCTCTGGGCCGTCGGCATCAACCGCCTGCGCGAACTTCGCGTCGCCAAGTTCAACGCGAGGACTGCTTGAGATGACGGCGCTTCACGTCGCACATGTCTCGAAATCATTCCCCGGCGTGAAGGCGCTGGACGATGTCTCGATGACGCTGAAGCCCGGTTCCGTCCATGCGCTGCTGGGCGAGAATGGTGCGGGGAAATCCACCCTCATCAAGATCATGACCGGCATCCACAAGGCAGACTTGGGCGAGATCACCATGGATGGAAAGACCGTGCGCTTTGCCAATCCGCGGCAGGCGGCGGCAGGCGGCCTTGGCGTCGTCCATCAGGAGCGCAATCTCGTCACGCGCTTTTCAGTGGCCGAGAACATCATGCTCGACCGGCTGGGCAATCATTCGCTCTCGTCCGTGAACTACAATGCCATCGCGCAAGAGGCGACACGCTGGCTGAAGCAGCTCGATCTCGACATCGACCCGATGACGCCCGTCTCGCGCCTGAGTGTGGCACAGATGCAATTGGTCGAGATCGGCAAGGCGCTCTCGCTCCAGTCGCGCGTGCTGCTGCTCGATGAGCCCACCGCCTCGCTCACGCCGAACGAAGCGCAGGTGCTGTTCAGGATTCTCCGCCGGTTGCGCGATGACGGCGTGGCGATCGGCTTCGTCAGCCACAAGCTCGAGGAAGTCTTCGATATCTGCGACACCGTCACCGTCCTGCGCGATGGCCGCAATGCCTGTGACAGCGCTGCGCTGAAAGATTTGAACCGGCAGGACGTGGTGCAGATGATGATCGGCCGCGCCGAACGCATCTCGAAACGGGCACCGCGCGGCAAGACGACGTCCGCACCCTTCTTCGAGCTGAAAAACTATTCCTCGGCAGCAGGCCACAAGGGCATCTCCCTGGCCGTCCGCCCCGGAGAAATCCTCGGGCTCTATGGCCTCGTCGGCGCCGGCCGCAGTGAATTGGCGAAAGCGGTCCTCGGGCTGTCGCCGCAGACTGGTGGCGAAATCGTTGTTGCAGGAAAACCAGTCACGATCGCTTCGGTTGCCGAAGCGCTGGAGCATGGCATCGGTTATGTGAGTGAGGACCGGAAGGCCGAGGGTCTGATCCTGCTGCACTCGGTTCTTGCCAATGCGGGCATCACCGTGTGGCGCAAGCTGGCAACAAAATTCGGCTTCCTGAGCGACACCACCATTGCCTCGCGCGTTGGCCCCGTGCTGAAGAAGCTTGAGGTGAAGACGCCATCGCTCGACCAGACGATCGGCAATCTCTCGGGCGGCAACCAGCAGAAAGTCTCCGTCGCCAAGTGGATCGCGGCAGGCGTCAAGCTCCTGATCATCGATGAACCCTCCGTCGGCATCGACATCAAGACCAAAGCCTATCTGCACGACCTGATTCATGAATTGGCGGAAAGCGGCACGGCTGTCCTCCTCATCACATCCGACCTTACCGAAATGGTCGATGTCGCCGACCGCGTGGCGGTGATGGATGGCTACATGATCAGGGGCGTAGTTGAGAATGACCGCAACTACGAGCGCGTCAGCACCGCCATCATGGGCTTCATCCACGGACGAAAGGCTGCCTGATGCCACGGCTTTCGCGCGCCACCTGCGGGACGCTCGGCTATGATCCGGACAAGCTGGAAATCGGCATTGTGCATCTGGGCGTCGGCGCCTTCCACCGCGCCCATCAGGCGGACTATACCGACGAGGTCATCCGCAGCGGCGACCACCGCTGGGGCATCATCGGCGCCAGCCTCCGTTCACCCGACACGCGCGATGCGCTGCGCCCGCAGGATTATCTCTATACGATTGCCGAGAGCGATGAAGACGGCGAGCGATTCCGCGTCATTGGCGCATTGCGGAACGTGCTGGTGGCGCCCGAAAATCCATCCGCGCTGATCGAGGCGATGTGCCGGCCCTCGGTGAAGATCGTCTCTCTTACCGTCACCGAGAAAGGCTATTGCCACGATCCCGCGACAGGCGAGCTGAACGAGGCTCATCCCGATGTCCTGCACGATCGCGCAAATCCCGATGGTCCCCGGTCAGCTCCAGGTTTCCTCGTTGCAGCACTCCGCCATCGCCGCGATAAGGGCTTGGCCCCCTTCACCGTGCTGTGCTGCGACAATCTTCCCGCCAACGGCCGCACTGTGGCCAAAGTGGTGACGCGGCTTGCAAGCTTGCAGGACGGGGAACTCGGACAGTACGTTGCAGAGAACGTCGCTTTTCCCTCGACCATGATCGACCGCATCGTGCCCGCTACCACCGACGCCGACCGCGCCCGCGTCGCCGCCGCCAGTGGCCTTGAGGATGCATGGCCCGTCGTCACCGAAGTCTACAACAACTGGGTGGTGGAAGACCGTTTCCCCCAAGGCCGCCCGCAATGGTCGGCCACTTTTGTGGATGACATCGCACCTTTCGAGCTCATGAAGCTGCGCCTCCTCAACGGCGCGCATTCATCGATGGCCTATCTGGGCTACCTCGCAGGCCATGAAACGATAGCAGACTGCATGGGCGACGAAGCGCTTTCGCATTTCGTGTCGCACCTTATGCAAAAGGAAGTCACCTCGACGCTTATGGTGCCGCCAGGTGCCGACATCGAAAGCTACAAGGCCGCCCTGCTCCGCCGCTTCCGCAATCCGGGGCTACGGCACCGCACATGGCAGATCGCGATGGATGGCTCGCAGAAGCTTCCGCAGCGCCTACTTGGTACCATCCGCGATCGCCTCAGAGCCGATCAGTCGATCGATGGCCTCACCCTAGGCGTTGCCGCATGGATGCGATACGTGACCGGCATCAACGAGAGGGACCAACCCATTGATGTGCGCGACCCCTTGCGCGATCAACTCCGCGCTCGCGCCGATGCGGCTGGCCGCGATGCCGCGAAGCTGGCCGCAACGCTTCTCGATATGGATCAGGTGTTCGGCAAGGACCTGCCCCACAACAGGCGTTTCAAGCTGACCGTGACTGCGGCACTCGACAGTCTCATCCGGCGCGGCAGCCGCTCAACGCTCGAAGCTTTCCGGAGTGCATTTCCATGAGACAGACCTGGCGCTGGTTCGGCCCCGATGATCCGGTGACGCTCGCGCATGTGAAGCAGGCCGGTGCGGTAGGAATCGTCTCGGCGCTCCACCACATGAATCGCGGCCAGGCCTGGACCGATGACGAGATGCAGAAGCGGAAGCGCCTAATCGAGGACGCCGGCCTCACATGGGATGTGGTCGAGTCGATCGCCGTTCCCGAAGCGATCAAGACCCGCACCGGAGACTTCCGCGCCAAGATCGACAATCACAAGCAATCGCTCCGTGCCGTGGCGCGCGCAGGCGTGAAGGTCTGCTGCTACAATTTCATGGCCATCACCGACTGGACGCGCACCGATCTCGACTGGCCGCTGGCCAACGGCGGCACGGCGCTGCGTTTCGACACCGTTGATTTCTGTGCCTATGATGTGCTGGTGTTGAAGCGCCGCAGCGCCGAAGCCGACCATCCGCCCGAACGCATTGCCGAAGCGACGAAGCGCCTGGCTTCCTGGCCCGAAAGCAAGCTCGCGCAACTGGAGCGCAACCTCATCGACTGGGTGCCCGCGCGCGAGACTGTCTATGACCGCGCGAGTTTCCTCCGCCAGCTTGACGAGTATCGCGACATCACTGTCGAAGGCCTCCGCCAGCACCTCTTCCAGTTCGTCAGGGAAATCGCCGAAGTCGCTGAAGAGACTCAGATAAAATTGGCGATCCATCCTGATGATCCGCCCTTCCCGCTCTTCGGTCTGCCGCGTGTGAACTCAACGCAGTCCGACACGCAGAAGCTGCTCGACGCCGTGCCGAGCCCCGCGAATGGCGTCACCCTCTGCACCGGTTCCTATGGCGCGAACCCGTCGAATGATCTCGTGAAGATGGCCAAGGCCTTCGGCCCGCGCATCCACTTCGCGCATCTGCGCAACACCACGCGCGAGGCCGATGGCTCGTTCTTCGAAGCAGAGCACCTTGATGGCGATACGGACATGATCGGCGTCGTCGCCGTGCTGCGTGACCTTGAATCAAGAGAGAACCGCGAGATCCCCATGCGGCCCGATCACGGCCATCTCATCGTCGATGATATCGGCAAGAAAGTGAACCCCGGTTATTCCTGCATCGGCAGGCTGAAAGGCCTTGCTGAACTCCGCGGTGTGATGTGCACCGTTGATGCCTTCCGCACTGGAAAGGTCCACTGACATGGCGAAGATCACCCGCGTCGAAGCCCTGATGGTGGACTTGGTGCCCAAGGTGAAGCGCACCGATGCGATCCAGTCCTTCGTCAGCCAGGAAACGCCTATTGTCCGCATCTATGACGCGGATGGCTGCATCGGTACTGGCTACAGCTACACGATCGGCACCGGCGGCACCTCGATCATGGAACTGATCCGCCGCACGCTGGCCCCCGCGCTGATCGGGCGCGAGGCCGCCGAGATCGAGCGTATCTGGCGCGATCTTCTCTTCCTCACGCATGCGACTTCCGTCGGTGCGATCACGTCGCTCGCACTGGCCGCAATCGATACTGCCTTGTGGGACCTGAAATGCCGCCGTCACGGCGAACCGCTGCACCTGATGGCAGGCGGCGCGCAATCCCGCATTCCCTTGTACACCACCGAGGGCGGCTGGCTTCACATCGAGACGCTAGCGCTCGTCGAGGATGCGTTGCAGGCACAGGCCAAGGGCTTTGGCGGCTGCAAGGTCAAGGTTGGCCGCCCGCACGTGTCGGAGGATGTGGCCCGTCTTCAGGCGGTGCGCGAGGCCGTCGGCCCCGCATTCGAGATCATGACGGATGCGAACCAGCGCTTTACCATCGACGAAGCGATCCGCCGTGCCCGCTGCCTCACGCCCCTCGACATCGCATGGTTCGAGGAACCACTGACGGCGGATGACATCAACGGCCACGTCCGACTTTCACAGAGCACCACGATCCCCATCGCGGTGGGCGAAAGCCTCTACAGCCACCTGCATTTCCGGGAATATCTGGAGCGTGGCGCCTGTTCCATCGTGCAGGTCGACGTCGCACGGATCGGCGGCATCACGCCATGGCTGAAGGTCGCGCATTTGGCCGAGTGCTTCAACGTGCCGGTCTGCCCGCATTTCCTGATGGAGCTTCACGTGGCGCTCTGCGCCGCTGTGCCCAATGCCCGCTGGGTCGAATACATCCCGCAGATCGACTCGCTGACGCTGGAGCCGATGCGGATCGAGGACGGGCATGCCATTCCATCGGACAAGCCCGGCCTCGGCATCGCATGGGACTGGAAGGCGATTGAAAAGGCGGCCGTGTCCGGTTCCGCCTTCACGATCAGCTAGACCCGCGCACCCGGACGATATCCATCACGCGGCACGATCACCTTGCCAATGGGCCACAGCGCTATCCCGGCGAGCTTCAGATGTGCCCAGGCAAACGGAATGCCGATGATGGTGACGGCGAGCATCACCGCGGTGACGAGATGCGCAATTGCCAGCCACCAGCCGGCAAACACCAGCCAAATTAGATTGCCAAGGAAGCCGAAAGCCCCGGTGCCGATATCCTCCTGCCCCGTATAGCGGTCGCGCGGCACGGCCATGTGGCCAAACGGCATCAGCGTGTATTCGGCGATCGCCAGCGCCGAACGCGCCCAGGGAAGGCCGATGATGGTGATCGCCATGATCACCGCCGCGATCAGCCAGCCAAGCGCCATCCAGGCGCCGCCGCAGACGATCCAGATGATGTTCAAGAGCAATGACATGCGTTTCGTGCCTCCTTTGAGCGTCCAGCATATGGGAACCGGCAAGCGCAATCTCCAGCGAAATCGGAACCGCCGCAACGGAAACGCGCCACAGCCTCCGTTCGCTTGACGTTCTCATCGCCAGACGGCATTTCTGGGGAATGAGGATCATTCACACAGCGGATTGGCAGATCGGCAAGCCCTTCCGTAAATTCGGCGAAAAGGAAAGCGTGCTGCGGCAGGCGCGGCTCAACGCAATCGAAACAATCGGCCGCCTCGCCGCCGCCGAAGCCGCCCGCCACGTGCTGGTCGCGGGCGATCTCTATGACAATGAAGCACCCTCGCACAAGACGCTGCTGGAGCCCTTGGAGCGCATGCGCGGCTTTCCGGGCGTCGACTGGCATGTCATTCCCGGCAATCATGACTGCCATCGCGGCCAGGGCATATGGGACCGTGTGCAGAGAACCGGCCTGCCAGCCAACGTCCATCTCCACCTCGAACCGGTCCCTTTCGCCCTCGGAGACGAGGCCGTGCTGTTCCCCGCGCCCTTGCGGCGGAAAAGCGAGGTGACGGACCTCACCGAATGGATGGATCAGGCGGAAACAGCGCCCGGCCTCATCCGCATCGGCCTTGCCCATGGCTCGATCACCGGGTTCGAGGCGGGGAGCGAAGCCAACAACCCGATCGCACCGGACAGGGCGAAGCGCGCGGGGCTTGATTATCTGGCTCTCGGCGACTGGCACCGCACCATGCAGGTAAACGCCGCCACCTGGTATGCCGGAACACCCGAGTCGGACCGTTTCAACAGCCAGGAACTGGGCCAGGTGCTGCTGGTCGAACTCGCCGGCAGCGGCGCACCGCCCATCGTCAGCACACGGACGACCGGCGCCTATCGCTGGATCACCCTTACCGAAGAAATCACCGGCAATGCCGATCTCGATGGCCTCGAGCAGCGGCTGCGCAATCTCCCCAACCTCTCGGGGCTGCTTGCAAGGCTGCAGGTGAAAGGCACGCTCGACCTTACCGTCCGCGCCGACCTGAGCCAGCGCCTGAGCCTGATCGAAGCCGCCATGTTCTGGCTCGATGCCGATCTCTCGGGTCTTCACGTGCGGCCAACCCTTGCCGACCTCGAGCAGATCGATTTCGGCGGCGTGCTGCGCGAAGCCGCCGAAAGTCTCAAGGCAGAAGCCGAAAACCTGGCGGCAACTCCGGTGGAGCGGCGTCGCGCCGAGGAAGCCCTCGTGCAACTGTTCCTGATGACGCGAGACAGCGGAAAGGGCCACGCTGCATGAGGCTTACCCATGTTTCCGTTGAAGGCTGCGGCCGGTTCGGAACCCTTGCCCGGATTGAGGGGCTGGGCCCGGGCGTCAACATCCTGTCAGCCAGCAACGAGGCTGGAAAATCCACCCTCTTCCGGGCGATCCGTACCTGCCTGTTCGAGCGCCATTCCGCCGCCGGAAAGGATATCGCAGCACTCGCCACCGAGGGCCTGTCGCTTCCCGTGACCATCACCGTGGCCTTCGAAAAGAACGGCAAGCATTACGAGATCCGGAAGTCATTCTTGAAGAGCAGGTCCGCCGGGCTCAAGTGCGATGGCGTGGAGATTGCCCGCAACCTCGAAGCCGATGAGCATGTCTGGGAATTGATGGGCGTATCGTCGAAATCCACACGCGCCCTCGATGACGCCGCTTATGGTCTTCTCTGGGTCCAGCAGGGCCATTCATTCGCGGTGCCGGAACCTTCCGAAGGCGCGAAGACTGTTCTCAACAGCGTCATCCAACAGGAGGTTGGAACACTCGTCGGCGGCGAGCGCGCGCGGAGCCTTCTCGCCAGCGTGAAGGAAGAGCTCTCCCGCCTCATCACCGACACGCGGAAGCCGCGCGCCAACGGCCCGCTTGATGCTGCGATCAGGCTGAACGAGCAGCTGACCAGCGAACGTCTTGACATCGAAACCAAGCTCCGCGACCTCGACCAGAGCCTTGATGCGTTGGCAAAGCTCCGCAGTGAATTGAAGCGCGCCGCCGACCCTGCCGGCATCGCGAAGATGAAGCGCGAGCTTGCGGAAGCCTTGGAGCAGCTGAAAGCGGCTGAAAGCGCGATGCAGTCGCTGCAGCGTCACCAAGCGGAAGAACGCCAGGCTTTGGAGATTGCCAGATCGCAGCAGGAAAGGCTTGCCGCACTCCACGCCAGAGCCGAGGCGATTGATAGAAACCGCACTGTTCTCAAAAGTTTGTCTGCGCGAGCGCGACCATTGGATGAAGAGGAGGCGCAGGCCTCCCGCGTGCTGAACGAGGCGTTGAACCGCAAGACCGAACTCGATGCCGAGGCAGAGCGTCTCGAAGCGCGCGGGCTTCAGTTCCAGCGTCTAGCCGCGTTGCTGCAAAAATCCTCCTCGCGCGCGGCACGTGTGGAACGCCTCGCGGCGCTCCAGTCCTTCGAAGCGAAATCCTCCGCCAACGAGGCAGCCTTGAAGGCGGCCACGGTCGACGACGCGGCGGTGAGGGCGCTGGACGCGATCGAGCGCGAAGCCGAAACGATCCGTGCGCGGATCGAAGCCGGCGCCGCGCGCATCACCGTCGAGCGCAAGCCCGGCGTTTCCATTACAGTGAATGGCGCGGTGCTGTCAGAAAACTTCGCGCGTGCGGTGACGGAGCCTCTCACCATTGCGATCGGCGATGGCGTGGCAATCACCGTGTCGCCGCCGCCCACTTCCGTTGCGGAGGCGGAAGCTGAACAGCGCAAAATGCGCGGCAAGCTGGAGGCCTTGCTCGCAAGGCATGGCGCGGCGGACGCCCATGAACTTCGTCGCCTCCGGCAGCATCGAGCGGCACTGGAAGAAATATCGCGCGATCTGCGGGCCGAGCGTGCGGCCCTCGGCGTGAAGGAAGCCTCTGCCCTGCCCGAGATACAAAGACTGTCCGCCGAGATCGGCCAGATCGACTCCGAAACCCGCCGCGTGCTGGCCGAGACCGGAACGGCAACGCTTCCCTCCGCAGATGAGATCGAGGCCTTGCAACAGGCGCATGAGGAGAAGCGCGCGGCAGTTCGCGAGGCCCGCGCCCAGTGTGAGGGCATGATCTCGGGCCAGACGCCGATCCTCAGCCGCATCGCCCAGCAGCGCGGCGCGCTCTCGGGCGAGATGAAGGCAATCGACGGCCAGCTTGTCGCGGACCTCGCAAGCCTTCCCGATGACACGCGGGACGGCATCATCGAGAATTGCGCGGGCGAGCTTGCAGTGAAGCTGTCCGATCATCGGGCAAAGGCGGCACTTCTGGCCGAAAAGCGCGCCGCAGCACCCGAGGCCGGTGAAGCCGAACGGCTGAAAGGCCGCGCCGACCGCCTGACAGCCGCAATCCAGAACAGCAGCGAAGCGCAAGACAAGCTCCGCCAGGAGATCGCGCGCCTTGAGGGTCAGGTCCAGACGGCGGGCGGCGATGGCCTGGGCGAACGCGCTGCAGTCCTGAAGGCCCAGCAGGAGATGGCACTGGCCGAACTCGACCGCCAGCAGGATCGCGTCGCGGTACTCACCCTCCTCCGCGACAAGGTTGAAGAAAGCTACGCCAAGCGCCGCGAGCAGCTGAACGCGCCGCTCCGCCGCCATCTGAAGCCCTTCCTCAATGAAGTGTTTCCGCAGGCCGAAATCGACCTGGGTGAAAACTTCGCGGTGGAGGGCCTGAAACGCTCCGGCCCCGCCAGCGAGCTTTTCGGCAGGCTGTCGCACGGTACGCAGGAACAGGTTGCCGTGCTGGTCCGCCTCGCCATGGGTGCGATGGTCTGCGAACGCGGCGAAGACGTTCCGATCATCCTCGATGATGCGCTGGTGTTCTCCGACGATGACCGCATCGAGCAGATGTTCGATGCCATCAACCGCGCGGGCCGCAACCAGCAGGTCATCGTCTTCACTTGCCGTGCCAGGTCGTTCGCGTCACTGGGCGGGCGGCAGCTCGAGATCATCTAGGTCGTATACTCATAAACGATAGGCAAATCGGCTGAAAGCTGATTCAAACTCCGCAAAGGAGTTTGCCATGGGCCACGGACGTTATGATCTTACGGAGTTTGAGTGGAAGGTCAT
>JALHQC010000067.1 GCA_022842165.1 bacterium
GGATCGCAGCCGCAGGCGTTGAAATAGCGCAGCGCCATGAAGCGGATGCCATGGGCATGGTCGAAGTCGCGGCAGATCCGCTCCATCATCAGTTTCGACATGCCATAGGGGTTGATCGGCTCTTGCAGCGTCTCCTCGGTGATCGGCAGCCGGTCCGGCTGGCCATAGGTCGCGCAGGTCGAGGACACGATCAGCCTCGTCACGCCCGCCTCCGTCATCGCCTTCAGGATCGACAGCGTGCCGCCGACGTTGTTGTCGTAATAGATGTGCGGCTTCGTCACCGACTCGCCGACATAGGCGAAGGCCGCGAAATGGATGACGGCATCGGGCCGGAACCAGCGCATGGTCTCGCGCAAGAGGCTCGTCTCGCGGATATCGGCCTCGACGAAATGCCCCCACTTCGCCAGATCGCGGTGACCGCGCGACAGATTGTCGATCACCACCACGTCATGGCCGCCGTTCTCGAGCATCTTGCAGGTGTGGCTGCCGATATAGCCCGCACCCCCCGTCACCATGAACCTGCCCATCGCCGTGCTCCTCCGCCATCTCAGCAAAGGGCACATCCGCACATCCGGGTGAATTCTGCCTTAAGGCGGCCGGAGACTAAGAATTTCCGGCGGCAACAGCCGGGAGGCAACAGGACAAGATCCGGTCCCGTCTCAGCCCACCCAAATAGCCGCCACCGGCTATCAGGAGATGGCCGGTGATCGCGCTTGCCGTATCCAGGAGCAGGAACAGGACCGCATCCGCCACCTCGGCGGGCGGCATGACCCCGTGCATCGGAATGTCTTCACCGCCCGCTCCGGCTAGCGGTAGTATCCCGACGCTCTCATGAGGGAGTCGACCTGCTCCTGCGCCCGCCGCAGGGCCTCGCCGTCGCTGACCTCCCTGCGAAGCGCGCGGTGAATCTCCTCGCCGAGGACCGCCTCGATCATCCTGTACTCCGGCACCGGAGGGCGCGGCCAGGATCTGAGCAGGTTCTTCTTCGCGAGCCGGTCGACGATCGAAACGATCGGCGAGGTCGCCGAGGCTTCGGGATCGGCGCTCACGCTGAAGCGGGGCGCCACCGGAAAGCCGTTCTGCACATTGGCCTTCATGGCCTGGGGCGACGTCATCCACGAAATCGCCTCGAATGCGAGTTCCACCTTTTCCTCCGGCAGGTTGCTGGGCACGCAGAGCAGGAAACCGCCCATCGGGTTGATCGAGGTTCCGCCCGGCCCGCGCGGTTGCTGGAGATAGGCAACCTTCTTCTTCACCTTGGATGCGATATCATACTCGAACCTCGCCGCGCGCACCGTCCAGCAATAGGCGAGAGCCGTTTCGCCGCTGATGAAGGCGGCGGTCCGGCGGTCCCAGTCCATTTCCAGAATGTCCGGGGGCGAGTACTCCACCAGCCTGTGCATATAGTCCAGCACCTGCAAGCCCGCGGCGGATTGAATGCGCGGCCGCAGTTCGTCGCCCTTCGCCTTGTCCACGGTGAAGAACAGCTGCGACTTGGGCAGGGACAGGATCGACTCGCCGCAGCAGGCCATCAGGAACATGAAGGTGGACGCGACCGGCATGCCGCGCGCGCCGTTCCAGGCAACCCCGTACTGCATCTTGGACGGCTTGTGAAAATGTCGGGCCGCCGCGACCGTTTCGTCGAAGGTGCCGGGATACTCCAGCTTGTCGTGCTGGAAGAGATCGGTGCGCGCCGCCAGGAGTTCGATCGTGCAGTAGATCGGCACGCCATACTGCTCGCCCTGCCAGGCTCCCATCGACCATACCGACGGATGAAAATCCTGGGGCGTGATGGACGAATTCTCGATGAGTTTCGTCAGCGGCTTGACGATTCCGCGTTTCACCATCTCCCCCAGCCACGGGGCGTTGACCGCGATGATGTCGTAGTTGGAGGTTTCGCAGGCGGAGTTCTGGAGAATTCGCGCGTGCAGTTCGGGAAGCTTCTGCAAGTCGAAGTTCCGCCGCGACGACATGTTGTTGCGGAAGTCCGCCCACATGTTCATCATCGACGCGAAGTAATTGTCGTAGTTCAGCAGGAACTTCAGCTCGCGCTTGCCCCTGAACAGGCTTCCGATCAGTTGCGGCGGCGGAATGATCTGGGCGGCAAAGTAAGACCCGCCGAAATAGAAATCCTCCTCGTCCTCGAGCCTTTCCCGCAGACCGAAGGTTTGCGCCAGCAGCGACTTGATGCGCGCGGCGTAGAGCACGAATGACTGCTTCAGCTCCTCGCTCGGAACCAGCGTGAAGCTCTTGCCTGTGCCGCTCGCCACCCGCTTGTGGATATAGCCCTTCTCGATCAGCTCGTGGATGCGGCGCATGGACGTCGTGTAGGGAATCTTCGCCACCGACGCCAAGGCCGAGATCGTGACAGGCGAGTCGAGGAGGTCCTGCTTGATGATGAACAGCAGGATGTTCCAGGATGCATCTTCCTCGGCGATCGGCACGATCTGCAGGAAAGGCTCGCGGACCCGTTCGAGAAACGAGATGATTCTCAGCTGCTCGAATTCAGTCATCGCCGGTCACCTGCCGCGGGTCAGAACTTGGCGCCCGCGCATCGAAACTATCCGCGGCCTCGCCCCTAGGCAATGCTACGGATTGACCCGCCATCCACGCCCCACACCGCGGAGGTTACGAAAGACGCGAGATCGGACGACAGGAACACGATGACATTCGCAACTTCCTCCGGCGTGCCCAGGCGGCGCATAGGCAGTTGACGAAGCGACAGCTCGTATTCCACCGCTTCCTTCGGAGGCATCTTGTGGAACTGCGCGAATGTGTCGGCAAATCCGCCGGGCTTCGACCAGAAGGGCGTCCAAACAGGGCCAGGAGCCACGGCGTTGACGCGGATCTTCGGGCCTTCCGACCGCGCCAGGCCCTTCGTGAAGGCCAGCACGGCGGCTTTCGATACCGAGTAGTCGTTCGGAACGGGTTCTGGCTGCCTTGCAAGGTCCGACGCGTTGTTGACGATCACGCCGGAACCGCGCTCCCGCATCCCCGGCAGGATCGCCCGCACCGAGCGCACATAGCTCATGAAGTTGAGCTGCATCGTCTTGTCCCAGTCTTCATCGCTCAACTGGTCGAAGGTCCGCACATATCCCGAGCCCACATTGTTGACCAGAATGTCGACGCGCGAACCGAAGCCCTTCAAGGCCTGCGCGATGCTGTTGATCACGCCATCCGCCGTGCTGAGGTCGCCGAGCCCGATCGCCGCCTCGCCCCCCGCCGAACCGATCTCGGACGCCAGGCTTTCCAGGTCTTCACGGTCGATGTCGACGGCCGCCACCCGGCAGCCTTCCTTGGCGAAGGCCAGAGCCGTCGCCCGGCCGATCCCTTTCGCCGCACCCGTGACGAGTACTGTCTTTCCCTTGAGGTTCGTTTCCATTCTAGGCTCCTGCTCTAGGTCTTGCGCTGCTGGGGCAAAGTGCCGGCCACCCGCGCCCTGCCCGGCGCAAGAGCGGATTTTCCGTTGCCTGCCTGGTACGATCGTTGCCGTTGCCCCCTTCGGGGCCCACAAGACCGCAGCATAGCAGTCCGCCGGGCGCAGTCCCGCCACGAAATGTCCATTTCGGATGACCACATCGCCCATGTCCAATCTGAACAGATTTGCTTTTACGCTCCGCGATGGAAGGCTCTAGACTTTCCCATACGCATCGACACCGCGAAACCACACCGGCCAGGGAGGACATTGATGGACGTTCGCAGCGCAAGAGTCGAACCGACGATCGAGCACGAGGGCACGTGCCTCACCTATTTCATGTTCCCGAAGGAGTCGGTCAGGCGGGAGACGATGGGGTCATACCTCGAATACGTGGCTGAATTCGAGCTGAAGCCGGGCGCGAGCCTGCATCCGCACTTTCACGACTCGATGGAATTCTACCGGATTCTGGAAGGCGAGGCGGTAATCCAGATCGAGGACGAGCAGCGCCTCCTGCGCCCGGGCGATCTGGTGCACATTCCGCGCAATGCGCGCCACTCCATCTGGCCGGCGCGCGAAGGCAAGAGCTTTCGCGCCTTTTCCTTCGCCGCGAGCTTCATGGGCGAGAACCCGCAGCCGGTGAATTGCGAACTGCCGCCCCCGAAGAACACCGTGACCGCAGGCTGATGGCCATGAGGCTTCAGGGCAAGGTGGCGCTGGTGACCGGCGGAGCGCGCGGCATCGGGCGGGCGGCGGCCGAACTCTTCGCGCGCGAGGGCGCCCAGGTCCACGTGGGCGACCTCGATTTTCCCGAACCCTTCTCGTCTGCCTCGATTTCCTGTCACCGGCTGGACGTGACCGACGAGGCGAACTGGCAATCGGTCGTGCGCAAGATCGTCGCCGCAAGCGGGCGGATCGACGTTCTCTTCAACAACGCAGGCACCGTCACCTCCTATGCCGGCATCGCCGAAATCAGCCGCGAAGACTGGGACCGCGTCGTCGCCATCAATCAGACCGGGCCATTTCTGGGCATGCGCACGGTCATTCCCCACATGAAGCGTCAGGGCGGCGGCTCGATCATCAACACGTCATCGATCTGGGGGAAGGTGGGCGCGGCTGGCGTCTCCGCCTACACGGCGAGCAAAGCCGCCGTTTCGCACATGTCGAAGAACGCGGCGCTGACCTATGTCGCGGACAATATCCGGGTGAACTCGCTGCATCCCGGCATCATCGATACGCCGATGATCGCGGCGCAGGACAAGGCGATCACCGATTACATCGTGTCGATCACCCCGATGAAACGGCTCGGCCGCCCCGAGGAGATCGCCTATGGCGCGCTGTTCCTGGCATCCGACGAGTCGAGCTACATGACTGGCGCCGAGCTGGTCATCGACGGCGGCTACACCACGCCGTAGCGCAGGACGGCGTCAGCGCCAGCCCTGCTCGATTTCATAGCTGCCCGAGTTTATCTCGATGAGCGTGCTGATGAGGCCCTGGCAAGAGGCCAAGATCTATCGGCCGGAATGACGAAGCCGGATACCTTCAAAAATAGTGGCGCGGTTTTTCCGCGAGCTTGATGGCAACGGAGTTGCCGCTGGCAAGCGCGGCGAGGCCGGCTTCGGCGGCCACGGAAGCGGCATATCCGTCCCAGGCGCTGGCGCCGGCGGGCTTGCCGGTCTCGACCGATTTCACCCAGGCCTGCAATTGCAGCCGGTAGGCAGCGGCAAACCGCGGGCGCCAGTCGGCGGGATAGGCCGTGCCCTGCAGCTGGCCGTAGCTCACTTCGCTGTTCAGCGGCGCCCGCAGCGACACAGCACCCTTCTCGCAGGCGATTTCGCCCTTCACGTCGTAGCCATAGCCGCCGTTGTTGTTGTTCTCGACATTGACCAGCTTGCCGCCCGCGGTGCGCATGACGAGGAAGACCGGCGAGACGATGGAATCGGGATCCGAAATCTCCGGCTCGAGGCTTCGGGGCGGCGGATCGTCACGGCGCTGGACATGCCGAGCTGGCTGAACGGCCAGCCTCGGCGGGCCAACGCTGAACCACTGCCGTGACTTGAATTGGCTGGGGCGGGAGGGATCGAACCTCCGAATGCCGGAATCAAAATCCGGTGCCTTACCGCTTGGCGACGCCCCAGCAGAGCGCGCTCCGTATAGCCAGCGGATGGCTGCTTGCATAGTCAGAAAAGCGCCGTTATAAGCCGCCCCGAACCTAAGACGGAGTGTAGCGCAGTCTGGTAGCGCACCTGCTTCGGGAGCAGGGGGTCGGAGGTTCGAATCCTCTCACTCCGACCATTTTGAAACGCGGGCAATCTTCAATGATCGCCCGCGTTTTTCGTTCAGCCGCGCTTGCCGATCAGCATATGCGCAGCAGGAATGCCCAGCGCGACGACAAGGGCCTTCACCCCATCCCACAGCCAGAACGGCGCGAGGCCAAACTCGATGGCCTTGCCAAATCCGCCGACGAAGCCCTGCAGCCAGAGAAGGCCCGGAACATAGACCACAGCGGCGGCCAGCAGCGTGGCGGCAATCATCTTCGGAATGCTGCGGCCCCAGCCGCGCTCGACCAGCCAGCCGAGGACGGCGGCAGCCAGGATGAAGCCGATGATGTAGCCACCGGTCGGGCCGGCGATGCCGGGGTAACCATCCGGCGTCGGCGCGAACACGGGGAGGCCGGCAGCACCTTCCAGCGCGTAGAGCGTCATCGCCGCCGCACCGAGCCTTGACCCGAAGGCCGCGCCGATCGCCAGCACCGCCAGCGTCTGGAGGGTCACCGGCACGGGGAGCACCGGAACCGAAATGTGAGCCGCACCGGCGACCAGCAGCGAACCCGCCACGGCCAGCACGACGAAGCGCAGTGCGGCATTGCCGGTTGCCGGCCACAGCCGGTCAGAAAGAAGGCTGGCATTCATTTTCGTTCACCCCTACCCTGTTGAAATGATGTCGTTCGTGACGTTTATAATCGCCATGCTCCTGCGCCGCAACCGCACATGACCGCGCTGATCTTCGACCGCGACTTCGACGTGAAACCCGGTGCGGCGGCACAGGTGAGCCCGCTCATCCGCCGCGTGGTGGCGGACAATCCGAGCCCCTTCACCTTCAAGGGCACCGCCAGCTTCATCGTGGGCCGCGGCCAGGTGGCGATCATCGACCCCGGACCGGAGGATGACGCACATCTCGCAGCCCTGCTCGATGCGGTGCGCGGCGAAACGGTGAGTCATATCCTCGTCACCCATTCGCATGCCGATCATTCGCCGCTCACCCGAAAGCTCCAGGCGGCGACGGGCGCGAAGACCTATGGCTATGGCGGCATCGCCGCAGCCCAATCGGGTGGCCTCCGCCTCGATGCCTCGATCGATCATGATTTCGTGCCCGACGTGACACTTCGCGACGGCGATGTCGTCGAGGGCCAGGGCTTCAGGCTCGAGGCGCTGCACACGCCGGGCCACATGTCGAACCACATGTGCTTCGCGCTGCCGGAAGAAAAGGCGCTGTTCGCGGGCGATCATGTCATGGCCTGGGCGACCAGCGTCATCGCGCCGCCCGATGGCGACATGGGGCAATACTTCGCCTCGCTCAGGAAACTGCTCGACCGTGAGGATGACATCTATTTCCCCTCGCACGGGCCATCGAAGCGCGATCCCCTGCCGCTGGTGCGCGGCTATCTCGCGCACCGCCGCATGCGCGAGGCCGCGATCCTCGCGCGCGTCGAACAGGGCGCGCGCTCGGTCGATGATATCGTCGCGGCGATCTATGCCGATGTCGACCCGCGGCTGCATGGCGCGGCCGCACTTTCCACCCGCGCCCATCTCGATCATCTCGTGGAGCAGGGAAAGCTCCGCGAGACGGACGGCATTTTCGCAACGGCGTGAGCAGGAATGATGGCGAGGAAAACCCCTGAACAGCTTCGCAGCGCCCGCTGGTTCGCGCCGGACGATCTGCGCGGCTTCGGCCACCGCTCGCGCCTCATGCAGATGGGCTATTCGCTGGCCGACTGGAAGGACAAGCCGGCAATAGCCATCATCAACACATGGTCGGGCATCAACCCCTGCCATGCACATTTCCGCGAGCGGGCGGAAGACGTAAAGCGCGGCGTGCTGCAAGCGGGGGGCTTCCCCATCGAACTCCCGGCGCTGTCGCTGGCCGAGAATTTCGTGAAGCCCACCACCATGCTCTACCGCAACATGCTGGCGATGGATGTGGAGGAACTGATCCGCTCGCACCCCATCGATGGCGTCGTCCTCATGGGCGGCTGCGACAAGACAACGCCGGGCTTGTTGATGGGGGCGACGAGCGCTGGCGTTCCGGCGATCTATGTGCCCGCCGGACCCATGCTGCGCGGCAACTGGAACGGCAAGGTGCTGGGCTCGGGGTCCGACGCCTGGAAATTCTGGGACGAGCGGCGGGCGGGGAATATTTCCGATGCCGAATGGACGGCCATCGAAGGCGGCATCGCGCGGAGCCACGGCCACTGCATGACCATGGGCACGGCCTCGACCATGACGGCGATCGCCGATGTCATCGGCATGACGCTTCCGGGCACGTCCTCCATTCCGGCGGATGACGTCAACCACACGCGCATGTGCGCCGATGCCGGCCGCCGCATCGTGAACATGGTGTGGGAAGACCTGACGCCGGCGAAGATCCAGACGCGCGAAGCCTTCCTCAACGCCATCAACGTGGCGATGGCCATGGGCTGCTCCACCAATGCGGTGATCCATGTGATCGCCATGGGACGGCGTGCCGGGCACGCGATCACGCTCGATGATTTCGATGCCGCCAGCAGGCGGGTTCCGGTCATCGCCAATGTGCGGCCTTCCGGCGATCAGTATCTGATGGAGGACTTCTACTACGCGGGCGGCCTCAAGGCGCTGATGCTGGAAATCGCACCGCTGCTCGACCTGTCGCAGATCACGGTGACCGGCAGAACATGGGCCCAGGAACTGAAGGGCGCCAAGACCCATAATGCGGACGTCATCCGCTCCCGGGCAAATGCAATCTATCCCGAAGGCGCGCTTGCCGTGCTGAAGGGCAACCTCGCGCCCAGGGGCTGCGTCATCAAACCATCGGCCTGCGCGGGCCATCTACTGAAACACACCGGCCCCGCCATCGTTTTCGACGATTATCCGGCGATGAAAGCCGTCATCGACCGTGATGATTTCGAGGTAACGGCGGATCATATCCTCATCCTCCGCAACGCCGGGCCACAGGGCGGACCCGGCATGCCGGAATGGGGCATGCTGCCGATCCCGAAGAAACTCGTGAAGCAGGGCGTCCGCGACATGCTGCGGATTTCGGATGCCCGCATGAGCGGCACCAGCTACGGTGCCTGCATCCTGCATGTGTCGCCTGAATCCCACGTCGGCGGCCCGCTGGCGCTGGTGAAGACGGGCGACATGATCTCGGTCGATGTCGCGGCACGCTCGATCACGCTGGACGTCAGCGATGCCGAACTCGCCTCACGCAAGGCAGCGCTGAAACCTCCGCCGCCCCGCTTCGAGCGCGGCTATGGCTGGATGTTCGCGCAGCACATCGCCCAAGCCGACGAAGGCTGCGACTTCGATTTCCTGCAAAGCGATTTCGGCGGCCCGACGGGAGAGCCGGCGATTTTTTGAAGGCAGTCCGGTTGCCCCTCTCCTATCCCACTGCTTCGCAGCGGGCCCCTTTCCTCCCCCCGCTATCGCGGTGGGAGGACACTCAGGTCCTCGCCCCTCTTCAGAGGGGAGAGGAAGGGGACCCAAGCGCAAGCTTGGGGGAGGAGAGGGGCACCCGGTCAACTTGTAAACCGGTAATCCCCGAATTGCTCCCGCAGCGCCAGCTTGGAAATCTTGCCCGTTGCCGTGTGAGGAATTTCTTCCACAAATACCACGTCGTCCGGCATCCACCAGTTGGCGATCCTGCCCTTCAGGTGGGCAAGAACATCCTCGCGGCTCACATTCGAGCCCGGCTTCCGCACCACCACCAGAAGCGGGCGCTCGTCCCATTTGGGATGCGGCAGGCCGATGGCCGCTGCTTCCTGCACACCTGAGCAGCCAATCGCAATGTTCTCCAGCTCGATCGACGAAATCCACTCGCCGCCGGACTTGATCACGTCCTTGGCGCGGTCGGTGATCTGCATGTAGCCATATTCGTCGATGGTGGCGACGTCGCCCGTATCGAACCAGCCTTGGGCGTCGAAGGCGTCGTTGCCCTCGCCCTTGAAATAGCTTCTCGCCACCGATGGCCCCTTCACCTTCAGCCGCCCGAAGGTCCTGCCGTCATGGGGCAGCGACTTGCCCACATCATCGGTGATCTTCATATCGACCATGAAGGGCGGCCGGCCCTGCTTCAGCTTTACCTTCCACCATTCGGCGGACGGCAATTCGGCGGCCTTCGCCGACTTGACGCCGAGCGTGCCGATGGGGCTCATCTCGGTCATGCCCCAGGCGTGGATCACGTCGGAGCCATAATGCTCGACGAAGGCCTTCATGATCGCCTCGGGGCAAGCCGAACCGCCGATCACCACCCGGTCGAGATGCGGCAGCTTCAGATGCGGGTTCTGTTCGAGATAGTGGAGCAGCATCAGCCACACGGTCGGCACCGCGGCGGTGATCGTCACCTTGCCCTCGTTCAGCATTTCATAGATCGAGGCACCATCGAGCTTTGCTCCCGGCATCACCATGGACGCACCAGACAGCGGACCGGAAAACGCAATCGACCAGGCATTGGCATGGAACATCGGGACGACCGGCATGATGCGGTCCCTCCCCGAGATCGCCATGGCATCACCCAGCGCGCACATCAGCCCGTGCAGCACATTGGAGCGGTGCGAATAGAGCACGCCCTTGGGGTTTCCCGTCGTGCCGGAGGTGTAGCACATGCCGCAGGCGGTGTTCTCGTCGAAGTCCGGCCACTCGAAACCTGCGTCGCCCTCGGCGATCAGTTCCTCGTAGCAGACGGGATTGCGGAGCGTGGTTTCCGGCATGTGGGCGCGGTCGGTCATGACGACGAAGCCCCTTACCTTCGGCAGCCTGTCCTGCAGCTTTTCGAACAGAGGCACGAAAGTGAGATCGGTGAAGATCCACTGGTCTTCGGCATGGTTGACGATATAGGCGAGCTGATCGGCGAACAGCCTCGGGTTCAGCGTGTGGACGATGGCGCCTACGCCCATCACGCCATACCAGATTTCCATGTGCCGCCAGGTGTTCCAGGCCATGGTGGCGATGATGGTGCCCGGCTTCACACCCAGCCGCTTTTGCACGGCATCGGCCAGCGCGCGGGAGCGGGCGTTCAGCTCACGGTAATTGGTGCGGTGGATTGGCCCTTCGACGGCGCGCGAGACAATCTCCGTGTCGCCATGCCAGCGCGCGGCGTGGTCCAGCACGCGGTGAACCAGCAACGGAAAATCCTGCATCAAGCCAAGCATGACGGGAGTCCTAGCGCCAAACCGCACGCTACGCCAGATTACGCAAAAGCAGGCTTACGTCAGCTATTGCGCCGCGGCGGCGAGGCCAGGCTGGCCGGCGCATTTCTTGCCAAAGTAGTTTATGGCGTTGACGCCGATGCCGATCCCCTTGCTCTGGTAGGCATCGAGCGTCGGCAGCGCCGCGGTGCGGATGGCGTCGATCTCCTTGCAATAGAAAGCGGCAACGAGTTCGGCATCGCAGACCGCGCGCTCGGCGCAGAACGACATGTAGTCGAGGTGATTGAGCAGCACGCCGATGTGGGTGGTGAAGGTGCTGAAGTTCTCGCGGTCAGAGCGTTCGAGGAACTGCGCCACCTTGATCACGTCGCGCTTGTTCACCTGCTCGGCGTTGCGCAGCACGGCGGGAAACTTCGCCACCCAGTAGCTGTCGACGAACTTTTTCGAGGCCGAGATATCGCCGCGCGAGTACTGCTCGATCTGGGCCAGCGTATAGGTGCGCGCGGCGCGCTGGTCCTGGAGGTTCAGGTCGTAGAAATATTTTCCCGCCGCGGCAATCGCGGTGATGATCGCCAGCGATTTCACCGCGCTGTCGAGAAAGTCCTTCATCGACATGCGCGCCCGCGGCGTGGCCTCAGTTGCAGGTTCCAAAATCGACCTTCACATTGCCCTCCGGCGTTGCGGCGAGCGCCGCCTTGACGGCACCCACATAGCAATCGATCTTGGCGCCGTCGATGATGACGATGGTGTTCACCTCGCCATCCGCCGTCTTCACGCCGCTGGCGCCCGTCTCGATCGAACCGCTGTCGGCATTGGTGCGCGGCGGGCACACCGAAATGTCGGCGAAGATGATGGCCTCACCGGTTGCCGCCAGTGCCGCGCCATTCTCGGCCAGGCATCTGGCACCTTCTTGCGAGAGGACGAAAGTATCGGCGCGGGCGAGGCCGGTGCCGGCCAGCAGCAGGCACAGGCCGGCGGCCGGAATGATGATCTTCTTCATGTGCAGTCCCCTGAAATGACGGAGTATCGCTTGCGCAGGGATGTTGTCAATTCGGTGGCAGGCGCGGGTCGATCGGCGTGATGGCGCCCAATCCCAGCACCTGCTCCACGAAGCGCGCGCCCGCCAGAAGCTTGGCCTCGCCCCGCCCCGGCGCCACGATCTGGAGGCCGACGGGAAGGTTTTCGGCCGTGAAGCCGCAGGGGATCGAGATCGCCGGGCAGCAGCACAGCGTGATGGCGTGGACGATCATCAGCCAGTCGACATAGGACTCGAACTTGACCCCGCCGCATTCGGCCACGTAACGCTGTTCGATCGGGAAAGGCGGCACGATGGTGGTGGGGCAGAGAATGAGATCGTAGGTCTCGAAGAACGCCCGCATGCGGCGGAACATGTCGCCGCGCTGGGCCTCGGCGTGCGCGATCTCCGCACCCGTCAGCCGCAAGCCGCGCTCGATGTTCCACACGACTTCGGGTTTCAGGAGATCGCGATGCGTGTCCAGCAGCGGCCGCATGTTGGCGTAGGACAGCGCCCGCAGTACTTGAGCGCATTCGCGCGTCTCCTTCAGGTCCGGGTGCGCTTCTTCCACGATCACGCCTTCGGCTTCGAGTTTTCGCGCCGCGCGCATCACGATGTCGGCCACTTCCGCGTCAACCGGCGGCAGGCCCAGATCGCGGCTCACCGCCACGCGCTTCGGCTTCCAGCCGGAACGTGCGGCCTTGAGATAGGAGGTGCCATCAGACGGCAGCGAGATCGGGTCGCCCGCTTCCTCGCCCACCATCGCGTCAAAGAACAGGCTCAAATCCTCCACGTTGCGCGCCATCGGGCCCTCGACGCCAAGCGTCGTATCGATCTTCGTGCCCGGCGTTGCCGCCACGCGGCCGGGCGACGGCCGCATGCCCACCACGCCGCAGAAGCTCGCCGGATTGCGCAAGGAACCGCCAAGGTCGGAGCCATGCGCCACCCAGGCCATGCCGGTGGCCAGCGCCACCGCCGCACCACCCGAGGATCCCGATGCCGAGCGCGACGTGTTCCACGGGTTTCGCGTGGCGCCGAACACCTCGTTGAAGGTATGCGCGCCGGCACCGAATTCCGGCGTGTTGGACATCGCATAGATGACGCCGCCATTTCCCTCGATATGGGTGACGAGGAGATCGGAGACCTCCGCGATCCTGTCCCTGAAGATGGGCGAGCCTTGCGTCGAGCGCACGCCCGCCACATCGGCGAGATCCTTGATTGGCACCGGCAAGCCCGCCAGCACGCCCCGCTCGTTGACCGGCTTGGCCATCAGCGCCCTGGCGTTCCTGCGCGCCCGGTCAAAACAGCGTGTCGGCAGCGCGTTGACCGACGCGTCGACCGCGTTCACCCTGCTTTCCAGCGCGTCAAGGCAATCGAGCGGCGTGATCTCGCCCCGCTTGAGGCCCTCCACGATGGCGCAAGCGGTCATTTGAATGAGATCAGCCATGCACGTCCCCCGTTTCTGGACCCAGTGAATCCGTTTGCCGGGGCCACGTCAACAGGCGTAAAAGCCGCCGAGCATTTGCAAGGAGAACATCATGAACGCACCGGTCGCAGCCCCAGGCATGAACAAGCAGTGGGTGGAGCGCCGCGCCAAGGCCGTGTCCCGCGGCATCAGCGCGGGCGCCCCGGTCATCGCGGCACGCGCCGAGAATTCCGAGATCTGGGATGTCGAGGGCAACCGCTACATCGATTTCGGCGGCGGCATCGCGGTGGTCAACACCGGGCACCGCCACCCGCTGGTCATGAAGCGCGTCTATGAGCAGCTCGAAGCCTTCACCCACACCTGCGCGATGGTGATGCCCTACGCGCCCTTCATCGAGGTGTGCGAGAAGCTCAACGCTGTCGCCCCCATCTCGGGCGAGAAGAAATCGGCGCTTGTCACCACGGGTGCAGAAGCCGTCGAGAACGCGGTGAAGTTCGCGCGCGCCTATACGGGCCGCTCCGACGTCATCGCCTTCAATGGTGGCTTCCATGGCCGCACGCTGTTAGGCATGGCCTTGACCGGTAAGGTCGTTCCCTACAAGGCGAAGTTCGGCCCGATGCCCGCAGGCATCTGGCATGTGCCCTTCCCCGTCGCCCACAAGGGCATCACGGTCGAGGATTCGATCCACGCGATCGAATGGCTGTTCAAGTGCGACGTCGAGCCGTCGCGCGTTGCCGCCATCATCATCGAGCCGGTGCAGGGCGAAGGCGGCTTCTACATCGCGCCGCAGGAACTGATGACGCGTCTGCGCAAGCTCTGCGACGATCACGGCATCCTGCTGATCGCCGATGAAATCCAGTCGGGCTTCGGCCGCACGGGAAAGTTTTTCGCCATGGAGCATTATGGCGTCGAGCCCGATCTCATGACGGCTGCGAAGTCGCTGGCCGGCGGCTTCCCGCTGGCCGCCGTGACGGGCCGCGCC
The DNA here is from genome assembly GCA_022842165.1 of bacterium. GTDB lineage: Bacteria > Pseudomonadota > Alphaproteobacteria > Rhizobiales > Aestuariivirgaceae > Aestuariivirga. Next base: position 14,241 of record JALHQC010000067.1, read on the forward strand.
AAGATCATGGATGCACCCGATCCGGGCGGCATCGGCGGCACCTATGCGGGCAATCCCATCGCCTGCGCCGCAGCCTTGGGCGTTTTCGAGGCCTTCGAGACCGAGGGCCTGCTGGAAAAGGCGCAAGCCCAGGGCAAGATGATCATGGAGCGGATGAAGGCGGTCAAGGCCAAGGGCCGCGGCATGCCGATCGGCGATGTTCGGGGCTTGGGCGCCATGTGCGCCTTCGAACTCGTCACCCAGCATGGCGGCAACGAGCCGGACGCGGCGGGCGCCAAGGCGCTGGCGGCGAAGTGCCTGGAGCGCGGCCTCCTCATCCTCACCTGCGGCGTCTATTCCGACACGGTGCGTGTGCTGACGCCGCTCACCGCATCAGAGATGGTGCTGAAGGAAGGCCTCGACATTCTGGAAAGCGCCATCCTCGGCAATTGATCCAGACCACAAGCTGAACCATATACCGCGTCATGGTGATACTAGCTCTCCTTGGCGCGGTTCTGTTTCTGGCGCTGATTTTCGGCCCAAGCGCATGGGTGCGCGCCACCATGCGCAAGCATGGCCAGCAGCGGGAGGATTTTCCCGGCACCGGCGGCGAACTCGCCCGCCACCTGCTCGATCAGGCAGGGCTGAACCATGTAAAGCTCGAACGCATCGAGGCGGGTGACCATTATTCCGCGCAGGAAAAGACCGTGCGGCTCTCGGCATCGAATTTCGACGGCAAGTCGGTCACGGCGGTGGCCGTCGCCGCCCATGAGGTGGGCCACGCCATCCAGCATGCGGAAGGCTATCGCCCCTTGATGCTGCGCCAGCAGCTTGTGGGCTATGCGATCGTGATCGAGCGCACCGGATCGATCCTACTGATGGCCACGCCCATCGTCTTCGCGCTCACCCGCTCGCCCGCCATCCTGCTGGCCGAAGTCGCCGCCGCCTTCGTCATCATGTCGTCGACGATCGTCATCCACGCGGTGACGCTGCCCACCGAATTCAATGCCAGCTTCAAGCGCGCGCTGCCGATCCTGTCGAACTATCTCCCGGCGGACGACATGCCCGCCGCAAGAAGCGTGCTGAAGGCTGCGGCTTTCACCTATGTGGCTTCAGCACTCTCAACGCTCCTCAACATCGCCAGATGGCTGCGCGTGTTGCGGTTCTGAAAAGTCGTTCTCGCCCCGCGTGAGCGGGGAGAGAAAGGGGACCCAAGCGACAGCTTGGGGTAAGAGAGGGGCAACCGGGCTTTGCGTCCGCCTCACGGGATGCCCCTCTCCTATCCCACCGCTAGCGCGGCGGGCCCCTTTCCTCTCCCCTCTCACGAGGGGCGAGGACACCTCTTGACATTTATTCCCATAGGTGTATATTCATATCTGCTTCACCCCTCGGGGTCCTGCTCATGACGGTGAGCCTAGGGCGGGTGGGGCGGCAGGCCTGCGGACTGGCGGCAACGTACCATCAGTTCCCGGGGGCTTCGTGTGTGACCCTTGGATACTAAGGTCCAAGCGCCTTCAATGGCTAGGGGCGGGTCTTCTCCGCCGCGA
>JALHQC010000068.1 GCA_022842165.1 bacterium
CTCGAGACGCTGGAATGCCGCCATGGCGACCGGTTTTCCTACCGCTCGATCGAGACCGATGTGCTCGCCTTCTGCATGGAACGCGCAACGGGAAAGCGGCTGCCGCAGATCGTGGCGGACGAGATCTGGGGGCCGATGGGTGCGGAAGAAAACGCCTGCTTCACGGTCGATCCCGCTGGCTATGCGCTGGCGGACGGCGGCCTCAACGCCACGCTGCGGGACTATGCGCGGCTGGGCCTGCTCTATCTCGAGCACGGCGCCGGCATCATTCCGGCCCAATGGGTCGAGGCGACGCGCACCGGCAATCACGCGATCTTCGGCGAGCCCTATACGTCCTCGCTGCCGGAGGGCGCCTACAAGAACCAGTGGTGGATCGAGAACCCGCGGTCGCGCGCCATCATGGCGCGGGGCGTGTTCGGGCAGCTGATCTATGTGAACTGGGACTACAACATGGTGGCAGTGAAGCTTTCGAGCTGGCCCGACTTCCTCAGCGACCGTTTCAGCAACGCGACGCTGAAGGCCCTTCACACCATTGCGGAGCATACGGCATGAGCGATACCGATCTTTGCTACCTCCCGGCTTCCGAAGCGATCAAGCTGTTCAAGGCGAAGAAGCTCTCGCCCGTCGAACTGATGGAGGCCACCGTCCGGCGGGCCGAGGCGACGAAGAAGAAGATCAACTGCCTCACCTACACGCATTTCGACGAGGCGATGGCGCTGGCGAAAAAGGCGGAGGCGAAATACGCGAAGGGCAAAAGGACCGGCGCGCTCGAAGGCCTGCCCATCGGCATCAAGGACGAGAGCTTCATCAAGGGAAAGCCGACGTCCGGCGGCTCGCTGATCTACAAGGATTACATCGGCGAGCACACCTCGCCGATGAACCAGCGCATCATGGATCAGGGCGGCATCGTGCATGCGCGCACCGCGACGCCGGAATTCTCCTGCGCCGGCTACACATGGTCGCGGCTGTGGGGCGTCACGCGCAATCCGTGGAACCCGAAGTTCACGCCGGGCGGTTCATCCGGCGGCACCGCGGCATCGCTGGCCAGCGGCACGTCGTCGATCGCCACGGGGTCCGATATCGGCGGCTCGATCCGCATTCCGGCCTCGACCTGCGGGCTTGTCGGCTACAAGCCGCCCTATGGCCGCAATCCCGACGATCCGCCGTTCAACTTCGATTTCTACTGCCACACGGGGCCGCTGGCGCGCACCGTCGAAGATGCGATCATGCTGCAGAACGTGATGGCGGGCCCGCACCCGCTCGATATCGCGACATTGCGCCCGAAGCTGACGCTGCCTACGGCTTACAAGCCGATCAAGGGCTGGAAGATCGCCTTCTCGATGGATCTGGGCTTCTACAAAGTCGACAGGGAGGTGCAGAAGAACACGCTGGCCGCGCTGGACGTGTTCCGCTCGCTGGGTGCCGAGGTGCATGAGGTCGATCTCGGCTGGACGGAAGATGCGCTGAATGCCAGCATGGATTATCTCGATCACCTGTTCGGCGCCGCAGTGTCCAGGCTCCTGAAGGAGCATGGCTCGAAGATGACGACTTATGCGCGGGCCTTTGCAAAGAAAGGCCAGAAGTCGAAGGCCGTCGATTTCGTGGCCGCCCTCGACATGGCCAACAAGATGTATTCGACGCTGGGGCCGATCCTGGAGGATTACAATGTGTTGATCTGCCCGACGACGGCGCTGCCTGCCGTTCCGGCCGATTTCGACCAGTCGAAGGACAGCGTGAAGATCAACGGCAAGACGATCTCGAACCCATTCCTCGGCTGGGTGATGACGACGCCCTTCAATGCCATGAGCCGCTGCCCGGTGCTCTCCATGCCATCAGGCCATGCAAAGAACGGCGTGCCGACGGGCATACAGATCGTCGGCCGCACCTATTGCGATGCCGATGTGTTCCAGGCGGCGATGGCTTATGAAACCGCGCAGGGGCAGTGGTTCCGCGATGCGGAGACGAGGCCCAGGCTGTGACGCTGGACGAGGCAATCGAAAAGCATGAGTTGAGGAGCGGCGGCGCTTCGCCCCTGCGCGCCAGGGCCATCGTGCTGCTGATCCACGGGCGCGGGGCAAGTGCCGAAAGCATGCTGCCGCTTGGCGAGGTCATCGCCATGCCGGACCTCTGCTATCTGGCGCCCCAGGCCGAGGGCAACACATGGTACCCGCAGAGCTTCATGGCGCCCACGGCTGCCAACGAGCCCTATCTCTCCGCCGCACTCGCGCGCATGGCTTCGATCATCGATGACATGCTCGGCAGCGGAATCGCGGCGCCGGAACTTGCCGTCATCGGCTTCAGCCAGGGTGCGTGCCTTGCCAGCGAAACGGTGCTGCGAAGCCCGAGGCCCTATGGCTTCATCGGCATCCTGAGCGGCGGGGCCATCGGCCCGCCGGGCACGCCGCGCGATTATCCGGGAACGCTCGCGGGGGTCCGTGCATTCATAGGTTGCTCGGATCATGACCCGCACATCCCGCTGGCGCGGGTGAAGGAAACGTCAGCGGTGTTTTCGCGGATGGGGGCGGCGGTCACCGAACGGATCTATCCCGGATCCTCGCATGGCGTGAATGATGACGAGATCGGGCATCTGCGCGCGGGGCTTTCCGCGATGACGGCATAGAACATCCATCGGCCCGCCGGCTGCGTAGCCAGTTCGCTGGCCATAGAGGAGGACCGAACGATGCACCGCCGCAGCCTGATCATCGCCATGTTCTGTGCCGCTGTTGCCGCGCCCGCCGCGGCGCAGGAGGTGTTCCAGTCGCAATCCGGAAACCTGAGGCTCGAGACGGTGGCCGAGGGGCTCGCCAGCCCGTGGTCTCTCGCCTTCCTGCCGAACGGGCGCATGCTGGTGACCGAGCGCGAAGGCGCCCTGCGCGTTGTTTCGAAGGACGGGCAGCTATCGGACCCGGTATCGGGCTTGCCCGAAGTTTCGGCCGTGGGGCAGGGCGGGCTGCTCGACGTTGTGCTGCATCCGCAGTTCGAGACGAACCGGCTGCTCTTCATGTCCTTCGCGGAGCCACGCGAGGGCGGCAACGCAACAAGCGTGATGCGCGCAAGACTCGCCGATGATGCGAAGAGCCTGACGGACGTCAAGGTGATCTTCCAGCAACAGCCGGCAACGGAAGGCGGCCATCATTTCGGCTCGCGCCTCGTGTTCGACCGGACGGGCGCGCTGTTCGTGACGACGGGGGACAGGAACAAGCTGCGCCCGCTGGTGCAACAGGGCGATACTCATATCGGCAAGGTCATCCGCATCACCGAGGATGGCGGCGTTCCGGCGGATAATCCGAAGGTCGAGGGCTGGCTGCCGGAAATCTGGTCGATCGGGCACCGCAATGTGCAAGGCGCAACGCTTCATCCGCAGACCGGCGAATACTGGACCGTCGAACACGGCTCGCGCGGCGGCGACGAACTGAACCAGCCGCAGGCAGGCAAGAACTACGGCTGGCCGGTCATTTCCTATGGCCGCGAGTATTCCGGCGAGCAGATCGGCGAGGGTACGGAGAAGGCCGGCATGGAGCAGCCGGTGCATTACTGGGACCCCTCGATCGCGCCATCGGGCATGACATTCTACACCGGCGACAAATATCCGGGCTGGCAGGGCAACCTGTTCGTCGGCGCGCTGGCAGGCCAGCATGTGGCGCGGCTCACCATGGAAGGCGGCAAGGTTACGGGAGAAGAAAAACTGTTCGAGGATTTCGCGCGCATCCGCGATGTGCGGCAGGGGCCGGATGGCTTCCTCTATCTTTTGACCGATGAAGACGCGCCCGACGGGCGGCTGCTTCGGGTTGTTCCTGCCGGCTGATCTCAGGGCGCGGGGCTGATTTCGTCGTTCGGCTGGATGATCGTCACGATGCCGTCGACCTCCGGTGTCGCCACATAGGAATTGTCGGGCACGTAGAAGCGGATCAGCTCCTTGCGCGCGGCATCGGCGAAGACGATCTCGAAATTCTCGTAGAGCCGCCAGGAGGCGACGTTGCCCATCACCGGAAAGGCCGCGGCGCAGCCTTCCGCCACTTTGATCACCATGCCGCCGATCGCGTCCTCGCGGGTCAATTCCACGTCGCAGGTCTTGCCGCCATCGGCATCCTGCACCTGCCAGGTACCGAAGAAGCCTTCGAGCAGCGAGGGATCGACTGCATTGAGGTCAAGCGGCGCGGTGCTCTGCGCCAGGGCCGGGGTCGTTCCGAGAAGAAGAGCGAAGATGAGGCGTTTCATCGGATTTCACATGGTGATGCCGGGGAGTTTCAGCCCCTGTTCCTTCGCACATTCAACCGCGATGTCATAGCCCGCGTCGGCATGGCGCATGACGCCGCTGGCGGGGTCGTTCCACAGCACGCGCTCCAGCCTTCTGGCGGCATCGTCCGTGCCGTCGGCGACGATCACCATGCCGGCATGCTGCGAATAGCCGATGCCGACGCCGCCGCCGTGATGGAGCGAGACCCAAGTGGCGCCCGATGCGGTGTTCAGGAGCGCGTTCAAGAGCGGCCAGTCGGAGACGGCGTCGGAGCCGTCCTTCATCGCTTCCGTCTCGCGGTTGGGCGAGGCGACGGAGCCTGAATCGAGATGATCGCGGCCGATGACGACGGGGGCTTCCAACTCGCCGCTCCGCACCATTTCGTTGAAGGCCATGCCCAGACGATGGCGTTGCCCCAGGCCCACCCAGCAGATGCGGGCGGGCAAGCCCTGGAAAGCAATCCTCTCGCGCGCCATGTCCAGCCAGTTGTGAAGGTGCGGATCGTCGGGGATCAGCTCCTTCACCTTGGCATCGGTCCTGTAGATGTCCTCCGGATTGCCGGAGAGTGCGGCCCAGCGGAAGGGTCCGATGCCGCGGCAGAACAGCGGGCGGATATAGGCGGGAACGAAGCCGGGGAATTCGAAGGCGCCCTTCAGCCCCATTTCGAGGGCCATCTGGCGGATGTTGTTGCCGTAGTCGAGCGTCGGCACGCCCATGTGCCAATAGTCCAGCATGGCCTGCACATGGATCTTCATCGAGGCCATGGCGGCGGCCTTCACGGCCTGCGGATTCGAGATGCGCTTTTCTTCCCATTCGGCCAGCGACCATCCGGCGGGAAGATAGCCGTTGATGGGGTCGTGCGCCGAGGTCTGGTCGGTCACCGCATCGGGCCTGATGCCGCGCTTCACGAATTCCGGCACGAGTTCCGCGGCATTGCCGAGGAGGCCCACGCTGATGGGCTTTCCGGCCTTGTGCGAACGGTCGATGATTTCGAGCGCTTCATCGATCGTGTTCGCCTTGGTGTCGACATAGCGGGTGCGGAGGCGGAAATCGATGCGGGACGGCTGGCATTCGATGGCGATCATCGAGGCGCCGGCCATGGTGGCGGCCAGCGGCTGCGCGCCGCCCATGCCGCCCAAGCCAGCGGTGAGGAACCACTTGCCCTTCAGGCTGCCGCCATAATGCTTGCGGCCCAGTTCGGCAAAGGTCTCGTAGGTGCCCTGCACGATCCCCTGCGTGCCGATATAGATCCAGGAACCGGCCGTCATCTGGCCGTACATCATCAGGCCTTGTCTATCGAGCTCGTTGAAATGATCCCAGGTGCCCCAGTGCGGCACGAGGTTCGAGTTGGCAATCAGCACGCGCGGCGCATCCCTGTGGGTGCGGAAGATGCCGACGGGCTTTCCCGACTGGACCAGCAGCGTCTCGTCATCCTCAAGCGAACGGAGGCTGGCGACGATGCGGTCATAGGCTTCCCAGTTCCGCGCGGCGCGGCCGATGCCGCCATAGACGACGAGTTCTTCCGGCCGCTCGGCAACGCCGGGATCGAGATTATTCATCAGCATACGGAGCGGTGCCTCGGTCAACCACGATTTCGCGGTGAGCGTCGTTCCGGTGGCGGCCTTGATGATCCGGGAGTTATCGCGGCGGTTGTCCATTCTCTGGCTCCTATTGGCTCAAGGTGCCGCGCGCATTGGTGCGGTGGCGGCTGTAAAGCGCATAGCGGCTGGCGGGATAGGTGAGCGTGGCAACGGTTGCCACCTGGCCGCGGCTCCACGAACGGCGGTGAAGTGCAAGGCAGGGTTCCAGCGGGCCGATGCCGAGCAGGCGCTGCTGGTCGAATGTGGGGAGTGCGGCCTCGACCGTGTGTTCCAACTCGTCAACCGGCGTCGCGGCGAGCAGATAGGCGGTGGGCGTGGTCTTGACGAAATCCTGTTTCAGGAAATCGGGTGCCACCGCGGCGTTTACATAACGATCCTCGAGCTGCACCGGCACGCCGTTTTCCTCATGCACGATGAGGATGTGGAAAAGCCGGTCCAGCGCGCGCGCCTCGAATTCCTCGGCGAGTGCGGGGTTGGCGGTGACTTCAGACTTCGCCACGATGCGTGACGAGTAACGATGGCCGCGCTGTTCGATCTCGTCGGCAATGTTGCGAAGCTCGACGAGGCTCGAGCGGGCGGGGGCCTCCTTCACGAAAGTGCCCACGCCCGGCACGCGGGCGAGGAAGCCTTCCACCATCAGTTCGCGCAGCGCGCGGTTGGCCGTCATCCGGCTGATGCGGAAGCTTTCGACCAGTTCGTTCTCGGAAGGAACGCGCGCACCCGGCGCCCAGGCGCCGGAGCGGATGTTCTGGAGGATATGGTCCTTCACCCTGGCATAGAGCGGCTGGGCCTCGGTCATGCGAGCTTGCCTTTCACCAGCGTGCCATTGCGGATGACGGCGGAAAGCGGATTGAAGCCCAAGGGATAGGAGAGATCGCCCGGACGCGCGGTATCCCACAGCACGAGATCGGCCTTCATGCCCGGCGCGATGACGCCGCGGTCACCGAGCCCCAAAGCCCTTGCGGCATTGGCGGTGACACCCGCCAGCGCCTCCTCTGGCCTGAGGCCGAAGAGCATGCAAGCCATGTTCATGGCGGCGAGAAGCGAATGGATGGGCGATGAGCCGGGATTCAGGTCGGTTGACACCGCGACCGGAACATTGTGGCGGCGCAGCTCGGCAACCGGCGGGGCCTGCTTTTCGCGGAGATAGTAGAAGGCGCCCGGCAGCAGGACCGCAACCGTGCCGGATCTGGCGATCGCTTCCACCCCCTCGCGGTCGAGATACTCGATGTGATCGACCGACAGGGCGTTGAAGCCCGCCGCCATTTTCGCGCCGCCGAGGTTCGAGAGCTGCTCGGCATGAAGCTTCACCGGCAGGCCATGGGCTTTCGCGGCTTCGAAGACGCGGGCGGTTTCCGTGACGGTGAAGGCGATCTTCTCGCAGAAGGCATCCACCGCATCGGCCAGTTTCTGGGCTGCTATTGTGGGGATCGCCTCGTTGCAGACGAGGTCCAGATAGGCGTCGCGGTCGTGCTGGAATTCCTGGGGCAGCGCATGGGCGCCGAGATAGCTGGTGACCACGTCAACCGGGCGGAGCTTTCCCAGTTCGCGGGCGATCCGCAGCATCTTGATTTCATTGCGGACGTCGAGGCCGTAGCCCGACTTGATTTCGACCGTCGTCACCCCCTCGGCCAGAAGACTGTCGAGCCGCTTCAGGGAGGCGCTGACCAGCTCGGCGTCGGATTGCGCCCGCGTGGCGCGCACGGTCGAAAAGATGCCGCCGCCGGCCTTGGCGATGTCGGTATAGGAGACGCCATCGAGGCGCATCTCGAATTCATTGGCGCGGTTGCCGCCATAGACGAGGTGGGTGTGGCAATCGATGAGCCCCGGCGTGACGAGCCTGCCGCCACAATTGATGCTGTGATGATGGTGCGGTGCAACACCGCGCGGACCCATCCAGGTGATCTTGCCATGCTCGATCAGAATCGCGGCATCGGCGACGAGGCCATAACCATTTCGCATCGTGGCGGCATTGAGGTTGGTCAGGAGCATCGGAGATTCCACTTGTATAAGGTTGTATATACATTATAGTCGCGGCCATGCAAGGCTCAAGTTTCCATTTCACCTCCGCGCTGACGCCCGAGGGATGGCTGCAGGATGTGGCGGTGGCGGTCGATGCTGCGGGAACCATCCAGTCAGTTACCAGCGGCATTGGCGATGGCGTTCGCATCGCCGGAATTGCGCTTCCCGCCATGCCCAACGTGCATTCCCATGCGCACCAGCGCCTGATGCTGGGGCTGGCCGAGCGGGCAGGCCCGGGGGCAGACAGTTTCTGGACCTGGCGGGAGGCGATGTATGGCTTTGCGCTGAGGCTCTCGCCTGATGACCTGCAAGCCGTGGCGGCTCAAGCTTATGTCGAGATGCTGAAGAGCGGATTTTCGGTGGTGGGCGAGTTCCAGTATCTCCATCACCAGCCTGATGGCTCTTCCTACGGCAATGCGGCGGAGATGAGCCTGCGCTGCCTCGCGGCGGCGGATGAGGCGGGGATCGGCATCACCCTGCTGCCCGCGCTCTATGCCTATGGCGGGTTTGGCGGCCAGGCGCCGGTTGCGGGCCAGCGGCGCTTCATCAACGGGGCGGACGGTTTCCTGCGCATTCATGACGCGCTCCGCGCCGAAACCGGCGGGCATTTTCTGCGCAGGCTGGGCATCGCCCCGCATTCGCTGCGCGCGGTAACACCTGATCTGCTGCGGACGGTAATCGGCGGCATCGAGTCCAATTCCCCCGTTCACATCCATGTCGCCGAGCAGGTGAAGGAGGTCGAGGATTGCCTCGCTTTCTCGGGTCAGCGGCCGGTCGAGATGCTGATGGCCGAGTTCGAGCTTTCGGAGCGCTGGACGGCGATCCATGCCACCCACATGACGGCGGGGGAGACCAATGCCCTGGCGCTGAGCGGGGCGATTGCCGGCCTGTGCCCGACGACGGAAGCCAATCTCGGCGACGGGATTTTTCCGGCGGTCGGCTTCATGGCGGCGCGCGGCACCATCGCCATCGGCTCCGACAGCCATGTCAGCGTCTCTCCGGCGGAAGACCTGCGCATGCTCGAATATTCGCAGCGGCTGCGGGACCGGACGCGCAATGCGCTGGCGGGCGGCAAGGGCCGGTCCACCGGCAGGACGCTGTTCGAGGCGGCGGCACTTGGCGGGGCTGCGTCGATGCAGCAGCCGGTGGGCAGGATCGCGCCGGGATATCGCTGCGATATCGCCGTGCTCGATGCCGGGCATCCCTCCCTCATCGGGCGTACCCAGGATGCGGCACTCGACACCTGGATCTTCTCGAGCGGCAATGCCGTGGTGAAGGACGTGCTCGTCGCCGGGCGCCATGTGGTGAAGGACCGCCATCACATCAACGAAGAACAGATCGCCGGGCGCTTCCGCGCCGCCATCAGGAGGCTGACACCATGATCGCAATCGGCGAGCGCCCGCTCGACCTGCAGGATATCCGCGCCGCCCTTGGCGGACCGGTCACCGTCGCGCTGTCGGAAAAGGCCCGCGGCCTCATCGCCCGCAGTGCGGAAACGGTGACACGGCTGCTCGCCACGGGCGATGCGATCTATGGCGTCAACACCGGCTTCGGCAAGCTGGCGAAAACCCGCATCGCGGCAAAAGACCTGAACGCATTGCAGATCAACATCGTGAGGAGCCATGCGGCAGGCGTCGGTGCGGCGCTCGATGCGGGCGTCACGCGGCTCATCCTGCTCATGAAGCTCAACGCGCTGGCGCAGGGCGCGTCGGGCATCTCGATTGCCGCCATGGAGGCGCTGGCCGCCCTCATCAATGCCGATGTGTTACCCGTCATTCCGGGGCAGGGCTCGGTCGGCGCGTCGGGCGATCTCGCACCGCTGGCGCATCTGAGCCTGGTGCTGATCGGCGAGGGCCATGCGCTGGTCAACGGCGAAAAGGTTTCAGGGAGTGTCGCACTGGCCGCCGCCGGCATAGCGCCCGTGGCGCTCGGGCCGAAGGAAGGGCTGGCGCTGCTGAACGGCACGCAGGTTTCGACGGCGTTGGCGCTCTCGGGCCTCATCGCCGCCGAGCGCAATGCCGAGGCCGCGGTGCTGGCGGGTGCGATGTCGGTTGATGCCGTCATGGGTTCCGACACGCCGTTCGATCCGCGCATCCATGCATTGCGGCCGCATCCGGGCCAGATGCTGGCGGCGTCGCACTACCGCAGGCTGCTGGCAGGAAGCGGCATCCGCGCCTCCCACCTCGAAGGCGATGACCGCGTGCAGGATCCATATTCCTTCCGCTGCCAGCCGCAGGTGATGGGCGCCTGCCTCGACCTGCTGGCCAATGCCACGCGCACATTGCTGATCGAGGCCAATGCGGTATCCGACAATCCGCTGGTCTTCGCGGAAGATGGCGCGGTGCTCTCGGGCGGAAATTTCCACGCCGAGCCCGTGGCCTTCGCCGCCGACATCATCGCCATGGCGGTGGCCGAGATGGGCTCGCTCTCGGAACGGCGCATTGCGGCGCTCATCGATACGACGATCTCGCTGCTGCCCCCCTTCCTCATCCGCAATCCGGGGCTCAATTCCGGCTTCATGATCCCGCAATGCACGGCGGCGGCGCTGATGAGCGAGAACAAGCAGTTGTCGCATCCGGCTTCGGTTGATTCCGCGCCCACTTCCGCCAACCAGGAGGACCATGTCTCGATGGCGACCCATGGCGCGCGGCGGCTCGGCCCCATGAACGCCAATCTGGCGCGCATCATCGCGATCGAGATGATGGCCGCCGCCGAGGGGATCGACTTCCGGCGGCCCCTGCAATCATCGGGCCTCCTCGAAGACGCGCATGCACTGATCCGCTCGAAAGCGGCAAAGCGTGACGAGGACAGGGAGTTCTCGACCGACACGGAAGCAATCGCAACCCTGATCGAGACCTTCGCCTTCGCGCGCTTCGTGCCGGGGCTTCTCGGCGATCTTGGCTGCCGCTAGGTTGTTTGCGCCGTGAGCTTCGATCATCCCTGGCCCGCCCTTGAACATGCAGCAAAGAACTGGGGCGATGCGGATGCGCTGGTGTTTCCGCACCAGAATGCAAGGTTGAGCTTCCGGCGCTACCACGATGCCGCGCTGTCACTGGCGGGCGCACTCGCCGCGCGCGGGCTGAGACCCCGCGACCACATCGCCCTGCTGGCAGAGAACCGCGCCGAATGGGCGGTGGTGCAGATGGCCTGCGCTGCACTGGGTGCGGTCTTCGTGCCGCTCAACACGCATTATCGCAGGGACGATCTTGCCTATGCGCTGCAGCAGTCGGATTCGCGCGCGCTGATCTGCCCGGTGCAGTACCGCTCCAACCCGTTTCTCGAGAACGTCACCGCGCTCCGCCCGCAACTGCCGCTTCTCGAAAATGTTTTCACGCTGGAAGAGGATTATCCGGAGCTCGTTGCCGAAGGGCGGAAGTTCGCGGCCGTGGAGCCTGATGCCGGTGATGTGGCGGCGCTGCTCTATACGTCGGGCACCACGGGGTTTCCCAAAGGCGCATTGCTCTCGCACCGGGCGATGATGATGGATGCGCGCGGCGCCGCCGAACGATTGGGGCTTCGCCAAGGCGACCGCTGGACCTCGATCATTCCGCTGTTTCATTGCGCGGGCGCGATCATGAACCTGCTCGGCTCGCTGCAAAAGGGTGCGGCTTATGTGGGCGTGCCGAGCTTCGAGCCCGAAGCCATGTTCCGACTGATCGAAGCCGAGCGCTGCACGTTTCTTTCCGGCGTGCCGACGTCCTATCTCGCCATGCTCGATCATCCGGCGCGGAAGAATTACGATCTCACCTCCCTCCGGGCGGGGAGCTGCGGCGGCGCAGACTGCAATGCGGACGTGCTGCGGCGATGCGCGGCGGAATTCCCGATGCCGGGGCTGTCGCAAGTCTATGGGCAGACCGAGGGCGCGACATTGTTCGCCTGTCCCGACGCCGATGATCCGCTGCGGTGGGAAACGGCGGGAAAACCTCTGCCCGGCTATGCGCTCCGGATCGCTAACCCTGAGACGCTCGCGCCCTGCAAGCCGGGCGAAATCGGCGAAATCCAGGCGCGGGGGCCGATGGTGATGGAAGGCTATTACAAGAAGCCCGAAGATACCGCCGAGACGATCATTTCAGGCGGCTGGCTGCGCAGCGGCGACCTCGGCTACTTGACCGATGACGGGCATCTCGTCATCGCCGGCGGGCGGCTTCGCGACATGATCATCCGCGGTGGCGAGAACATCTATCCCGCCGAGATCGAGAATGTGCTGCAGGAACATGAATCTGTCGCCTCGGTTGCGGTGTTCGGCGTGGCCGATGAATATTATGGCGAGATCGTCGCCGCCGCCGTGAAGCTCAACCGCGACGTGGCGGCGGCGGACCTCAGGGCGCTGTGTGCGGCGCGCATCGCGAAGTTCAAGGTGCCGGCGCTGATGTTCAGGGTGGAGCGCTTTCCGTTGACGCCTTCGGGCAAGATCAGGAAAGTGGAACTCAAAGACTGGGCACGCGAGGGACGGATGGAGCTTCTGCCATGAGCCTCAGTTTCTGGTTCGACGTTCATTCGCCCTGGGTCTATCTCGCGGCGCACCGCGTCGGCGATCTGGCGCGAAAGCACGGGCTGGACCTTCGCTGGCGCCCCCTGCACCTGCCGCGTCTGCTGGACGAGATCGGCGGCGTCAAACCGCTCGAGGCGACACCTGCCCGCGTCGCGTGGTTCCGGCAGGACATAGAAGACTGGGCGGACGTCCACGGACTGCCGCTCAAAACCCATCCCGGCTATCCGCTCCGCAATTCGCGCGCGCTGCGGGCCTGCCTTCTGGCGGCGGACGAAGGCCGGGCTGAGGCTTTCGTCACGCGGCTGCTGAAAGGCTACTGGGCGGAAGGGGCCGACATCACCGACCTCGACCAGCTGGCGCGGTGGGGCGAGGCGGCGGGGCTCGACCCGCAGGCGGTGCGCACGGCGGCGACAAGCGAGGCCTTCAAGGCGCGGATCGCGGCCAATACGCAGGAAGCGATTGCGCGCGGGGTGTTCGGCGTGCCGACCGTCGACACTGGAACAAAGCTCTATTTCGGCAATGACAGGCTCGACCTGCTGGATATGCATATCTCGAAGGCCAAAGCTGCACTAGCCTGAGCCGCCATGGCGAACCGCATCATCCAGACCCTGAGACAGATGACCCCGCGCATGGCCGGCGCATCGATCCGTGAACGGATGATCGCCTGCATGGGCGCGCTCATTGGTATCGGCTTCGCGGGGCTGATCTCCGGAGCCGTCACCGGGCATGGCATCGGACTGCCGCTGCTCGTCGCGCCGCTGGGGGCTTCCGCCGTGCTGCTGTTTGCGGTGCCTGCCAGCCCGCTGGCCCAGCCGTGGTCGATCGTCGGCGGCAACACCGTCTCCGCATTCGTCGGCGTCACCGCTGCCATGTTCATTCCCGATGCGGCGTTTGGTGCTGCGGCGGCGGTTGCCGCGGCAATCGGCGTCATGTCGCTGTTGCGCTGCCTGCATCCGCCGGGGGGCGCCGTGGCGCTGTCCGCCGTTCTCGGCGGGCCGGCCGTACTGTCGGCCGGCTACAGCTTCGCTCTCGTGCCGGTGGGGCTCAACTCTCTGGTGCTCGTGCTGCTGGGCTTCGTCTTTCACAGGTTCTCGCGGCATTCCTATCCGCACCGCCCGAAACCGGCAGCGGCCCCGCACGGAACCGCCGATCCGCCGCCGCAGCTGCGCGTGGCCCTCACGGATGACGACATCGACGCGGCGATCGCGGACAGCGGCGACACCTTCGACATCGCGCGCGAGGACCTGCACAAGCTGCTGCGCCGCGCCGAACTCGCCGCACTCGAACGCACGCGCGAGGTGCCGCGCTGCGCCGACATCATGTCGCGCGATGTCGTCTCGATCGGCGCCAGTGCGACATGGCCCGAGGCCCATGCCCTGCTGGTGGCGCATGAGCTCCGCATCCTGCCGGTGGTCGACAACGCGCAGCGCGTCGTCGGTGTCGTCGAACTCCACGAGCTGGAGCGCCCGGCAGAGATGGTGGCCGAGGTCATGGCGGAACCGGTGTCGGTTCTGCCGGACGACAGCGTATTGTGGCTCATCGAGCCCTTGTCCGACGGGCGCACCCATGCCGCCGTGGTGACGGACGGCACGGGAAAACTCCTGGGCCTCATCACGCAGACGGACTTGATCGCGGCTCTGGCGCGGCTCGCCCTCTCCGGCGCGGCGAGAAACGGCAAGGCGGCCGGTCTCAGGCCTTCGTGAGGCGGCCCGCGTCCTTCAGGTGCTGGACGATCGCATCGGCAGCGCCCTCGGCGGTGAGCTTCGTCGTGTCGACGCGGAGCTCAGGGCTCTCCGGTGCCTCGTAGGGCGACGAGATGCCGGTGAAATGCTTGATCTCGCCGCGCCGCGCCTTGGCATAAAGGCCCTTCACGTCGCGCTTCTCGGCTTCCGCCAGCGAAGTGTCGACGAAGATCTCGATGAACTCGCCCTCTGCCACCATCTCGCGCGCCATCAGGCGTTCGGAACGGAAAGGCGAGATGAAGGAGACGAGCACGATCAGCCCGGCATCGACCATCAGCTTGGCCACCTCCGCCACGCGGCGGATGTTTTCCACGCGGTCGGCATCGGTGAACCCTAAGTCGCGGTTGAGGCCGTGGCGCACGTTGTCGCCATCGAGCAGGTAGGTCATGTGGCCCGCGGCATGAAGCTGCTTCTCGACGAGGTTGGCGATCGTCGACTTCCCCGCGCCCGACAAGCCGGTGAACCACAGCACGGCGGGCTTCTGGCCGGCGATGGCCGCACGGGACTCCTTGTTCACGTCCATCGCCTGCCAGTGAATGTTGGCGGCCCGGCGGAGTGCGAAGTGGATCAATCCCATGCCGACCGTGTTGTTGCTGAACCGGTCGATGATGATGAAAGAGCCCAGATGCTTGTTCTCGGCATAGGGGGCGAAGGCGATGTTCGAATCGAGTTCGAGGTTGCAGACGCCGATCTCGTTCAGCGCCAGGGTCTTTGCCGCCACATGCTCCATGGTGTTGACGTTGACCTTGTACTTCAGGTCATCGAGCGTTCCCGGCACGGTCTTGGTCGATGACTTGAAGAGATAGGGCCGGCCCGGCAGCATGGGCTCGTCGCTCATCCACAGGATCTCGACCTCGAACTGGTCGGAGACTTCGACGGGATCATTGGCGGCGCAGATCACGTCGCCGCGGCTGATGTCGATCTCGTCCTTCAGCGTGATGGT
>JALHQC010000069.1 GCA_022842165.1 bacterium
CTGCCGATCCCCTTGGTCCCGCCGGTGACAAGCACGTTCAAGCCTTTGAGTCCGAGATCCATCGCCGTGTTCCCTGTGTTACTGACCGAGGTAATTCTTGAGGATCGATGCGCCCAGCGTGTACTTGGGATCGACCATGTTGCCGACGCGCACGCGGCCCGCTTGCGTCAAGAGGAAGTAAGCTTCGAGTTCATCAAAGCCATAGTCGCTGGCAAGCCAGCGGGTGAGTTCGCGATAAGCGATGCGTGCTGCGTCCTCCATTGGCCGGGCGGAACCGATGGTCATGATGAAGTCCTCGGTCTCGAGGCGCGGCCACGCGATCTGCCAGTTCTTGATGAGATCGACATGGACGGTGGTGGTCGAGGCCATCTCGACCGCGACACCACAAAGTTCACCGTCACCCTGGCGGCCGTGGCAGTCACCCAGATAGAGATATGCATCCTTGTGAAGCACCGGGAAATAGACAATGGCGCCCGGTGCTACGTCCGGCAAGTCCATGTTGCCGCCCCAATAGTCCGGCTGCAGCGAAAGCACCGCCTCGATCAGCGGCGAGACGCCAAGCGTACCGATGAAGGGCTCGTAGGGTAGCGTGATGCGGTCGTTGAATTTCACACCCTGCTCGGTGACTTCATATTTCATCACGCGCTCGGGCAATGGCGGATTGAGCATCGCCGTTTGCCCGTTCGAGACGAGGCCGCCAAATTCCGGGATCAGCGCGGAAGTGCCAACCGGTTGAGGCCCACGTGGCAGGATCGACTTGATGCGGACGCAAAGCACGTCGCCCGGCTCTGCGCCCTCGACCGCGATCGGCCCGCACTGCGGATTGACAAAAGGCATCCGGAGTTTCTGCGAGGGCAGATCATCTACCGTCTTGATTGCACCGCCGAAGGCGTCCTCGGTTTCCGCGACAACAATGTCACCCGGCCGGATGTGCATCACCGGCTCGGCATATGGACCATAGACGTAGTGAAATTCGCCCTGAACATCCTTGGTCAGGTGATGAGTCTTTCCTTCGGCGCCGCGCGCGACGCCCTTGCGGCCCATGTAGCTCCGGGCTATCCAGCTCATAGGATTGTGTTCCTCCCGCACATCTTCTTGTTTATCTGCCAAGCTAACTGACATCGCCCCGCACGTCCAGCCATTGCAGCGTCCAGTTACAGCATGGTTGCCATTCCGATCGCTGAAGGTCATTGCAATTGTGCGATGCAACAGGTGTTGTCTTGCTTCCTGTGCAATTTTTCATCCTTCGTTTCTTGACATTGCCAGGCCTCGAAGTGAATAGTCTTCTCCCTACCGAGGGAGCACGCAGATTTCCGTCTTGCGTCACCAGCACATCGAGGAATTGTTCCGGGTCGCCGACGGCGGGCAATCGGACAGGGATGAAGTGATCCTCGAGTCGTGGAAGCGATGTGTCTCCGGCCACCGTCTTGATCCTGCCGTCATGCGGCCCGCCGTCATCGTGGAGGACCGGCGGCTCCGTGAACATCGCGACGCGATGGATGACCTGCTGCGCACGGCGCGATTTGGCGTCGAGGCGCTCTACCGTCAGGTAGCTGGCCTTGGCTACGTGCTGCTGCTCACCGACAGTGAAGGCATCACCGTCGACTATATCGGCGATCAGGCGACGACCGATCATCTGCGCACGGCCGGGCTCTATATCGGGGCTGACTGGAACGAGGCGCGGGCAGGCACCAATGGCACAGGGACCTGCATCGCCACCCGTGAGGCGCTCACCGTCCATCAGTCGGACCATTTCGACTCGATGCACATCCCGCTCACCTGCACGGTTGCGCCCATTTTCGATCCGGTGGGAAATCTCGCTGCCGTACTCGACATTTCCGCCCTGCAATCGCCGCGCGAGAAATCGAGCCAGTATCTGGCGCTGCAGATCGTCAAGAGCTTCGCCCACAGGATCGAGACTGCTAATCTGATCCGGTCGTGCTCGCGCAACTGGATCGTCAAGCTGACCTCCAACCAGGCCCTGGCGGAGGTCGACATCGAATATGTGCTGGTGCTCGACTCCAGCGGCCGCATCGCCGGCTTCAACCATCACGGGCGGCAGCTGCTGGCGCGCGAGCTGCGCGTCAACTGGCATTCGGCCAATCAGCTGCTCGGGCGCCTGTTCAGCGACTTCTTCGATTGCGAGGTCGATCATCTCACGCGGTTCACCGCCCCACACGCTAGCGAGCGGAACGTCGTGAGGCTCAATGGCAGCGGCCACAGCCTGTTCATACAGGTGGTGCCGCCGGCGAGCATTCGCATCCTGCCTTCGGCAGTGCATGCTCCCGAAGCAAGCGAATTGCCACAACTGTTGAAGAAGGTGGCGGGAGAGGAGCCATCGGTTCAGCGGAATCTCAGGAAGCTGGCACGGCTGCTCAATACGAACATGAGCATTCTGGTACTGGGTGAGACCGGCACCGGCAAGGAGTTCCTAGCCAAGGCGATCCATCATTCGAGTGCGCGTTCGCGAGGGCCGTTCATTCCGGTGAACTGCGCTGCGCTGCCGGAGAATCTCATCGAGAGCGAACTGTTCGGCTATGAGGCAGGCTCCTTTACCGGTGCGCTCGCCAAGGGCAAGAGAGGCCTCATTCGAGAAGCTCACGGCGGCACGCTTTTCCTCGACGAAATCGGCGACATGCCGCTCGGGTCGCAGACGCGCTTGCTGCGTGTGCTGGCCGAACGCGAAGTGACGCCCATCGGCGGGCACAAGGCCACGTCGGTGGATATGCGGGTGATCGCCGCCACGCATTGCGATTTGCAGGCCCGCATCAGGGAAGGCAAATTCCGGGAAGATCTGTTTTTCCGCCTCAACGGTGCAACCGTTACGCTGCCGCCGCTCCGCGACCGGCAGGATCTGCCATGGCTGGTGGAGCAGCTTCTCGGCAAGCGTCCGATGGCGAACGGACAGCCGCGGAAAATTTCACAGCAGGCGCTGGGCGTGCTGTCGGCCTACTCCTGGCAAGGCAATATCCGCGAGCTTGTGAATGTCATCGACTTTGCCTGCGCGGTCGCTGCGGGCGAGGTGATCAGCATGGATGAATTGCCTGACCAGGTGTTTCGGCGCCCCCTGGAAAGCGAAACAGGCTGCGAAGTCGAAGAGACTCGCCATTCGCTGGACGAAGCCGCGGTGCTGAGGGAAGAACTCCGGCGCACTGGCTGGAATGTCTCCGCCACAGCGCGTTTCCTGGGGATTGACCGCACGACCCTGCACCGCAGGATGCGGCGGCTGGGCATCGCCTTGCCGCCGCGCGGCGGCTAGAATATTCCGCGAAATGCCGAGGTTGCAAAGCAGCTTCGACGTCCTTAGACTTTTCTCGTTGTGAACGAAGGTGGACCCTCCTGATGAAGGTAGTGACAGTCATGAGCAGGGCAGGCTTGCCACGGAGAGCGCGTGCCGCGTGAGCAGGGCAGGGACGTCGAAGCAATGCGTGAGTCGCGGCCAGTCCTTGTATCGGTCAATGACGTGAGCATGGCCTACAATGGCGCCTATGCCGTGAGGTCTGCGTCTTTCGATCTGGAAAGGGGCCGCTTTCTCACGATACTGGGGCCTTCAGGATCTGGAAAGACAACACTCCTGCGGCTGATCGCGGGCTTCGGCCGCGCCACCAGTGGCGAAATATTTATCAACGGCCAACCGGTGAGCGCGGTGCCCCCGCACAAGCGTTCCATTGGCATGGTCTTCCAGAGGCTGGCATTGTTTCCGCATCTGACGGCGGCGGAGAACGTGGCCTTCCCGCTCAAGATGCGCAGGCACGACGCGACCACCATTGCGGGCAAGGTCACGCGCTTCCTTGAGTTGGTGAAACTGGGGGGCCTCGGCGGGCGACGGATTCATGAACTCTCGGGGGGCCAGCAGCAGCGGGTGGCGATTGCCCGGGCGCTGGTCTTCGAACCCGATCTTTTGCTGCTCGATGAGCCCCTGGCGGCGCTTGACCGCAAACTGCGTGAAGACATGCAACTGGAGTTCCGCCGCATCCAGCGCGAACTGGGGGTGACGACGATCAACGTGACCCACGACCAGCGCGAGGCGCTCGTCATGTCAGACGAGGTGATCGTCATGGACGCGGGCAAAATCCAGCAGAAGGCGAGGCCAGCCGAAACCTATCGCAACCCGCGGAATGCGTTCGTTGCGAATTTCATCGGCGTCACGGGTTTTGTCGAAGGCACAGCCACCTCCGTCAGCGGTGGCCTTGTGCGCATGTCGCACGGCAATGTGGAACTCGCCGGCATCATGGCCGGTGACGCCGCTCCGCCACGAATAGGCCAGAGCCTTGTTGGCGCAATCCGTGCGGAGCAGGTCCGCATCGCGGCCGACCGGCGTCAACTCGGTGGACTGGATACGATCGTGACGGGCGAGATTGCCGAGGCGATCTTCGAGGGAGAGCGTATCGTCTACGAGGTGCGCGTCGCCGCGCTCGGCGGCGTGATATTGCGCGTCTTCGATCACGATCCGGCGGAGCATTCGCAGTTCGAGCCCGGGGCACATGTCAGCCTTGGCTGGAATGCTTCGGACGTCCGCTTGTATGGCATGGATTGAACGAATTGAAGTTGGCTATGAACGGAGGAGTAGAACAATGAACGGAAGGAAAATCATGTCTCAAGTTTTCGATCGCCGCAGATTTCTCAAAACCGCGGCCATGGCAGGCGCCGCCACCGGCGTCTATGGCCTCAACGCCCCGCGCGCTTGGGCGCAAGAGCCGGAAAAGCCCAAGGAAATCATCATCCGGGCCTGGGGTGGAAGCTGGGTCGACAGTTTGAAGGCGGGTGTTTCGGATGGCTTCACGGCCAAAACGGGTATTGCCGTCCGCCACGACCTGACCGAGGATAACGAGATTCAGCCGAAGGTCTGGGCCGCCGTCGACCAGGGGCGCGTTCCGCCTATTCACATCAATTGGGATACCACCGTCAACGCGACGAAGTCGGCACTCAGGGGCGTGACGGAGGATCTGTCGGGTCTTTCCAATCTCGCCAGCACGACCGACCTTGCAAAGCCGGTAGGCCTCGACGGCTATCCGATCATCAACACCTATGGCTATGTCTACGTGCTGGCATATCGGCCATCGGCCTTCCCGGATGGGCAGCCGAAGTCGTGGAAGGCGCTGCTTGACCCAAAGCTCAAGGGCCGCATCGCGCTCTATAATGACGGCATCGGCATGCACTTCCCGGCCCAGGTCGCAGGCGGTGGAAAGCTCGAGGATATTCCGGGCAACATGCAGCCCGCATGGGATTTCATCACGCAGCTGAAAGGCCAGTCGCCGTTGCTTGGGGAAGACCCGGACTTCACCACCTGGTTCCAGAAGGGAGAGATCGACGCGGCCTGCACCATTTCCACCAACGCCCGCGAAGCCAAAAAGAACGGCATCGACATCGCGTGGACAGTTCCGGAGGAAGGCTGCAAATTCGACACCGATGGCCTGTGGATTCCCAAGGGGCTGCCGGCCAATGAACTGCACTGGGCCAAGGAATACATCAACCACGCCCTGACGGTTGAGGCCCAGCAGATCTGGCTGGATGGTCTCGGTCTTCCGGGCGTTGTGCCCGGCGTCAAGCCGCCGCAGGATCTAGTCAACGACCCGTCGTACCCGACGAAACCGGAGGACTTCAAGAATCTCATCCGCGTCTCCGCCAAGATCCAGACGGAGAATCAGAGCGAATGGTTCTCGAAGTTCAAGGCGATCATGCAGGGCTGATCGTGGTGACCGGGCCGCCGTCCTCCGGGCGGCGGCTCGCCCGTGGTTGAAGGTAATCCGGTTTCTCATGCGGCAGACACCAGCGGCCTATCCCCTGACATGGCGTATCATGGATGGCCTCGAGGCCTTCGTTGCCTTCGCATGGCCGGCGCGTCTTGGTGCCGCGATCCCCTGGCTGATGCTGGCGCCGGCGCTTCTGCTCGTCGGCCTGCTGGTGATCGGCCTTGTGCAGATCGGCGATGTGAGTTTCCGGACGCTTGATCCTTCGACTTATCGCATGTCCGAAAACTATACGATTGCCAACTACCAGCGGGCGTTCACCGAATCTCTGTTTGCGACCGTCGCCACCCGCAGTCTGCTCGGCGCGCTGATCGTCACCGTCGTCACGCTGGTGCTGGCGTTTCCCTATACCTACCTCATGGTGCGGACGCCCAATGCCATGCTGCGCAAACTGCTGCTGACCGCGCTGTTCCTGCCGTTCTTCATAGGCCAGGTGGTGCGGGCCTATGGTTGGCTGATCATTCTCGGCAATCAGGGCATGGTGAATGAGGCCCTGGGCCTCGTCGGCGTCGAGCCGCTTCGCCTGCTTTACAACTATCCGGCCGTTCTCTTCGGGCTTGTGCAGTACATGCTTCCCTTCGCGGTTCTGATGCTCGCGCCCGCATTGAGCGCCATCCCGGAGGAACTCGAGGCGGCGGCCGAATCGCTCGGCGCCAACTGGGTGCGCACCTTCACCCATGTGGTGCTTCCGCTCGCCCGCCCCGGCCTTGTTGGCGCCGGTCTCGTCGTGCTGACATTGTCGCTGACCGATTTCGCAATGCCGGCCATTCTCGGCGGCGGATCGCAGGACTTCATCGCCAACGCGATCTACGACCAGTTCTTTCGAACCTCGGACCAGGGGCTGGGCTCGACGCTGGCTTTGCTCCTTGTGGCGGCGGGTTCCCTGCTCGTCGGCTTGGTGATCGCGCTGTTCGGCGCGGGCACGCTGGCGCTGAGCAGGGTGCGCCGATGACCGCGCCCCGCAGCAAATCCATCGTTCTGTGGACCTTCGTCATATCGGTTCTGGTGCTGTTGTCGGCTCCAACAATTGTGGTGATCGGCGCGTCCTTCACGTCCGGCAACATGATTGCCTTCCCGCCTGAAGGCCTGTCACTCAAATGGTATGCGAAAATCGCCCAGGCGACGGAGTTGTGGGATGCCTTTCTGCGCTCGCTCTATGCGGCGGCGATCTGCACGATCATCGCCATTCCCGCCGGAACGCTTGCCGGGATTGCGCTTGCGAAATATCCGATACGCTTTGCGACGTCGGTCCAGATGTATCTGCTTCTGCCCTTCACCATTCCGCTGATCGGTTCCGGAATCGGGCTCATGCTCGTGTTCGGAGAGGCCCGGCTTCTGGGGCAGCTCTGGCCCGTCGGGGTTGCGGTTTGCGTGATCAATCTTCCCTTCATGATCTGGGCCGTCAGTGCGAGCGCTGCCAGTCTCGATCCGGATCTTGAGCTTGCGGCGGCGAATTGCGGCGCGCCGCCGCTTTCCACCTTCATCCATGTCACCATTCCGGGTGTCATGCCCGGCATCATCAGCGGCTCGCTTCTGATGTTCATTCTCGCGCTCAACGAATTTCTCGTGAGCCTGCTGCTGGTGGATGCGCGGATCGTCACCCTGCCTGTCCAGATCTATAACTCCATCCGTTCGATCATCACGCCCGATCTCGCAGCGGTGTCCGTGGTGTTCGTCGCCTGCGCCGTCGCCGCCGTCTTCCTGTTGGACCGTCTCGTCGGCCTCGAGATATTCCTCAAATCCAAGTGAGCGATGGCCTTCGCCAGAAGGAACTGCCCCCGATGTCCGATGTTACCTTCCACGTTCTCGAAAACCTCGCCCCGGCAAGCCGCAGCGCGCTGCTCCGCCGGTCGGAGACCGACCTCTCCGCCATCATCGAAAAGGTAAGGCCGATCATCGAGGCCGTCCGCACCGAAGGAGACGCAGCACTGATGCGCTTCGCCCGTGAGCTGGACAAGGCTGAAATCGGCCAGGGCGGCCTGCAGGTCACCAGCGCCGAATTCGACGCCGCGTTTGGCAAGGTGGCGCCCGATGTAATCGAAGCCATCCAGTTCGGCATCGACAATATCCGCGCCTTTCATGTTCAGCAGAAGCCTGAGGCCATGTGGCTGAAGGAAATGCGCCCCGGCGCCTATGCCGGAGACCGCTTCACGCCGATCAGGTCGGTCGCTCTCTACGTGCCGCGCGGCAAGGGCGCATTTCCATCCGTCACGATGATGACGTCCGTTCCGGCTGTGGTGGCGGGCGTGCCCGACATCGCCATCGTCACGCCGCCAGCACCCGATGGCACTGTGGACGCCGCCACTCTGGTGGCGGCAAGACTTTCGGGCGTGGAAACCGTTTACAAGGCGGGTGGCGCACAGGCCATTGCTGCGGTGGCCTTCGGAACGGAAACGATCAGCCCCGTGCTGAAGGTCGTTGGTCCTGGCAGTCCATGGGTCGTCGCCGCAAAACGGCTGCTTGCCGGCATCATCGACACCGGATTGCCGGCGGGCCCCTCGGAAGCGGTGATCTTCGCCGATGATACGGTCAAGGGCGGCCTCGCCGCACTCGACCTTCTGATCGAGGCGGAACATGGTCCCGATTCATCGGCCTATCTTGTCACGCACAGCCGCCGTGTGGCGGAGGAAGCACTGGCAGCGCTGCCCGAACATTGGGCGCGCATGACCGCGCAGCGCGTTGCGTTCTCCACTGCGGTGCTCACCGGTGCCTACGGCGGCATTGTTCTGACGCCGTCGGTCGAGGAGAGCTATCGTTTCATCAACGACTATGCACCCGAACACCTCGAGATCCTGTCAACCGATCCCTTCGTGCATCTGGGTCACATCACCGAGGCCGCAGAAATCCTGATGGGGCCGCACACGCCAGTATCGATCGGCAATTTCGGCCTTGGGCCAAACGCGGTGCTGCCGACCAGCCGGTGGGCACGGACCTTCGGTCCTTTATCCGTCATGGATTTCGTGAAACGGTCGTCGATCGGCTATGTCACGGCGCCGGCCTATCCCGAATTCGCAAAGCATGCCCGCACCCTGGCGCGCTATGAGGGCTTCTCGTCGCACGAGATTGCCGTATCCGAAATCCGCAAGAAATATCTGTGAGGCTTGGCCCATGTCGCTTACGTCCTTCTCGCTCGCCAACCGCAAGGCACTCGTCACGGGGGCAAGCCGCGGCATTGGCCGGGCGATCGCCGAAGGGCTGGCAAGTGCTGGTGCCGATGTTGCGATTGCCGCCCGAAGCCTTGATGATCTTCACGACTGTGCGGCTGCAATACATGACTTTGGCGTCAAGGCCTGTCCGCTTGCCATGGATGTGACAGCCGTTGCGGATTGCCGCAGAGGCGTATCGGAAGCTTGCGACAGGCTGGGCGGTCTCGACATCCTGATCAACAATGCCGGGATCGAGCAGGTCTGCGCCTCGCTCGATATCGAAGAAGAACTCTGGGACCGCATCCTCGACACCAATCTGAAAGGCGCCTTCTTCGTCGCCCAGGCAGCGGCGAGGGTGATGACGGGTGGCGCCATACTCAATCTCTGCTCACTCACGTCGGAGCGCGGCATTCCAACCGCAGTGCCCTACGGCTCGTCGAAGACCGGGCTTGTCGGCATGACGCGGGCGCTGGCCGTGGAATGGGCGCCACTCGGAATCCGCGTCAACGCCCTGGAGCCGGGTTACTTCAGGACCAGGCTGACCGAGGCATTCTATGAAAACCCCGCCTGGCAAAGTGCGATGCTTGCCAATATCCCGATGCAGAGGTTTGGCGAGCTTGATGATCTCGTCGGAGCCTCGGTCTTTCTGTGTTCGGATGCGGCCCGCTACATCACGGGCGTCTGCCTGCCTGTCGATGGCGGAACTCTGGCGGCAATCTGAATGCCTCGTTTGCATGCCTTGAAGGGACCATCGCCGGATCGGTTGCGCGAGCGTCGCTCCGCGATACCCTCAAATCATCGCTTATGGCCATGCCGCGCAAAGAACCGGTCCATCTCCCGCTGCTGGGGGACCACGTCGGCATAGACTTCGATATATTTCGGCATGCGCGTCATGCGCAGCTCGATCGGTTCCGCCGTCTGCATCGAGATGTATCCGATCTGCACGAGATAGATCGTCCATGCACGGACATCCGCCGAAAGCGCGTCATAGCCGAAGCGGGTGAAGATGTTGCGGAGCGCGGCAAGGCGTTGCTCATCTGCAAGCTGCACGTCGGCCTGTACCGCGGGCGATTGCAGCGCCCAGCTTCGCATCGCGAACTCGAGCCGTGAATCGAAGAGTTTCGTATCGAACCAGCAATCGCTGACGTTCAGCAGCGCCTCCACGATAGTCTCGGCATAGGCTTCTGCCTGCCTGACGAAATTGCCGGTGTTCTTGTCTCGCCATTGCGCGATCAGGGCCGCCAGTAGCTCATTGCGATCTTTGAAGAACCAGTAAAAGCTCGTTCGCGATAGTTTCAGCTTCCTGGCGAGCGGCAGGATCTTCACGGCATCGACGCCGGATTCGAGAAGGAGCTCGTAAGCCGCTCCAATCCACAATTCCGGCGAGCCGCGCCACCCGCCGTCGTTCACGACATGCTCCATAGCTGAGTTGTATCAGATACTTACACTTATGTCAATTTACTGTGCAGTGATGCTTGTCAACTTGACAGTAGTGAACAGTTCCAATATCGAGATTTACGCCTGCCGATTGGAGACCGCCTGATGCCGAATGACCCGCTCCTTCAGCCCTTCAAACTGAAACACCTGACATTGCGCAACCGGCTGATGACGAGTTCGCATGAGCCCGCCTACCCGGAAGACGGCATGCCGAAAGGCCGCTATCGCGCCTATCACGTCGAGCGCGCCAAGGCGGGACTGGCGCTGACCATGACCGCAGGCTCGGCCGCCGTGGCGCAGGACAGCCCGCCGGTATTCAATAACATCCTCGCCTACAAGGACGAAGTCGTCCGCTGGATGAAGGAGCTGACGGACGAATGCCATGAGCACGGCGCGGCGGTGATGATCCAGCTCACCCATCTGGGCCGCCGCACGCGCTGGGACAAGGCCGACTGGCTTCCCGTCGTGGCGCCGACTCATGTGCGCGAACCCGCCCACCGGGCCTTTCCCAAGCTCATCGAGGACTGGGACATCGCGCGCATCAGGACCGACTTCGCGGATGCCGCCGAGCGCATGAAGGCGGCGGGCGTCGATGGCGTCGAGTTCGAATCTTTCGGCCATCTGCTCTCGCAGTTCTGGTCGCCGATGAGCAATCATCTCACCAACGAATATGGCGGCTCGCTCGAGAACCGCATGCGCTTCTCGTTGGAGGTGCTGGCCGCCGTGAGGGAACGCGTCGGCCCGGACTTCATACTGGGCGTTCGCTACGTCGCCGATGAGCTCTCCTCAGCGGGCTATGACAAGGAAGAAGGCATGCGGATCTCGCATGCCCTCAAGAATAGCGGACTCATCGACTTCCTCAACATATCGCGCGGCCATATCGAAACCGACGCAGGCCTGACCGACAACATCCCGATCATGGGCATGGCCAGCGCGCCGCACCTGAATGCTGCAGGCGACGTGCGCGCCGCGACGCGCTTCCCCGTTTTCCATGCCACCCGCATCCAGGACGTGGCGACGGCGCGGTTCGCCGTCGAATCCGGCAAGGTTGACATGATTGGCATGACGCGGGCCCACATGGCGGACCCGCATATCATGCGCAAGATCCGCGAAAAGCGCGAGCACGACATCCGCCCCTGCGTGGGCGCCAACTACTGTCTCGACCGCATTTATCAGGGCGCAATGGCGCTGTGCATTCACAATCCCTCGACGGGGCGCGAGGAAACGCTGCCGCATGATATTCCGAAGGCGGCGGCGAAGAAGAAGGTGGTCGTCGTGGGCGCCGGGCCCGGCGGCCTCGAAGCGGCGCGCGTTGCCGCCGAACGTGGCCATGATGTCGTGGTGTTCGAAGCCGCATCCAAGGCCGGCGGCCAGATCTTGCTGACCGCGCAAAGCCCGCGCCGCCGCGAGATGATGGGCATCATCGACTGGCGGGTCGCGCAATGCGAGGCGAGGGGCGTGACCATCCACTACAATTCCTGGGCCACACGCGAAATGGTGGAGGCCCAGAAGCCGGATGCGGTGATCATCGCGACCGGCGGCCTCCCCAGCACAAATGTGTTGTCCGAAGGCAACGATCTCGTGGTCTCCGCATGGGACATCATCAGCGGCGACGTCAAGCCGGGCTCCAATGTACTGATCTATGACGACGCCGGAGACCATGCGGGCCTGCAGGCCGCCGAGATCATTGCCAAGGCCGGCGGCAAAGTGGAAATCATGACCCGCGACCGCGCCTTTGCACCCGAAGTCATGGCCATGAACCTTGTGCCCTATATGCGCGAGCTTCAGAAGCGCAACGTCAACTTCACTGTCACCTTCCTGCTGGAAGCGGTGAAGCGCAGCGGCAACGAACTGCTGGCGCTCATCGGCAGCGACTATGGCGGCATTGCCCGGGAGCAGCGGCACGACCAGATCGTCGTGAACCATGGCACGCTACCCAGTGACGACCTCTACTTCGAGCTGAAGCGACACTCGGCCAATCGCGGCGCGGTCAACTATCAGAAGCTGATCAATGGCAGGCCGCAAGATGCGAAAGCCTCGGGCGGCAGCGGTTTCGAACTCTACCGCATCGGCGATGCCGTAGCTGCCCGCAACACCCACGCCGCCATCTACGACGCCAACCGCCTGGTCAGGCTCATCTGACAGGAAAGTGCCAAAAACAGTTGAAAGGCTTTCGATAGTCCGTATTGTACGTACGAGACGTACGAATATAGCTGCTCGATCGTGGCGCTCAATCAACGGGCAGAACAGCCAAGGCAGGGACATGGCAAACCGATATTCCACCAACTACCGCATGAACCGTGTGCTGCGCGAGGACAGGGCGGCGCTGGTCGTGCCGATCGACCACGGCCTGGTGTGGGGCAGGGTCAAGGCCCTTGAGGCTCCCGTCACGGTCATGAAGCGGTTCATACCCGAAGACATCACCGGCTTCATGGTGTCGACCGGCATCGTGAAACAGTCAGAAGTCGTTCTGGCGAAAGCGCCAGCGCTCGCCCGTGTGCTGGCGATTGACGCGTTCTGGCCAACCTCCGCGCCGGACACAGGTACGGGAACTCTCGTGGCAAGCGTCGAGGATGCCGTCCGGCTCGGCGTCGATTGCGTGAAGATGCTGCTTCCTTGGAATGTAAGCGACAGCGAGAAAGTCCTGTATTGCAAGCGCATCGGCATCGTCGTGTCGGAAGCCTCCAAATGGCATATCCCGGTCATGGTGGAGCCGGTGTTTCTGGCGGCCCCCCGCACGCCGGAAATCATCGAAGCCGAACTCGAGGTCGCCCGCGTTGCGTACGATCTCGGCGCCGATATCATCAAGATCACGTTCCCCGGCCCTGACGCCACGGCCAAACTCTGTGCCGAACTCGACATTCCGATTGTCGTCGCCGGAGGGCCGTTGAGCGGCGACAGTCAATCGACGCTCAACGATATCCGCGATGCGGTCGAGGCCGGCGCTCAAGGCGTCGTCGTTGGGCGCAAGATATGGCAACGCCCCGAAGCGGAAGCCTCGCAACTGATCAAGGACATCGCCGCCATAACCCGCAAGCATTTCACCCGGCGCTGGTAAGGCGCTGCGGCATTAACAGTCCGCAACGCTGGAAGTGGCGCTGCAACAAGTCGTCATGACGAGGAGAGTGGTCCTGAAACAGGATATCGATCGCACGTCACCCGAACCCTTCTACCTGCAGCTGTCGAAGCTCGTCGAGGCAGCAATCGACAAGGGCGAATTCGCCGTGGGAGATCGCCTGCCGCTCGAGAGCGAACTCTGCCGGCGCTATGACCTCGCCCGGTCCACGGTGCGGGAGACGCTCAGGACGCTGGAAGACCGCAAGCGGATCAAGGTCGTGCCACGGCGCGGAGCATTCGTGATCGATCCGGGCCAGTCCGGCTGGGGCCTTCAGGTCGCGGCGGGGTTTTTCGAAGGCGAAGTCGATCACAACCACCGCGAGGTCGAGACAACGATCATTGAGGCGAGAGCCGCAATGTTCCCCGCGGTCGCGGCGAATGCACTGCATCTTGCGGCATCCGGAGAGGGCTTCCTGCTCCGCAGGTTGCGCCGGCTGGACGGCAGGGTAGCCGTCTACTCGATTAACTATCTGCTGCCTGAACTCGAACAGGTTGTGCTTGGAAGCAGCGCGATGCAGCCGGATGGCTCGCTGAACCGGGTTCTCCACATGGCAGGCTACCGCATCTTCGGGGCGCGGCGCAGTGTCGAGGCCGTCTCAGCACCGGCGGATATCGCCAGCTTGCTTGAGGTGAGCCAAGGCTCGCCGCTCCTTCTTGTCACTTCCGTGTCATGGCGGAAAGACGGGCAGCCATTCGACTTCTACACATCCTGGGTCCGTAGCGATGTGGTGAAGGTGACGGTGGAAGCCGGCGCGACCTAGCGGCGGTCCGGTACTTGCCGGCAATTGCCTGAAGCAGCGCGCGAACGAAACCTAATCTTGCGGCGTGCGCGGCAAGGCGCGGGTGCCGGCCGCATCGAAGATCTGGATTTCGCTCAGGTCGAATTGCAACGTCACCTTCTCGCCCGGCAACGCGCGGAAATCCCGCGGCATGCGCACCTGGATTTCCGCAGCATTCTGACCGCCGGTGCTTGCGACAAGAATGACCTCAGGCCCCAAAATCTCGGTCGTGATCACTTCAACGTCAACCGGCGCTGGCAGCCTCGCCGATCCCGGATCGAGATAGAAATCCTCGGGTCGGAGGCCCAGGATCACCGGCTTTCCCGCGTGGCTGGCGAAACCTTTCGCCAAAGCCGCAGGGATGGTGAATGCGAGGCGTCCTGAAATCGCCGAAACGCCGCCGTCGCCCGTGGCCTCGAGACGCCCACCCAGCAGGTTCATCGGCGGGCTGGCGAGAAAGCCTGCCACGAATGTGTTGACCGGGTTGCGGTAAACATCCATCGGCCGCCCGACCTGCACGATCTCGCCATCCTTCATGATGCA
>JALHQC010000070.1 GCA_022842165.1 bacterium
GATGGCCGCGACGACGCCCCGGCCGGCAATGCCGACCAGATCGATGTCTCGACCTCGATCACGCTCGGCGGCACGGTCGACGTCAGCATCCAGCCCTTCGGCGGCTTCGGCGGTTCCGGCCTGCCTCTGAGCCTGTCGGGCTCGGTGGCCATCGTCGACAACCTCAGCCAGGCCGCACTCGCCAATCCCGGCATCGACGCCAATCTGGTGGCTTCCACCACCTACATCGATATCTTCGGCAACTTGCCCGTCGACCCGGCCCGCGAGATGGCGCTCGTCGACCAGCCCGGCAATGGCGTGTTCCTGCAGTGGACGACGCCGATCAACGCCGCCACCATGGGGGCTCATGCCCAAGCTGACGTGGCCGCGGCACTGAACGCCAGCCAGGTGCTCGAGGGTGTCGCCAATGGCATCACCGACGGCACGGTGGCCCGCCGCGACATCTGCGTGCAACCGACGGCGGACGCGCCCACCACCTTCTGCGATCCCACCGGCTTCTCGGTCTGGGCGCAGATCGCCGCCAGCCGCTCGAGCTTCGATGCGGTCGATGGCTTCTCGGAGTTCGATGCCGATACCTGGTCGTTCGCAGGTGGCGTGGATTATGCGATCGACGGCAACTGGAAGATCGGCGCCTTCGGGGCCTATGCCCGGACGGATGCTGACTTAGGGAGCGTCAACGGCATCTTCGGGCCAAGGGACTCGGAGGCCGACATCGATGCGGGCTATGGCGGCGGCTATGTCTCGGCGGTCTACGACAACCTCTACCTGACCATTGCCGGCATGGCGGGCCAGGCCCAGACCGACCTGACCAATGGCGTGCTGTTCAACGCCACCTCGGACTACGACAGCTTCATCTGGGGCTTAAGCGGCACGATCGGTGCGGTGATGGATCTGGATGGCTCGGGCTGGGCGATCGATCCCCGCCTCTCGGTCAAGTATGTCGAGACCGATACGGACGAGTATACCGACAGCTTCGGGCTCGATCTCGACTCCGGCACCGAGGACCTGCGCGTTGCAGCCACCCTGGGCCTTCTCTACCAGCCTGCCGACTCAGGCTTCAGCCTGGCAGCAAGGGCGGGTGTGGCCTATGCCGACTACAGCACGGAAGTGGACGCCTTCGATCCGATCACCGGAACCGGTGCCAGCGTGACGCGGGACCAGGACGAACTGATGTTCACGGGCTCGCTCGATGCGACCTTCGTGCTCGACGACAACATCACGATCAACGCCATCGTGTCGGGTGACCTCGGCGAGGACATCGAGACGCTCCGCGGCAACCTCGGCGTCAGCTTCAAGCTGAACTGAGCCACGCAGGCACAGCGAACCAAGACACAACAAGAGGCCCGCCGGACATTCCAGCGGGCCTCGATCGTTTTGCGGGGGGCTTGCGACTTCTCACACTTGGCAACTGACCAAATATGAGTAGCCTCGATTCAAGACGTCACTCGTAGACGTGAACGATCTTGCGGCTGCCACGATCGACCAGGACACGCCGGTCATTCAACATCACATAGCCATGATCAGAAATGCCAGGGACATCGACGAGTGTATATGAATCGGGCACGCTGGCGCCCACAGACATTTCACCATCATAGGATGCGCTGGCGCTGGTCTGGCTCATTGACCACGCATCAACGTCAGACCGGCACTTGGGAGAAATCTGCCCGAAACCAGATCCGGCCTTGTAATCGGTGCAATTGTTGTTGCCGCTGCCGGGATTGTCGTTCGAGGTGGCACTTGCGCCCCCAGTTGTATCGGCGCCGCTGCCGCCGCTGTCAGTCGAGTCCTGGGCCGCGGCGATGCCGGTCGCCGCAAACAGGAAGAGTGCTGCGGCCGTTGCTGTGAGTGACTTCATTTGACGTCTCCTTGTTTCTAGTCCGCACCGAAAACGCCGCAACGAAAATGAGGTTCCGTTTTTATTTATGTATGGAATGTGGAACTTATTGCTGGTTGCCGGTCAGGGCCTGCCGGGAAGCATCCGCGTACGTGACGGTAGCGGGTCGCAAGCAGGGATTGTCTGGCATGCCTGCGCTCCGCTAAGGAGGGATCAGTGAGGAGGAAGATCGCATGCCCGGCACCGGTTTTGCGGCGGTTGGCGACAACTGCATCGATCGTTTCCTTCCCCCAGTTGACGATTGCCTGGTGGGGGGCAACGCCGTCAATGTGGCGGTGCAACTCGCGTTGCTGGGCAGGACCGTGGACTATTTCGGCGCGGTCGGAGCGGATGCTGCCGGGCAGGCGGTCATCCGCAGCCTGACGGAACGATCGGTCGGAGTCTCGCACGCCGGTATCATCGCCGGGCAGCGCACCGCCTATACCGATATCGAGATGTCGGAAGATGGCGAGCGCACATTCGTCTTCGAGGATTTCGGGGCCTGCGCGGTCTACCGGCCCATGCCTGAGGATATACGGGCCTTGCGCGGCATGCGCCACGTCCATATCGGATGGCTGAATGATGGCGGGGCGCTGAAGGCTGGCCTCGCGGGATGCGGCGCCATCATCTCGCAGGATCTGACCGTCAACAACACGCCGGAGAACCTTTCGCCGCACTGGCTTGACATCGGCTTCAGATCCGCAGCACCGGGCGAGGCGGCAGCGGAAACGCAACGCTTGCTGAGCGATGGCGCACGAATCGCCGTCATCACCATGGGCGCGGCGGGAAGCCTTGCAAGCGATGGCTGCACGACTGTTGCAGCATCCGCCCCGCTCATCACCCCGGAGGACACGACCGGCGCCGGCGATGCCTTTATCGCGGGCTTCATCGACGCCTTTGCCGAAGGTGCCGGGCTGGGCGAATGCCTGGCGCGCGGCACGGAACGGGCCGGCCTCGCCTGCCTTCACCGCGGCGGTTTCCGCCAGGCGCCGCTGAAGGGCATTCTGGAACCGTGGTCCGGGCTGAACCCCGGTTGATAAAGCCCAAGACGCCAAACCCGAACTGTGATATAGATCACACATTCGAGGTCAGGCCGATGTTGCGTATATTCAAGCATTCCAGACACGAAGGAAGCAGGCTCGCGCGTGAATTGCCTCTGGGCATCCAGCGTGCCTTTCTGAAAGTCGCCCGTCCCGTCGAGCTTGGCGCACGCGAAAACCTGTTTCATGCCGGTGACGCGGGCGACGGCTGCTATTTCCTCCGCTCCGGCGTGGTGAAGGTCGCGGTGATTTCCCGCGACGGGCAGGAGCGGCTGCTGGCGGTTCTGGGGCCGGGCGCGCTC
Organism: bacterium; assembly: GCA_022842165.1. Lineage (GTDB taxonomy): Bacteria > Pseudomonadota > Alphaproteobacteria > Rhizobiales > Aestuariivirgaceae > Aestuariivirga. The sequence goes on from JALHQC010000070.1 coordinate 3,216, forward strand.
ATCGGCGAACTGGCCCTGGTCGATAATGAACCGCGCTCCGCCACCATTGCGGCCCTGAAACCCTGCCGACTGCTGCATCTGTCGAACGCCGCATTCTTCCGTCTGGCCGACGCCAATCCGCTGGTTTACCGGCAAGCGCTGAAGCTTCTGGCGCAGCGCCTGCGTGGCACCAACGACACCGTGGTGGCGCATGGCTCGGTGACGGTATCGGGCCGCGTGGCGCGGGCTTTCTGCTCCCTGGCGCAAGGGCTTGGCGACGAGCAACGTGACGGCCGCATTGTGCTCGTGCACAAGATCACCCAGAACGACATTGCGGCCATGGCAGGGGTTGCGCGCGAAAACGCCAGCCGCGCCATAAACGATCTGCTGCGCGAAGGCGTTCTCGGCCGGACCGGCAGCTTCTACATCATCGAGCGGCCGGCGGAGCTGCTCGACATGGCCGAGATCTGAGCCAGACCTAGCCCTGGCTTTCGACGAGCCTGTCGACCAGCGTCTCCATGTCGCCTGCCTCTGCATTCGCGAAGGCGATGCGGAGATAGCGGTCTTGTCCCGCGCCGAACATGGAGCCTGGCAGGCAGAGCACGTCATGCTCGCCCGCCAGCCGCATGGCCACTTGCTTTGCCGTCTCGCCGTCGAAAGGATGCTCAACATAGGCGAAAAGCGCGCCGGAACTCACCATCCGGTACTTGAGCGATGGCCGCGAGAACCCGGCCCGCAGCGCCTCGAGCCGGGCGCGCATGGTGGCGATTTTCTCCCGCTTCCACGCATCGAGCGAGGTGAGGCCGAACAGCGCCGCGCGCTGCGAGATATGCGGTGCGCAAATCGCCATGCAATCGAGGATCTTCTCCACTTCGCCAAGGATGCGCGTGGAGGCGATGATTGAGCCGGCGCGATAGCCCGTCATCGAGAAGACCTTGGAAAAGCTGTAGAGATGGATGAAGGCATCCTGCCAGCTAGGTTTCGAGAAAATGCCGTGCGGGGGCGCCGGATCGGCCCGGAAATCCTTGTAGGTCTCGTCGATGACGAGTGCGATGCCGCGCGATTTCGCGAGATCGAAGAATGCGTCGATGACATTGGGCGGATAGATCGACCCGGTGGGATTGTTGGGCGAGCACAGCACGATCGCTCGCGTATTGGCATCGATCAGGCGAGCCGCGTCCTCTACCGCTGGCCATGGGTCGCTTCCACGGATCGCTGGCACATGGCGCGCCTCGACATTCAGCATCCCCAGCCACATGGTATGGTTGAAGAAATAGGGTACCGGAAGGATGACATTGTCGCCTGCCTTGGCGATCGCCATGATCGAGGCGGCGAAAGCCTGGTTGCAGCCCGACGTGACGCAGACTTCCTCGGCTGCGATGCTGCCGCGGTAATCTTCCGACATGTGGGCGGCGATCGCTTGCCTCAGTTCCGGAATGCCGAAGATATCGGTGTACAGGCTGGTGCCCGGCAATTTCGCCACCCGCGCCACTTCATCGTCGAGTTCCTCGGCCGAGGGCCAGCTTGGCACGGCCTGGCAGAGGTTGAGCAAGGTACGGTTACGCAGGCCCGGCCTCACCCAGGTCTGCGCTTCCATGATGGGAGGTGCCTCGATTCGGTGGATCGCGGGATTGACGGCATATGTCATGATGGGGCACCAAGGATGGGAAGCAAGCGGAGGTCCCGGTGAAAATGCCGGGGCAGGCGATGAGGTGCAAGCATGAAAGCGATCCGGATCACTGAAACTGGCGGCCCCGGCGTGATGAAACTCGTCGATGCCGATGTTTCCAGACCCGGCCCCGGCCAGGTGCGCGTGCGTCAGACGGCCATCGGCCTCAACTACATCGACACTTACCACCGTTCGGGCCTCTATCCCGTGCCGCTGCCCAGCGGCATCGGCCTTGAGGGTGCAGGCGTCGTCGAAGAGCTTGGAGAGGGCGTCAAGGGCTTGAAGGTTGGAGACCGCATTGCCTATGGCGTCGGGGCGCTGGGCGCCTATGCCGAAATGCGCAACCTGCCGGCCAACCGCATCACCAGGCTGCCTGCCGAAATCTCCGACGAGACGGCCGCAGGCATGATGCTGAAGGGCATGACGGTTCGCTATCTGCTGCGCGCCACCTACAAGGTTTCGGCTGGCGAAACGATCCTGCTGCACGCAGCGGCGGGCGGCGTTGGCCTGATCCTCAGCCAATGGGCGAAGGCGCTGGGCGTAACCGTCATCGGCACGGTCGGCTCCGACGCGAAGAAGGAGATCGCCAGAGCCCATGGCTGCGATCACGTCATCAATTCCTCGACCGAGGATGTGGTGGCGCGCGTCAAGGAGATCACCGGCGGCAGGGGTGTTCCCGTGGTTTATGACGGAGTAGGGCAGGCGACCCTGATGACCTCGCTCGACTGCCTCCGCCCGCGTGGATTGATGGTGAGTTTCGGCAATGCCTCAGGCCCGGTGAAGTCTTTCGATCTGGGCCTGCTAGCGGCCAAAGGCTCGCTCTACATCACGCGGCCTACGCTGATGAGCTACACCGCCAGCGACGCGGACCTGAAGGAAACGGCTGATGATCTCGTCGCCATGGTCAAGAGCGGGAAGGTGAAGATTCCAGTGAACCAGCGCTACGCTTTGGCCGATGCCGTAAAGGCGCATGAGGACCTCGAATCGCGCCGGACGACCGGAACGACTGTGCTGATCCCCTGAATTGATGGCGGCAGGCCTTCAGCCGCCGCAGGACTGCGCGGCAGCGGCCTGCTGCCACGTGCCGGGGCAGGATGTCTTGCTGCAGAGGAAACCCGCCAGCTTCTCGAGCGGGATGGCGTGGGCAAGGTTGAGTGGCTTTCCCGCGCCGTCGAACAGCGTGCTCACGATCATGCCGACGAGGCGGCCCGACTGGTCGAACAGCGGTCCGCCCGATTCGCCTTTCTGGGTGGAAAGCTTCAGCACCATGGCGTCGGGATAGCCGAACGGACCATAGGTAACGGCACGGCCGAAGCGCGGTGAGTCGAGTTCGCCAATCCGGGCCGTGTCGCCCTGCGCATGCGGGCGCCCCAACGAATACACCATGCTGCCCTTTGCGATACAGCGCGTTGCGGCAGGCGAGACGGCCTTGCCGCTGAACCCCCGAAGCTTGACGATCGCCATGTCATTGCTGGGCTGGATCGCGACGACAGTGCCCGAATAGACACGGCCATTGGCCGCGCGCGCCGAAACGGTGTTGCCCGCGCGCACCGCCACATGCGCCGCCGTCATGATGTGGCCGTCGTGATCGACGACGAAACCACTACCCGCCGTGACCGCCGATTTCTTCTGGTCCTTCTGTTCGAGGACCACGCCCGCATCCTTGCCGCCTGAAACCACCAGTGTCACATAGGATGGGCCGGAGGTGCGGACGAGCTGGCTCATGGTATCGAGCGACGTCTGTCCGGCACCCGCGGCGACCGAAGTTTGCTGGACCTGAAAATTTCGGCTTTCGGTGTCGATGTCGGTGGCGGCGCAGCCTGCCAGAATCAAACCCGCGATGGCCAGTGATGCAGTTCTGCGCAAGGAAGACGCCTCTCTTCAACCCCAGGATGGAATAGGCGGGGACTGCGGCAACAGCAAGGCCCAATCCGCTACCAAGCAAACAAAAGGAAGTGACAGTTGTGTTCCGGACAAAGTTTGTCCATGCGGCAGCGCAAAAAAGAAACGGCCCGCCGAAGCGGGCCGTTCCCAACCAATGATCCGTAAGGATCAGAAGCTCCAGATTGTCGTCAGACCAGCAAAGAAGGTCTCTTCGTCGCCACCGAAGGAGCCGGTGTTTTCGCCATCGACGTATTCAGCTTCGAGACCGATCAACAGCTGATCGACCGGGTGATAGTACAGGCCGGCCATGACGCCGAACACTTCGAAGTCACCGTCTTCGTAGTTCTTGTAACCGACACCGACTTCAGCGTGAGCCGAGTCAGAGAGGTTCATGCTAGCCAAGCCGTTGACGAAGTAGTAGTCGAGATCGCCCGTGTTGTCGCTGGTGTTGCCGATACCGCCAGCGAGGCTGATGGAAGCGATGTCACCAAGGTTGAAGCCGAGGCCGAGACCGACGTTGAAGGCGTCATCGCCGTCAGCGGCGAGGAACAGAGCAGAAAGTTCGCCCGAGAAGCTGTCGCCAGCATAAGCGATTTCACCGGCGAAGCGCATCGCGCTGTCTTCGTTGGAAGACAGTTCGCTGCCACCAGCGGTGCCGTCTTCGATCGCGATGCCAGCAGACATCGGGCCCGAAGCGTAGCTCAGGCGCATCTGAACGGCGTCGCCTTCGAGTTCGTAGACGTTGGCGTTGTCGATGAAGGCGCAAGTGCAAGCGCCGTCATAGCCGAAGCCGATGCTGCCGAGCGAACCGTTGTAACCGCCACCGAGCGTCAGCTCGGGGGTCATTGCCCACCAGCCCCAGGCGATTTCCATCTCAACCGGGAAGTCGACATCGACGCTGCTGCCGTTGCCTTCGAGGCGCAGACGCACACCGATTTCGCCAACGGCGGTGTCGGTCTTGGCGGTCATGTTCAGGCGGCCACGGCCGTAGATCGAGATATCGTCGTCATCACCAATGAATTCATCGTCGGTGCTGATGTAGCCGATAATGGCGCGAACATAGCCGCTCCACTCGATCGTCGTGCCAGCCGGAGCATCAGCCGTCGGCAGAACGCTGACGGTGGTGACCGGACCAGCAAAGCTGGCCTGCTCTTCGAGCGACATGCCGGGAACGACATGAGCCTGGCCTTCGCCGATCGTGAGGAGCGAGTAGCCAGCCGGAACCGACGGAGCAGCTTCCATCGAAGCAACGCGTGCATTGAGCGATTCGATCTGCGCCTTGAGGTCGGCCAGATCGTCGGCCTGTGCGGCGATGGACGTGACGGCGAGAGCCGCACCACCCAAAAGCGCCATCTTAATCATCTTCATTCTTGTTCTCCCAAGTCTCTGGAGTTTGAGTAGCCCCCCCATCCCCTGCAAATGGTACTGGAAGGCGATGCACGAACGTTCGAGCACGGTGTCTTTGTCGCCGTAAACCAGGCCTAGGTCAACGGAGCACTTGCATCTCCAGCCAGAATTTCGCCGCATGTTACTCAATTGCCACAGTTCGCCTTCTGTCATGTGTCAAAGAAAACCTCGTTCAGGATCAATGTATTAACACATGGTTAACGAAATTGCCGCTGGAAGCCGCGAGTCTTGCCCGAAGCTGGCTTCCACCCGTCCGCCACAATTCGGGCGGGGCGAATCCGGGCCAAAACCGCCGTGGCGCTGCCAGTTTGCCCGTGCTGCCACTCGACTCACCCCCTGAGTTGAGTGATAAGTCGCACATGTCCTCGAAGGGGTATCCCGATGCCGCTCCATCCGTCGAAATGGGTGATTTACGCGCCTGTCGCCGTTCTGCCGTTCCTGGCGGCCCTGTTTATACAGGGAAAATCCCTGCCGGATGACATCCGGCAGCGGGTTGCCGCGAATCTGGCAAATGCCGGCGCGGACTGGGCAACGCCAGCCGTGGCGGGGCGTGATGTCAGGCTGAGCGGTGATTCGCCGAGTGCGGAGCAGGTCGATCAGGCCATCGCCGCGGCACTCGGCACCGCTGGTGTGAGGCGCGTCGACAGCAGCATTCGAATCGTCGAGCCGCCTCCTGCCGCGCCGACGGTAAAGCCGGTGTCCGGCTTCTGGGGAGCTTTCGACCTCACTGGGACCTGGCCGGAAGGCAAGGGCAATACGCTGCGGCTCGTCATCGCTGAAAACGCCTGGGTGTTGGGCAAGGACGCTTCGCTGTCGTCCGATGGGCAGGGCAACTGGACCTTGAAGCCCAAGGGCGATCTCGCGCCCGGCACATATGATGTGATGGCTGTCGCGGCCAGTGCCTCGGGGCTGGAAGCGTCCGACACCACGAAGGACGAACTGACGATAACGGTTCCTCCGGAACTGAAGCCGGCCACCATCGTGCCTCTGGTCACCAACAGCACGCCCCCCAGGATCAGCGGCACCTTCGATTCTGCACTCGCCACCAGCCTCGCGGTCACGGTCGGCCCCACTCTCTATACTCTTGGCGGCAAGGAGCTGACAGCGGATGGCGACGCCTGGACCCTTGTTCCCGCTTCGCCGCTTGCCGATGGTACATATGATGTGAGCCTCGAAGTCGGAGACGCGCTGGGCCGCAAGGTGGCAGTCAACGTGCCGTCGGCGCTGGTCGTCGACACCGTGCCGCCGCCGGCGCCCGTCATCAACCCGTTCAGGAACGAACTGCCGGTCAACATTACCGGAAGCTGGCCGGCCAAGGATGCGGTCTTGCTGGTGGCCAGACTCGCAGGCAAGGCCTGGACGCTCGGCGCCGATCCGGCGCTGACCTCGGACGGGCAGGGCAACTGGTCCTTCCATCCCGAACTCGACCTCGCGCCCGGCAGTTATGACATCGTGATCGAGGTGGCGGACCGGGCGGGCAACACCGCCCGCAATGCCGGGACTTCGCAATTGCTCATTCCACAGCCGCCGCTGCCGGAGCTGATCGCGCCCACCGTCCAGTCTCTTGTCACCAACGCGGCCGCCGCCACGGTGACGGGAACCTGGCCCTCGGCCGTGGCGAAAGCCTTGACGGTGCGCCTCGGCAGCAAGGCCTATGTGCTCGGCACTGATCGCGAGTTGTCGAACACCGCCGACGACTGGAAGCTCACCCTCCCGTCTCCGTTGACCGATGGAGACTATGACGTCACCGCCGAGGTAGCCGATGATGCCGGCCGGACGGCTTCATCAGCTACGCCGGGCAAGCTTACCATCGATACTGTCGCGCCGCAGGTCCCTGTTGTCTCTCCGATCGAAGCCACGATGCCGCTCAAAATTTCCGGCACCTGGGCCGAAGGCGATGCCGTGTCGCTCGTTGTTAAGCTGGCCGGAAAGATCTGGGCGTTCGGCAAGGATGCCGCCATCGCCAGCGACGGCGCCGGCAAGTGGAGCTTCGCGCCGGAACTTGACTTGAAACCCGGCACCTATGATGTCGAAGTCGAAATCACCGATCGCGCCGGTAACGTGTCGCGCGATGCAACGAAAGACGAGCTCGTGATTGCCGAGGCGGTGTCGCCCACACCCGCTCCGCCGACGCCCACACCCGCTCCTCCAACGCCTACGCCTGTTCCGCCGGCGCCTTCGCCACCGCCTGCGCCCGAGATGACGGCGCCTACCGTATCGCCAGCGCAAGTCACCGTCGCCCGCCCGGTGATCGTCGGCACTTGGTCCGAAATCGCCGCAACGTCGCTGAAGGTTGAAATCAGTGGCGCGGCCTATGTGCTCGGCAGCAATGCCGAACTCGCATCCGATGGCATCGGCAACTGGTCGCTGGCGCTGCCCGTGGCCTTGAGCGACGGTACCTATGATGTGGCTGTCACCACTGGCGATGCTGCCGGCAAATCGCTCGCCGATGCAACGCGCGACGAAATCATCATCGATGCACAGGGCCCTGCCGCGCCGGCTGTGAAGCTCTACTCCGGCGAGATGAGCCCCAAGCAGATCGCCGGCAGCTGGGATCGGGAGAACGCCACCGCACTCATCGTATCGATCCCCGCCATCGCCGTGAAGGAATCGCTTGGAACCGGAACGGCGCTGACGTCGGATGGCCGCGACTGGACACTTGCGCTCGGCAGAGAACTGGCGCCCGGCAGTTACGACGTTTCCGTCGAATCGATCGACAGCAAGGGCCGCATCGCGAGAGATCAGACGCGCTTCGAAATTCTGGTGAAGGAAGCACCTCCGCCTCCGCCGCCGCCCCCGCCGGAAATGAAACGGCCGACGGTGACGCCCTATAGCGGCGAGGAAACGCCGGCCACGATAGCCGGGACATGGGACGAGGGCGTGGCGAAAAGCCTTGTCGTCTCGATCAAGGGCACCAGCATTTCAGCCTCTCTCGGCTTGGACCCAAGGTTGACCTCCGACGGCAAAGGCAACTGGGCACTGACGCTCGGCGGCAAGCTGGCGCCCGGCAACTACGATGTGGTGGCCGAAACGCTGGACGCAACCGGCAATTACGCAGCGGATGGTTCGATGGGCGAATTGGTCATCGCCGAGCCGCCTCCGCCGCCACCGCCTGAAATGAAGCGGCCGACAATCACACCCTACAGTGGTGTAGAAACGCCCGCCGCCATTACTGGTACTTGGGACGAGGGTGTAGCCAAGAGTCTTGCGGTTGCTGTCGCGGGTACGCGCATTTCAACATTGCTCGGCAGCACGCCTGCTCTCACCTCTGATGGAGCGGGCAACTGGACGCTGGCGCTGGACGATAGGCTTCAGCCCGGCACCTATGATGTCGTGGCCGAATCGATTGATGCCGCCGGCCGCCGCGCCTTGGATGGTTCGCTGGGCGAACTGGTCATCACCGCGCCGCCGCCCCCTCCGCCATATGACTGCGAAGGCGTGTTTGCCGAGGCGACGTCGGGACGGCCCATCCGTTTTGCGTTCGACAGCTGGAACATCTCGCCCGAGGATGGCGAGACCATCGCCCGGGCCGCCGCCATTCTCGCCGATCCGCGCTGCCTTGACCGCAAGGCGGAAGTGACGGGCCATGCCGACTATCTCGGCGGCAAGCTCTACAACCGCGCCCTCAGCATTCGCCGCGCCCAGGTCGTGGTGGATCTGCTGGTGAAGGACGGCGTCGATGCCAACAGGCTGAGCGTGACGGGCCTCGGCGAACAATCGCCCGACATGCCGGACCGCACCCGCGACGCGCGCGGCAAGAACCGGCGCGTCATCATCACGATCGTGAAGTAGGAGACGGACGATGACTGATTTCTTCAACTTCCACGATACGTTCTTCGTGGTCCGGTATCACTGGTTCTGGATGTGCGTGGCGCTCGCGCTGGGCATCTGGGTCGGGTGGTACACCGGCGCCGGCAGCAAGCGCTGAGGAGGAGGGAGCCATGAGCCACTATATCCTCGAACTCGCCCTCTGGACCCTGGTGATCTTCCTTTTCGGTTGCCTGCTGGGTGCCGTGCTGCGTCACCTGTTTGGCCCCGATGAGGTCGCCAGCCGAATCGAGCCGGAAGATGAGAAGCCGGTGACTGTGGCAGCGCCGGTTGCAGCGCCCGTGATGGCCGAACAGCCCGCCGTGCCCGCCGCACCGGTGGTGGCGGAGCCTGCCCCAGTTCTTCGCATGGAGCGGCCGAAAGGCTTGGCGGAGGCGCGCGGCGGCAAGCCCGATCCCCTGCAGCGCATCAGCGGCATCGGCCCCAAGAATGAGAAGATTCTCCACACCCTCGGTTTCTACCATTTCGACCAGATCGCTGCCTGGACTCCCAGCCAGATCTCATGGGTCGATGACCATCTGAAGTTCAATGGCCGCATCGGGCGCGAAGAATGGGTGGAACAGGCGAAGCTTCTTGCCGAGGGCGCATTCGAGCAGTTCGAAAACCGCTTTGGCAGGAAGAAGAGCTAGGCCTTCTCACGGCTGTCGACCGCCGCAATCCATTCATCGACGGCGGCGATGCTTTCGCGTTCATCCAGAAACGGCACATGACCGCGATGGGGAACGGTGACTGCTGCAAGCCGCGCATGCCGCCGCTGCATCTCGCTTACGGTGCCGGCATTCAGCAGGTCGGAATGTTCGCCGCGCAGCACCAGGCACGGCAGTTCGGCCATCAGCTCGAGCAAGCCCCAAAGCTCCGGCACCTTGCCTGCCTCGATGTCCTCGACCGACGGAAAATTGAGGGTGAGGCCCGCATCATAATCCGCGCGAGGAAGGCCGTTCTCCTCTCGAAACACGCGCCGCGCGAAGGTCATCCATTCGCTCTCGCTCAGGCTCTCGAAACCGGGATTGGTGGCCTTCAGCGCAGCGACAGCCTGTGCCCAATCCGTGAATTTCGGGTCGACGCCGAGATAGCTCCGTATACGGATCAATCCTGGCTTGTCGATCTTCGGCCCGATGTCGTTGAACGTGACGCCGGCCAACCGGTCAAGCGCCTTTGCCGCCATAACCATCGCAACGATGCCGCCGCGCGACGTGCCGATGACGGCAAATCGCCTGACCCCAAGCTGATCGAGAAGCAGCAGCGTATCCGCCACTTCCTGGTCGGGGCGATAGGTTGAGGGGTCGGCGTGGGCCGATTGTCCGCGTCCGCGAAAATCGGGGCAGATCACCCGCCGGCTTGTGGCAAGCCGCGGCGCAATTGTCTCGAAGTCCTTGGCATTGCGCGTCAGCCCCGGCAGGCAGACGGCGGGCGTCAGCCCCTCCGCTGGCCCGGCATAGTCGCGTGCATAAAGCCTGACCCCGTCGGCCGCGTCGAAAAAATGTTCCGCAAACGCCAAGATCAGTCGCAGGACGACAGGAAATCGGCGATCGAGGCCTTGGCGCATTTTGGCGCCGGAGCCGCGGCTGCCTCTTCGTCCGCGGTGGATGTCGAACTGACGCTGATGCTGTCAGTGGTGGAACCCCGTGCCAGATCCGCCGTCATCGGCCGCACCGTCTTGGGCGCAAGGCGCGAGCGGTAGATGTGGAGGTTCTGCAGTACCTTCTGCACATATTGCCGGGTTTCCTGGAAGGGAATCGATTCGACCCAGTCAATGGCATCGGCCTCGCCCGTGCGCAGGTCGCCATATTCCGCCACCCATTCCTTGGAACGTCGCGGGCCGGCATTGTAGGCAACCAGCGTCAGCACATAGGAGCCGCCGAAATTGTCGATCAGGTCGCCCAGATGCGCAGCACCCAGTTTCACGTTGTGTGCCGGGTTGCCGGTCAGCATCGAGGTTTCGTGCTTCACGCCATGCTGCCTGGCGATGATCTTGGCCGTTGCCGGCATGATCTGCATCAGCCCCTGCGCGCCGACCTTGCTGCCAGCCGTGGGGTTGAATTCGCTTTCCTGCCGCGCCAGCGCGAAGACCAGCGGCTTCTCCACATGCTTGCCGATCTGCTTCCAGTCGGGCAGGGCGCGCACCGGATAACCCCAGGAATCGATGTCGATGTTGCGCGTGCCTGATGCCTTGGCAAGGCGCACCGCCATGGTGGCGCCGCCCTCGTCCCAGGCGATGTCGGCCACCGCATTCATCTCGTCCACCGTGTCGAAGCGGTTCGCGAAGGCCCACAGGAACATGTAGAGTTCGCTCTTGCCGCCGGCATCCGCCACCATCTTGAAGGCGCGGACAACTTCATCACGGTCGATCTTGGCGCGCGCGGCGGAAGATGCCTCGCCGCTCTGGATTTCTTCCGGCACCTTGCCAAGCCCGATCTTCTCGCGCGCCAGCTGGCCGTAGTAGATCGTCGAGTATTGCGCGGCGCGCTTGTAGGCGGCCTTGGCATCGCCCTTCTGGCCCAGCGCTTCCAGCGCGCGGCCCGTCCAGTAGCCCGCCCGGGCCTTTTCGGTGCGCGATTCCGCAATCTCGCCAAG
>JALHQC010000071.1 GCA_022842165.1 bacterium
AGGAATTAGAGCAAGCGGACGATAACGCAAGCCTTTCCGGCTCACGTCATCGCGAGGCCCTGCTTCTGCCGGGGCGGGGGAAATGCCTTGTCGAGAGCCGCGTGATCCGCATCGTCCAGCGCGATGTCGCGTGCCTTGGCAAGCTCGGGGACGCGCTGTTTCTTCGCTGTCTTGGGGATCGCCTGCACGCCGGGCTTCGAGAGCAGGAAGGCGATGGCAATGGCGGCTGGCGTCGCGCCGTGCTTTTTGGCCAGCGGCACAAGGGCAGGGTGATCGACCAGGCCACCGCCACCCAACGGGCAATAGGCCATCAGCGGAATGTTGCGCTTTTGCTGGAAGGGTAGCAAGTCCCACTCCACACCGCGCGAGGTGAGGCTGAACTGCACCTGATTGGCGGCGCAGTTTCCACCCTGTGCAACGCCCGCCAGTTCCTCCATATCATCGGCATCGAAGTTGCTCACGCCCCAGTGGCGGATCAAGCCATCCTGCCTCAACTGCTCGAAGGCGCGTACCGTATCGGCCAATGGCGTGCCGCCGCGCCAGTGCAGAAGATAGAGATCTATCACCTCGGTGCCGAGGCGCTTCAAGCTCCGCTCGCAGGCGGCAATCGTTCCCTTGAACGAGGCATTGGAGGGGAGAACCTTGCTGACGATGAACACTTCGCCGCGGCGCCCGGCAATCGCCTCCGCCACCACGGTTTCGGCAGCGCCATCGGCATACATTTCGGCGGTGTCGATCACGGTCAGGCCAAGATCGATGCCGGCTTTGAGCGCTGCCACTTCATTCGATTTGTTCGCCGCACGCTCGCCCATATGCCATGTGCCGAGGCCGAGGGCGGGAAGCGTTTCGCCGGAGGGGAGAGTGACTGAGGGATGAGTCATGGACGAGACCTCTCGCTGGCTGCGATTTTGCAGGATAACAGCATCCTCCCCTGAACGTCACCCCCGCAAAGGCGGGGGCCCCGCTTTGCTGCCAAAAGAGAAGCTGGGTTCCCGCTTGCGCGGGAATGACGGGAGAAAAAAGCTACTACTCGAACCGTTCCGGCAGATACGCGTCCTGCGCCAGATTGCCGAACCTTGTGTATCTTCCGTCGAACTGCAGCTTCACCGTGCCGGTGGGGCCGTGGCGCTGTTTGCCGATGATGACTTCGGCAATGCCTTGAATGTTGTTGCCGTCTTCCTGCCACTTGATGTGTTCGGTGGTGCCGGGCTTCGGCTCCATGCGGGCATGATAATATTCCTCGCGGAACACGAACATGACGACGTCGGCGTCCTGCTCGATCGAGCCTGATTCACGCAAATCCGCCAGCTGCGGGCGCTTGTCGTCACGCGATTCCACCTGACGCGACAGCTGGGAAAGCGCGATGATCGGCACGTTCAGTTCCTTCGCCAGCGCCTTCAGGCCCACGGTGATCTCCGTCACCTCCTGCACGCGGCCTTCGGAGGCTTTCCGCGCCGAGCCTGCCAGAAGCTGAAGGTAGTCGACGACGATCAGCCCCAGCCCCCGCTGGCGCTTCAGCCGCCGTGCACGTGCCGCCACCTGCGCGATGGTGAGGCCGCCCGTATCGTCGATGTAGAAGGGGAGCGACTGCAGCTCGCGCGCCACTTCCACAAGCCGGTTGAAGTCATCATCGGTGATCTTGCCGCGCCGGATATATTCGGACGAGACTTCCGCCTGGCCGGAGATGATACGTGTCGCCAGCTGCTCGCTCGACATTTCGAGCGAGAAAAATGCAACAAGCCCGCCGTCCTTTACCAGCGTCGAACCATCGGCCAGATATTCCGCCTGGAAGCGCTTGGCGACGTTATAGGCAATGTTGGTGGCAAGCGCGGTTTTCCCCATCGCCGGGCGGCCGGCGAGGATGATCAAGTCGGAGGACTGCAGGCCGCCGAGCTTCTCGTCCAAGTCGCGCAATCCGGTTGAAAGGCCCGACAGGCCGCCATCGCGCTGATAGGCGGCGCTCGCCATGTCGATCGCCTGTGTCAGCGCCTGCACGATGGGCTTGAAGCCCTGGCCGTATTTCCCCGTCTCTGCCATGGAATAGAGCGTCTGCTCGGCGCGCTCGATCAGGTCTTTGGAGGTATCCTCGACATCGGGGTCGAAAGCCTCGTTCACCATTTCAGTGCCGATGCCGATCAGCTTCCGGCGCTGGGCCAGTTCATAGATCGAGCGGCCATATTCCTCGGCATTGATGATGGTCGTCGCATTCGCCGCCAGACGGCCGAGATAGGCGGTGCCGCCGATGTCCCTGATTGTGGCGTCGTTCTCGAAATAGGTCTTGAGCGTGACGGGGCTGGCGAGCTTGCCGATCCTGATCAGCGTCGAGGCCGCCTCGAAAATGCGCGCGTGCAGCGGCTCGAAGAAATGCTCCGGCGTCAGGAAGGACGAGACCTTGTCGCAGGCCTCGTTGTTGACGAGGATCGCACCCAGCAGCGCCTGTTCCGCCTCCAGATTATGGGGCGGGGTGCGGAAGGTATCGTCTTCGGCGCCGGTTTCGACCGGACGGAGATTCGGGACAGCGGACATATCACCCTGTTAACGGATGAGCCCTGAAAAGAGGACTCTGAAACGGCTTATCCGCAGTATCCACACCCCAAAGGCAACAATGTGGCCACAATCCGTTCCGGTTTCGTTTTTGGGCGTGATCAAGCCGCTTCGATGATACGGATATCGCGGACCACCGCGTCACCCAATACTTTCAGCGATTCCTGATAGGCGGGGCTGGCATGGGCGGCGATGGCGGCTGCAACGCTGTCAAACTCGATCAGCACCGTGCGCTGATCCAGGCCATTGTCGTAGGTTTTTGCCGGCATGCCCCGGGCAAGAATGCGGCCACCTGCAGCCTTGATCGCGGGACCGGACAGCTTGGCATATTCGGCGAGCGCCTCCGGATTCTTGACCTCATGGTACATCGCAATCCAGTATGCTTTCGCCATGATGCAGGAGCCCTCCGCTGCCAATGTTCCAAGGCAGCCAGACTGGCAGCAATGTCCTCGCCTGGCAACGCCCGGTCTTTCTATTCGGCGGGAACCGAGCGCAGGCGCTTGACGCGGGAGTCGATCTTCCGCAGGCGTTCCTCTTCCTCGATCATGTAGTTCCGGGTGAGAGGCAATGCGTGCTGGTCGCGCGTGAACTGGATCTGGAAATTGTTCATGCCGGCGTAGCGGAAAGCGCATTCCGAGGTGACGAGGTAGAATTCCCACATGCGGCAGAAGCGCTCGTCATAAAGTTCCTTCGCCCGCTCGCGGCTGTGCTCGAAACGCACCGCCCATTCACGGATCGTCTTGGCGTAGTGGAGCCTGAGGATCTCGACGTCCGTCACATAAAGCCTCGAGCGCTCGATATGGGGGAGGACCTCGGAAAGGGCGGGGATATAGCCGCCGGGGAAGATATATTTCTTCACCCAGGCGCTGGTGGCGCCGGGCCCGTCCGAGCGGTTGATCGAGTGCAGCACGGCGACGCCGTCATCCTTCAGAAGCCCATGCACCTTGCCGAAGAATTCCTTGAAGTGCCCGACACCCACATGCTCGAACATGCCGACCGATACGATCCGGTCGAACTTGGTGTCGAGGTGACGGTAGTCCTTCAGCAGGAACTGGGCGTGGTCGGCAATGCCGCGCTGGCGGGCGCGTTCGTTCGACAGCTTGTGCTGTTCTTCCGACAGGGTAACGCCCGTCACTTCGGCGCCGCAGGTTTCAGCAAGGTAGAGGCCGAGCCCGCCCCAGCCCGAGCCAATGTCGAGCACCTTCATGCCGGGCTTGATCATCAGCTTCGCCGCCAGATGGCGCTTCTTGGCCAGCTGCGCGTCTTCCAGCGACTGGTCGGCCGCCTCGAAATATGCGCAGGAATATTGCCGGTCGCGGTCGAGGAAGAGGTCGTAGAGCGCGCCAGAGAGATCGTAGTGATGGGCCACGTTGTTCTTGGCCTTGCCGACCGGATTATACTGGTCGACGCGCTTCAGCATCTTCCGCACGGCATAGGCCGCCTTGGCAATTTTCGGCATGTTGTCGGTGCCGGCATTGGCCATCAGCAGGGCCATTACCTCGTAGAGCGTGCCCTTGGTCAGCTTCACGCTGCCATCCATGTAGCACTCGCCGAGATAGAGATCGGCATCGGCGGCGATCTTGGCGGCGGCGGATGCCGTCAGGCTGAAGCCCACGGGCACGCCCATGCCATCGCCATATTCGTGAATCTTGCCGGAGGGATCGGTGACGTGAAGCGTCCCCGTCTTCATCACCGTCTTCAATGCGCGATCAAACAGACCATACATGACGCACCCCCTGCCTCATGCGCGGCCAAAGCCGCCACGAAGCGCTTCACCCCTGATATAAATATTAACGAAAGTTTAATATGAGGATTATGGCTTCCGCAAGAGGCTCCAAACCGGAAGGGTTAACGCTCAGGGTTGCCCAAAGGACAATTCCCGTTTCACGCGGGCAGGGGCACGGCCCGGGGTGCGGAACTGTGCTCGACGTTGGGCATGTCCAGCGCGTTCCGGTAGGCGTAAACCGTTACCGGCGCATCCTTGCCGCGCAGGATGATGTCGTGCCGGTGATCGGGGTCGAGCGCGAGACCGGCCAGCAGGCGGGTGGCCTCGGTCAGCACCAGTTGAGCCGAGAGGTCCTTGCAGGCCTGTTCCACCCGACTGGCGGTGTTCACCGTGTCGCCCAGCGCTGAAATGCGGTTTCCCGCCTCGTGATTGGGAGCGATGCCGATCCGCCCCAGCACCGCACTGCCGGAATGAAGGCCGATGCCGATCTGCAGGGATTCGGAAATCTGGTTGGCAAGGGACTGGTTCAGCGCGACGAGAACGCCGCTCATCTCCCGCGCGGCGGCAATGGCGTTGCGCGCGCCGTCCTCTGGTGTTGTATCCATGCCAAAGATCGCCATCAGGCCATCGCCCATGAACTTGTCGACATAGCCGGCCTTGTCCGTCACCACCGCGGCCATCTGCGTCAGATAGAGGTTCAGCAGGAAGACGGTGTCATAGGCCATCTGGCGCTCGGTCAGCCGGGTGAAGCCGCGGATATCGGTGAACATCAAGGTTACCGTCCGCTCCACCCCGCGATGATACTTGTCGTGCCGCACCAGGTCGCCGAAGGCGGCGGGGCCCGATGGCAGAAGTGGTGCAACCGTCATGTCGGCCCTGGGGCGCAACTGGCAGGCGAGCCGCACGGCATCGCCCGCGCCAATCCGCGCCAGTACGCGGCGCTCGGTTTCCTGCGACGGATCGGCGGCATCCTGCCCCGCCATCACCCGCACGCGGCAGGTCGAGCAACGGGCCCTGCCGCCGCAGATCGAAGCCAGCGGCACGGCATGGGCGCGGCTGATCTCAAGCAGGGTGGGGCCAGCCGTGGCGTTGATGGTCGGACCGCCCGCAAAGGTGATACGCAGGCCGGGGCGCAGCCTTATGAGGCCGTCGCGGAACAGGCGCCAGCCGACCAGCACAGCCAGCAGCCCGGCATAGGCCCAGAGTGCGGCATCCATGATCGCATAGATGTTGCGAATTTGCTCGCGGCTTTCGAACGGGCTTTCGAAGGTCTCCGTCAACTGCAGCTGACGCGCGGCAACTGCGAAGCCGGCAATCGCCAGAACCGGCACCAGACCGGCGATCATGGCGAGCCAGACCTGCGCCTTTTGATACCAGGGCTCGATCCGCAGCCAGAAATGCAGGCCCAGCGTGCCGTGAATCCAGACGAGAAAGATCAGCGCCGTCTGCCGCCAGGCTTCCGCCGGCCACATGACGAAGAGCGCGTAGGTATAATCGTCATCGATGCCATAGAGGCTGTGCGCGACGCGGGTTCCGATGATGTGCCGCGCCAGCAGCAACGGGATCAGCAGCCCGGTCGCCAGCTGCGCAATCTCGCCCCATGGCGCGCGCCACACGCGGCGGGCGAGGAACTTGGTGATGCCGAGGATCATGTGAACGAGCGCTGCTGCAGCGAGAATTCCGGTTCCCGGCCAGGACCGGGTGATGCCGGTGCGGACCGACCGCATCGCCTCCATCCAGTCGAGCGAGACCAGGCCCAGCGCATGGTTGACCAGATGCGCCGTCACGAAGGCAAACAGGATCAGGCCGCTGCCGATCCGCAAGCGCCGCGCGATCAGCGTGGTGGGCCATCGGTATGGCCGTGACTCTTCCGCGCCCTGCACCATGGCACGAAGCCTAGCCGCTTGGAGCAGAAGGATACAGAGGTTTGTGCGGAAGAGGTGGAAATCGGCATGGGGAACCTAACGATGATGACACAGACTTGCATTGGACAGAAAGTGATGCAGCATCATGCAGGCGCAGATGAAGGGATTTTGCGATGATTACGGTATTCGGCGAAGGCAGGGGATTTCGGGTCGTCTGGCTCCTGGAAGAAATGGGGCTCGCCTACCGGCTGAGGGATGTCGATCTGCTGGCCGGAGTGGAGAATGACCATGCGTTTCTCGCCGTCAATCCTGCAGGCTTCATTCCCGCGCTTCAGGACGGCGATGTCACGATGGTCGAGTCGATCGCGATCATGGAATATCTGATGGCCCGCCATGGCCCGACGCCTCTGGCGCCGGATCCTCAGTCACCGGCCTATCCCCTCTATCTGCAGTTCCTGCATCTTGGGGAAGCCGGACTTGCCGCGTCGATCTATTGGGTGGGTAATGCCCGCAGGCTGCCGTCTGCGGCGGAACGCCAGAACCCCACGGCGGCCCATGCGCTCTGGCAATATCATAATCGCCTCAAACTGGTGACGCGGCAGCTTGAGCGCACGCCCTATCTGGCTGGCGAAACATTCACCGCTGCCGATATCTCGGTGGCCTATGCGTTGATGACGGCAGAAAAGAATGCCGGGCTGGAGCTAGGCCCGGCCGAGCAGGCGTATCTGGAACGTGCCACCAACCGTGGAGCCTACCGGCGCGCAATGGAAACATGCCATGCGACGAGGGCGTGGTACTCCTGAACAGCAGGGGAGTGAGCGTAAACCGTCTCCAACACCCCAAACAAAAAGGGCCGCCCTCTGGCAGCCCTTTTCAATGCCGGATGACTTACGCTTGTCAGCGGTCGTCGTCTTCGCCTGCTTCCTGTTCGAACAGGGCTTCGGCGGCGGCGCGGATTTCGGCGCGGTCGGAGACCGGGCCTGAGAGATCCTCGCCACGGGCCTGGGCCGCAGCTTCTTCGGCCGAGCGGGCGACGTTCACCGTCACCGTGACTTCGACTTCCGGATGCGGCGAGACGGTCACCTTGTAGACGCCGATCGTCTTGATCGGGGACTGCAGCTGGATGTGGTTGCGGTCGACGGCGACGCCCACGGCAGAAGCTGCCTCGGCAATATCACGGGGCGAAACGGAACCATAGAGCTGGCCCGATTCACCGGCCTGGCGGATCAAGGTGAAGCTCTTGCCGTCCAGCGACTTGGCTTCTTCGCCCGCTGCGGCGCGGCGTTCGGCGTTGCGGGCTTCGAGCGAAGCGCGGTCACGTTCGAACTTGGTGCGGTTTGCGTCGGTGGCGCGAAGGGCCTTGCCCTGGCGGAGCAGGAAATTCCGGGCGAACCCGTCCTTCACCTTGACCACTTCACCCATGGCGCCAAGCTTGGCGACGCGTTCGAGAAGAATGACTTCCATGTCAGCGTCTCCTTACTTCAATACGTAGGGCAGGAGCCCCAAGAAGCGCGAACGCTTGATGGCGCGGGCCAGCTCGCGCTGCTTCTTCGCGCAAACCGCGGTGATGCGGCTCGGCACGATCTTGCCGCGCTCGGAAATGTAGCGCTGCAACAGGCGCACATCCTTGTAGTCGATCTTGGGCGCGTTCTCGCCGGTGAAGGGGCAGCTCTTCTTCCGGCGGAAGAAGGGGCGGCGGGCTTGCGGAGCGGACATCAGTTGTTCTCCGTCTCGACGGGGTTGTCATTGCGGTCGTCGCGGCGCTCGCGGTCTTCGCGGCGGCGCATCTGGGCGGAGGGGCCTTCCTCAAGCGCCTCGACCTTCACCGTCATGTAGCGGATCACGTCTTCCGAGATCGACATCTGGCGTTCCATCTCGATGACGGCGGCCGAGGGTGAGTCGATGTTGAAGAGCGTGTAATGCGCCTTGCGGTTCTTCTTCACGCGGTAGGTGAGGGACTTCAAGCCCCAGTATTCGGTCTTGGTCACATTGCCGCCACCGGCAGCGATGATCGCCTTGTACTGCTCGGTCAGGGCTTCAACCTGCGCCGGGGCAGCGTCCTGACGTGTCAGGAACACGTGCTCGTAAAGAGCCATATGGATTAGCCTTTCAAAGTTTCAGTTTCGAGCCTTGGACATCCGGCGCAGAGCCTCTTTCGAACCTGGTTTAAAGGCTCGAAAGACCGGTCAAACGAAAGAGCGGAGACACGGGAAGCCGGGGTTCAACCCCTGACCCTTCGCTTGTTCCAAGCGCATGGTCCTTCCTTTCAGCCCCCAGCCGGGTGCCTATCGGCGAGGCGGCTTATGGCCGATCATGGCACCGAATGCAAGCTTTCCCCACGTCAGAGGCCATGACGGGAATGTGATTTCGCGACTGATTGCGGGCCTCCGGGTTTCATGGAACTCTGCGAACCATGCGGAGCAGTCCGGCAATTGACGGTTTTCAAGGTGCGCTCAGCACCTTTGGTGCCGTGCTTCTTGCCTGTCTCATCGGTCTTGGCGGATCTTCCGCCAGAGCACAGGCAGGCTCCGCCGAGGCCTGGCTGGCCGCAACCCATCATCTTGCCATTCCGCTGCGCCAGACACGCGGTGCTGCTATTTCTTTCGCAACCGGGGTATCTGCAACACACGGTCCTCGCCTGACCGCAAACCATCCCACGGGCCCACCGCCGGGCTGACGCCGCTGTCGTTTGCCCCTGCGACTCCGCGTGATCTGGCGGAACGGCATTCCCGTTGCCATTGAAGGCCTGTGACGGGCACGAGCACGATCGGCGGCATCAGGATCCGGGGCATGGTGTCCCGGCTGCTGATAGTCGCGCTTCTCGTTCCAGCGCTGCTGGGCCTTCTGCCGGCGCTGCCGCCGACGCCCGCCTTCGCGCTCGAACGCGATCTGGCCGCCAGCCTGTGCATTGGTGAAGAGAGGGGGCCAGCGCCCGCTCAACACTCTCATGACGCGTGCTGCATCTCCTGCGGCGCCCAGGCTTTCGCCGTTCCGCCTTTGGATGCGGCGCCCGTGGTTCACCCGCCGCGCCGCGCGGCCGCCGTGCCAGCCGCCGCCCGCGATGGAGACGCGTCAACTCCTCGGCGCGGAAACTGGCGGTCCGCCAGGGGCCCACCCCGCAGCTGAATTCCGGCAGCTATTGGCGCGATCCAAGCGCCGCACCCCAATATCGAAATTCCAAGGACAAACATCATGGTTCTCATCCGTTCCCTCACGCGCGCCTTTTGCTCGGCCGTGCTGCTCTCATCCGTTCTCGCCGCGGCGCCCGTTCATGCCCACGACATCAAGGTTGGCAGCATCGTCATCGAGCATCCCTGGTCCCGGCAGTCGCCCATGGCGGCAGATGTGGCCGCCGGCTTCATGATCATCACCAACACCGGCAGCGAGGACGACCGCTTGGTCAGAGCGACCGCCACCATCTCGTCCAACGTCCAGCTTCACGACATGAAGATGGATGGCGACGTGATGAAGATGGTAGAACTGCCCGACGGCATCGTCATCCCCGCGGGCGCGAGCGTCGAACTGAAGCCGCGTTCGCTGCATGTCATGTTCCTCGACATCGTGACGCCGCCCAAGGAAGGCGACACCTTCGCTGCCAAGCTGGTGTTCGAAAAGGCGGGTACGGCCGAAATTGAATTCGAAGTCCTGAATCCCAACGCGCCGATGGATCAGTGATGCGCAGGCTGCAATTTGCGGTGCTCGGGGTGGCGGCGCTGGCCGCTGCCCTTCTGGGCTATCTGTTCTATATCCAGTCACAGGGCTCGTCCTCGCCGCTCGTCCAGATCGGCGGCGACTTCACGCTGGCCTCGTCGAAAGGCGGCGCCGTCCAATCGCGCAGCCTCACGGGCAAGCCCTATGCCCTGTTCTTCGGCTTCACGCATTGCCCCGAGGTCTGCCCGACGACGCTTTACGAAATGAGCGGCGCGCTGACGGCATTCGGCGGCGCGGCGAAGGACTTCCGCGTGTTCTTCATCACCGTCGACCCCGAGCGCGACACGGTGGAGAAGATGCGGGACTATATCGCCAATTTCGATCCCCGCATGGAGGCCCTCGTTCCCACCATCGAGCAATTGCCGAAGCTCGCGTCCGACTTCCGCGTTCACTATGCCAAAGTGCCGACGAGCGACGGCAGCTACACGATGGACCATACCGCGAGCGTATATCTGTTCGATGCGGAAGGCCGCTTTGCGGGCACCATCGCCTTTGGCGAAGCGCCGGAACTGCGCGAGGGAAAGCTGCGGAAATTGCTCGGATTGTGATGCGGCCGGCCTTGCTGCTAAGGTGAAGCTTCGATTGGGGAGCTTCCGCCATGCGCTGTTTCGCCTATGCCGCCGCCGCGTTCCTGCTGGCCCTGCCGGCATCGGGGCAAGAGGTTCCAGCCCAGGTCCACGAGATGTTCCCGGCGGGTCAGGATGCCTGTTATGGCGCGAAGCTTTCCGGGGCCGCCCTGAAGCCTGGCCAGACGCTTGGCGAATTCTATCTCTACCGTATCTACGAACCCAATCCGGAACTCGAAGAGATCGCCATGACGCGCGAAGAAGCCATTGCCTGGTTCGCGAAGCCCGGCAGCGGCCACTGGCTCGATGTCATCGCGCGCTTCAACGACAAGCCTTTCACCTATTCGCAGTCGGTCTCGTGCTGGGCAGGCGACGACAAGAGCCGGCTGCGCTGCGGAGTCGATTGCGACGGCGGCTCGTTCAGCTTTGAAAGACGCCGTGACGGCATCACGCTGGGGTTCGACGAAGACGGCGGCGGGCTATCCCTCAACCAGAGCTGTGGCGAGCCCGACGATGAGAGCGGCGGCCGCTGGATGACGGCGAAGGAGGCAGGAAGCACGATTGCGCTGACGCCCCAGCCCGCAGCAGCCTGCATCGCCGAGGACCGCGCCGCACGGCCGGCGTTCGCGGCAGACCCCGTGCCGCTGCGCGAGCGCATTGCGGCTTCGGGCTGGCGCTGCCTGAAGCGCAGTTATGACAAGGCGCATCTGACGAAGCATCCGAAACAGAAGGTGACAGCCATCGCAGTGGCGATCAAGGCGCCGGCCAAGCTTGAAACGCCGGAGGCGGATTTCCCTTCGACGCTGCTCGATGTTGCCCTGTCCTTCCGGCTGCGCGATGGCAGCGTCAAGACGAAGGATGTCGAGTGCCGCGCCAGCCAGTATGAATTTTTCTGTGAAAGCTTCCGCCTGCGCCGCCGCGACGGCGCCAGCGCCTGGCTGGTTGCGGGCGAATATACCGATCCTGAAAATCCGCCGGCGATGCTCGAAACCACGCTCGGGTCCGATGACCGGCTGTTCCGCCTTGAAGCCGGAACGCAAGCGAACTGCCGCGTGAACTGACGCTACGTCGAACATTGACAAGCCAACGCCGGTACTGGAACGTAAGAAACTGTAATTTCCTGGCGGTGCCCTTGTCCGAAGCCCAGAGTGTCATCGAGTTCCGGAATGTGACCAAGCGCTTTGGCGACGTGGCTGCGGTGCTCGACAACAATCTGTCTGTCAGGGCGGGGGAGTTCCTGTCGATCCTCGGGCCATCGGGCTGCGGCAAGACGACGAGCCTCCGCATGATGGCGGGTTTCGAGCAGCCGACTTCGGGCGAGGTTTTCCTCCGTGGACAGAACGTCACCGGCGTTCCCGCCTATCGCCGCCCGGTGAACATGGTGTTCCAGCACTACGCGCTGTTTCCGCACCTCTCGGTCGCCGACAATGTGTCGTATGGTTTGCGCCAGCGCTCACCGAAGCCGTCACGAGTGGAAATCGGCAAGGCGGTGGACGAGGCGTTGGCCATGGTGCGGCTCGAAGGCTATGGCAAGCGCCGCTCGTATGAATTGTCCGGCGGGCAGCAACAGCGCGTGGCGCTCGCCCGCGCGCTGATCAACCGCCCCGCCGTGCTGCTGCTCGACGAGCCGCTGGCCGCGCTCGACGCCAAGCTCCGCCACGACATGCAGATCGAATTGCAGAACCTGCAGCGCGACGTGGGCATCACATTCCTGCTGGTCACGCATGACCAGGAAGAAGCGCTCTCGATGTCGGACCGCGTCTGTGTCATGCGCGACGGCCGGATCGAGCAGACGGGTAGCCCACGCGACCTCTATGACCGGCCCATCAACCGCTATGTCGCCGATTTCGTCGGCAAGACGAATTTCTTCGCGGGTCCATCACGCGGCGAAATCCTCAGCGTCAGGCCCGAGATGATCGAGATCGCAGCGAGCGTGAAGCAATTGCCGGAAGGCCTGTCAGCGCGGGTTCCGGTCAAGGTCCTGAACCGCATCTTTCTCGGAGAACATACGGAATACCGCGTGGCCAGCGACAAGCTCGGCGAGTTCATGGTGATGGCGCCGCGAAAATCCGAACGCCTCACCGGCGTCTACGATATCGGCGACATGATTGCCGCAGGCTGGCGCGCGGATGCCGAGCGCATCCTGCCGGAGAACTAGAAGAAGCGACCAACAGGGAGACGAAAAATGACAAAGACATCGGACTTCATTTCGCCTAGCAAGTTCATCGAAGAACTCCGCCGCTACCAGAAAGGCAGCGTCACGCGCCGTCACTTCCTCGGCGTCACGGGGCTTGGCCTCGCCACCGCCGTGATGAGCAGCGCGGTTCCCGGCCTCCGCCCGCGCAAGGCCCATGCGGCTCTTTCGGGCACGGTCAATTTCACCACATGGCCCAGCTATTTCGCGCAGGAGAACATCGACAACTTCACCAAGAACACCGGCGTCAAGATCAACATCGCGGTGTTCGGCTCGAACGAGGAAATGCTGGCGAAGCTGCAGGCGGGCTCGACCGGATGGGACGTGTTCGTGCCCACCAACTACTCGATCTCGACCTACAAGGATCTTGGCCTCATCGAGGAACTCGATCTCGCGAAGCTGCCGAACTACGACCAGGCCTCGCAGGAACAGCGCTTCACGGCGGAAGGCATCATCGACGGCAAGACCTATGCCGTGCCGAAGAACTGGGGCACCACGGGCTTCGTCTACAATTCGAAATCGATGGCGCAGAAGCCCGCGAGCTGGAAGGAATTCTGGGACCTGACGCAGAATGAAGCCTCGGGCCGCGTGATGGTGCATGACTATCAGCTCACCACCATCGGCAATGCGCTCAAGTATTATGGTTACTCCTTCAACTCGAATGACGAAAAGGAACTGGCGGAAGCCGAGAAGCTGCTGATCGCCGCGAAGCCGCATCTCTTCGGCATCAATTCCGACTACAAGCCCTCGCTCATTTCGGGCGATGCCTGGATGAGCGTGTGCTGGACCGGCGACGCCACGCAATTGCAGCGCGACATGCCCGAAATGCTCTACGTGCTGGCGAAGGAAGGTGGCGAAATCTGGAGCGATTTCTACGCGATTCCCAAGGGCGGGCAGAACATCGACGCGGCCTATGCGCTGATCGACTACCTGCTGACGCCGGAGATCAACGCCATCGAGGTCAAGGCCCACGGCTATCCCGCGACCGACGCCCGCACCAACAAGCTGGTGCCGAAGGAGATGCTGGAAAATCCGATCCTCTATCCGGCGGCGGAAGCGCTGGCACCGCTGGAGTTCGGCGCCGCGGCCACACTCACCAACCCGCTCCGCGCCGAGATCATGGCCCGCTTCAAGTCGGCGTGAGGCATTTGCCAGCCCGCTTGCACACTGCCGTCATGCCCGCGCTCGTCGCGGGCATCTCTGTCCCTGCTGAGAGAGATGGCCGGGTCAAGCCCGGCCAGGACGGCTCGTGCAGGCGATGAACCGTTCCCGCACCATCACCGCGCTGCTGCTCGCGCCGGCGGGGGTGTTCTTCCTGTTCCTGCTGCTCGTTCCGCTGGCGGTCGTGCTGGTCTTCTCCTTCGGCGAGCGGGGGCCCGCCGGCGGCTATGTGCCGGCCTTCACGCTCGACAATTACGCGAACCTTCCGGCGCGCGGCAAAGCCTTCCTCAACACGCTGACGCTGGCGCCGCTGGGCACGCTCATCACGGCGATCGTCGCTTTCCCCATGGCGTATTATCTCGCGCTGAAGGTCGATCCCAAATGGCGGGTCACGCTGCTGGTGCTGGTGATGGCGCCATTCTGGACCAGCCAGCTCTTGCGCTACTACGCCTGGATCATGCTGCTGGGCGGCAAGGGCATTCCGGCCTGGCTCGCCTATATCGGCATCGCCGACGTGCGGCTCATCAACACGCCCACCGCCGTGCTGATCGGCGCGGTCTATGGCTTCCTGCCGCTGATGGTGCCGCCGATCTACGTCTCGCTAGAAAAGCTCGACAAGCGGCTGCTGGAGGCGTCCGCCGATCTCGGCGCCACGCCCATCCGCACCTTCTTTCAGGTCACGCTGCCGCTGGCGCTGCCGGGCGTCGCCATGGGCTCGATGCT
>JALHQC010000072.1 GCA_022842165.1 bacterium
TAAAGGCCGCATGGCCCCTGCCCGTCGCCACGCCAAAGCCGCGGAGCACTTCCTTGGCCTGATACTCATGAATGTTCATACGATACCTCTGTAGCAGTTCCCCCTCTCCCACACGCATGTGGGGGAGAGGGCAGGGTGAGGGGGTAGTGCCGCACAGGCGGCTGCCAAATGAGACTGCGGGACCACCCCCTCACCCAACCTCTCCCCCGCGTTGCGGTGGAGAGGGGGATCATAGGCCGGGAGTTGACCCATCGCGTTTAACAATGCGCGCTCAAGCCAGATCCGGCGCGATGACCTTGGCCGCCGCCATCAGCCCATGCACCGCATCGACCGACTTCTTGAAGCCCGCCTTGTCGTCATCGTTCAGGGCGATCTCGGCAATGCGCTCGACACCATTCTCGCCGATCACCACGGGCACGCCCACGTAAGTGTCCTTCACGCCATATTGCCCGGTCAGCAATGCCGCACACGGCAGCAGCCGCTTCTTGTCCTTGAGGTAGCTCTCCGCCATGGCGATGGCGGATGTAGCCGGCGCATAATAGGCCGAACCCGTCTTCAGCAGCGCCACGATTTCCGCACCGCCATCACGCGTGCGTTGAACGATCTTGTCGATCTTTTCCTGTGTCGACCACCCCATCTTCACGAGGTCCGGCACCGGAATGCCGGCAACGGTCGAATAGCGCGTCAGCGGCACCATCGTGTCGCCATGGCCACCCAGCACGAAGGCGGTCACGTCTTCCACCGACACATTGAATTCCTCGGCCAGGAAATGCCGGAAGCGTGCGGAGTCCAGCACGCCCGCCATGCCGACCACCTTGTTCGCCGGCAACCCGCAATATTTCTGCAGCGCCCACACCATCACGTCCAGCGGATTGGTGATGCAGATGACGAACGCGTCAGGCGCATGCTGCCTGATCCCGTCCCCCACCGATTTCATCACCTTGAGGTTGATGCCGAGGAGATCGTCGCGGCTCATGCCGGGCTTCCGTGGCACACCCGCCGTCACGATGCACACGTCAGCACCTGCAATCGCCTCATAGGAATTGGCGCCCGAGAGTCTCGCGTCGAAGCCTTCGACCGGGCCGGATTGCGCGATGTCGAGCGTCTTCCCCTGCGGCAGGCCCTCGGCGATGTCGAATACGACGATATCGCCCAGTTCCTTCAATGCCGCGAGATGTGCGAGCGTACCGCCGATCATGCCGCCGCCGATCAACGCGATTTTTGTCCGAGCCATGTGTGAATGTCCTTCTTGGAGCACGAGCCGTCAGGTCGTTTTGCACTGCAAAAGCGACGTTTGTGTAGACCTCTTAAATACCAGCTTCAAGGTGCCGGGCTAATCAATTCGACGTATAAACTTGACCAAAACGTCAAGTTTCGGCAATTTTTTTGCCCCACCACGAGGCCGACTGCATCTCCTTCAGGCGCGAGGCCGTGCGGCCGAATTCGAAGGCATGGTCGCCTGCGGGATAGATGCCGTCGGGGCCTTGCGCGGAGGTGGCGACGAGCCTGACCTTTTCGTCATAGAGCGTATCGATGAGCAGCACGAAACGCTTGGCCTCGTTCCGCCGCTCCGGCCCCAGTTGCGGAACATGCTCGACGAACACCGTGCGGAAGTTGTGCGCCAGCGCCAGATAGTCCGGCGGCCCCAGCGGCTTCTCGCAAAGCTCCGAGAATGTGAACCGCGCGCAGCCATGCGCCGCCTGCGGCACATGCAGCTTGCGGCCCAGCACGTCCACCTCCATCGGCTCTCCCGCCTCGGTATCAGTCAGCCGCCGCCACAGATCCTGCAGCTTGGCATCGGTTTCGGGCGAGATGGGCGTCAGGAACGTCTCATGCGCCTTCACCCGTCCCAGCCGGTAGTCCGTCGCGCTGTGGAGTGCGATGACGTCGAGCCGTTCCCCGATGAGCCCGATGAAGGGCAGGAACAGGTGGCGGTTCAGCCCGTCGCGGTAAAGTTCCTGCGGCGCGAGGTTGGAGGTGGTCACGATCACCGTGCCCGCCTGAAACAGCCCCTCGAACAGCCGCCCGACGATCATGGCGTCGGCAATGTCGGTGATCTGCATTTCATCGAGGCAGAGCAGCCGGGCTTCCGAAGCGATCGCCTTGGCCACCGGGGCGATCGCATCCCGCGCGTGCGATTGCCGCGCCTGGTGCAGCCTGGCGTGCACGTCCTGCATGAAGGCGTGGAAATGCACCCGGCGCTTGCGGGCCACCTGAACCTCGCCGAAGAACAGGTCCATCAGCATGGTCTTGCCGCGCCCCACCTCGCCATGAATGTAAAGGCCCTTGGGCGGAGGCAACGGCTTGCGGAAGACCGAGAACAATCCGCCCGCCTGCGGCAGCCGCGCCAAATCATCGGCCAGCCGGTCGAGCCTCTGCACCACTGGCAGCTGCGCTGCATCGGGCCTGATCTCGCCCGCCTGCCGCCGCCGTTCATAGGCCTCGAGAAGCGAACCCATGGCGCGTCAGGTAAAGGTCATGAAATGCCGCAGCATCACGGCATAGGCCGCCACCACCGACATGAAGGAGAAGGCCGAGATCGACACCTGCAGCCTGGTCATCGGCTGGAGCCCATGGTCGATCGTCCGTGGACGGAGGTTCATCAGCAGCGCCAGCACCCCGAAGATGACGAGCAGCACCTGCTCGATCGCGAATCCCGCGGCAACGATTGCCGCCCCCATGGCAATGAGCCCGAAGCGCGCCCAGCTCCCGAAGATCTTGGCCAGCACCGAGCGCAGCACGATGCCGCCGTCCAGCGGCTCGACCGGCAGCAGGTTGAACAGGTTGAGCCCGCAGCCGACGATCCCCAGCATCACCAGCAGCTCGGGCCGCGGCGCCTCGAGCCACACCCCCAATGCCGCGGCGAGCGGCACCGCCACGCTGAAGGCCGGCCCCATCATGGCGGCGAACACGATCTGCCCCTGCGTGGTGAAGCCCATGCGCGGCACGGCCACCGCGCCGAGGAAGGGCAGGAAGACGAGCCGCCCCCAGGGCTGGCCGATGAGGCGATAGGCCAGCAGATGCCCGAACTCGTGGATCAGCAACGCCAGCACGAGGAGCGGCGCGATGATCCAGCCGAAGGCGATCACGAAGGTGGCGAGCGAGACGACACCCGTGACGATGGCAACGCCCGCCGAGATCATCGCATCGCTGCGATAGTCGGGAACGCCGGTTTCGGCCACACCCTTGAGGCGGAACACGCTGCCCCACATGTCGGCCCGCGCCAGAAGCTGCGCCAGCAGCGGCCTGGGTCCCCAGTGATAGGTCAGCACCAGCCTGGTGCCTTGCGCCTCGGGGGTAAGCTTCGCCGTCATCTTCAGAAGCTGGTTGTTGGCCGATTGTCCCTCGATCCCCGCCCGGTCGATCTCGAGAAAGTGCGGCGCCTCCCGCCTCGCCACCCGGAACAGCGCCTGCGAGGATTGGACGGCGCCTGCGGCAAGCGGCGTCACGAAGTCGAGGCGATAGGTCTGGCTCGCGGGATCAACAAGGGTAGAGCGCACCTTGGTGCGCTGCCAGCGCTGGTTCTCGCCCTCGGTGAAATCGACGAGCGCAAAGACTTTTTCAGGCGGCGCCTTGATGAATATCGAAGCCCGCGGCGTCACCCGCGAGCGGAAGCCCAGAAGCGCGATCAGCAGCAGGATGAAGGGCAATTCATGCCCCGCATTCCGGATAAAGTCTGGAATCACCCGTATGGCCCCTCGTTCCTGACCCGCCCTGTCAGCAGGCACCTTCTATCCAAAGGCCGCCCAACTGGCAAAGAGGATAATCCATGAAAGCTTCAGCGAATGCCCACTGTATCGAAATCACTGTCTACAAGGTGAAGAATGCCCAAACGGCGGAAGCCGCCCGCCGCGCGGTGAGGCCTCATATTGAGGCCTTCCCCGGCTTCCTCGGCTGGCATGCCGTCACCTCTGCCGATGATCCGCAGGTCTTCACCGACATCGTCACCTGGAAAACCTTGAGCGATGCAAAATCCGCCGGCGAGCGCGTGATGGCCGATCCCGAAACCCAGCCCTTCATGGCCGAGGTCGCGGAACTGATCTCGATGGGGCACTATATCTAAGGCGTCAGCAACGGCACCTGCGGGCTCGCGTCCACCGGCATGTGCCCGGTCAGGCGCGGGTCCGGGTGCACCTCCACCATCATGGCATAGGGCCTGAAGCCCGAGCGCTGGTAGAACGACAGCGCGGCCGGATGATCGAGCGTGCAGGTATGAACCCACATCCGCGAGATGGGCTTCGCCCAGGCCCGTTCCAGCGCCTCGTTCATCAGGTATCGTCCAACGCCCAGCCCGATGGCGCCCGGCACCAGCCCGAAGAACGACAGTTCGCAGACATCTGTCCCGCGGAAATCGAGTTCGAGCAGCCCGATGTCGATCCCGTTCTTCACCAGCGCGAGGCATTCGACCTGTCCATCGCCGATGATCGCGGCGAGCTTGTCCTCCGCCATGATGAGCCGCGAGAACCACATGATGTCGCGCCCGATGGTGGCGAACAGGTCGCGGAAGCGCTGCGTGTCGCCCGCCCCCAGCCGCGTCAGGTAGGTGCCGTCGACGGGCGGCACCTGCCGCGAGCGGGGCTTCGCCGTCATCTCGAGGCAAGTCACCACATTGGCGATATGGCCTTCAGGCAGGCGATGATAGCCGGACGCAAGCACAGCCGGGTTGTCAAGAATGGTGGACAAGCGAACCCCCCGTCAGCCCCGCCGCAGGCGGCGCGCATTGGCGCTCACCCGCCGCGCCGAAGGCGCCATCGCCGCCTGCATCATGCCATGTGCGTTGTCGTGATGCGTCTTGGCCGTCATCGCCCACCACGGCTGGAAGCTCATCTTGAACAGTTCCATCTGCATGGCGAACACGCCTTCGGCGAACGCCATCTGCTTCTCGATCACCATCTTCGTGATCTCCGCCTGGTTGCCCGCGCCGGGAGACATCATCCCCCACCACAGGATCGGCAGCCGCCGCGCGATGGTTTCGGCGGAATGAACGCCCATGTCGAAAAACGAATGCTGCTTTGTCATGGCCGCCGTCTTAGGCTTCGGGCCACGAAATGACAACGCCCCACCCCACTGGACCTTGCGGCAGCAATCTGCCTCAACCAAAACAGCTATTGCCGGGACTTGACCAGTTCCAGAAAGTTCGAGACGTTGAAAAGCCACGTTTTCTGTTCTTCCCGATACGTTTGATGAAGGCCCGAAGGCACCACAAGCCGGAGTTTCTGTGCTTTCATTTCGTCTGTCTGCGTTCCCGATATTCCAGGCTCCAGTGTAATCAGATGCTTCTCATCTATTCTGTTTGCCTCAGCCAGAACCTGCCGCCATCGGTCCTTGCATGATGTCTTTGCGCCCAGCATCGTCAGTTTTTCGCTTGGCCATGAGAGGTCGCGATAAGCAGCTTCACCAGGAAAAAGAAAATCCGGGCCGTTGCGTTTCTCGGTCATGCCTTCGCGCTTGAACGTAATAGAGTGCGCAAGAAGCAGGGCTTCAATGTGATTGCCGAAAGCCCAGCCCGCTCTGGACTTGCGGCGGTTCACCTCCTCCGCCGCAGCGGGATAGTGAAGACGATATTCGGGATCGCGGTGGAATCTGCATTGCCCAGATTTCACTCAATGCACTTGATCAAAACTTCAAGAACTGTAGACTCCAATCAGGGAGAGGACTCTTTTGGTTACAAGTGGGCCCAGAACCAATTGGTCTACGCAAGAGATAGACCTTGTAGTGAGCGATTACTTTGACATGCTTGGCCTCGAGTTCGCCGGTACGAGTTTTAATCGAGCTGAGAGAAATCGGCGCCTACAGGAGTTAACAGGACGCTCAAAAGGATCGATTGAGTTCAAACGGCAGAACATCAGTGCGGTTCTGGATGTTCTTGGGATACCATGGCTTAAAGGATTTGTTCCGCGCGCAAATTTTCAGAATGCACTGTTGGATGTGATCGAACTCCGACTCGAATCAAGGAATGAAATAACCTATCCTATGGCCAATAGAACGCCAGTGGGACTGCACGAAAATAGCGAAATCTTCTTTGAGCAACCCCCTATTCTTCAACCATCTTCAGTTTACGATGCTAGTGATCGTTTAAAGTTCTTGATTAGGAAATTCGATCCGGCAGAACGGGATCACAAGAACCGCGAGTTGGGCAAATTGGGCGAAAAACTCCTATTCGAATGGGAGCGCGCGCGGGTTGAGCGAGAACATTCAGGGCTTGGCAAGTCAGTTAAATGGATATCACGAGACATGGGAGATGGAGCAGGTTACGACATTCTCTCCTTTGATAAGCGGGGAAAAGAACGATTTATTGAAGTAAAAACGACTACCGGCGGCCAAAGGACGCCGTTCTTCATTTCCGCCAATGAGATTGCAGCTTCTCATCAGTACCGTGACAAGTACTCTCTTGTTAGGCTTTATGATTTCGCAAGAACACCGAAGGCGTTTGAGTTGTTGCCACCTATCGAGAACAGCGTATCTCTCAGTGCCACGTCATATAGAGCTTTGTTCGAACAATGAGCGCAAGGAGAAGTGCCCTTCTATTGACTTCAGTCTCTCCTTAGATTGCCGCAATCGGCTTAGAAATTCCTCAGTTGGCATCAATGGTGTATCGACATCGGACGTTTCAACTGCATGGATTTCGTGAAAACTGGCACTTCTCGAATCGTAACACTCGCTGTTTAGGCAGGGGACACCGATTTCTTCAGGCAAAAACAAGTTTTCATCCGACGAAAAAATCTGAAATAGACATGGCTCTAATTCAGCAAAGGCGATTATCCCAGATAGGTGCAACTCGCCCCATTTTTTGTAGTTTCCATCGTCACGATAAACGTAAGTAATTTTAGTCCCTTCAACTGTCATAATCCCCTCTGCATGATAGAGAGCTTAGACTTGGACATGTCATTAGGCAGAACATTCCTAGCCACTAGACTGGTATAGTTCGGCAAACGTGCGTCTTAACGGTTACTCAATTGCGCCGTATAATGGAAGACCCGCGCGCCAGAAACTCTAAAAGCAATTGGCACTGTCTGAACTGAAGGCAGACAGGCCAGCTGCGCTATTTCGCGCCGAAGTAACACCCGCCCATAATTGTCATCCCCGCACGTGTTGCGGGGGCCCATTCATCCGCCAGCGCGCGCTGCCCGATGGATCCTCGGGACAAGCCCGAGGATGACAGTTCAGGGGGTGCTTACGCCCCCCGCAAGAGTTGCCTGACGGTGTCAGGGAATTTCCCTCCCGGATTGGCGTCAAAACCCTCGGTTTTTGCTTCAGAAAGCGATGCGTTTTGACGCCGGAGCGTGCCTTATCGCATCGTCGGGATCGAGAACTGCGCGCCTTCCTTGATGCCGCTCGGCCAGCGCGCCGTCACCGTCTTGGTCTTGGTGTAGAAGCGGATCGAGTCCGGCCCATGCTGGTTGAGGTCGCCGAAGATCGAGCGCTTCCAGCCGCCAAACGTGTGGTAGGCCAGCGGCACCGGGATCGGCACGTTGATGCCCACCATGCCAATCAGGCAGCGCGAGGCGAAATCCCGCGCCGTGTCGCCATCGCGCGTGAAGATCGCGGTGCCGTTGCCATATTCATGATCGTTCACCAGCCCCAGCGCCTCGTCATAGGTCTTGGCGCGGACGACCGACAGGACGGGCCCGAAAATCTCTTCCTTGTAGATGCGCATGTCCTTGGTAACATTGTCGAAAAGCGTGCCGCCGAGGAAATAGCCCTTCTCGTAGCCCTGCATTTTGAAGCCCCGCCCGTCGACCTTCAGGGTGGCGCCTTCCGTGACGCCCAGGTCGATATAGCCCTTCACGCGGTCGAGCGCTGCTTGCGTCACCAGCGGGCCATAGTCGGCTTCACGGTCGGTGGAGAGGCCCACTTTCAGCTTCTCGACGCGCGGAATGAGCTTTTCGACCAATGCGTTAGCCGTCGCCTCGCCCACCGGAACCGCGACCGAGATCGCCATGCAGCGCTCGCCCGCCGAGCCATAGCCCGCGCCGATCAGCGCATCCACAGCCTTGTCCATGTCGGCGTCGGGCATCACCAGCATGTGGTTCTTCGCACCACCGAAGCACTGCGCCCTTTTGCCATTATTCGTAGCCCTGCCATAGACATACTGGGCAATGGGAGTGGAACCCACGAAGCCCACGGCGGCGATGTCGGGGTCGTCCAGGATGCCGTCAACCGCTTCCTTGTCGCCGTTGACGACGTTGAGGATGCCGGGCGGCAGGCCCGCCTCGAGGAAGAGTTCAGCAAGCCGCATCGGGCACGAGGGGTCGCGCTCCGAGGGCTTCAGGATGAAGGCATTGCCGCAGGCAATCGCCGGCGCCGCCTTCCACAGGGGGATCATGGCAGGGAAATTGAACGGCGTGATGCCGGCGGTGACGCCAAGCGCCTGGCGCATCGAGAACATGTCGATGCCGGGGCCCGCGCCATCGGTGTATTCGCCCTTCAACAGGTGGGGAATTCCGCAAGCGAATTCAACGACTTCGACGCCGCGCTGCAAGTCTCCCAAGGCATCCGGAATGGTCTTGCCGTGCTCCATCGAGATGAGCGTTGCGAGTTCCTCCGCATGCGTCCGGGCCAGTTCCAGAAAGCGCATCATCACGCGGGCCCGCACCTGCGGGTTCTTCGCCGCCCATTGCGGCTGCGCCGCCTTGGCATTCTCGACCGCGGCACGAAGTTCCGCGGCGGACGCCAGCGCCACCCGCGCCTGCACCTCGCCGGTGTTGGGGTTGTAGATGTCGGCAAAGCGGCCCGACGTTCCCTTGACGTGGTTGCCGCCGATGAAATGTCCGATGTCCTTGACCATGCTCGTATAAGCCCCTGAATTGTTCTGCCTCGCACCCTAGAAGCACACGCCTTCTGCCGCAAGCCTCGGCAGTGTGACAATCTCTTGTGCAGTTTGAAATCATCGCATTGAACCATTGTAGAATGCTTGGAAATGGCCTTTTGCCTTGCATTTTCCGGCCCGCGGCATCATCTTAATTTCGACGGTCAAAATATTGTTCAAGGGTGAACGGATGGACGATGCGACTGCGATCTATCGCATCCGAAAATTATGGCCGGCAGACTATGGAGCGTTCCGGCGCCACCTTCTGAGGCTGGATGCCGAAACCCGCCTTGCCCGTTTCGGCACGGCCGTGAACGACAGCTTCCTGGAAGCCTATGCCGATACGGCAAAGCGGATCGGCACGGTGATCTATGGCGCCTTCATCGGGCGGGAAATGTATGCTTCGGCCGAACTCCGCGCCATTCATCCGCTGGGCGATACCATGGCGGAGGCGGCCTTTGCGGTAGAAAAAGACCATCAGAAACATGGGCTTGGCTCGGCTCTGATGGACCGTATCATCACTGCCGCGCAGAACCGCGGCATCGGCCAGCTTCACATGATCTGCATGCGTGAGAACAGCCGCATGCAGCGGCTGGCGCGCAAATTCGGCGCGCGCCTGAAGATCGATCAGGGCGAGGCCACCGGCGAGATCGAGCCCGCCCACCCCACACCCCTGTCGCTCCTCGATGAAGCGATGCACGACACCACGGATTTCGTGACTGCAGTAATGGACTGGCCCCGCCGCTACGCTGCCTGATCCTTGATCGCCACGCCCGGTACCCAGGCATAGCCATCGTCATCGAGGATGATGCACTCGCGCAGCCCATGCGGCTTGTCCATGCTGCCGGCAAGCACCGTCCAGCCGCCGTCCCGCGCTTTGGCCTCGGCCACGTCCGGGTCGCAGCCATAGACGCGGAGTTCGATACCCGCACCACGCCCCTCGAGGCCTGCCACCAGGCCCACCAGCGCATTGTTGCGGTAGGTCCGGTCGGCATGGAACATGAAGTCGCCGCCATTGAGCTTCATGGCCGCGAAGCTGTCATTGTCGAAAAAGCTTGTGGCGCCAAGCACTTCCGTGGCGAAGGCCACGGCGCGCGGCACATCGCTCACCAGCAGGTTGAAGCCGAGCCCCCTCAGGTTGCGGCCGTAATCGCTTGCCGAAACCGGCGGCAGCTTCTCAGCTTCAGCGTCTTTCATGTGCCGAAGAAAACACGTTCCTCGCCCTTGTGCCCATTCCACATCACGGTGCATGCGGGAATCCGCTTGGGATCCTTGATGCCACTGCGCTTCATCGCCAGCAGGAACACCACGGCGGCATCCGTCACCGCTTCGGTGAGGTCGCCCGCCGCCAGCCCGCTGTCGAGAATTTCCGACAGATGATCGGCGGCGATCTGCACCATTTTGGCGGATTCGCGGGGTTTCAGGCCCTTTGCCGCCTGCCAGCTTTCAAGAAGGTCCGAATGGTCGATCTCGGCCACCACCTGCGCGCCAATGGTGAAGGTCAGCTTCCCTTCCGAGCGGCCCGCCCCCTCATGCGAGGCTGCTCCCCGGTATCCCGGGCAGACCAGCGTGAAGGACGAGGCGGCATCTGTAAAGGCCAGGTCGGAGTTCATGACACATCCTGTAAACACACGCTTCATCATGCCCCCGATAAGCTTGCGAGTTCCTTAACCGGAGGCTTTCGAAAGTCGCCTAGCGCTGGCCATAAGCCTTCTTTCTCCAGGCGGCATGATAGGCTTCGAGCCCCGGAACGGCGGAAACCTGAGCCGCAACAAGAGAAAGCGGAATCATCGGCAGCCGGCCATCCTCGATGAGGCCCAGCGCCGCGGCACCCGCCGTCGTCCCGTCGCGGAGATCGGACGCCAGCACGCGCTGCGCGGGCCTCAGCTGCGCCAGAATGGCGAGCAGCACACCGTTTTGCGAATACGGCCCATCGACGATGATGTCGTCCTGCGATGCGATGGCATCGAGCTGTTCGGACACCATCTGCGCGCAGTAAAGTGCCGCAAGCGACGAGCGCTCGGCATCGCCGGAAGGGGGAGCGCCTTCGATCCGCCCCTTGCCGCCGGAATCGGGAACCGCGCCGCTTGTCGGCGTGAAAGAGGGAATGGCGAAGGTACTGCGCGCCACGATCGCTGCAACATGATCGAGCGTCGCGGCCTCGGCCGCCGCGCCGCCCGACACCGCTTCGAATTCCTTGCCGCCGAAGAACCGGCTGCAGCACACGGCGCGGCCCAGCACATCGGTGTTGGTGTTGGTGTCGCGCGCCGGATCGAGAACGTCGAGCGGAGCTGAAGGATCGAACGCGATGCTCCATGTGCCGGTGGACACCAGCGAGAACCGGTCGATCCCGGCGCAGACATAGCGCATGAAATTGGCGGTCGAGTCATGAACGCCCGCCATCACATGCCCCTCGCCGCGAAAGCCTGCGGCCTTGAATTCAGGCTTCAGCGTGCCGATCGTGTCCCACGCCTTTACCATGGGCGGAAAGAACCTCGTCCAGCCGCGCGCCTTCACCATCGAGGAGAGTTGCTGGCTGCGCGTGTCCATCAGATGCGTCTGGCACGACATGCTGGAAATCTCGGTCACCGCCGCACCGCAGAGCCTGAATCCCACATACTGGATCCACGGCATCACGGTGGCGATCCGCGCAAAACCTTCAGGCTCGCTGCGCTCCTGCCAGTAAAGTTGCAGGCCATGGGTGATCGCCATGGGCAACAACGGGCAGAAAGCCTCTTCGAACGCCGGCATGATCTTGCGGTAATCGGCAACGATATCGGCCGGGGGTTCCGACGTATAATCCATCACCGGCAGTGCCAGCTTGCCGTCCCGGTCGACGCAGGCCAGAGCGGCGCCATGCGCACAAGGGACGATCACGTCGATCGGCAGGATGCGGTCGAGCTCGGTCAGCGTCCGACGGCAGAAATCCACCATGGGTTCAGGATCGATGTGACGGTAGGGCGGGCCCTCCACATGCCGGCTTGGCGCCTTGCGTTCTGCCGCCAGCTTGCCATCAGGCGAGAAGACCGCGATCTTGGTGTTGGTGTACCCGACATCGACCACGGCAATGCCGCGGGGCTTCGCATGAGGCATGTTTGATCCCGTTTTTCCCGCACTCTGCGTATTCCCTGCATGGGCGTCAATCGCCAAGCCCACTTGTATGTGACGGCGCGAAGGGTCTATAGCCGCGGCCCGATCTTGCAAATTGGGAACTTATCATGTCCAAGCTGAAATACCTCGATCTTCGCAAGCAGGTGATCGCAACCTGCCTCAAGATGAACGAGGAGGGCATCAACCAGGGTACATCCGGAAACGTCAGTGTACGGACGGACGAGGGCTTCCTGATTACCGCCTCGGGCATCCCCTATCACAAGATGAAGCCCGAGCATGTGGTCGAGATGGATTTCGACGGCGGCTACTACGGCTCCTATCTGCCGTCGACCGAGTGGCGCATGCACATGGACATTCTGAAGCACCGGCCGGAAGCCAATGCCGTTGTCCACACGCATTCGATCTACGCCACAGCGCTTGCCTGCCTCCGGAAGGACATTCCGCCTTTCCACTACATGATCGGCATTGGCGGCGGCACCGACATCCGCTGTTCTGACTATGCCGAATACGGCACCCAGGCCCTGTCCGACGTAATGCTCAAGGCTATGGAAGGCCGCTCCGCCTGCCTGCTTGGAAACCACGGCCAGATCGCTTTCGGCTACAATCTCGAGAATGCCCTCTGGCGCGCCGGCGAGGTTGAAGCCATCAGCCACCAGTATTGGGCATCGCTCCAGGCCGGAAAGCCGGTCATCCTCAACGACGCGCAGATGACGACCGTGCTCGCGAGGTTCAAGACCTATGGCAAGCAGCCAGAAGACTTGGGCACGGGAGATGCCCTTTCCGTCATCGGGCCCGAGCGCCGCGACGAGCCGAAGAAGACGAAGAAGAAGCACAAGAAGTAGCCGCTGCCGAACCGCAGCGCATCTTGATAGCATGACATGCTCCGCAAACCCGATCGGGTTTGCGGAGAACGTGGCGTCGCTTGGCTACGGCATCGCCGATATTGCGACGCAGCACGAACTTTGCATCGCAATAATCGGCTCCTCATGCGCTTCGGCGTTGACTCCGCATCGCTCTGCCTGCACATTTGCAATTTCAGAATAACAAAAGTTTCGGCCTGCCGGTTCGGGCAGTGTGGGAGGAATTCGGAAATGGCAGGAGCTTCCGCCAGCGTTGCGATGCGCCGATCTTGGGCGCCGCGCTGGCTGTCCTCGGAACATCCTTTTCCCTGGCTGCTTCCGGCCTCGGCGCTGATGATCGTCTTCGGTATCTACCCGCTGCTCTACGCCATCTGGCTGTCGCTGCAGCGGAAGCATCCCGTCACCCGCAAGCTCTCCTTCGCGCCGGACTTCAACTGGCTGAAGCTGCTGCGCGACGAGCGCGTGTGGGACGCGATGGCCAACACCTTCATCTATACCGGCATCGCCCTCGTCTTCCAGCTCGTGCTTGGCATGCTGATCGCCCTGTTGCTCGATTCCGACCGCAAGGGCTATGGCCTGATGCGCGCCATGATGACGCTGCCGCTGGTCATTCCGCCCGCCGTCACGGCCATGATGTTCCTGTTGATGCTGAACGGCTCGTTCGGAGTTCTGGCGCGCGGCATCATCGCACTCGGGCTGCTGCCGACGGGCTACTCGATTCTGGGCAGCGCCAACACTGCAATGGCAGGCGTCCTCATGGCCGAGATCTGGCAATGGACACCCTTCATGGTGCTGATCATGCTGGCGGGCCTGCGCTCGCTGCCGAAGGAACCTTTCGAGGCCGCGGCGATCGATGGCGCCACCGCGACCCAGGCCTTCTTCAAGCTCACATTGCCGATGATGTCGAAGGTCATCGCCATCGCGGTACTCATTCGCGGCATCGATCTTTTCCGTGCCTTCGACTACGTGAAGGTGATGACCGATTCAGGCCCCGGCACCGCCACCGAAACGCTGACCTCCTATGCCGGCCGCATCTATTTCGGCAACGCCGACTTCCCCTATGCCTCGACGATTGCTTTGCTGACGCTGATCATCGTCATCATCGTGTCCTCGCTCTTCATGAAGATCTTCAAGGTGAAGCTCTGATGGAACAGCCGCGTCTCATCCGCATTCTCCGCGACATCACGGCGGTATTCGTGACCTTCGTCTTCATGTTCCCGATCCTGTGGTGGGCCCTCACCTCGATCAAACCGATATCGGCCGTCTTCGACAAGGATCGCGTCGTCTTCTTCGACTTCGTGCCGACGCTGGTGAACTATGCCGTGACGCTGCTTGGCCTGTCGCGTTCGGGCCTCGCCATCGACCAGGGCATCGGCATGGGTGTCGCTGGCACCGAGGCCTATGATTCGCGCCGCGCCATTCTCGATTCCGTGGTGGTCTCGATCGGCGCGACGGCGATCACCATGATGGTGGCGGTCTTCGCCGCCTATGCCCTGTCGCGCATGGCCTTCAAGGGCCGCGCGGGCTAT
>JALHQC010000073.1 GCA_022842165.1 bacterium
ACGAGTGCGATGCACCGCGAGCCCGGGGGCCTTCTGCCGCTTGTGTGATCCATGGCCTATTCTCCTTTGACTGCTCAATTCAATGTGCGTCGAAGGACCGCCCTTCTTCTACTGGCGGGATCACCACCGGGGGCGGTTCCACGGCGCAAAGCTTGACTCCGTTTGGCAAGGGCGGCAAGCGAAATCCGGGCCGCGCGCCCGCGGAAGCGAAAGGGTCATGCGATAGTGGAACAGCCGCCCGAGTCGGCAATAGGCGCCTTCAGCGATGGCCTTGCGCAATCGCAATGGTGGAGCGCGGACGACATCGCCGCGGTGCAGACGCGGCTGCTCGAGCGTCTCGCCCGCCACGCCCGCGAGCACGTGCCCTTCTACCAAACGCGGCTCGACCCCCTCTTCACCCGGCGCGGCCACTTCAACATCGGCGGCTGGGACGAGGTCGAGCCCTTGACCCGCAAGGACGTGCAGGAAAATTTCGACGCCCTGAAAAGCCGGCAGCTTCCCCCCGAGGCCGGAAAGCCCGGTCTCGTCTCGACCTCGGGTTCGACCGGCACCCCGGTCAAGGTCCTGAAGTGCCAGATCCAGGCGCGCGTGGCGATCACCGCCAGCGTGCGCTTCATGGACTGGCACGGCTTCGACTATAGGGCGCCCTTCGCCGCCATCCGCCCCTTCGCGCCGGGCAAGGCCGACTATCCCGATGGCTTTACTCACGAATCGCGCTGGGGCGCCAACTGGCGCAACATTCCGGGCCATGGCCCGTGGGTCGATCTCACGATATCGACCCCGCCGCAATGGCAGCTCGAATGGCTGCGGCGCAAGGGCCCCTGCTATCTCAATACCTTTCCGGTCAATCTGCTGGCGCTCGCGGAAGCGGTCGGGCAGGACCCGTCGCTCACCCCGGAGCTGCATGGCGTCGTGACGCTCGGCGAACT
The DNA here is from genome assembly GCA_022842165.1 of bacterium. Taxonomy (GTDB): domain Bacteria; phylum Pseudomonadota; class Alphaproteobacteria; order Rhizobiales; family Aestuariivirgaceae; genus Aestuariivirga. The sequence continues at coordinate 930 of JALHQC010000073.1, forward strand.
GGTGACGCCGCACCACCGCGCTCTCGCCCGCGACATTCTCCGTACACGGATTTTCGACCAGTATACCACGATCGAATGCGGCGTGCTGGCGGGTGAGTGCCCCGCCTCCGGCCAAATGCATCTGCACGCCGAATCGATGCGGCTCGATGTGCTGGACAAGGAATTCGAGCCCTGCGGCGAAGGCCGGGAAGGCTTTGCCTGCGTCACGCCGCTCTACAGCTACGCAATGCCGCTGATCAAATATGTGATGAGCGATCTCGTCACCCTGCTCGAGCCCTGTTCCTGCGGCCGCGGGCTTCCGCATTTCACGATTGCCGGCGGCCGCATGCGCAGCCGCTTCCGCTTCGCCGACGGCACCGTCATGGCGCCCGACTTCAAGATGTCGAAAAACGCGGGCCTCGTCGGCGCCACGCGCTGGCAATGGGCGCAAGTCGCGCCTGACGGGATCGAACTGCGTTTCGTCAGCTCACGGAGCGTTTCGGAAGCCGACTACGAGGCGATGCGCGACGTGGTGCTGAAAACCCTGAACCGCCCGGTAACCGTGTACTTCAGGCAGCTCGACAGCATGCCGCTGGCCGCCAGCGGCAAGCATTTCGACTATGTCTGCGAGTTGCCGGAAGCTAGCTGATCAGCGCCAGCGTCCGCTCGGCGATGATGCGCGCCGGGTCCGCTTTCCGCCACGGGTCGAGCGAGCTGGCGAAATCCCGCGCCGCCTGCCGCATGGCCGCGCTTTCGGCCGCCTCGCGGATGACGGCGGCCAGCCGCTCCGGCGTCCGCTTCGCCGTCGGCACCACGATTCCCGCGCCCCGCGCCACCAGGTCGCGCGTGTTGGTGGAGTGCTCCTGATGTTTTGGCAGCATCACCTGTGGCACACCCGCAAAGGCAGCAGCGGCGGTAAACCCCAGCGAGCCGGAATGAACGGCCACCGCCCGCCCCGGCATGGCGCGGATCAGTTCGAAAGGCTCATCCGAGAGGCGCAGTCCCGAGCCGCGCGCCCGCTTGGCGGTGCGCCGCATCGGCTCGCCCATGTAGGCCTCGATGGCGATTCCGCTTCCGATCAACCCATCGACCAGATTGTCCTCGAACTGTTGCTTCTGGTGAAAATAGGCAAGCCCGCCGGAATAGCTCTCGACCGGTTCCGGCGTGCCGCCCGGCAGGATCGTGCCCAGCCAGTCGCGCCCCGGAATATCTGCGTAAACATCAAATTCCGGCACCGTGCAGAGGCCATAGGCCTCCGCCTCGTTCATCTGTGGCAGCCGGTCCAGCTTGCGGCCGCCCACTTGCGCCAGCACGCCGTTGAAGCGGTCGAGCAGTTCCTCCTCGCTGGCGAGCGGCGGCCGTTTCGACTTCGCGAAGACCGGAAACACATCGATGTCGGCGGGCGGCAGCGTGTAGCCGATGCCGCAGGCGACGGCGGGTATCCGCCCACGCGCCAGCATCGTGGCGACCGGGGCATAATCCGCTACGATCACATCCGGCTTCACCCGGTCGATGAGGCTTTTCCATTCTGTGAGGTAGCGCAACCCGTCCTGGCGCTCGCCGAGTATAGCCTCGCCCATGATGCCGCCAAATGTGCGGTGCGCCTGCAGCGGCGCCAGCGGCGGGCAGCCGGGCTTGGGGCGGACATGCGGCGCCAGCACCACCTTGTCGTCCGGCAGCCCGACGCTCAGTCCTGCTTCGATGTTGGGAAGGCCGTAGACGAGTTCGAGATCGCCGGACATGACATTGAGATGCCGGCCAATGCCCCGCAGAAGCATCACGTGAGCAAGACCGGCACCAAACTCCCAGGCCAGCAACACGCGGCGGGTCATAGGGCCGTCCGGGAATCAAACGGGCCGCAGCTCGTGCGGCCCGTGCAGTCGATTAGGTGGGGTAGCAGTAGGGATCGCCCTCTTCACCGCCGAAGCACTCTTCACCGCCGCCGCCCTCTTCGCCGCCGTTGCCATTGCCACCGTTGTTCTGGTTGGAATAGGCAGAGCCGGCGGAGCCGAATGCGTCGAGGCCACGGTTGCGCGGGTCATCCTCGCGGTGCCGGCGGATCAGCGACTTCGAATCGTCGGCGCCGAAGTAGATCTTCAGGCCGGCGCTGACGGCCATGTAGTCGTCCTCGCCGAACTCGCCCTTGGCGGTCAGGGCCAGCGGCAGGCCGGTATCTGCAATCAGCCATTCCATCGCGACATTGGCGCTTTCGAACTCGGCAACCGAGCTGACACCAACGCTGAAGCGGAGGTTGTCGGTGGCGTACAGAGCCAGGTCCACCTGTGCAAACAGTTCATCGCTCGAGTCGAGTCCGTCGACGTCGAGGTTCATGTAGCCGCCCCAGGCTTCCAGGGTGAAGTTGCCGGCGTAAAGCTCGACTTCCGGCCCGATGAAATAGAGGTTGGCATTTTCCGAGAAGCCGGCGCCGCCCACGATGCCGATCAGGTAGGAATTGGGGTCGCGCGTGAAGAAATGCGCCGCGCCGCCGTAGATCGTGTCTTCGAACTGATGCGACGCCGCAAAGTCGGCCTGGAAGCCGAAGGCATCGCCGACCGGCAAGCTGAAGGAGGCGCCGCCGTAGATCAGGGCGTCGTCGCCCAGATCGTCGATCTCCGAATAGCCGCCGCCAAGCTCGAGCTTGCCGTTAGGGGCCGAAACCGCGGGAAGCGCGAAGCTCTCCGCATCCGCCGCGAACACTGCACCGCCGCCGAAAGCCGCAGCCACCATGGTGCCCGACAGCATCACTGTCGCCAGTCTGATCTTCTTCTTCATGTCCTCACCCCACAATCTTCAAATCCGGGGAGACTTGTAGCACCAGCTTGACCGGCCCGGCAAGATTGGGACACGAATTAGCCCCACAATCATCGAGGAAAAGCGCAAGTGATGCCAAAAAGCGACAGTTTCAGCCCAATCTGCGTGCAGCAGCGGACATTATGACCCGAGGAAAGGCTCGAATCAGTGTGATTCGAGTGTCAGGCTGCCGATGCCCGCGGCGATATTGAGCCCCGTCTGCGCCTGGATGCTCAAGGGCTGGAGATTGATCGACTTGCGGAATCCGCCCACCAGCACATTGGCGCCAAGGCCGCCGATCACGGTCGCTTCCGCCGAAACCCCGCTATACTGGCCCTTGAGCGATCCGCGCTTCAGCTTGCCCGGCGCGAAAACGACCCAGGCAATGCTGGTCCGCCCGGTGACGCCGATATCGATGCCGAGTTTGCCGATCCGTCCGGTATAGGTCTCGGACTTGCCGCCGCCGGACGGCTGGTACACGCAGCCGATCTTCTTGGACGACCCGATGATCCAGCCCACGCCGCCCTGGACGTCGCAGGTCAGGAGCCCGACCTTGATGCCGGTTTTGGCCAGTGCCGGCGAAGCGGCGAGCCCCAGCATCAGGAGCGAGGCGGCGATGATCTTTTTCATGATGGGTCCCTGCGTTGCGATTGCCACCTCTTAGCCTGTCCATTGTGTCTTCAATTGGACAGTACCGGGGCGGCAATCGCCAGCGCAGGAACGCCGATGCGTTACTTCACGTAGTCGAGCCGCAGGCTCGACAGCCCGGCCGCGATGTTGAGGCCGGTCTGCCCCTTGACGCTGATCGGCTGCAAATTGATGGTTTTCTCGAAGCCGCCCACCATCACATTGGCGCCGAGGCCGGCGCCCACGGTCGCTTCGGCGCCCGCGCCGCCATAGGTGCCTTCGAGCGCACCCTTGTTCACCTTGCCCGGCGCGAAGACGATCCACGCCATCGAGGCCTCGCCCGTCACGCCGATGTCGATGCCGAGCTTGCCGAGGCTGCCGCGATATTCCTCCCGGCGGCCATTGTCGCCCTTGAAGGTGCAGGAAACGTCCTTGGACGAGCCGATGAGGAAGCCGGCGCCCGCCGAAACGTCACAATCGAGAATGCCGACCTTGACGCCGCTCTTGGCCAGGGCCGGCGCTGCGGTGACGGCGAGTGCAAGAATTGAGGCAGCGATGATCCGCTTCATGACGATAGTCCTTTCGATTGAGGGATGGGATGCCCCTCAACGGCTGACCACCGGCATGGTTCCGGCCGAAAAGGCGTTCAGGCGCCACCGGCCAGATAGTCGGGCTTGCCGATTTCGACGCCGCAATGCCGCAGGATCGCGTAAGCGGCGGTGATGTGGAAATAGAAATTGGGCTTCGCCCAGCGCTCGAGATAGTCCTGGCCGGTGAAGTTCATCTCCCGCCCACCGGCCTTGAAGCTGACGGCGCGCGAGGCGGCATCGGCGAACTGCTCCTTCGTCAGGGTATTGAGGAAGTCGATGGTTTTGGCGATGCGCGCCTGCAATTCGGCGAAGCTCTTCTCATCGTCGGGAAAGCTCGGAACCGCGATGCCCGCGAGCCTCGCCCCCGCCCCTTTGGCCGAGTCGGAGGCGATCTGCACCTGCCGGGTCAGCGCGAACATGTCGGGATAAAGCCGCATGTTGAGCATCACCGCGGGGTCGATCTTGCGGGCGGCGCAATGCGCCTCCGCCTTCTTGAGGATCGCCGAGAGCGAGTTCAGGAAATGCACGAAATAGGGAACCGAAGTCTCGTAGATCATTGGATGATTTCCTTTAGCGGAGATTGCCGCAGAAGCGCTGGATGCGGTTGCAAGCGTCTTCGAGCGTCTGGGTTGCGGTGGCGTACGAAATACGGAAGAACGGCGACATGCCGAAGGCCGCGCCATGCACCGCCGCAACACCCTCCGCCGCCAGCAGTTCGGTCACGAAATCCTCGTCGTTGCGGATGACATTGCCCGAAGGTGCCGTCTTGCCGATGGCGCCGAGGCACGAGGGATAGACATAGAACGCGCCTTCGGGCGTCGGGCAGGAAATGCCCTTGGCCTGGTTCAGCATCGAGACGACGAGATCGCGCCGCTCCTTGAACGCCTTGTTGTTGCGCGGAATGAAATCCTGCGGTCCGTTCAGCGCCTCGACCGCCGCCCACTGCGCGATCGACGAGGGGTTGGACGTCGACTGCGACTGCAGCTTCGACATCGCCTTGATCAGTTGCTCCGGTCCCGCGCCATAACCGATGCGCCAGCCCGTCATGCAATAGGATTTCGAAACCCCGTTCATCGTCAGCGTGCGCTCGTAAAGCTTTGGCTCCACCTGCGCAGGCGTCGTGAACTCGAAATCGTCGTAGACGAGATGCTCGTACATGTCGTCGGTCAGCAGCCACACATTGGGGTGCTTCACCAGCACATCGGTGATGGCCTTCAGTTCGGCGCGAGAATAGGCCGCCCCCGACGGATTGGACGGCGAGTTGAGGATCAGCCACTTGGTCTTCGGCGTGATCGCCTTTTCGAGATCCGCCCCCTGCAGCTTGAAGCCATGCTCCATCTTGCAGTCGACGAATACCGGCGTTCCCCCCGCCAGCATCACGATGTCGGGGTAGCTCACCCAATAGGGTGCCGGCACGATCACCTCGTCACCGGGGTTCACGGTTGCCATCAGCGCGTTGAACAGCACCTGCTTTCCGCCGGTGCCGACCGAAACCTGCGAGGGCTTGTAGTCCAGCCCGTTCTCGCGCTTGAACTTGTCGCAGATTGCCTTCTTCAGTTCCGGAATGCCATCAACGGCGGTGTACTTCGTTTTCCCCGCCTTTATCGCCGCGATCGCCGCATCCTTGATGTTATCGGGCGTGTCGAAATCGGGTTCCCCCGCCGCCAGCCCGATCACGTCCTTGCCCTCGGCCTTCAGCGCCATGGCCTTGTTCGAAATGGCGATGGTGGCGGAAGGCTGGATGCGGTTCAGTGCGTCGGAAATGAAGCCCATGGCGGAAACCCTTTCGAAATGCGGGCTTTGTCTAGGACGCCGGGCCGCCACGGGCAAGCCTCAATCCGCCGCTTCTCAGATGCCGTCCCGATGTGGCAGAATCGCTCCATGTCGGATCATCGCTTTCTCATCGCCGGTGGCGGCATCGCGGGGCTGGCGGCGGCGCTCGGCCTGGCGCGAGCCGGACTGCCGTCGCGCCTGTTCGAGCAGTCGCCCGTTTTCGAGGAGGTGGGCGCCGGCCTCCAGATGTCGCCGAACGGGGTAGCCGCCCTCCGCCACCTCGGCGCCTGGGATGCGGTCGCGCCAAACTGCGTCATCCCGTCTGAAATTCATGTGCGCGACGGCCGCTCCGGCGGCCTGCTGCAGCGCATCCGCCTGGGCAAGGCTTTCGAGGAGCGTTTCGGCGCGCCCTACCGCGTCTGCCACCGGGCCGATCTACTCGGCGGTCTGCTCGCCGCCGCGCAAAACCTGCCGTCGATCACGCTCGAAACCGGCGCCCGCGTCACCGGCGCCGAAACCGGGCCCGCCGCCCGCCTGCTGCTGGCCGATGGCAGCGCCATCCCCGGCGCCGCCATCATCGCGGCCGACGGCATCCGCTCCACCCTGCGCACCCTCATCAGCGGTCCGGCCGCGCCGGTCCACCGCGGCCACACCATCTTCCGCGCCCTCATTCCGCTGCAAGACGTTCCGCCTGAGATCGAGGCCGACTGCGTCACCCTCTGGCTCTATCCCGGCGGGCATGTTGTGCACTACGCCGTCAGCAACTGGCGCAGCTTCAACATCGTCGCGGCGGTCGATGCCAAGAACGAAGGCGAAGGCTGGAGCACGCAAGCCCTGCAGAGCGAGCTTCTGCCCCGCTTCGCTCAAGCCTGCGACGCACTGGCCCTCCTGCTCGAAGCCCCCGCCGCCTGGCTGAAATGGCAAGGAGCCGACCTCCCCGGCATCCCGCGCTGGGCCAGGGACAATGCCTTGCTGCTGGGCGATGCCGCCCACGCCACGCTTCCCTATCTGGCGCAGGGCGCCGTCATGTCGCTGGAGGATGCCTGCACCCTGTCGCGCGAGTTGTCGCGCGGGCTGGCTCCGGCATCGGCCTTCGTCAATATCGAAAACACGCGACGCGAACGCACCTCGCGCATTCAGGAACAGTCCCGCCGCATGGGCCGCGTCTATCACGCGAAGGGCGCCCTGGCGCTCGCCCGCAATGCCATGCTGCGCTATGGCGGCAGCAGTCCCGCGCTCCGCCGCATGGAATGGATCTACCGTTGGCAACCCTAGCGCATGGGGCGAACAAGTAGAATCACTTGTGAAGCGAAAAAAGCGCCAGAGTCAAAGCTTGCGCGCCACAACCCGGCCCCTGAAAAGCGGGGGCCGGGCCATCGGTGCTCCGGCGTTTTCAAGCCCGGGGCGGGTTAAATCCTGGGTCCATTGCCGCCATTGCCACGGCCGCCCTTGCCCCGATTCCCTCGGCCCCGGTCCTTGTCATTGCTGTCGTCGATCTGGATCTTCACGATCTTGCAGGGCTTGCTTACTCCGGCCGCCGCGGCGGCCGCCAAAGGACTGCGCCGGCACTTCACGATCTGCGGCGTGCTGCAATGTGCTCCCACCTGGCGCATCCACAGCGGCAGGCCATACTTGCTCACGCGTTCTTCGCAACAGTTCAGAACGGCGCGGCGGTTAGCGCCTTCGCAGCTCAGAACGCCCGACTCGGCGCTGGCCTGCCCGGCCTGTGCCAGCATGATGACGGCGGTTACCGCGCCGAAGGTTGAAGCGACGATCAGTTTGCGTGCTGATTGAATCTGGGTCATGTTTCTCTCCTGGTGTTGATTGATGCTTTCCGCATCGATGGGAGAAGACTGCCACAGGCCAACTGATCCAGAGTTGAACAGGCCGTTCATAAAGTGTTCATTTTTCGACTTTCAACATCCGGCACAATTTCGTGATGGAATGCGTCCATCACTCCCGGCGTAGCGTAGTCAATGAAATCATCAAGGGAGACGGGACATGTTGAAATTCACGGTACTGGGATTAGGAGCCCTGCTGGCGCTCTCCACGGCGTCTTTCGCTGCGGGAGACGACAACGCCACGGACTCCACCGTCACCCATAAGTGCAAGAAGGGCGAAGTCTGGGACAAGACGAAGAAGAAGTGCGTGAAGACGCAGTCCGGCATCCTGCCTGACGAGGACCTCTACCAGCAGGGCCGCGCGCTCGCCAAGGCCGGCCAGTATGACTGGGCGATCGAGGTTCTCGCCACCGTCCAGAACCAGCAGGACCCGCGCGTGCTGAACTACACCGGCTACAGCCACCGCAAGGCAGGCCGCCTCGAAATCGGCATCACCTACTATCGTCAGGCGCTCGCCATCGACCCCGGCTTCAACCTCGCCCGCGAATATCTCGGCGAAGGCTACATCGCCGCGGGTCGCATCGATCTTGCGCAGAATGAACTCGCAGCAATCGAGAAGAGCTGCGGCACCACTTGCGAGGAATACAAGGACCTCGCAGCAGCTATCGCCACCGCCAACTGATCCGCAAGGCCCTCCCCCTTTCGCCTAAAGCCCCTCCCCCTTGTGGGGGCGAGCCTGCGAGCGCCGCATTGCGGCCGGTCGGGTTGGGGTGGGGGTAGCCACGCACTCAAATCTCACATCACTTCGGCGGCACAACCCACTCCACTGTCCCGCGCCCGAACGCGCCCAGTCCCAGCCGTTCCGCCAGCGCTGGAACAATCACCCGCAAGTCCTCGTCCAGCTTCCACGGCGCATTCAAAATCAGCAGCCCCGATCCCGCCAGCCCGCCGGCATCGAAAGCCTCGCGCACCATCAGTTCCACTCTTAAGGTCGAAGCCACACCCATCGCCTGAACCTCGCTTGTCAGCACGTTCTCAAGCCCATCGGCCTTCACCGGATACCACAGCATGAACACGCCCTGCGCAAAGCGGCGAAGCCCATGGCGGATCATGCGGATGACCCGCTCCGCCTCGTTCTTCACCTCATAAGGCGGGTCAATCAAAATCACGCCGCGCCGCTCGGGCGGCGGCAAGTTCGCCTTGATGCAGGTATCCGCATCAAGCTCCGTCACTTTCACCCGCTCGTCCCAGCCCAGGTTCCGCTGCAGCGTCATCGCGTCTTCGGGGTGAAGCTCATTGGCCACCATCCGGTCATCGTAGCGCATCAGGCCCAGCGCCAGGTCGGGCGAGCCCGGATATTGCACGATCCCGCCCTGCGGGTTCAGCTTCGCAATCGCCTCGCGATAAGGCGCGATCAGCGCTTCCACCTCGGGCGAAAACGGCGCGGCCATCTTGCCGATGCCAGTTTCCCATTCCCCGGTCTTGCCCGCCTCGATGCCCTTGAGGTCATAAACGCCGATCCCCGCATGCGCGTCAATCACGCGGAACGCCTTGTCCTTCTTCTTCATGTGCTCGATCACCCGCGCCAGCACGATGTGCTTCAGCACGTCCGCATGGTTCCCGGCATGGTAGGCGTGGCGGTAGTTCACGCGCGGAACACGAAGAAGGCCCCCGCCGCGATGAGCGCGAAGCCGATGAGATGATTGACGGTGATCGCCTGCTTCAGGAAGAACACCGAGAACACGGCGAACACCGCGAAAGTAATGACCTCCTGGATGGTCTTGAGTTCGGCCGCCGAATAGACCTGATAGCCGATGCGGTTTGCCGGCACCGCCAGCCAGTATTCGAAGAAGGCAATGCCCCAACTCACCGTCACCGCCATCCACAACGGCTTGCTGGTGTAGTTGAGGTGCCCATACCACGCAAAGGTCATGAACACGTTGGAGGCGACGAGCATGATGATGGGAAGCACATAGGCGGATGTCAGAACTTGCACGATAGTTATCTCGATTGATGCTTCCCCACGCCCCTGCCCTTGCCGGCCAGTCAAGTAAAGCGGGAAAAGCGGATTGCTGTTTACTTGGCGAGCGTGATCGACGGCAAGTCGATCATCGTCCCGTCCTGCCCCAGGTTCACATAGACAACGCGGTCGGGATGATCCTTGTGCACCATGAAGAAGCCGATGAAGTCGACCGCATAGCCAAGTTCGCCGCAGGCCGGTTCCGGAACCTCGTCCGCGGGCTGCGCATCATAGGCCGCCTTGCGCTTGCCGATGGGCATCACATGCCACTGCGTCCATCCTGTGGGCGCCGCCTGCTCGGCCGAAACCTCGAACACGCATTCAGGATCATCCAGCACCAGTCCCTTGGCCTTCAGGTCGGGCAGCAGTTGCTCGGGCGTCAGGCCGCCATCCTTTCGCCACTGCCGCACCACCGGGAAGGGATCGCCCGCATCGACGCGCAACGCGAACCAGTCATTGGCCGCATCATAGGCCACATCCCAACGGCCTGAATCGAACTTGCAATCCTCCGTCCACAACCCGATGCCCTTGCCGGCCTTCCACGACCATACGCAGGACGATTTCTCGGTATTGTAGATCGGCATCGCCGGCCCGCCGTCCGCCGCCTGCCCGCTCACCTTCACCGAAACATCGTCGCGCGGCAGGCAGATGTCGCCTTCGGGGTCGCGCCCAAAACCCGCCAAGGCAGGCGCCAGCGGATCGATCCCCTGCGGCTGGCCGAACAGGCACACCTTGCCCTCCGGCAGTTCGCTCACCACCACGCCGTCATAATCGGCCTTCGGCAGGCGGCCGGCCGCGAAGCTTTCGGCAAACCGCACATTGACCTGCTTACCCAGCGCGGCGCTGAGGTTCAGCGACGGGTCATCCAGCCGCACCAGCGTTTCGGCGGCGGATGCGGCACTCAGGTTGAGGGCGACGGTAACGGCAAGAGCCAGGGCATGTTTCATGCGCCGCAGTCATGCCAGAGTCCCGGCCGATTTGCTATCCTCCCTGCCAGCGCCGGAGTAGGAAGCGCCATGAACACCGCGCCCGCCGCTGTCCGTCCGTCCTACGCCATCCTCGTGGCGATCAGCGCCGTGGGGCCGCTGGCGCTCAACATCTTCATGCCCTCGATGCCGGGCCTCCAGCGCGAATTCGGCGTCACCTATGGCGTCGTCCAGCTCACTCTCACGCTGTACCTGATCGGCATGGCCGCCTGCCAGCTGGTCTATGGCCCGATTTCCGACAAGGTCGGCCGCCGCCCCATGCTGCTGGGCGGCCTCGCCGTCTTCGTGGTGGCAAGCCTGATGGCCGCCATGGCCCCGTCGATCGAATGGCTCATCGCGGCGCGGCTGTTGCAGGCCCTGGGCGGTGCCGCCGGAATCGTCCTCGCCCGCGCCATGGTCAGGGACGTGTTCGACCGCGAAACCTCCGCCTCCGTCATCTCCTACATCACCATGGCCTTCGTGGTGGCGCCCATGGTGGCGCCGGCATTGGGCGGCTTCATCGACGTTCACGGCGGCTGGCGGCTGAGCTTCTGGCTCTTGAGCGTGCTCGGCGCC
>JALHQC010000074.1 GCA_022842165.1 bacterium
GCTCAAGCAGTTCAGGCACATCGCCACCCGATACGACCGGAAGGCCACAGCCTTTCTGGCTTTCGCAAAACTTGCCGCAATCAGGCTATGGCTTCGCTTTTATGAGTCTACAACCTAGTGCAACTATTTCCCGAATTGATTGAGACGGCAAAAGAAATGTTGCGGAAGTTGGACGCAATTCCCAGTCGTCCTGCTCCGGAGTATGTGACACCCGATCTCCGAGCCCTTTACGATGTAGCAGTTAAGTCGATTGCAGATGCGCATTCGAAACTGCGAAATCTCATTCAAGAGGGCATCGTACGTCTTGAAAAGCGTGTTGCTAACATCCTGAGAGCTGAGGCCCAAGGTGATCACTTCATATTAGCATCCAAAGGCAAGCTCGACGAAATCGCCAGCGAATGCCACAATACCTACAATGTGCTTGTGAGACAGCACAATGCGAAGATGGCAGACTTCCAAAGGACGAAAGCGACGGCTGAGAAGTCTCTTAAGCGTCACTATCTTGCTCAGAACCAGACCAGCTACAACGAACTGCTGAAGACAGTTGCAGTTCTAGAAGAGCAAGCGAGGATCTCAAATAGAAAATATGAACTGGTAGAACGAGAGATTGCTGATATTCAGACTGCACTGCGGAAGCATGGCAAGGCGGCGGAAAAGATAACGAAGATGGTCCAGAACTATCTTGGTCATTCCGAACTTGAGATTCTAGCTGTCGAGGGCGGCTATGAAATTCGCCGATACAAGAAGGCGCTGGCTGGCAGTCTCAGCGAAGGCGAAAAGACTGCCATCGCACTCTGCTATTTCTTATGCACGCTTGAGGCAGAGAATCGAAAAATATCCGACCTTGTCGTGGTGATAGATGATCCCATCTCTAGTCTGGATACCAAGGCGCTGCATTACGCTCTGAGCGTCGTGCGTAGTGCGGTTGGACTTTCCGGCCAGTTGATTTTTTATTACCCACAACATCCATTGCATGCTGGACATACGCAAGTGGTTGAGATCTGGAGATCTCAAGAAAGTCCATACTCTGTTCTTTCTCGATGTTCGCATCAAGCAAGGTGACAGGAACCGCACCTCCAGCATTTGTGAGATGCCGAAATTGCTACGTTCTTACGATTCGGAGTATCATTACCTCTTCAAAATAGTTCACGAGTTCAGTTTGCAGGAGGGCGCACATAACGACTATGCTTACCTTATGCCGAATGCAATGAGGCGACTCATCGATGTCTTCCTTGCCTTTAAGCATCCATTTACAGTGTCGTTGCCTGAGAAACTAGAAAAGGTGCTCGCTGAAGGTATTGAGTTTGATGCGGTGCGAGCAAAAGCAATTGAGCGGCTTATACAGCTCGAATCCCATTCAGACAGTCTCGATGATCTGATTGCGATGTCATCACTGAGTATTGAAGAAACGAAAGATGCGGCAGTGGCAATGATGGAGTTTATTTGTGCTGCAGATAAGAAGCATTTCGACAAGCTTGTGCAAGCCTGTGCGTAGCGTTCAAGGTGTCGAAGGAGCGGCGGAGTGCTAAACTAAGCCCCCACCGCCACCGGCACGCCCACATCCGCCCGTTCGGCGATCTTCGCGCGTTCCTTGGCGCGTTCGGCTTGGGCTTCTTCGCGGCGTTTCATCAGCTCGTAGGCAATGGCTCCGGCCAGTGAGATGCCGATGATGATGACGGCCAGCGCCGAGAGGGCGGGCGTGGTGCCCTGGCGGACTTCGCCGGCCAGAACTGTCACCAGCGTCTTGTCGGCGAGGATCGCAAAGGTGGTGGTGTTGTAGTTCTCGAAGCTGGAGAGGAAGGCGACGACGGCGGCGGAGATCAGCGCCGGTTTCAGGAAGGGCAGCAGGATGTGCCAGAAAACCTGCGGATAGGATGCGCCGAGGTCGAGCGCGGCTTCTTCCTGCGCGCGGTCGAACCTCTGAAGCCTTGCCATGATGATCAGCAGGCAATAGGCGGCAACGAAGCTCGACTGGCCGAAGATCGAGAGGATGATGCCTTTATAGAAATATTCCTTCGTGAAGTCGGTGGCGCCCAGCACGTCCTTCCAGAAGATTACTGTCGAGATGCCGATGATGACGCCGGGGGTGAGCACGGGTGACACCGTGACGAGATAAAACGTGCTGCGGGCGCGGTGGTAGATCTGGTTCATGATGATCGAGGCTGCCAAGCCCACCGGAACCGAGAGTGCCACGACGCCGAAGCCGATGATGAAGGAATTCCGCAAGCCCTCCATCATGGCCTTGTGGTTATAGAGCTTGCCGAACCAGTCCAGCGTGAAGGCCTCGAAGGGCACGGCCTGCGGATAGGAGGGCGTGTTGAAGGCGGTGACGCTCATCACCAGCAGGGGGCCGAAGAGATAGAGGAAGAACAGGAAGATGTAGAAGCCGATCATCGACTTCATGACGAGCTTCGAGGTCATCGTATCGTCTCCCCCAGCGAGACCTTGAAGACGCGCAGCATGAGCATGACGAAGAGGATGCAGGCGACGAGCAGGATGAAGGCATAGGCCGCACCGCGAGGCCAGTTGAAGGACTGGAAGAAGAAATCATAGACGACGGAGGTGAACCACAGCGTGCGCGGGCCGCCGAGGAACTGCGGTGCCGCGAGTGAGCCTGCGGACAGCATGAACACCATGGTGCAGCCCGACGCAATGCCGGGCTTGGCATAGGGGATGACCACGTCCCGATGGATTTTCCACCAGGGGGCGCCCAGGTCTCGCGCCGCCTCGATCTGGTTCTTGTCGAGGCTTTCAATGGCATTGTAGAGCGGGAAGACCATGATGAGCAGGTAGGCATAGGAGAGGCCCACGAAGAGGCCGGTGTTGTTGCCGAGGAAATCAATGGGGCCATCGGTGATGCCTAATCCCATCAGCGCCTGGTTGATGAGGCCTTTGGACGCCAGCAGCAGGCGGAGGGAAAAGGCGCGGAGGATTTCGTTCACCCAGTAAGGCACGATCAGCGCCAGCATGAGGAGGCGGACTTTCTGCAGCGTGCCGGCCTGGGCCATGTAATAGGCCAGCGGATAGCAGATGATGAAGTTCAGCGCCGTGATGATGATCGAGATGACGATCGTATAGCCGAAGGCCCAGAAGTGGGTGGTGTTCCAGTCTCCGCTCGAGGGTTCGATGAAGAAGGACTTGTATTGCGCGATCGTCAGCACGTCTTCCGGGCCGCCGCGTTTCGCCGGCACCAGCTTCGGATGGAAGCTTTCGACCACCATGTAGAGATAGGGCAGCACGACGAGGAACAGCGTCCAGAACGCGACGAGGCTGATGAAGACGATGCCCAGCACCATGCCGTTGCGCTCGAAATAGCCCTTGTGGGTGGGATCATGCGCGAGCTTCGATTCGCGGTTGGCCATTGCCCAAAATATGGCGATGACCACGATGGGGATGAGGAAGACGACGAAGCGGCTACTCACGGGCCATGTTCCCGGCTGGCAGCACGAGGCCCATGTGCGGATCATAACCGATCGCGGTGGTTGAGCCTTGCGCGGGGATTTCGGTGCCGCCGTGGCGGCCGACAGTCAAGGTGATTTCCTTCTTGGCCGAGCCCTTCAAGTAGACGTGGGTGACGTTCCCCTCGAAGGCGACGGAGGTGACTTGCGATGTGAGGGTTGAATCCGCGCCGTGCTGGCCGGGTTTCAATGATTCAGGCCGCACGAAGAGGATGGCATTGTCGCCCGCCTTGACGCCCTTGGGGTTTCTTCCGCGCAAGGGTCCGAAGGGCGTGTCGATGACGGCGCTGGTGGCATCGGCTTTCAGCACCTTGCCGGCGAAGGGATTGTTCTCGCCCACGAAGGAGGCGACGAAGGCAGTGTCCGGCTCATCGTAAACCGTCTTGCCATCGGAGACCTGCTGGATGATGCCGTCCGACATCACCGCGATACGGTCTGACATGGTCAGCGCCTCGCCCTGGTCATGCGTGATGTAGATGAAGGTGATGCCGACCTGCTGCTGGATGGCGCGAAGCTCGGTGCGCATGTGCTGGCGGAGCTTGAGGTCGAGCGCGGAGAGCGGCTCATCGAGGAGCAGAACTTTCGGCTGGACGGCGAGCGCGCGGGCAATCGCCACGCGCTGCTTCTGGCCGCCGGACAACTCGCTCACCAGCTTGTCGCCCTGGCCTTTCAGGGCGATGAGGTCGAGGAGCTCGTCGGCTTTTCTGCGGCGGGCCTGCCTGTCGACGCCGCGGACGCGGAGGCCGTAGGTGATGTTGTCGGCAACCGTCATCAGCGGGAAAAGGGCGAGGTTCTGGAAGATGAGCGCGGTGGGGCGCTTGTTGGGGCCGAAGCCCGTCATGTCCTGACCGCCGATTCTCACCTTGCCTTCGGACGGATCGAGGAAGCCCGACACGGTGCGCAGGATCGTGGTCTTGCCGCAGCCAGACGGACCGAGGAAGGAGAAGAACTCACCACCCTTGATATCGAGCGTCGCGCTGTCGACGGCGGTGAATTGTCCGAAACGGACGGTTACGTGATCAAGCTCTACGCCCGCGCTCATGCGCCCCTGATGCCCCTTGTACGCTGTCTTGTGTGCAGCTGCTTATTGGACTTTCTACTGAACGTGCTGCGAGATCAAGTAGAACCAACCGCTGCCTGAAAATGAACCAGCCCCGGCTGGTGAAAACCGGGGCTGTTCGATTGATGTCCCTCCTCGCGGAGCCGGTGGGGCAGGGCCCCATCCGTCATGCGCTTGCCGCGCATGCCACCTTCCCCACCCTGCGGGTGGAGAAGGAGCGCGCGATCAGGCGGCCTTGAACTTGTCGGCGTACTGGCTGCGGATTTCCGCGTACCAGGTGGGTTCCGCCGGCCAGGGCCAGAGGTTTGCAAGCGCGTCGCCGGGGAAGGCTTCCTGGAAGTTCTTCTTGGCAACGTCGGACAGGAGCGCATCGGCGCCGACGATGGTGGGGTTGTAGCCCGAACCTTCAGCTGCCGCGGCAGAGGCTTCCGGCGTCTGCAGGAAGTCGAGGAAGGCATAGACCTGATCGACGTTCTTGGCGGCCTTCATGAGCGACAGGCCGTCGACCCAGGCGATGGCGCCCTCGAGCGGGGCCTGGTAGTTGACGGGCTTGCCTTCCTTCTTGAGCGAAAGCGCGGGGCCGTCCCAGGTCTGGCCGATCCACACGTCGTTCTCCATCAGGCCCGACTTGGTGTTATCAGCCGAATCCCAGAACTGCTTGACGTGGGCCTTGTTCTCGATCGCGAAGGCGAGGATCGGATCCCAGATCTTCTTGAAGCTCTCTTCATCCTTGTAGCCGTCGAGCATACGGTTCGACGGCATCTTGCCGCTCTTGTCCCACCACAGGCCGATGCCGAGGAGGAAGGAATGGCCGCGGCCCTGGGTGTGGCCCTTGACGTCGTCGGCCCAGAGCGAGCCGTAGCTGAGGGTGGCGGGATCGCCCTTCCAGAGATCGGTGCGGTAGGAGATCGCCTCCGAACCCCAGACGTGCGGCATGTAGTAGAGGCCGTCTTCCCAGGTCCAGAGGTCGGCAGCGGCCTTGGCCATCGAGGGGATGATGTTGCCGTGGTTCTTGACGCGGTTCATGTCGAAGGGCGCCAGAACGGCGAGGTCCTTGTACTGCGGCGCGCGGTTCTGGGTGGGCTGGCAGAGGTCGAAGCCTTCGCCGCCGGTGGCCTGCAGCTTGTTGATCTGCTCCTCGTTCTGCGAGAAGGGCGTCGAGTTCACCTTGATGCCGGTGGCCTTCTCGAAGTTCGGCAGCAGCGGATCGGGGAATTCGTCCGACCACATGAGAAGGTTAAGCTCGCCCGAGGACGACAGCGCGCGCTTGATGTAGAGGGGGCTCGTCAGGCCAACTGCGCCGATGGCGGCAGCGGACTTCAGCAGGGTGCGGCGCGACAGGGCGGCAGCGCTGACGATTTCCTGCGTGGGGGTCAAGATGGTCTTCTTCATTGTATGACATTCCTCCTAGTGCGCTTGGGCGGGATGCCCCAGCGTAAACCCAATCATGCCGTCCGGTTTCACCGGCTTCGTGGTTATATTTCAACTCATTATGACGGTCATGTTACAGGGTGGCAATGGGGTTGTTGACTGGCCCCATTGTCAGGACGGCTCTGGCTGAGGGTGGTGGGTGTGGGCTGCGCCGTTCAGGCGGCGACGCGGTTCCGGCCGCCGGATTTCGATTCATAGAGCTTGGCATCGGCACGCTGCAGCAGGCCGCTGGTGCCTTCGCCATCGGCCAATTGGGCCACGCCGAAGGAGGCGGTGATGCGCAGCATGGTATTGGGAGCGCCTGGCTTTTTCCACAGCTGGCCCTCGAGCTGCTGCTTGATCTGGCCTGCCAGGATGGCGGCGTTCTCGATGCTGGTCTGCGGCAGGATGATGGCGAATTCCTCGCCGCCGTAGCGGGCCACCGTATCGCGGCCCTTCATGTTGTTCGACAGGATGCGCGAGAACCAGCGCAGCACGTCGTCGCCCGCCGGATGGCCGTAGCGGTCGTTCACCGACTTGAAATGATCGATATCGGCCATGACCAGCGACAGGGGCTTGCCGCCGGTGCGGGCGGCGGCGATTTCGGCGGCGAGCGTGATATCGAAGCTGCGGCGGTTCTTGAGGCCGGTGAGCGGATCGCTGAGGCCTTGCGCTTCCGCCGCGGCGAGATTCGATTTCAGCCGTTCGATCTGGCGCTGGGACTTTTCGAGATTGCCCTGAAGCTCCGCCGTGCGGCTGCGCATGTTCTCGTTCTCGATCATCAGGTAGGAGACGACAAGGCGCACCTGCTCGGGCTTCAGACTATCAGGCAACTGGTCCCGCGCCTTGCTGAGGGCGTTGCTGAAAGAGGTGTTGGCCTCGACCTGGCTTTGCAGCAAGCCGACGATTTTCGCCACTTCGCCGTGAACCTCGCGGTCGGCGCTGGAGGCCGACGGCGGCGCGGTGACAAGCCGCTCTTCCTGCTGGGCTGCAAGGACGTCGGTTACCGTGTTGAACAGCATTGCTGCCATCAGCAGCGAAACGGCACCGAGGAGCCAGGCCTTTTCATTGGCAATCAGATCTGGCCGGAGAATGAGAAGTATGGCTGCGAGTCCAGCCAGGCCTGCGACGACGGCGACCGCTAAGCGGAGAATTGGCATTGGTTGTGTCCGGAACAATTAAGGGCCTCAGCCTAGAATTGTAGCCTTGCGGCAAGCTTGCATGGAACTTTCGCGCATGGGACCAATCCAAAACTTCCGCGTGACGGGAAAGGTGTGGCTGGCTAGGTTCGGCTTCACACGTTTTGCTGGAGGCGAAATTGCGCAAGAAGTCCAAGGCGATCATCACATGCGCCATCACCGGTTCGATCCACACGCCGTCGATGTCGCCGCACCTGCCGGTGACGCCCGACGACATCGCTACCCAGGCGATCGACGCGGCAGAGGCGGGCGCATCGATCCTGCACCTTCATGCGCGCGACCCTGAAAACGGCAAGCCAACGCCCGCGCCCGCGACCTACAACGCGTTCCTGCCGCGCATCAAGCAGGCCTGCGACGCCATCGTGAACATCACCACGGGCGGCGGGCAGGGCATGAGCATCGATGAGCGCATTGCTGCAGCGGAAGCTTTCTCGCCCGAGATGACATCGCTCAACATGGGCTCGATGAATTTCGGGCTTTACCCCATGCTGAGCCGCTACAGCGAGTTCAAGCATGAGTGGGAGCGCAACCACCTCGAACTGTCCAAGGACTTCATCTTCCGCAACACCTTCGGCGATATCGAGAAAATCCTGCAGCGGCTGGGCGAAGGCCATGGCGTGAAGTTCGAGTTCGAGTGCTATGACGTGGGCCATCTCTACACGCTGGCGCATTTCCTCGACCGCAAGCTGGTGAAGCCGCCGCTGTTCGTGCAGACGATCTTCGGCATTTTGGGCGGCATCGGGCCCGATCCGCAGAACGTGATGCTGATGCGCGAGACGGCGGAGCGGCTGTTCGGCGACCAGTATCACTGGTCGGTTCTGGCGGCGGGCCGCTTCCAGCTGCCGTTCACCACCATGGCGGCGACGATGGGGGCGAATGTGCGCGTCGGGCTTGAGGACAATCTCTACCTCGGCAAGGGGAAGCTGGCGCCTTCGAACGCCGCGCTGGTTGCCAAGATCAGGCACATTCTGGAAGAGCTGTCGATCGACATCGCCACGGCGGACGAAGCCCGCGCCATGCTGGAAACCAAGGGCGGCGCCAACGTGAAGTTCTGAGGCCCTATCCCTCAAAGGAGGCTCAATGCCGAAGCGCATCATCGTCGTCGGGGCCGGCATCATCGGCGCCTCGATCGCCTGGCATCTGGCAAAGGCTGGCGCCAAAGTCACGGTGATCGAAGCCGGGGAAGCGGGTGGGCTTGCCACGCGCCATTCATGGGCGTGGATCAACGCGAGCTGGGGGAACCCTGAGCCCTATTTCCGGCTGCGGATGCGTTCGATCGCGGAATGGAAGCGGCTCGACGCAGCAGTACCCGGCCTGCGGGTCGATTGGTGCGGCGGACTGATCTGGGATCTGGAACCGGACGCGCTCGATGCCTATGCGAAGGAGCGCGACGCCTGGGGCCATCCCATCCGCCGGGTCTCGCGCCAGGAGATTTTGGAGATCGAGCCCAATCTGACCATCGTTCCCGATCATGCCTATCACGTTGCGGGCGAAGGGGTGGCCGAGCCTGTGGCCACGGCGCTGGCGCTGCTGGCGGATGCGAAGTCGCACGGGGCGGAGGTTCTGGCCAAGACACCGATCAAATGGCTCGTCGAAGATGGCGAGCGGGTTTGCGGCGTGATGACGGATGATGGCGTCATCCATGCCGACGAGATCGTGGTGGCGGCGGGAGCCGAGACCGCGATGCTGCTCGACACGGTAGGCATTACCTTGAGGATGAGCGCGCCGGCCGGGCTGCTGACGCATTCAAGGCCCGCGGCGGAATTGCTGAACGGCCTCGTCATGACGCCGGGCCTCCATATCCGGCAGACGGCGGAAGGCCGGATCGTGGCCGGAACCGACTTCGCGGGCGCCGACCCCGAAGGCGATGCAGACGCGCTGGCCGCCGATCTTCAGGCGCGGGTTCAGGCGATGGTGCGCGGGGCCGAAAACCTCGAACTCGATTTCTACACCGTCGGATATCGACCGACACCTGCCGATGGATTCCTGGCGCTCGGGCGGCCCGGCAACCGGGCTGGGCTTTATGTGGCGGTCACGCATTCGGGCGTAACGCTTGCGCCCGTCGCCGGACTGTTCGCCGCGCAGGAAATTCTCGACGGTGTGCGCGACCCGCTGCTCTCTTCCTATCATCCAGACAGGCCCTCCCTCTCATGACCATGCTGCCGCTCTCTGATGCTCCGCGCGAAGCCCTCGCCGGAGTTACCGCCGTGCTGACCGATATCGACGATACGCTGACGCTGCACGGCCGCCTGCCGGCGGAAGCTTTTGCCGCCCTGTGGGCACTGAAGCAGGCGGGCATCAAGGTGGTGCCGATCACCGGGCGGCCGGCGGGGTGGTGCGACCTGATCGCGCGGCAATGGCCGGTCGATGGCGTCGTCGGCGAGAATGGCGCGTTCTATTTCCGCTATGACGATGATGCCCGAAAGATGATCCGCGTTTATGCGCAACCGGCCGAGACGCGGCGCGCGAATTCCGAAAAGCTGTGGGAGATCGCCGGGCGCGTCTTGAAGGCGTTTCCGGGCACCGCCATTGCCTCCGACCAGGCCTATCGCGAAATCGACGTGGCGGTGGATTTCTGCGAGGACGTTCCGCCATTGCCGCTTGCCACCGCGCAGAAGATCGCGCAAGCCTTTCATGCGGAGGGTGCGGCGGCAAAGGTCAGCTCCATTCATGTGAATGCCTGGTTCGGTTCGCATGACAAGCTCACCATGAGCACAAGGTTCCTGAGCGAAGCCCTTGATATCAGAGTCGAAACGATGCGCGACAAAGTCGCCTACTGCGGCGATTCCCCCAATGATGCGCCGATGTATGCATATTTTCCGATGGGGATCGGCGTTGCCAACATCGTTCCCTATGCGGAGATCATGCCGCATCTGCCGGCCTACGTGACAACCCGCGAGGGCGGGCATGGCTTTGCCGAGTTCGCGGCAATGGTCATCCGTGCACGGAGCAGGTGATGCGTGACACGCTGGCGGGCTTGAGCATCGGCGCCGCTGGCGGTGCGCTATGCTGGTTCGCCGGAATTCCGGCGCCGTGGCTTGCGGGCAGCATGATCCTCGGCGTCATCGCCATCTTCTCAGGCGTGCGCGTCGGCATGCCGGACTGGCTCAAGGCGCTGGCCTTCATCTTCCTTGGCATACAGACGGGAACCTCGGTCACCTGGGAAACGGTCGACCGCGCGGTGCAGTGGCCGCTCAGCATCCTGCTGCTGGGGCTTACCGTCGTCGCGGTCACCTGGGCCTGTGTCTGGTATTATGTGAAGCGCTGCAAGTGGGATGGCGCCACGGCGCTGTTTGCGAGCCTGCCGGGGGCCTTGTCGCTGGTGCTGCTGCTGGCGAGTTCGACGGCGGCGGACATGCGGCGGGTGACCATCGCGCAATGCATCAGGCTGTTCTTTCTGGTTGCGGCGCTGCCCTCCCTCATCCTGTGGCTTTCGCCGCCCGAGGCGATGCATGAAGGGCCCGCGGCCATCGGCAGCATTGCCGATATCGCGCTCGTCATCGTCGTCTCCACCGCGGCGGGCTATGGGCTCGAATGGCTCAAGGTGCCGGCGGGCCTGATGCTGGGGCCGATGCTGGCCAGCGCCGCGCTGGAGCTTTCGGGGGTCATCTCGGGGGCGGCTCCGAACTCGATCCTCATTCCGGCGAACATCGTTCTCGGCGTGATGATCGCGTCGCGCTTTGCGGGGTTCACATTCGCTGAGTTCCGGGCAGCGCTGCGCGAGGGGTTTTCGGGCTTCCTCATCGCGCTGGTGATCGCCATGGCCGGGGCAGGGGTCGCCAGCGCCGCGGGCGGGCTTCCCTTCTCGCTGGCGCTCCTCGCATTTTCGCCCGGCGGACTGGACGCGATGACCATCATGGCCTTCGCGCTCGACATGGACCCGGCTTATGTCGGCGCCCACCAGATGGCGCGCTATCTGGGCCTTGCCCTGTTGATGCCGCTTGTGACTTCCTATGTGCTGAGGCGCATGGGCGCTCACGCCAATGTCACTTCGCCGCCCATGCCATCGAAGCTAGAAGACCGCTGATGGAAAATCTCGCCTGGTTGCTGCCCTACAAGGGGATTGCCGTTCTGGCCGTGCTCGCGGTGTTTCTGGTGCTCGACAGGGTGGTGCCTGCCGCCCGCGTCATCGGCGGCGCGTGGCGGGTCGTCAAGAACCTGTCGCTTGCGGGCATCAATGCGCTGATGTCGTGGGCAATCGTGGTGCCGGTCTCGGCGCTGGCGGCCGCCCACGCGCTGTACTGGCGGCCAGAATGGTGGAGCGGGGGCCTGGGGCTTGTCATCGATCTCCTGATCCTCGACTGCTGGATCTACTGGTGGCATCGCGCCAATCATGAAGTGCAGGCGCTGTGGCGCTTTCACGAGGTGCATCACCTTGATGAGTTCCTCGATGCCAGTTCGGCGCTGCGCTTCCATTTCGGCGAGGTGTTCCTCTCGTCCCTCGTGCGGGCGCTCGTCATCTTCCTGCTCGGCGTGCCGCTGACGACCATCGTCATCTTCGAGACGCTGCTGGCATTCGCGGCGATCTTCCATCATTCCAACGTCAAGCTGCCGGGCTGGCTGGAACGGCCCTTGTCCCATGTGATCGTCACGCCGTCGATCCACTGGGTGCATCACCATGCCATCCGGCGGGATACCGATTCCAACTACTCGGCACTGCTGTCGGTGTGGGACAGGATTTTTGCCAGCCGCAGCAAGACCATGCGGACGCCGGAGATGCCGATCGGCGTCGAAGGCCGCAAGGACCGCGCGTTTTCGGGCCTCGTGAAGCGCCCCTTCGACGGCTTCGGCCGCTAGCTTCCCCGGGTTGCCGTTGGGCAAGCCCGGTCGATGGCACATCCCATGCAGCGTGCTGGCACTGGACGTCA
>JALHQC010000075.1:2500-11641 GCA_022842165.1 bacterium
GGCCACAGCCGTCGCGGGCCCAGGCTTCCGATCTCGATCATCCCTTCGACGTCGAACCCGTTCATCACCGCTGGCTTCTGACAACCTGTGTCGCCGGCATTGCAGGTTCTCTGGTCATCGGCAGCGCCGTGCTTGGCATCTTCGGTGAAAATGCCGCGCCGACCGATGCCCATGCCTCGGTCGACAAGGCCTCGATCACCGGCTCATATCCCGCCAATGCCGACCCTGAAGGCGAAGCCTCGGTCATCGGCCGCAAGGAACTGTCCGCCGCCTACCAGCCGCAGCCCGAGACATCGGGCTCGCTCATCGTTCCCGAGCGCGATCTCACCAACGCCAATGCCTATCCCGAGATCACCGCCGACGAGCTTCCCTATGGCGATGGCAAGACCATCGTTCTCGATGCCGAGATCCAGGCGATCGACCAGGAAGGCCAGAACATCACGACGATCACCAAGCAGGTGCCGCCGGAACCGACCGACGAGACCTTCCAGCTTGCCAGGAACCAGACCCTCATCGATGCCCTGACGGATCGTGGCGTCAGCCGGGAAGCCGCGCAATCGCTGGCCAATGCCATCGATCCGGTGTTCCCGGGCAATCTGATGAAGGAAGGCACGCAATTCGAAGTCACCCTCGACCGGCAGCTCGATTTCTACGGCCGCGAAGTGATCTTCCCGGTCGAACTGTCGTTCAGGCCGGGACCGAACGAGACGATTACCGTGCAGGCCGACGAAGACGGCAGGTTCGTTGCGGCGGTCGATGGCGCAAGCGCCGGCGCCAAATCGAAATACGCGGAGTTCAATCACTTCCGCACCAAGGCGAAGGTGGGATCGAGCCTTTACGGCACCGCCAAGGACAACAAGATTCCCGACTACATCACCGCCGAGCTGACGCGCGTCTTCGCCTATGACGTCGACTTCCAGCGCCAGGTGAAGGCCAACGACAGTTTCGAGGTGTTCTACGGCAATCCGCTCACCGGATCGTCCGCCAAGCGCAAGGTGCTGCACTTCGCGCAGCTTACCCTCGACGGCAAGACCAAGACCTATTACCGCTACACCACGAAGGACGGCCAGACGGATTATTACGACGAGCAGGGCCGCGGGGCGCAGAAATCGCTGCTGAAGACGCCGGTTTCGGGTGCGCGCCTCACCTCGGGCTTCGGCATGCGCCGCCATCCGCTGCTCGGCTATTCGAAGATGCACACCGGCGTCGATTTCGGCGTTCCGCACGGCACGCCGATCCGCGCGGCGGGTTCGGGCACGGTCGAGATCGCCGGCCGCCATGGCGCCTATGGCATCACCGTCGAGATCCGGCACAACAACAAGTATGAAACGCTCTACGCGCACATGAGCAAGCTCGCCGCCGGCATCCGCCGCGGCTCCAAGGTGAACCAGGGCCAGATCATCGGCTATGTCGGTTCGACCGGGCGCTCCACCGGCCCGCACCTTCATTACGAAGTCCGCATGAACGACCGCCCGGTGAACCCGACGCGCATCAAGGCGGCGGGCGGCAAGCAGCTTGCCGGCAAGGAACTGGCGAAGTTCAAGCAGCTGAAGCAGAAGGTTGCCGCGATGATGCAGCAGGCGCCCTCGGCCACCCAGGTCGCGCAAGTCCAGCCCTGACATTCGAGCACGCCTGACTGAGCCTTGCCCCGCGGGCCGCAGCCTGCGAAGAAAGCTGCTGTGCGCGTCTTCCTCACCTTCCTCATTGCCTATGTGCTGAGCCAGTTCTATCGCGCGTTCCTCGCGGTGATCGCGCCGGAACTGGCGCTGGAGCTTGGGCTCGATCCGCAGGCGCTCGGCAATCTTCAGGCCCTGTGGATCCTAGGCTTCGTCGCCACGCAGTTTCCGGTGGGCTGGGCGCTGGACACGATCGGGCCGCGGCGCACGGTTGCCATCCAGATGCTGGCGGCGGTGGCGGGTGCGGCACTGTTCGCGGCCGCGCGGAATGCGGTTCAACTCAACGTCGCAATGGTGCTGATCGGGGCGGGCTGCGGGTCGATCTACATGGGGGCGATCTATCTTTTCGGCCGCATCGCCGCGCCGCAGCGTTTCGCGCTGCTGTGTTCCTGGCTGCTGGGACTTGGCGCGGCGGGCAATCTGCTGGCGGCCTCGCCCTTGGCTTTCGCGGCGCAGACGATCGGCTGGCGCGGGGCGATGGGCGCCATGGCGGTGGCGACGGCGATCTCGGCGGCTTCGGTCTGGCTCTTGATCCGCGATCCCGAGCGCATCACCACGCATGGCCGGCGCGGGCTGTTCGACGGCATCGGCGACATCCTGAAAATACGTGTGTTGTGGCCGCTGCTGCCCTTGACGGCGGTGAGCTATGCCGTGGTCTTAAGCGAGCGGGGCCTGTGGGCGGGGCCCTATTTTGCTTCCGTCCATGGTCTCGAGCCGGTGGCGCGCGGCAACGCGCTGCTGGTCATGGCGGCGGCAATGTCGGCGGGCGCCATGATCTATGGGCCGCTGGACGGGGTGTTGCGAACCCGGAAGTGGATCGTGTTCGCAGGCGCGCTGGTTACGGCACTGTGTTTCCTGACGCTCGGCCTGTTTGACCTTCCGCTGACCTCTGCCGTCGCGATCATGGGGCTTCTGGGTGCTTTCGGCATGAGCTATGGCGTGCTGATGGCGCATGGCCGGAGCTTCGTGCCGGACCATCTGCTGGGACGCGGCATCACGCTGCTCAACGTCCTCTTCATCGGCGGCGCAGGGCTGCTGCAGCCCCTATCAGGCGCCATCATGAAGGCAATGCAGGGTGGCGATCCGGCGGCTTCCTACGCCACGCTGCACCTGATGTTCGGAGGGTTGGTGCTGGCGGCGCTGGCGGTTTACTTGTTCGCGCGGGACAATCCGCCGAAGGGCTGAGCTTGTGCCGCCGTCTTTAATCCTATTCTTGTCATCCCCGGGCTTGTCCCGGGGACCCCTCGTGCAACAACCGCTTGGGCTTTGAGCGTGTGGATGAATGGGTCCCCGGAATAAATCCGGGGATGACAGTATCTTATGGTCAGGGCAGGAACCCCAACTCCTTCTGCACGCGCTTCGACAAATTCAGCGCCGCAAGACGGTGGCTCTCGCGCAGATAGTCCTTCAGCGTCTTGTCATCGACCGTCTCGGCCGTCTGGCGCTGCAGCCAGATCATGCCGCGCGAAGCGAGATAGGGCGCGGGCCGCATGCCGGGTGCATCTTTCAGAAGATCGAAGGTCAATTGCGAGGTCTTGAAAGTGATCTCCAGCCGCGGCCCTTCCCATTGCGAGGCGATGGCGAAGACCTTGCCCTTCGATCCTCCAACCTTCCACACATGCGAGCCGCCCCACTGCACGACATGCGAGGTGTGGGAAAGAGAGCGGCACCAACTGTTGTATTCGTCGAGCATCATGGCGCAGCAACCATACAGCTTTCGCCGCAAACGAGAATGGCCGGGAAAATCCCGGCCATTCGCAACGTTTCAAGCCAATCAATGCAGGCTGACGACCTTCGGGTCCACCGGCTTGCCACCCACGGCGACGCCGTTGAAGGTCAGCACGCCAGCGGTGGCGCCTACTTCCACCGTATCGCCGTCCTTGATGCGGCCGGCGAGGAGTTCTTCCGCCAGCGGATCCTGAAGGTTCTTCTGGATCACGCGCTTCAAGGGACGGGCACCATAGGCGGGGTCATAGCCCTTGTCGGCGAGCCAGGTGCGGGCGGCATCAGTAATGTCGATCTCGATCTTCCGGTCCACGAGCAGCTTCTTCAACCGCCCGATCTGGATATCGACAATCGCCCCCATGTGCTCGCGCTTCAGCCGGTGGAACAGGATGATCTCATCGAGCCGGTTGAGGAACTCGGGCCGGAAGTGACCCTTGACCACACCCATCACCGCATCGCGCACCACATCCACATCCTGCGCCTCGCCGAGGTTCACGAGATACTCGCTGCCTAAGTTCGAGGTCATGATGATCAGTGTGTTCTTGAAGTCCACGGTGCGGCCCTGACCATCGGTCAGGCGGCCGTCATCCAAGACCTGCAGCAGCACGTTGAAGACATCCGGATGCGCCTTCTCGATCTCATCGAAGAGGACGACCTGATAGGGCCTTCTCCGCACGGCTTCGGTCAAGGCACCACCCTCGTCATAACCGACGTAGCCCGGAGGGGCACCGATGAGGCGCGAGACGGAATGCTTCTCCATGTATTCCGACATGTCGATCCGCACCATCGCGTGCTCGTCATCGAAGAGGTAGGAGGCCAAAGCCTTCGTCAGCTCGGTCTTGCCCACACCCGTGGGGCCCAAGAACATGAAGGAGCCGATCGGACGGTTCGGATCCTGGAGGCCCGCACGCGCGCGGCGCACGGCGGTTGCCACGGCTTCCACAGCCTCTTCCTGGCCGACGACGCGTTTCGCCAGTTCCTGCTCCATCGCCAGCAGCTTCTCGCGCTCGCCTTCCAGCATCTTGTCGACGGGAACACCCGTCCAGCGCGAGACGACCTGCGCGACGTGGGATGCGGTAACGGCTTCTTCCAGCATGTTGGCGGAGCTCGACTCCTCGGCTTCCTTCAGCTTCTTCTCGAGGCCGGGGATCGTCGCATAGGCCAGTTCACCCGCCTTGGCGAAATCGCCCTTGCGCTGCGCCTGGTCGAGCTGAAGCCGCGCCTTCTCAAGCTCTTCCTTGAGCTTCGAGGCGGAAGCGAGCTGTTCCTTCTCCTCCTGCCAGCGCCTCGTCATGGCGCCGGATTTTTCCTCGAATTCGGCCAACTCCTTTTCGAGCTTCTGCAGGCGGTCCTTCGAGGCCTGGTCGGTTTCCTTCTTCAGGGCCTCGCGCTCGATCTGCAATTGCATGATGCGGCGGTCGATCTCGTCCAGTTCTTCCGGCTTCGAGTCGACCTGCATGCGCAGCCGTGCCGCCGCCTCGTCCATCAGGTCGATGGCCTTGTCGGGCAGGAAGCGGTCGGTGATGTAGCGGTTGGACAGCGTTGCAGCGGCAACGATCGCCGAGTCGGTGATCCTCACGCCGTGGTGGAGCTCGTACTTCTCTTTGATGCCGCGCAGGATCGAGATCGAATCCTCAACCGTCGGCTCGTTCACGAAGACGGGCTGGAAGCGCCGCGCAAGGGCTGCGTCCTTCTCGACGTGCTTCCGGTATTCGTCGAGCGTCGTTGCGCCGACGCAGTGAAGTTCACCGCGTGCGAGTGCGGGCTTCAGCAAGTTCGAGGCATCCATGGCGCCTTCGGATTTTCCGGCACCCACCAGGGTGTGCATCTCGTCGATGAAGAGAATGATGCCGCCCTCGGCAGCGGTCACTTCCGAGAGCACGGCCTTCAGCCGCTCCTCGAACTCGCCGCGATATTTCGCACCGGCAATGAGCGAGCCCATGTCGAGCGCCATCAGCTTCTTGTCTTTCAGGCTTTCGGGAACGTCGCCCTTGATGATGCGCAGCGCCAGGCCCTCGGCGATCGCCGTCTTGCCAACGCCGGGCTCGCCGATCAGCACCGGATTGTTCTTGGTGCGCCGCGACAAGACCTGGATGGCGCGGCGGATTTCCTCGTCGCGGCCAATGACCGGATCGAGCTTGCCGGACTGCGCGGCCTCGGTGAGGTCGCGGGCATATTTCTTCAGGGCATCATAGCCCTGCTCGGCGGAAGCACTGTCGGCCGTGCGGCCCTTGCGGATGGCATTGATCGCCTGATTGAGGCCTTGAGCGGTGACGCCGGCATTCTTCAAGGCTCTGGCAGCTTCCGACTGCTCGACGGCGAGCGCCTGCAGCAGGCGCTCGGCGGAGACAAAACTGTCGCCAGACTTCTCGGCAAGCTTCTGGGCCGAATCGAAGACGCGCGCCATCTCGGGCGCCAGATAGACCTGGCCTGCGCCGCCGCCCGACACCTTGGGGAGCTTCTTCAGCGCCGCCTCGGTCTCGCTCAGGGCCAGACGCGAGTCGCCGCCCGCGGCCTTGATGAGGCCTGCGGCCAGGCCTTCCTCGTCATCGAGGAGGACTTTCAGCAGATGTTCGGGACTGAAACGCTGGTGGCCTTCGCGAAGTGCGAGGCCTTGAGCCGACTGAATGAAACCGCGCGACCGTTCGGTGTATTTCTCGAAATCCATATGCTCTCCTCCTCGGCGCATTTCGCGAAGCCCCGGCCGGGCACCCCATGAAACGCCGTCAACGGTTGACCGGAAGCCGCATGTCCGCCTTGAACCCCCAGAGGGCATTCCGGCCAGACCGGCCACCTTCGCAAGCTCATATGGGTGCGGAGCGGCAGCGATCAAGCAGGCCCGATCATCCGGCGCGGCGGAAGGGCGAGCTTTGTTCTGGATCAAGGACCACGGCCGGTTTTACTGGCCAAGAACGGTCATGGTTCAGAAACTCGATCCGACCGGGCTCGATGCCTACAAGCCCGCCGAGGTTGCGATCCGCATCGAGGAAGCAGGTGTCGGCAAGGCAGCGCTTCCCGCCGTGCCGCTCGCCACGCTTTCGGTGCTGGCGGGCGTGTTCATCGCCCTCGGTGCTGCGGCCTTCACCGCCGCCATGGCGGGTACCGGCCTCGGCTATGGCCCGGCGCGGCTGCTGGGCGGGCTGATCTTCTCGACGGGCCTGATCCTGGTGGTGGTGGCGGGTGCCGAACTCTTCACCGGCAATGCGCTGATCGTGATGGCATGGGTCGACGGACGGGTGAGCCTGAGGGCGCTCTTGCGCAACTGGGCCTTCGCCTTCACCGGCAATCTGGCGGGGGCGCTGGCCATCGCGTTTCTCATGTGGATGTCGGGGCTGCTCACCGGGGCCGTCGCCGAAACGGCGCGGACCATTGCGGAGGCCAAATCGAGCCTTCCCGTCATGGAGGCGCTGGTGCGCGGCATCCTGTGCAACATGCTGGTGTGCCTGGCGGTGTGGCTCACCTTCGCGGCGCGGAGCGTCACTGACAAGATACTGGCGATCGTCTTTCCCATCACAGCCTTTGTGCTGCTGGGCTATGAACACTCGGTCGCCAACATGTACCTTATCCCGGCGGGATGGGCGGCGGGATTGCCAGTCGATTTCAGAGGATTCTTCTCGAACCTGATCCCCGTCACCATCGGCAATATCATCGGCGGCGCGGGCGGCGTTGCCCTCACCTACCGGCTGGCCTACAGGCCGAACGGGGGCTGATTCAAAGCCCCCGCCTGCCCCAACCTATTCCGATACCGGCTCGGTGACCGGCGGTGCCGCGTCTGCTTCGGCCACCTTGCGGGGCTTTCTTTCATACTTGCGTTTGGCAGGTGCCGCCGGAGCTTCCGGGGCGGCTGATTCCGCGGCGCGCTCGGCAGGCGGCGTGGGCGCCGGGCGCATCAGGAAGGATGGGGCTTCCCATTGGGTTTCGGCTGCTGCAGGTGCTGGAGCAGCGGGCTGCGGCACGGCTGCGGCGGCTTCCACGATGCGGGGCTGCTCCTCGTGGCGGGGCGGCTGGGGCTGCTGGTTCTGACGCGGCTCGCCGCCCTGCTGGGATTGCGGAGCCTGGCCCTGCTGGGCATTCTGGTCGCGGCGGTCCTGCCAGCGCGGCTTGTTGTAGCGCTCGCGGGGCTGGTAGGGCTGGCCGTTCTGGTCCCTGCCCTGTTCACGGTTCTGGTCGCGGTTCTGATCACGGCCTTGCTGATCGCGCCCCTGCTGATCGCGCCCCTGCTGATCGCGATTGTCGCGATAGTCGCGCTGCTGGCGGTAGTTCTGCGGATTCTGAGGCTGCTGGCGCTCGCCCTCGAAGGCGGGTTGGTCGCCCATGCCGTCGGCGTCTCCGCCTTGCTGCTGGCCGCGCCCGTCCTGGTTGTCGGAGCCTTCGTCGCCGTCGCCATCCTCGAAGTCCTCGTCCTGGCGGCGGTACTGCTGGGGCTGGTTCTGCTGGTTATAGGCCTGCGCGGCCGAGACGATGCGCAGATAATGCTCGGCGTGCTGGAAATAGCTTTCCGCCATCACGATGTCGCTCGAAGATTGCGCATCGCGGCCGAGCTGGAGATATTTTTCCGCGATGGTCTGGGCGTTGCCGCGCACCTTCACGTCCGGCCCGTTACTCTCGTAAACCCGGCTGAGCGGATTGCCGCCGCCGCCATTGCTGTTGCCGCTGCTTCCACTGCTGCCAGGGCTGCGGTGACGGTTGCGGCTGCGGTTCTTGTGCGTAGGTCTCATAAAGGATACTTGCCTCGAAATGTGGCTGCGGTTGCGCACGTCTGCCATCGGCGTCCAAACAGGCGCCCTGGCAACCGGTCTTCAAAAATGCTCACGTTATGAGCTTCTGCAAGATTTTACCCGTTGGTTACGGAAAACTTCCGCCACCGGCCTGAACCCCTCTGAGGGCCATGCCATTTCCCCGGCTTGTGCTGACTTCAACTGGGCTGACGTTTTATCGCCGCCCTAACGTCGTTCCCGGCACCATCACAAAGGGCAGAAAGCGTTTCCGACTCTCATTTAGCCGAGGGACACGCATTTTCCAACCGTTTTCTGAGATTGCGCTGTTATGACCGGATTCAAGGCCTGCCGAAGCGCAGGCAGCGGACGTGGCCGCCGAGATCGGCATAGCGTTGCCGGAGTGTCATTCCGGCGGCTAAAAAGATCGTTTCGACGTCATCGGCCTGGCCGGCGCCGATCTCCACCAGCACATGGCCTTGAGGCTCGAGATGGGCCAGAACGCCTGCGGCGATGGCGCGATAGGGGTCGAGCCCATCCGCCCCGCCGGCCAGCGCGGTGTGGGGATCGAAATCGCGGACATCAGGCGAAAGACCCGCAATCTCGCCTGCCGGAATATAGGGCGGGTTCGACAGGACGAGATCGAACCGGCCTTCGACCGGATCAAACCAATGGCCTTGCGCGAAGGCGATCCGGGCGGCGACGCCCAGGGCTTCAGCATTCACACGCGCGACCTGCAGCGCTGCCGCGGAGAGATCGGTTGCGAGGCCCGAGGCATCGCCGCGCTCGGCCAGCAGTGTCGCGATGATCGCGCCGGACCCGGTGCCGAGGTCGAGCAGGCGGGCATCTCGCGGCATCACTTGCAGCGCGGCATCGACGAGGGTTTCGGTATCGGCACGCGGATCGAGGACGGCGGGCGTTACCCGGAAGCGCCGCCCGTAGAATTCGCGCTCGCCCAGAATGCGCGAGACGGGTTCGCGCGCCGTCCGGCGCAGGACATGGCGGCGATAGGTGGCGGCCGCCGC
>JALHQC010000076.1 GCA_022842165.1 bacterium
GGTTTTTGGCGGCACGCTGTGAGGGAGCCGAACGTGCCCTACCCCTTGCCCAGCCCGTGGCGCTTCAGCATGCGGCCCATGGCGCGGCGCTCGGTGCCGGCGCGGCGGGCGGCCTCGCTGACGTTTCCTCCCGTTGCCGCCATGAGCTCGCGCAGGTAGCGGTCCTCGAAGGCCATCGCGGCGCGGTGCCGCGCTGCCAGCAGCGGACCGGTATCGAGCACCGAGACGCTGTCCTTCTGGCGCGCCGGTGCGGGCGGCAGGCCGGGGAAGATCGCCAGCAGCAGGTCTTCACCGATGCTCGCGCCATTGCAGACGGCTATGGCGCGGTGCATGGCGTTCTCGAGCTGGCGGAGGTTTCCATGCCAGCTGCGGCTTTTCAGCCAGTTGGCGGCGGCGGGCGTGAGCTGCGGCGCGGCGCGGCTGTAGTGCGCGGCGAAGCCTTCAAGAAAGTGCGCGGCGAGAAGCGGGATGTCGTCGCGCCGCTCATCGAGGCTCGGCAGATCGAGGCTGCAGACATCGAGCCGGAACACCAGGTCCTCGCGGAAACTACCGGCCGCGACGCAGGCCTCGATACAGGCATTGGTGGCCGCGAGGATCCGCACATCGGCGCGGTGCAGCTGCGCGCTTCCGACCCGGCGAAATTCCTTCTCCTGCAGAAAGCGCAGCAGGGCAACCTGGGCCTTGGGGGAAAGGCAATCGACCTCGTCGAGAAACAGTGTGCCGCCCCTTGCGGCCTCAACCAGGCCGGCGCGGTCGGCATTGGCGCCGGTGAAGGCGCCCCGCACGACGCCGAACAGCTCGCTCTCAAACAGCGTATCCGGCAGGGCGCCGCAATTCACCGCGATGAAGGGAAGAGACCGCCGCCTGCTGATGTAGTGGATGGCGCGGGCGAAAACCTCCTTGCCGGTTCCCGTGGCACCGTGGAGGCAAACCGGGGCATCGCACCTCGCGTAGCGCCGCGCCAGATCGAAGCATTGCAGAAAGGTGGGAGATTCGCCGACGATCCCCAGTTCGGCGCGCAAACGCGCGGCGGAATTGCAGGATTCCTGCGGCGCCTGGAGAACGGAAGTACCGGGCTGGCGGCGATGATTTTCCGGCATTGCCACTCTCCTGTCGAACGGTCACCGCCCCGAAAAAGTCACTCGGGAATATGATATACCCCTAGGTCAACTCATGCAACCATAGTTCCATGTTGCCAGCTGGCTGGCGCGTTGTCATAGCGGCCGCCGCAACGCCTACGCGGAGGTTTCGCCCGGGCGCAATCGCCGGAGCCATGCTTTCGGATCAGATCGATGCTGGCCTCTTCCATAAGCTGGCGCGTCGAATCTAAAGATATGCCAAACCGCCGAGCGCCCTGCGGCGACTTGAGCAGCAAGGACTTCATTTCAGGAGCATCGGAGTGGCGGGGCTCTCAAACCCTATGCGCGCAATGCCCGTACCCATTCGCGCAAACAGGTCGGGCAGATCGCCGACTCGATCAGGACCTTCGGCTTCACCAGTCCCCTCCTCATCGATGCCGGTAACATGATCCTTGCCGGACATTGCCGCTTGGCCGCGGCACAGCTGTTGGGGATGGACACCGTGCCCCGCGTTCGGCTGGACGCGATGACGCCGGCCCTGAAGAAAGCCTATGTGCTCGCCGACAACAAGCTGGCGCTGAATGCCGGCTGGGATGAAGAGATCATGGCGCTCGAACTGCAGGAGCTTGCGGTCCTCGACCCGGCCTTCAACATCGGGGTCACCGGCTTCACCATCGCCGAGGTCGACGGGCTGATCGAGGGACTGGTGGTCGAAGAGCCGGCCTCCCCGAAGGATGAGGCCCTGCCCCCACTCGACGATGGAGCGTCGATCACGCAAGCCGGCGACGTCTGGCGGCTGGGGCCCCACCGGCTGATCTGCGGGGATTCCCTGTCGCCCGAGGTCGTTGCAACGCTGATTGCTGGCCATACGGAGCAGATGGTGTTCACCGATCCCCCTACAATGTACCAATCGATGGTCATATCTCAGGCCTCGGCAAGGTCCAGCACCGCGAGTTCGCCATGGCGTCTGGCGAGATGAGCAGAGCGCAGTTTACGAGCTTCCTGGAGACCGCCTTCCGCAATCTGGCAGATCACAGTGCCGACGGCTCGATCCACTTCATCTGCATGGACTGGCGCCACATGGCCGAGGTGCAGAAGGCAGGGGTCAAGGCCTATGACGCGCTCTAGAACCTCGTCGTCTGGGACAAGGGAACTGGTGGCATGGGGATCTTCTACCGCTCGTGGCATGAACTGGTCTTTGCCTTCAAGAAGGGCACGGCTGCTCACATCAACAGCTTCGAGCTCGGCCAGCACGGCCGCTACCGCACCAATGTCTGGTCCTACAAGGGCATGAACAACTTCGGTGCCGGCCGCAACGAGGAGATCCAGCTGCATCCGACGGTGAAGCCGGTGGCGATGATTGCCGATGCCATCAAGGACGTCTCGCGGCGGAACGGCATCGTGCTCGACCTCTTCGGCGGCTCAGGCTCGACGCTGATTGCCGCCCACACGACCGGACGCAGGGGCTACCTGTGCGAGCTTGATCCCCAATATTGCGACCGCATCATCCGGCGCTGGCAGGCCTATACCAAGGATGATGCCGTGCTAGAAGTAACGGGGAAAACCTTTGAGGAGGTGACGGCAGAGCGGAATGATCGCCACCGTCGAACAGGACCGCCCCGGCCGGTGGCAGCCAGTCAAACCTGGAACTCATCACCCGAACCTAAGCCGGCTGAGGATCTCAGCGGCACCACTGAAGAGCTTCTCGTTTGTTGGTTGCCGTCATTCCACCCAGCCTATTCGGATCCGGGGCATGCCTCCGGCACTCCATCCCCTAAGGCGGCGGAGTGCGATGCAACGATTGCCCAGTCCGAGGAAGGCCTGAACTCCAGGAAAAAGAGGAAGTATCGCCAGGAGTTGCTCGATGAACTCGCGCACGAGCAAAAGATCAGGGAGATCATCTCAAGGGTGCTGCCGGATTGACCGTTGGAGAGATCTCGATGCCAATTCCCGAGGGCGTGACAAACGCCTTGAACAGAACAGCAATGCAACCGCGTAGTTTCCGTCCATCTGTTACACGGTCACGACTACAGCTTCACTGCACTATTCAACAATGAAATGGCCGCTCATGGACAATTGCCGTGAACGCCGCATAAGGCCTCATTGCCCTCCAAGCGACGATGTGGTGAAACCCTAGAAGTGCCAAATGTAGGCGAAATCAACACGAACTTTGTAATCGGTTCGTGGCAGCAAAGAAGTGGCTGGCAATGTCCGAGACGCTGGCAGCACTGCTGTCTGATAGCAAAGAACAGTCACGGGTGAATATGGAATGCAGGCCGAACAGGGTGCATGTGGCAATCAACTCAACTGACGTTCCGCGACGCAAGCGAGAATAGATGCGCCGATAGGCAGAATCGATTCGTCGAGCACGAAGCTCGGATTGTGCAATGGAACGGATCCGCCATGCCCCAGCCAGCCATAGGCCCCCGGCACGTCGCGCAGCATGTCCGCAAAATCCTCCGACCCGCCGCTGAGACGCTCGTTGTCGGAGACCTGGTCTTCACCGACAATCTCGACTGCTGCGGCAAGCAGGGCGTGGGCCGACTCGTGATTGTTGACGAGTACGTCGAAGATTTCACGGAACTCCACCTCAATGCGCACGTCATGCGCCAGCGCAAAGCCTTCACAGATCTCCCGCATGCGCGATTGCGCCAGCTTTTTCACCGCATCCGAGAAGAACCGCAGCGTGCCGCCGAAGCGCGCGATATCCGGAATGACGTTATAAGCTGATCCGGCCTCGATCTTTGTGACCGAAAGCACGCAAGGGTCATCAGGCGCGACATTACGGCTGACGATCGACTGGAGCTGCTGCACCAGCGCGGTTGCGACATAGATCACGTCGCGCGACTGGTCGGGCATCGCCGCATGGCTTCCCCTGCCTGTGATGGCGACATCGAAGAACGAGGCGCCTGCCATCATCGGCCCCTTGCGCAGCCCGAAGCGGCCAAGCTTGCCGTTTGGCTTGTTGTGAAGACCATAGATCTCGTCGCAGGCGAAGCGCTTGAAAAGCCCTTCCGCAATCATCCTCCGCGCGCCGCCAAGGCCTTCCTCGGCAGGCTGGAAGATCAGCACGACGCTGCCGTTGAATTTCCTCGTGGCGGCGAGGTAGCGCGCAGCCCCCAGAAGCATGGTTGTGTGGCCGTCGTGACCGCAGGCATGCATGACGCCGGGGTTTGAAGACGCGTGCGGGAGCCCTGTCGCTTCCATAATCGGCAGCGCGTCCATGTCGGCCCGGAGCCCGACGCGGCGGTTGTGCCCAGCCTGCCCGTGGATGATGCCGACGACTCCGGTGCCGCCAATACCTGTTGCAACCTCATCGACACCGAAGGTTCGGAGCTGTTCGGCCACGATGCGCGATGTACGGTTTTCCTCGAAGCCCAGTTCAGGGTGCTGGTGGAGATCCCGGAAGATCGTGGTGAGCGCATCAGCTTGCGCCTGAATGTCGGGGAGGACCGGCACGTCATTCTCCTGTCGGAAGGGCTATCCGCCGATGATTACCGTGAGGCCGCGGACGGGGCAACTGAGAACCGCCGGTGTGGCCTGCATCACTACCATACTTGTGTACAACAATGTAGACTTCGGAGATATTTTAGGCTTACACTGCACAATTACAGATGACTTCTTCATGTGATGTGCACATTTTGCCCAGAATCAGCTACTGTAGTGCGAAATCCATGATCAGTCCGGCACGCAGCCGCCGGCGCCGGGCCTGAACCATGCAGCGCTATTCGACCTTCTCGATCCTGCGCAACGGACTTGTCGGCAATAACGGCTGGCAGCCCGTTTGGCGCGACGCTGATCCGAAGCTCTCCTACGACGTGGTGATCGTCGGCGGCGGCGGTCACGGACTGGCCACCGCCTTCTACCTTGCTGAAAACCACGGCATCAGGAACGTCGCGGTGCTCGAGCGGAATTATCTCGGCGGCGGCAACGTGGGCCGCAACACCACAGTCATCCGCTCGAACTACATGATCGACGGCAACACCCAGTTCTATGAATTCTCAATGAAACTGTGGGAGGGAATGTCGGAGGCGCTCAACTACAACGTCATGTTCTCGCAACGCGGCCAAATCGTAACCGCGCATTCCGCCGATCAGGTCGATGCCTTCAGCCACCGCGCCAATGTCATGCGGCTCAATGGTATCGATGCTGAGATCCTAGAGCGGAAGGACGTCGAGAAGATTCTCCCCTAT
Source organism: bacterium (assembly GCA_022842165.1). Lineage (GTDB taxonomy): Bacteria > Pseudomonadota > Alphaproteobacteria > Rhizobiales > Aestuariivirgaceae > Aestuariivirga. Next base: position 5,273 of record JALHQC010000076.1, read on the forward strand.
CTCGATTACGCCGACACCGCGCGCTTCCCGATCTATGGTGCCATCATGCAAGGCCGTGCGGGAACGGCGCGCCACGATGCTGTTGCCTGGGGCTATGCGCGCGCGGCGGATTCCTTCGGCATCGATCTCATCCAGAACTGCGAGGTGACAGACTTCCTGCGCGATGGCGAACGGATCGTGGGCGTCGAAACCAACCGCGGCAAAATCGCAGCAGGAAAGGTGGGCCTTGCGGTGGCGGGCCATACCAGCGTGCTCAGCGCCAAGGCTGGACTTGAGTTACCGATCGAGAGCCACGTGCTCCAGGCCTTCGTGACCGAAGCCCTCAAGCCCGTCGTCGACCATGTCATCGCCTATGGCGCCGACCACTTCTACATGAGCCAGTCCGACAAGGGCAGCTTGGTCTTCGGCGGCGGCCTCGATGGCTACAATTCCTATGCCCAGCGCGGCAATCTTGCGACGGTGCGGGAAGTGGCGGAGGCCGCCGTCGCCTTCATGCCCTCGCTATCGCGCTTAAGGCTTCTGCGCCACTGGGGCGGCGTGATGGACATGACGCCTGACGCCAGCCCGATCATCTCCAAGACGCCGATCGACGGTCTCTACCTCAATGGCGGCTGGTGCTACGGCGGCTTCAAGGCCACCCCTGCGTCGGGCTGGTGCTTCGCCCATCTTCTCGCAACTGGTGAGCCGCATCCGCTAGTCGCCCGCTACACGCTCGACCGCTTCGCCACCGGACATGCGATCGACGAGTCCGGCGCCGGCCCCTTCTGGTGGCTGCAATAGGAGGGCCCCGCGAACCATGCTGTGCATTGACTGCCCCTGCTGCGGCCCCCGCGATCATGACGATTTCCGCTATGGCGGTGATGCTGCCATCATCCGTCCCGGCCACGATGACCCGAGCATGGAGAACTGGTACCGCTATGTCTTCCTCCGGCCCAACCCAAAGGGCGCGCACCGCGAATACTGGCAGCACGTCTCGGGCTGCAGGCAATGGCTCATCGTCGAACGTGATACGGCGACCCATGCGATGGGCCGTGTGAGTCTGGCGCGCGAGGTGCAACCGTGAACCTCGGACCCGGCCGGCTTGCACAGGGCGGGCGCATCGAGCGCACACGTCCACTCGCCTTCACCTTCGATGGGGTATCTTATCAGGGTTTCAATGGTGACACGCTGGCCTCCGCCCTCCTCGCCAATGGGGTGCGGCTCGTCGCCCGAAGCTTCAAGTATCACCGGCCTCGCGGAATCTTCGCAGCAGGTGTGGAAGAGCCGAACGCTCTGGTGACCATCGGTTCAGGCGGGCTGCGCGAGCCGAACCTTCAGGCCACCACCTTGCCCCTGCGCAACGGATTGACGGCGGAAAGCCAGAACCGCTGGCCGTCTTTGGGCTTCGACCTGCAATCGCTGAACGGCCTTTTCGCACCCTTCCTGGCCGCGGGCTTCTACTACAAGACATTTATGGGACCGACGCAGAAGTCCTGGCTTTTCTACGAACGCCTAATCCGGAAAGCGGCGGGACTTGGCCGCGCCAGCATAGAGCGCGACGAGCGGCATCACGCCGTCACGAATCTGTTCACCGATGTTGCGGTGATCGGTTCGGGCCCCGCGGGCCTCGCCGCCGCGCGCGCCGCCGCGGAAGCTGGCGCCCGGGTGACGCTCGTCGAGCAGGACACGCTCTGCGGCGGACAGCTTCTGTCGGAGCCCGCAAATGGAGCTGCTGCAACGTGGCTTGCTGACATGGTTTCCACACTCTCAGCCCTTCCACGTGCAGCGGTCCTGACCCGAAGCACTGCCTTCGGCCTCTATGACGGCAATGTCATCGGGGTCGTCACCGGCACGGATGATCCGGACCGCGGACCTTCGCTGAGCCTCCTCCACGCCCGCGAAGTGATCTTCGCGTCGGGCGCCATCGAGCGGCCCTTGCTGTTTCCCGGCAACGACCGCCCGGGCGTGATGTTGGCCTCGGCGATCCGCACCTATCTCAACCGCTATGCCGTGCTGGCCGGAACGCGCGTTCTGCTTGCCACGAGCCATGACGGCGCCTACCGGACAGCGCTCGATCTCGCGGCAGCGGGTGCCTCGGTGACCGTCGCAGACCAGCGGAGCGAGCCCAGCGAGGCTGCGAGCATTGCCCGAGCGAAAGGAGTGACTGTCTTCTCAGGCGCGCGCGTGAAAGGCACTGCCGGCCGACTTGGCGTCACATCCGCTACCGTCGAGACAAGCGGAGGCCAGCAGACGATTGCCGTGGACCTGATCGGCGTATCGGGCGGATGGTCGCCTACGGTTCACCTCACATCGCATCTCGGCAGCAAGCCCGTCTACCGCGCGGACATCGACGCATTCATTCCTGGCACGCTTGCGCCATCGCATCACGTTGCGGGCGTGCTATCGGGTGACATGGGCACGGCAGTGGCGATTGCCTCGGGCCACAGCGCAGGCCTTCGGGCCGCTGCGGCCACAAGCCATCGCGCAACGGTATCGGCACCGCCTTCATTGGCGCTCGACGACTGGAACGGGTTCGAGAAGCCCCAACCCGTTGCTGGCCATGGCAAGAGCTTCGTCGACCTTCAGCATGACGTCGCCCTGTCTGACATCGAACTGGCGCATCGCGAAGGCTTCCGCTCCGTTGAGCATCTGAAGCGCTACACCACGCTTGGCATGGCAACCGACCAGGGCAAGACCAGCAACACGGCCGGCCTTTCGGTGATGGCGGACCTGCGTGGCATATCAGTCGAGCAGACGGGCACCACCACATACCGACCGCCCTTTGCGCCAGTCCCCTTGGGCGCACTCGCGGGCCCATCGAGGGGCAAACACTACAAGCCCATCCGCCGGACACCGATGCACGATTGGCATGTTGCCAATGGCGCGGAGATGATTGAGGTCGGCTTGTGGATGCGGCCGTGGTTCTATGCGACACACGGCAAGGATGCAGGCGAAGCATATGTCACCGAAATGCGCATGGTGCGGGCCGCTGCAGGCCTCATGGACATCTCGACGCTCGGCAAGATCGATGTGCAGGGCCCAGACGCCGCGGTCTTCGTCGGCCGGGTCTACGCCAACGGACTTGCGAAGCTTCCCGTCGGCAAGGCCCGCTATGGCGTGATGCTGCGCGACGACGGCATCGTGTTCGACGATGGAACGGCCACGCGCTTGTCCTCGAACCACTTCTTCATCACCACGTCGACGTCGAAAGCGGCGGATGTCCTCTCGCATCTCGAATTCCTCCTCGATACCGCATGGCGCGGCCTCCGCGTGGCAGCGACCTCCTCGACCGATGAATGGGCGGCCATGTCAGTCGCGGGGCCGAAGTCGCGCGACATCCTGAAGGCCGCCTTCCCCGCTCTCGATGTGAGCCACTCTGCCTTGCCGCCGATGGGACTGCTCGAAGGGCATTACGAGGGCGCCCGCCTGCGGATCATCCGCCTCAGCTATTCGGGCGAGCGGGCCTATGAAATCTATGTCGGCGCCAGCAAAGGCGTGGACCTGTGGCAGCATCTTCTCAGCGTTGGAAAGCCCTTTTCGCTGGCGCCTTACGGTGTCGAGGCCCTAGGTGCCTTGCGTGTCGAGAAGGGCCATGTCGCGGGGCCCGAAATCGATGGCCGCACAACGCCGGAAGACCTGGGACTGACCCGCATGATCGGCGCGCGGACCGGCTTCGTGGGCGCCGTGCTGCGTCAGCGCCCAGCCTTCCAGGAAGCGGCAAGGCCCCGCCTCATCGGGCTGGTCTGCGCCGAAGCTGACAAGCGGCTGCGCGGCGGCGCCATTCTGTTCCGCCCAGGCGACCGGATCGAAGGACATGGGAGCGGCCGCGTCACCTCCGTCACCTACAGTCCCACGCTCGGCACTTACGTGGCGCTCGGCCTGTTCGAAGGGGGCCCCGAGAGTGAAGGTCAGGAGGTCATCTGCGTCTATCCCATGAAGAACGAAACGGTGCGAGCCCGCATCGCTTCGCCGCATTTCCTCGATCCTGCCGGAGAGCGCCTCGATGGCTGATGTTGTCTTTGATTTCGAGCCCGTAGCCCTTCAGCAGGTGGACATCTGGCACGAG
>JALHQC010000077.1 GCA_022842165.1 bacterium
ACCCTTGTCGCGAAACCCACGGTCTCCGGCTGCAGCGGCGGATCGACCAGTTGCGCTGTCGATCGCCGTTGCATCCAGTAGCGCAGGTCGCGGGAGGCGCGCGCGATTGCAAGCTTGTCGGCATCGGCCTGCCCTTGCGCAAGATTACGACGCGCGGTCTCGATTTCGGCATCGATCATCCGCATTCCCCTTGCCGTCACGACATTGGGCGTGGTGCTGACGGCACGCTCGATCACCTCTTCAGGAATGACATCTTGTTCTTTGACAAAAGCACGGCTCATGGTTTCTATGCCTATCAAACTGAAATCAGGACTGCTTCGTTGATGAAAACCGATACGCCACAGCCTATCCGCCTTCAGGACTACCGGCCAACGCCTTATGTGATCGACACTGCCGATCTCGCCTTCTCACTCGAACCCGCCTTAACGCAGGTTAGATCGCGCCTCGCTCTCAGGCCCAATCCCGCGAGTACCGAGAAAGATGCGCCTCTCATTCTCGACGGCGAGAAGATAACGTTGCAGTCCGTGGCAATCAACGGCATCAAGCTCGCAAATGATGATTGGTCGACGGACGATCAATCTCTCACCATCCGGAAAGTTCCGCAGGATGCTTTCACGCTTGAGCTGATCACGATCTGCAACCCCAAGGCCAATACCGAGCTCTCGGGTCTCTATATCTCCAGTGGTGTGTTCTGCACACAGTGCGAAGCGGAAGGCTTCCGCCGCATTACGTACTTCTACGACCGGCCTGACGTGATGGCACGATTCGCCGTCCGGCTGGAGGCCGACCGCAATGATTTCCCGGTGATGCTGTCCAACGGCAACCTGCAGAGCTCCGGCCACATCGAAGGCGGCAACAGGCATTTCGCGATCTGGGATGATCCCTTCCCGAAGCCGTCCTATCTCTTTGCGCTGGTCGCCGGCGATCTTGCGTCCGTGCACGGCACCTTTACCACCATTTCGGGCCGCGAGGTCGGCCTAGGCATCTATGTGGAGAAGGGTAAGGAAGACCGCTGCGCCTGGGCCATGGAAGCGCTCAAGGCATCGATGCGATGGGACGAGCAGCGTTTCGGGCGCGAGTATGATCTCGACGTTTTCAACATCGTCGCCGTATCCGATTTCAACATGGGCGCCATGGAAAACAAGGGCCTCAACATCTTCAACGACAAGTACATTCTTGCCCTGCCTGAGACGGCGACCGACGCCGATTACGTCAATATCGAAGCCATCATCGCACATGAGTATTTCCACAACTGGACTGGAAACCGCATCACCTGCCGCGACTGGTTTCAGCTCTGCCTCAAGGAAGGCCTCACGGTCTTCCGCGACCAGGAGTTCACGTCCGATCTGCGCTCGCGCGCGGTCAAACGCATTGCGGATGTGAAAACCCTCCGTGCACGGCAGTTTCCGGAAGATGGCGGCCCGCTTGCCCATCCGGTGCGGCCCTCGTCCTATATCGAGATCAACAATTTCTATACACCCACCGTCTACGAGAAGGGCGCCGAAATCTGCCGCATGATGGAGACCTTGATCGGCAGCAATGCCTTCCGCAAGGCGATGGACCTCTATTTCGAGCGCCACGACGGCGAGGCCGCGACCGTCGAGGACTTCGTGCGCTGCATGGCGGATGCTTCGGGCCGCGATCTGGGGCAATTCTTCTCGTGGTACGAACAGGCGGGAACGCCGCAGGTGATTGCCGAAGGACGCTACGATGCTTCCAACAAGACTTACACGCTGACCCTCGAACAGCGCATCCCTCCTACTCCAGGGCAGGATGAAAAACTTCCTCTGCATATTCCTCTCGGAATCGGTCTGGTCGGGCCGGACGGCGAAGACGTGCCGCTCGATCTCGAAGGCACCGGCGCCCTCAACTCGCCGTTGATCGAGTTGAAAGAGCAGCGGCAGATCTTCCGGTTTCGCAATGTCGGCAAGAGGCCGGTGCTGTCGCTGAACCGCGGCTTCTCCGCGCCGGTTCAGCTTGCCATCAACAGCAGCGCGGCAGATGAACTCTTTCTCATGGGCAAAGACCGCGACAGCTTCAACCGCTGGGAAGCGGGCCAGACCCGCGCCCGGGCGCTGATCCTCTCGGCGATGGGCGGCACGGACTTCGCGGAAGGGGTAGCGCAGTACGCCGCCGCGCTCCGGGCGATCCTCGATGATCCGAGCGCGGATGACGCGTTCAAGGCGCTGATGCTGGGGCTTCCCACCGAAAGCGATATCGCCGCAGCCATCGGCCAGAACGTCGACACCGATCTTGTCCGCGCCGCTCGTGATGCCGTTCGCGCCGGGCTGGGGCGCTGTCTCGATGCGCAACTGTCGGACATCTGGACCCGCACTCGCGAAAGCGGCACATACCGCCCGGACCCCTCGGGCACGGCCCGGCGTTCGCTGCGCTACGCGGCGCTCGCGCTTATGCTGCTCGGCAATCCTCAGAACGGCATCGCCGCCTGCATGTCAGAGCTCCAGTCGCCCCACAGCATGAGCGCGGAAGCCGGCGCACTTGCTGCGCTCGTGCAAATCGAATGCCCTGAGCGCGAAGCAGCGCTTGAGCAATTTCACGCCCGGCACGGCCACGAGCATCTTCTCATCGACAAGTGGCTGATGTTCAATGCCCAGTGCGTTGGCAGCGGCGCGGCGGAACGGATCGAGCGGCTGACGCAGCATCCCGATTTCAAATGGACGACGCCCAACAAGGTCTATGCGCTGATCGCGGCCTTCACCGCAGGCAACAGTTCGGGTTTCAATGCGGCAGATGGCTCAGGTTACCGCGTCGTGGCAGACGCGATCCTCAAGCTCGACCGGATCAATCCGCAGGTCGCGGCGCGGATCGCGACCGGCTTCCGGAGCTGCAAGGTGTTGAACGATGCGCGGAAGGCCGCCGCCTTCACGGAGCTCAACCGTATTCTGGCGGCACCGGAACTGTCGCGCGATGTGTATGAGATCGTATCGCGTATCGCAGCCAGCCATTAACCTTTATCACACTGGACAAATCACCCCTGTTTCGAATCAATAGGGCCTGATTCGTTGTGTGGTTGCGTTCGGTGTTTTCGGGTCTCTCTCCCTTCCGGGCAGAAGGGCGGGACAGGGAAAAATAGTGGGCAAGACACAGATCGGCGAATTGTTTCTGAAGGACCGGGTGCTGAGGCTGCCTTCGCCTTGGCCCGAGCGGTTCCGCGTGGCGATTTCGGAGCGCCATCTCCGCTTGCTCATCACGTCGCTCATCGTGCTGTTCCTGCTGGTGCTGGGGTCCGCCCTTCTCATCCAGCTGATGGAAAGCCGCACCACGCATGTGGCCGAGCAGAACCGTTTGTCCTCCATCCATGGCCAGCTTGCCGCCCAGCATATCAAGACGAGCTTTGCCGAAGCCTCGGCGGAGGGCCGCACCGCGCCGGTGATGAACACCGATTATCTCCGCGCCATCCTGCCGCCCGACGCGCTGACGGAAAAACGCGTGTTCGCCATCGCCGAAAGCCTTGGCAGGATCACGGTGAGCCTGCCGCTGGCCGAACGCCTCGACGGGCTCCTGATCACCAGCGTGCTTTCGCCGAATTTCGTCACTGACGCGACCATGAACAGTGGCGAGATGTCGCCACTGCTTCTGGCTTCGGGTGAAGAGGCCTTCGTCGCCATGTACGATCTCGGCGAATTCCCAGGCAGCCTCATCGTCTATCAGCGCCAGAAGGATGTTCTCGGCGCATGGCGTTCGAGCGTCACGCAGGTGACGACGCTGTTCGTCGTGACGCTGTTGGTGCTCATGCTGCTTGGCGCTGCCTTTCACTGGCAGGCAACCAAGGCAGCAGAGGCGGATTCCATCCTGGGCGTTGCTACCGCCCGCCTCGACAAGGCGCTCGACCGCGGCCAGTGCGGCATGTGGGACTGGGAGGTGGCGCGCGGCGTGATCTTCTGGTCGCGTTCGATGTTCGAGATTCTCGGCATGCCGGTGAAAGGCGACTTCCTGAGCTTCGCGGAGGTCGCGAGCCGTATTCACCCCTCGGACACGCAGCTCGAAAGCGCAGTGGAGAGCCTGCTTGAGGGGCATATCACGTCCTTCGACCGCGAGTTCCGCATGCGGCACGAGGATGGCCACTGGGTGTGGCTCCGCGCCCGCGCCGCCCTGGCGCCGGGCGAAACCGAGGACCAGCCGCATCTCATCGGGATCGTTTTTGACATTTCCCAGCAGAAGCTGGCGGACCGGCTCAACAAGGAGGCCGAGCTCCGCCTCATGGACGCAGTGGAGAATATCTCGGAAGCCTTCGTGCTCTGGGATTCGGACAATCGCCTCGTCCTTTGCAATTCGAAGTACCAGCAGTTTCACTCCCTCCCCGCTTCTGTCTGCGTGCCGGGCACGGCTTATGAAGACGTCGTCCGCTCGGCGAAGGAACCCGCCATCCGCAAGCGCGTGGGCTTGACGAAGGGCGACAAGTCCGAAGGCCGCTCGTCGGAAGTGCAGCTTGCCGACCGCCGCTGGCTGCAGATCAACGAGCGCCGTACCAAGGATGGCGGCTTCGTGTCGGTCGGCACCGACATTACCGCGCTGAAGCTGCAGGAGGAGCGCCTGCTGCTGTCCGAACGCGAACTGATGATGACGGTCCGCGACCTGCAGAAGGAACGGCTCCTCGCCGACCAGCAGCAGCAGCGCCTTGCCGATCTCGCCGACAAATACGCGCGCGAGAAAACCCGGGCCGAGGCGGCAAACCGTTCGAAGTCGGAATTTCTCGCCAACATGAGCCATGAGTTGCGCACGCCGCTCAATGCCATCATCGGCTTCAGCGAAATCATGCAGGCACAGATGTTCGGCCCCATGGGGTCGGAAAAATATTCAGAGTATTCAAGCGACATCCACCGCAGCGGCCAGTTCCTGCTCGACGTCATCAACGACATTCTTGACATGTCGAAGATCGAGGCGGGCCGTATGCAGATGGAGCCCGAGATGCTGCAGGTCGACTTTGTCGTCGACGAAGTGATGCGCCTTGTAGGACCGCGCGCCTATGAAGGCCGCGTGACGATCGAGCGTGACGTGCCGCAAGGCCTGACGCTGTGGGCGGACAAGCGCGCGTTCAAGCAGGTCCTCATCAATCTCCTGTCGAACGCCGTGAAATTCACGCCGGAAGGCGGCAAGGTGACGATTTCCGCACGCGAGAAAGACGGCGCGATGGCCATCGCCATCACCGACACGGGCATCGGCATTCCGCAGCGCGACATCGAGAAGCTTGGCCGTCCCTTCGAGCAGGTCGAAAACCAGTTCACCAAATCTAAGGGCGGTTCGGGCCTCGGCCTCGCCATCTCGAAAAGCTTCGTCGAACTGCACAACGGCACGCTCACCATCAAGAGCATGATCGGCCAGGGCACGGATGTGACGGTCAAATTTCCGCAAAAGGCGGCCTGATCAATCGTCTCCGCCGGCCTTGCCGCCGCGCCTGCCGCTATTGTCGCCGCGCGACCGGATGTGCCGGGCCAGCAATTTGCGTTCTTCCGGCGTGAGCTTGGCGATGACGCTCATTGCCGCCTCGCCGCCCTTGCCGATCAGCAGTGCGCTTCGCTGGGAGAAGGTGTCCACCACCGTTTTCACCGCTGCGGGGTCATAGGGTTCGGCCTCGAGCACGACCGCCAGGTTCAGGGCTTCTTCGCGCACGGCCCGGCGCCCGCCGCGAAAGTCCTTGCCGAACTCCCTGAACACCGCGAGCAATTCGTTGCGCCGGCCGCGGTCGAGTTCTCCGAAGAACCGGCGCGGAATGAGCTGTACATGGCTGCTGCCTACGAAGCGCTCCGGCGGTCCGTGCATGAAGAAGCGCGTCGCCGCACCACCGATGAACAACAGGTTCAGCGCCAGCGATGCGACCAGCGCGGCCTTCAGCCAGTTGAAGCGCGGGGCCGGCGCTGTTGCGGTGTCCGGTGGATTGCCGGTGTCCGTCATGTGAGGTTTTCCTCGGCATAGGCATCGGCCTCGCCCACGCCGCCCAGTTCGTCGGTGACGTCGTCACCCAGCGCGACTTCTCCCGTCACGGCTGTTGGCAGCATGAAATCGAGAGACCCTTGGGCGCCAAGGTAAATCCCTAGCGCCAGCGATGCCGCCAGCGGCAGGGCCGCCACATAGCGCATGATTGACCAGGGCTTCGCACGCGGCCGGAAGGCAATGATCTCCGCTCCCTGCGGTTCGGCCGCAATGCGCTGCATCAACCGCGCTGCGGCGCCATCCGGCACGTCCGGAACGGATGCAAGCGACAGCAGGCGATCGATGGCGCGTGCGTCATCCTCGCTTTCTCCCATGCCGGGCCGCTGGCGCTCTGCCTCCGGCCAGCGCGTCCTGTCAGCCCCATAGGACTGGAGCAGCTGGTCAAGACGATTGTCCTTGCCGTATTCCATGTCAGTTCCTCAACGTCCCTTCGTTCCCAATCCGTCGAGCAGGTCGCGCCACTCGCCGGACAGGCTCTCCTTCAGACTTCTGCGGCCCCGGGCGAGCAGCGATTCGACCGCCTCCACGCTGACCTCCATGACCCGTGCCGCATCGATGTTGGTCATCCCCTCGAAGTAGACGAGCGACAGCGCCAGCTTCTGCCGGTCCGGCAGCGCGGCGAGCCGCCCATCGACGATCCGGGCCGCCTGCGCACGGTCGAGTGGCGCATCGGGCCTGGCCGTCGGGTCTGGCGGCTCCGGCCCCTCGTCGATGCCGCTGTGCCGCGGCTTGCGGCTGCGGTCGATCACGGCATTCGAAGCAACCCGCATCAGCCAGCCCTTCAGCGCAGCTGCCTCGCGCACCTGGGCGGGATTCCGCCACAAGCGCACGAAAGCCTCCTGGGCGATGTCCTCGCTGTCGGCGCTGCCGCCCGTCATCCGCCACACCAGCCTGTAGACGGGTTGATGATAGCGGCTGACGATCTCGGCGAAGGCCGCAGGATCGCGGGCGGCGGCGGCCTGCAGCAGGGTGCCGTCCGTCATCTGCCGGAAGTCTTTCACATCTTCCGCATTGCGTCCGTCGCGGGTCAATCGCGGTTCCGGGTTTCAGCGTCAGTTTGCTGTTTCTCCCGTAGCCGCTTTCTTAACTTTCGTAACCTTGAATTTCCGGGCCTCGACCAGCGTCACGCCGCCGTCGCTGTCGGCGTCCGCCGCCTTCAGGAGGGCCGCTACAGCCTGGTCAAGCTCGGCTTTGGTGATGTTGCCGCTCGAATCCGCGTCCATGCTCTTCAACATGCGGTTGCGCCGGAGTTCCATCGCTTTCTGCAGGGCGGCGTCGATTTCGGCTGCGGTCACGTCGCCGCTCTTGTCGGCATCAAACTTCTGGAACCGCCTTTCGGCCAGAGGCTGCAGTTCGCTGAGCGACACCTTGCCATTCTTGTCCGCATCTACGCGTTTGAAAACCTTGGGTGAACTCGGAAGATACGGCTCGAAACCCGCCGCGGTGACGGTCGCCGCCGCAAGGCCTGCGAGAACAGCCATCGCCCCTATCGAATATTTCATGCACACTTCCTCCTGTGGTTATCCTGTCTGGTCTAGACGAAAAGGGAACGCCAATCCGTCGCTGTTCGGTTCAGCCGGGCGATCCGATGAGCCGGTCGAAGATCGCTGCAACGGCGGATTGTGTTTCCGCCAGCAGGGCTTCCGCCGTCGGGATATCGGGACAGGCCGCAGCGCTGGCGACCAGCTGGTTCAGGGCAGGCAGCGCCGTCGCGGGGTCGTAAAGGCCATCGACGCACAGGCGCAATACCTGCGTAAGGCGGTGATAGAGTTCGCCCGCGTGCTTCAGCTGTCCGGCATCTGCCGGTTCCAGGAAGCCCGCCGCCGCCGCCCTGGCCAGGGCCGCCAGTGTATTGGTGTCGAGAATCGCCGGGTTCAATGGTGCATGGATCAGTTGCAGCGTCTGCGCGATGAACTCGAGTTCGACGAGACCGCCGCGTACGCGCTTGATGTCCCACAGGCCTTCGGAGCCCTGTTCCTTCACCATCAGCTTCCGCATGGCGAGCACATCGGCGCGCGTCGCACCGGCATCGCGCGGCGAACACAAGGCGTCGCGGATGCAGCGGGTCAGTTCAGCGACGAGGGCCGGTTCGCCGCAGATGACGCGGGCCCGCGTCAACGCCAGTTTTTCCCAGGTCCATGCGGAATCTTGCTGATAGGCCTTGAAGCTGTCGAGGCGGGTCGCCACCGGCCCCTTGTTGCCAGATGGCCTGAGCCGCATGTCGACGTCGTACAATGTGCCCTCGGCGGTCGGCACGGATACGGCGGTGATCAGGCGTTGCGCCAGCCGGGCGTAATACTGGTTCACGCCAAGGGACTTTGCACCCGATGACATCTCGACGCCCGGCGCCGCATCATAGACGATGATGAGGTCCAAGTCCGATCCCGCCGTCATCTCGTTGCCGCCGAGCTTGCCCATGGCGATCACGGCGCTGCGGCCCCCTTCCACCTCACCGTTGCGGCGCGCGCTGTCGGCTATCACCGCGGAGTGAAGCTTGCCGAGCAGCACGCCGGCCAACTGCGAGAAGGCGGTTCCGGCATCGACCGCACTGACCGTTTCCGACAGGACGCGGACGCCGATACGGAACGCCTGTTCCTTGCCGAGGACGCGGGCACGGTCTGCTGCCTCATCCAGCGCAACGCCTGGCGGAATGGCGCTGTCCGTCAGTTCCCGCATATCGGATTCGGAAGGCATGGCGCCGAAGAAGCCGGGATCGAGCACCGCATCGAGGACTTTCGGCCTGCGGCTCAATTGTTCGGCAAGGCGCGGCGCGGAGCCAAGTATGGTTGCCAGCAGGTCGAGGAGACGGGGATTTGCCTTGAGAAGCGAAAAGAGCTGAACCCCGGCCGGCAAGCCGCCGAGGAACCGGTCGAAGGCGATGAAGGCCTGATCGGCATCGCCCATGCCGGCAAGGGCATCGAGAAGCTTCGGCATCAGCTCGGTCAGAAGTTCGCGCGCCTTGGCGCTGCGGGTTGCGGCATAGCGGCCGAAATGCCAGCCGCGGATCGTGGCGGAAACCTCGCTGGCCGACTTGAACCCCATGCGCAGCAAGGTTTC
>JALHQC010000078.1 GCA_022842165.1 bacterium
GCTCAAGCAGTTCAGGCACATCGCCACCCGATACGACCGGAAGGCCACAGCCTTTCTGGCTTTCGCAAAACTTGCCGCAATCAGGCTATGGCTTCGCTTTTATGAGTCTACAACCTAGTATCCGCCCTTGCCCGGAATCCAGCTTGTTCCGGCAAGCGGCACCTGCGCCATGGCGGCGGCTTCGACCGTCAATGCGCAGAGGTCTTCCGGCTCCAGATTGTGCAGATGGCTCTTGCCGCAGGCGCGTGCCACGGTCTGGGCTTCGAGCGTCATCACCTTCAGATAGTTCGACAGGCGCCGCCCCGCCTTGACGGGATCGAGCCGCGCGGCCAGCACCGGATCCTGCGTGGTGATGCCTGCCGGGTCGCGGCCCTCGTGCCAGTCATCGTAAGCTCCGGCCGTGGTGCCGAGCGCGCGGTATTCTTCCTCATGCGCCGGGTCATTGTCGCCCAGCGCCACCAGTGCCGCCGTGCCGATCGCCACCGCATCAGCGCCGAGCGCCAGCGCCTTGGCAACGTCAGCGCCTGAGCGAATGCCGCCCGAAACGATCAACTGCACCTTGCGATGCATGCCGAGGTCCTGCAGCGCCTTTACCGCAGGCCGCATGCAGGCGAGTGTGGGAATGCCGACATGCTCGATGAACACATCCTGCGTGGCCGCCGTGCCGCCCTGCATGCCATCCAGCACCACGACGTCCGCGCCGGCCTTCACGGCGAGCGCCACATCGTAGTAAGGCCGCGTCCCGCCGACCTTCACATAGATCGGCTTTTCCCACGAGGTGATTTCGCGGAGCTCATGGATCTTGATTTCGAGATCATCCGGCCCCGTCCAATCGGGATGGCGGCAGGCCGAGCGCTGGTCGATGCCCTTAGGGAGACACCGCATCTGCGCCACGCGGTCCGAAATCTTCTGGCCGAGCAGCATGCCGCCGCCGCCGGGCTTCGCACCCTGGCCGACCACCACTTCAATGGCGTCCGCCTTGCGGAGATCGTCCGGATTCATGCCATAGCGGGAGGGAAGATATTGATAGACGAGATGCTTCGACTGGCCGCGCTCCTCCGGCGTCATGCCGCCGTCGCCCGTCGTCGTCGAGGTGCCGGCCATCGAGGCGCCACGGCCCAGCGCTTCCTTGGCTTGTGCGGAAAGCGAGCCGAAGCTCATGCCGGCGATGGTGATGGGAATTTTCAGTTCGATCGGCTTCTTGGCAAAACGCGTGCCGAGCACCACGTCGGTGCCGCACTTCTCGCGGTAGCCTTCGAGCGGATAGCGCGAGATTGACGCGCCGAGGAACAGCAGGTCGTCGAAATGCGGCACCTTGCGCTTGGTGCCCGCACCGCGGATGTCATAGATGCCGGTCGTCGCCGCGCGGCGGATTTCGGCCAGCGTGTAATCGTCAAACGTGGCGGACTTGCGCGGCGGTGTGCGTGGAACGTTGATGTCCATTTGGGTACTGCCTCAGTAAGCGTCGGCGTGATCGACGTTGAAGTTGTAAAGCTTGCGGGCCGAGCCATAGCGGCGGAAGGATTCCGGCTTGTGCTTCAGCTTGGCGCGTTCGAGAAGCTTCGCCAAATCCTCGAGATGTTCGCTCCGCATGTCCTTCTCGATGCAGTCGGAGCCCAGGTTGTCGGCCTTGCCCCGCACATAGAGGCGGGCCTCGTAGATCGAGTCGCCCAGCGCCTCGCCGGCATCGCCGCACACGACGAGATTGCCGCGCTGCGCCATGAAGGCCGACATGTGCCCGACATTGCCGCCCACCACGATGTCGATCCCCTTCATCGAGATGCCGCAGCGCGACGAGGCATCGCCCTCGATGACGAGCAGACCGCCATTGCCCGTGGCACCCGCGGATTCAGACGAATTGCCTTTGACCCAGACAACACCCGACATCATGTTCTCGGCGGTGCCCACGCCGGCATGGCCGTGGATGGTGATTTCGGCATGCTTGTTCATGCCGCCGCAATAGAAGCCGACATGGCCCTTGATGTCGACCTGCAGGGCCGCATCGAGCCCGCAGGCGATCGAGTGCTGGCCCATCGGGTTCTTGATCACCCAGTGCCGCTCGTTCGTGTCCTTCGGCAGCTTGTAGAGTTTCTGGTTGATGGCCGTGATGCCCATCGCCTTCAGGTCGAGTTCGTTCATCGAAGTTCCGTCCCTTGTAGAGTTTATCCTTCCTCGCGGAGCGGGGAAGGTGGCGCGCGCCGCGCGGCGCGTGACGGATGGGGTTCTCTCGGCAAACTCGGCCCCCACCCGTCAGCCGCTAAGCGGCTGACACCCTCCCCGCTCCGCGGAGAGGGAAAAGCATGTTCAAACGTTGCCGCCCCAGGTGTAGATGGTGGTTGGCTCGGGCTCCCAGATCTTCGCATCGTCCGCACCCGGAAGATGCGCGATGGCGCGGTATTCGGTGGCCATGGCAACCCAGTCGTCGGTCTCCGCCATCACCGCATGCTTGCAGGCGATCGGATCGCGGACGACCGCAAAGCCATCCGCCGTGCCGACGAGGAAGGTATAGAAGCCGTCGAGGTCCTTGAGGCCGTCTTCCAGCGCACCCTTCAGCGTCGAGCCGTTGCGGAGCTTCCACGTCATGTAGGCGGCGGCCACTTCCGTGTCGTTCTCGGTCTGGAATTCCATGCCCTCGCGCTTCAGGTTTTCGCGGAGCCGATTGTGGTTCGAGAGCGAGCCGTTGTGAACGAGGCAGAGGTCGGCCCCCGTCGCGAAGGGATGGGAACCCGCCGTCGTCACCGCGCTCTCGGTCGCCATGCGGGTGTGGCCGATGATATGCGTGCCCTTGGCCTTCGACAGATCGAACTTCGAGTAGACGTTCTCGGGCAGGCCCGTCTCCTTGAAGATTTCGATGGTGTGGCCAGACCCCACCACCCGCACCCCCGGATGGTGCTTCTTCAGCCAGGCAACCACGGCGTCTTCCTTTGCCGTGGTGACAAGAATGCAGTGATTGCCGATCTGCTTGATCGTCGCATCGCATTTCAGCGCTTTCTCGATCCCGGTATCGACCGTCTTCCAGTTGTAGGACGCATCGTCATGGGCGAGCGAGAACTTTGTCTGGTTCTTCTTCACCGGATTGCGGTAGATGGCAACGCCCGCCGAATCCGGCCCCCGGTTGGTCATCTCGATGATCATGGGCTTGAACATCTCGCCAAGCTTCGGTTGAAGCTTCGGATTCTTCAGATACAGTCCGACGATGCCACACATGGGATGACGGGTCCTTCGCTGTTGTCGAGGTTTCAGGTTAGCCGCAACCGGAACTGAAATCAACTAGCAGGAAACAATCATTCACAGAGGTAAAGTCTTATCCGCCATGCAAATTGCGCTGCTCGACCCGTCCCTCCGCATGCTGGAAGGCCATTTCACCGACCTTGACCTGCGTCTGGCAATGCTCATGGCGGGCGCCGGGCATGACGTGAAGGTCTATGCCCGGGCCGACGCCCCGGAAAGTCTCGATCGCCTGTTCGCGGCGGCGGGCATCGGTTTCGGGAAGCTCTTTCCCGTTCCCCCGGCGGCCTGGTCTGCACGGGGTTTCGATGCGGAAGAACGCATCCGGCGGATTGCGGCAGCGAGTTGCGCCACAATCGACGGGCTGCACCCTTTCGACCTTGCCATCTGGCCGAGCGCCAGCGCCGCCCATGCCCTGGGCTATGCACTTTCGGCATCGAACGCCCCCGCGGCATTCGGCATCTTCGAACACCCGATGACGACCTCGGCCTCCTCTCCCGCAACTCTTGCCGAGGCCCAGTCCGTACTGGCGGCGCGCGGCGTAACCACGTCTTGGGGCTTCTATGTTGAAGACTTCATCCCCATCTGGCGCACCATCCTCGCCCCAGATACTCCCCGCAGGCTCCCCTATCCAACCGTTGCAATCCCGCCCCGGCGGCCTGAGGCCGGCCCCCTCCGCATCGGGCTGATCGGCGCCCAGCGCGATGAACGCCTGATCGGGCTGACGATCCCTCTGGCGGAGGCACTGCTGGCCGCGGGCCACCATGTCATTCTGCAGGATTCAAGCGGCAACCTGCCGGACTTCGCCCATGAGCGGGTCACCCGCCACGGTTTTCTGGCCGATCTCTCCCCGGTTTTCGCCGCCTGTGACCTCATCTTGTGGCCGGCCATCCCGAGGAACTACATGGGAAGGCCCTCGGGCCTCGTCGCGGAGGCGATTGCCTGCGGCATTCCGCTGGTCATGTCGGCGGGTTGCTACCCTGCGCAGATGGCGGCAGAGCATGGTTGCGCCGTGTTCTTCCAGCGGAACGGAATCGAGGACGTCATGGCCGCCATTGCCCGCGCGGTATCGGGGATCGAGGCCCTGCGGCGGCAGGCGGCGGAACGGGCGACAGTCTGGAACCGCGCCAACGGCATTGTCCGGCTGGCCGACGCCTTCCTGCAGCTCGCCCGCTGATCAATCCTCCCGGGCGGCAGGCACGAGCGCGAGATAGCGAGCAATGCTCCGTTTGGAGATTTCAGGAACGATGATTCAGGACGGCAAT
Organism: bacterium; assembly: GCA_022842165.1. Lineage (GTDB taxonomy): Bacteria > Pseudomonadota > Alphaproteobacteria > Rhizobiales > Aestuariivirgaceae > Aestuariivirga. Next base: position 4,494 of record JALHQC010000078.1, read on the forward strand.
GGCCGCCACGCGAGAGGGTGATCGGCGAGCGCCCGGTCTTTGGTGACCAGCCGCATGCCTTCTGCGGCGCAGATGCCGAGAAACAGCCTGTCGAATGGATCCTTGTGACCGGGTATGGGGTTGATGTCCGCTAGGACATGTTGTGCGTAGACAGGCAGCACACCGAATCCCATTCGATGCAATAATTCGGGCAAAAGCGTCATATCGAATGTAATTGGCAACTTGCCGAGCCTTGATTTGATTGCGATCTCCCAGATTGTAACCACACTAACCCATATCGTATTCTCGGGCTGGTCGATTGCGTCGGTCATTGCGGTTGGCAGGCTACCGGTTTGCCGCTGAATGCAGGCCAGCGCAATGTGTGTGTCGAGCAGAAGCCGCAATTCCTATTTCTCAGGCGTTATAAGGAAATCCTCTGGCAGAGGATCGTCGAAGTCGTCCGGGATGAACTCGACAAATTTGGTTATTCCATGCTGCTTCTTGAAAGCCTCCAGGGCTTCCCAGTCGATTCCGCCCTTTCTGGGAACATGGGGTACCACATCTGCGACAGGCTTGCCGTCGCGGGTCACAACCACGCGCTCACCCGCCTCGGCGCGGCGGATGATTTCCGAAAGCTTGTTCTTGGCTTCCTTGATCGAGATGTTCATGGCACCAAGGTAGCTACCGGTAGCTACCAGGTCAAGTCACTCTTCTCGCCGGTAGGAAATGACCGAAAGATAGCGGATCGGCAGTTCCTTCAGTTCTTCCGGCCCGTGCGGGGCATCGGCATCGAAAAACAGCGCGTCTCCGGGATGCATGTCATAGGTCTTGTCGCCGTGGCGATAGACGACGTTTCCCTCGAGCATGTAGAGGAACTCGAGCCCCGCATGCTGGAAGGTCGGGAACACGTCGGAACGGTGCGTCAGCGTGATCAGATAGGGCTCGACTGAAACCGGTCCATGCGGGCTGTGGCCGAGCAACTGGTACTGGTGGCCGGCGCGCGTACCCCGCCGTTCAATCGTCAGGCCCTGCCCCGCCTTGACGAAGGTCGCGTCGCGGATTTCCTCGAAACCCCGGAAGAAGGACGTGACCGGCACCTGCAGCGCACGGCCCAGCGCCTGCAGCGAGGCGAGCGACGGCGAGGTCGCGCCATTCTCGATCTTTGAGAGCATGCCGGCCGACATCTCGGCGGCTTTCGCCAGTTCGGCGATCGTCAGGCCCAGTTTCTCGCGGAAGCCCTTGACCTCGCGGCCGATCGCCTGCTCCAGCAGCTTGCCCTGAACCTCGCCATGGCCATGCGGGTCCTGGAACGGCAATTCGGCGGCCGCAGGCTTCTTGGTCGGGCTGGTCTTGTCCAAATTATTTCCTCCCAAGAAAAATCATATAGTGGACTTTGTATTCGCTCAAGCCGCCATAGAATAGGATAAATCCGATCTCGACGGGTGTAACGATGGCTTTTGTAGGATTCTACTTTCATCCTGATAGGAAATCTACTAGAAGAACGCCGACTACACCCGCTATCGAAGGTAAATCCCTATCGTGGACACCGTTGCGCAATCATTTCTGGCCGAAGTCGAGCGATTTCTCGAGCAGGCGGGGGTCGATCCCACCACCCTTGGCAAGCAGGCACTGGGAGACCCTTCCTTCGTGTTCGACCTTCGCAGGGGCCGCTCCCCTTCCACCCGTACGATCGACAAGGTCAGGAACTGGATCGGCCAGCAGCGGCCGGCAGCCTCCGCAACCCAACCCCTCGCAGGAAAGACTGAGACGATGGCAAGCATGGCCCGGCCGCTCACCCATCTCGAACGGCTCGAAGCCGAATCGATCCACATCATCCGCGAAGTTGCCGCCGAATGCGAAAAGCCGGTGATGCTCTATTCGATCGGCAAGGATTCGGCCGTGATGCTGCATCTCGCCATCAAGGCCTTCTACCCCTCGAAGCCGCCCTTCCCGCTGATGCATGTCGATACCGGCTGGAAGTTCCGCGACATGTATGCGCTGCGCGAGGCGACCGCGAGGAAATACGATTGGGAACTGATCGTCCACAAGAACCCCGAAGGTGTCGCCAAGAACGTCAACCCCTTCGACCACGGTTCGGCCCTTCACACCCAGATCATGAAGACCGATGGCCTCAAGCAGGCGCTCGACAAGTATGGCTTCGATGCGGCCTTCGGCGGTGCGCGCCGCGACGAGGAAAAATCCCGCGCCAAGGAGCGCATCTTCTCCTTCCGCGACAACCGCCACCGCTGGGACCCGAAGAACCAACGCCCCGAATTGTGGGACCTCTATAACGCCCGCAAGAACAAGGGCGAGTCGATCCGCGTGTTTCCGCTGTCCAACTGGACCGAGCTCGACATCTGGCAATATATCCATAAAGAGTCGATCGAGATCGTGCCCTTGTATTTTGCCGCCGAACGCCCCGTGGTCTGGCGCGATGGCCAGCTGATCATGGTGGACGACGAGCGCATGCGCCTGAACCCCGGCGAGACGCCGGAGATTCGCAAGGTGCGCTTCCGCACGCTGGGCTGCTATCCGCTGACCGGCGCCATCGATTCAGAAGCCACGACACTGCTCGACATCGTCGAGGAAATGCTCGTCGCCACTTCCTCCGAGCGCCAGGGCCGCGTCATCGACAAGGACGCCTCCGCCTCGATGGAGAAGAAGAAGCAGGAAGGCTATTTCTGATGGTGGAGTTGAGTTCCTCACTGGAACCGTCACCCCCGCGAAGGCGGGGGCCCAGCTTCTTCGTCCGCCGCAAGAGTGGCAATCGGATCTATCAAGTCGTGAAGATCGATCCAGTCCGGATTCATCTCCTCGATAATTCGAAATTTCCACGAGCGGTTCCATTTCTTCAGCTGCTTCTCGCGTCTGATCGCATCCTCCATCGAATGATGATGCTGGTACCAGACAAGTGTCTTCACGCTGAACTTCTTTGTAAATCCATCAAACGTGCCGCTCTTGTGGGCGGCAACACGATTCCACAGCGCGCTGGTAACGCCGATGTAGATGGTTCCGCGATAGCGGTTGGCCATGATGTAAACGGCGGGCGCTTTTTCGTCGCTCATCGTGCTGAACGTAATGATCAACACGACCCTGTCAATAAAAGCTGGGCCCCCGCCTTCGCGGGGGTGACGGCCTAGGCTGAATCTGGAGGCTTTCCCATGACCCGTTTCATCGAATTCACTGGCGGCGACGTCGAGGCCTATCTCCACGCGCAGGAGCAGAAGGACCTGCTGCGCTTCATCACCTGCGGCTCGGTCGACGACGGCAAGTCGACGTTGATCGGGCGGCTTCTCTACGAAGCCAAGATGCTGTTCGAGGATCAGCTCACCGCACTTGAGGCCGACTCGAAGAAGATGGGCACGCAAGGCGGCAACCTCGACTTCGCACTCCTCGTCGATGGGCTTGCCGCCGAACGCGAGCAGGGCATCACCATCGATGTTGCCTATCGCGCGTTTACCACCGACAAGCGGAAATTCATCGTCGCCGATACGCCGGGCCACGAGCAGTACACCCGCAACATGGCGACCGGTGCGTCCACCGCCGACCTCGCCATCATCCTGATGGATGCGCGGAAGGGCGTGCTGACGCAGACCCGCCGCCACACCTTCATCTGCACGCTCCTCGGCATCAAGCACCTCGTCGTCGCAGTCAACAAGATGGACCTCATGGGCTTCGACCAGAGGGTCTTCGAGAAGATCGAGGAAGACTACCGCGCCTTCGCAAAGTCGATCGGCGCCAGCGAGATCACCGTGATCCCCGTCTCGGCGCTGATGGGCGACAACATGATCACGCGTTCGACCAGCATGCCCTGGTATCATGGTCCGACGCTGATGGCGCATCTCGAAACCGTGCCGGTGGGCGATGACCTCGAGACCAGGCCCTTCCGCATGCCAGTGCAATGGGTAAACCGCCCCAACCAGAATTTCCGCGGCTTCTCCGGCACCATTTCGCAGGGCACCGTGAAGCCGGGCGATGCCATCAAGGTGCTGCCCTCGGCGCGAACGTCCACGGTCGAGCGCGTCGTCACCCATGGCGGCGATCTCGAAGCCGGCGTTGCCGGCCAGTCGCTGACCATCACGCTGAAGGACGAGATCGACATCAGCCGCGGCGACGTGATCTGCGCCGCCAATGATCCCGTCGAAGTCTCCGACCAGTTCGAGGTCGAGATCCTGTGGATGAGCGACGAGCC
>JALHQC010000079.1 GCA_022842165.1 bacterium
GCCGCCCATGGCTTCCGCCAGAAGCTGCAGCCCCAGGCAGATGCCCATATAAGGGCGGTTGCGCTGGACCGTCCATTCGGCAATCGCGGCCTTCTCGGCCTTGAGCCACGGATGGGCCTCGGTTTCCCACACATCCATGGCGCCGCCCATCACCAGCAGGAAATCATAAGGGGTGAGCGATGGAATCGACTCACCCCTGTGCAGCATCACAACGTCGAGTTCAGCTCCCTGCTCGCGCAGGAAGTCGCCATAGAGGCCGGGAGGTTCGTCATCCATGTGCTGGAAGGCAAGGGCGCGGCGGATCATCGGCTAGGTTCCCCAGGGCAAGCAGAGTCAACGAGAACGCGCGCATGTAATGGCTGCCGCGCAAATCGCAAGGTCGCTTTTGTCGCAGCAATCCTTTAGGGCACAATTACGAAGAATATGTTGCAGCGATGACGCCACTCAGGATCATTTTCACGGCTCTCCTTCCCTTCGCGGCGGGCTACTTCATGTCCTACCTGCTGCGCGCGGTGAACGCCGTTGTGGCGCCCGACCTCGTGCGCGATGCCGGCCTCTCGCCCAGCCAGCTTGGCCTGTTGACTGCTGCCTATCTCGGGGCCTTCGCGCTGTTCCAGCTGCCGCTGGGCGTGTTGCTCGATCGCTATGGCCCCCGCAAGGTGCAGGCGGGCCTCTTGTCGATTGCCGCGCTGGGAAGCCTTGCCTTCGCCTGGGCACCGGGTTTCACGAGCCTGTTCGCCGCCCGCGCGGTGATCGGCCTTGGCTTCTCGGCGGGCCTCATGGCGAGCTATAAGTCGTCCGCCACCTGGGTTCCGCTCGAGCGCCGCTCGCTCGCCAATACGGCGATCATGTCGGTAGGAGCATTGGGTGTCGTGGTGGCGACCGAGCCCACGGAGTATCTCGTCACCCTCATCGGCTGGCGCAATGCCTTCACCGCCTTCGCCGGGGTGATTCTCTGCGCTGCCGCCTTCATCCTCGTCGTGGCGCCGAAAAAAGATACGGTCGGCACGCCCGCCCCCTTCCGCGAACAATTTGCGCAGATGGTGGCCATCATGAAGCGCCCGCTGTTCTGGCGCGTGGCGCCGCTGCTGGGCCTCACCTCCGGCGTGCAGATCGGCATCCAGACCCTGTGGGCGGGCCCATGGTTTCGCGACGTGATGGGTCTGACGCGCGAAGAAGTGGCACGCCACCTGCTGTGGATGGCGGTTGCTTTCATGGTCGGCATCCTCTCGGTCGGAGTGATTGCTGACCGGTTGGGAAAGCGCGGTGTCAGCCCCATGAAGGTGATGCTCGGATTCAATCTCGTCTATTTTCTGGCGCAGGCCTTGATCGTCTTCCGCATCGAGGCGCTGATCTTCCCGGCATGGCTCGCCGTTGCCGCCTTCGGGCAGGTGGCGATCCTCGCCTTCCCGTGGTTTGCCGCTCACATCGGCAAGGATCTCGCGGGCCGTGCCAACGCCACCATCAATTTTGCGATGTTCGTCGCCGCCTTCGCCGCGCAATACCTTGTGGGGATCATCATCGGCCTTTTCCCGGCAACCGCGGCAGGCTACGACGCTTCGGCCTATAGCTGGGCCATCGGCCTGTTCCTGCTGGCGCAAATCGCCGGCTTCATCTGGTATGTCATCGAATCCCCGCACAAGGAGCGTGTAAGTGATTAATCCTGTCATCGCCGAAGTCATGAGGGGCGGTATCGTCGAAAGCCGTCACCGCGGCGCCTTCTGTGTCATGGACGGGTCGGGCCATGTGGTAGCGGCGGAAGGCGGCATCGCTGCCCCGGTCTATCCGCGCTCGGCCATCAAGGCCTTCCAGTGCCTTGCGATGCTCCAAAGCGGAGCCGCCGATCACTTCGGCCTGAACGAGGAAGAAATCGCCCTCTGCTGCGCGTCCCACCACGGCGAGGCGGACCATGTGCGCGTTGCCCGCTCCATCCTCAAGAAATGCGGCAATGATGAAAGCCTCTATGAATGCGGCGCGCACTGGCCGGTCGACCCGGACGCGCGTCACAGCCTCGTCCGCCATGGCGAGGCCTGCCAGCAGGTTCACAACAATTGTTCCGGAAAGCACGCCGGCATGCTGGCGCTGGCAAAACAGCTGGGAGTCGACCCCAGGGAATATGTAAAGAGAGAGCATCCGGTGCAGCGCGAAATCGCCCGCACCATGGGCGCCATGTGCGATATCGACCTCGACCAGCAGCCCTGGGGAATCGACGGTTGCTCAGTGCCAACCTGGGCCATCCCCATCAGGAACATGGCGCTCGGCTTCGCAAGGCTCTGCGCCGCCGATTTCAAGCCGGGCCACCGCATCATCAATGCCGTCCGCGCCCACCCCTTTATGGTGGCGGGAACCGGCGATTTCGATACCCTTATCATGGAAGCAATCCCGCGTGTGTTCGTGAAGGGCGGCGCCGAAGGCGTGCATTGCGCCTGCATCCCGCATGCCGGCCTCGGCATCGCGCTGAAATGCGATGATGGTGCCGGTCGCGCTACTGAAGTGGCACTGGCCTCGGCCCTGGCGGGGCTCGACGTCTGGACGCCCGAGGAAAAGGCAACACTCCAGCGCTTCCGCCATCACGAGTTGAAGAACTGGAAAAAGCTCGACGTCGGCGAGGTCGCGGGCGTCAGCCTGTAAGATTGTCCCTGATCTGGATGCCGGGCGGAATCTCGGCGCCGGGAAGCGACAGGTCGCCCGTCACCGCGTCCCAGTGATCATAGCCGACGATGTGCTTCTCTTTCGACCCCGTGATCCGGTTGTTGGCGATCAGCACCACATCGGCGCCCTTGGTCATCGAGAACCGTATGCCGTTCCGCGCATTGCGCACGATGTTGCCGGTCGCCATCAGGGTGCGCGAATGCGGCCCCCAGCCGAGCGAAATTCCCGAATCGCGGGTGTCTTCCACGACGTTGCCAACCACCGTGGCATCGCCCTCGGTGTGAATGCCGGTGCCGCTTGTCTCCTTCAGCACGCCGGGGCCAACGCAGCGCCGCACCACATTGTTGGCAACCGTCGCCAGCCGCCCCATGTCGTTGAAGTTGGTCACCGAGATGCCAAGCCCCGTATCCTCGATGATATTGCCGGAGACCACCGCGCCATCGAAGGCGAACTCGCAGTAGATCGCCACCTCGCCCATGCGCGAGATGTTGTTGTTGACGATGTGGCAATTGGAGCCCGCATTGTTCCGCACCGCCGTGAAGGCGCAATCGCTGATGCGGTTGCCCTCGACGATGACATTGCCCGCCCGGAAAATGATGACGCCATTGCCGTTCTGACCCGTACCGCCGTCGGTGTAATCGACGCGCGAGATGCGGTTGTTGGAGATGATGGTGCCGTCCTCCGCGGGGCTGCTCGTCCACACCTGGATCGCATTGTTGCCGATGTCGCGGATGGTATTCTGCGAGATTGTCAATCCCTTGCCATCACGCGAAAAGATCGCCGACTTCCCGATGTTGAAGAACCGGTTGCCGCCGATGCGCCCGGCGCACTTCTCGAGCCACAAGCCGCTGCCGGAAGTACTGGTGAATGCGCATTCGGAGATCGACAGCGCGCTCGCCCCATCGCACCTGACCAGCGGCACATCGCCGGGCTTGTTGCCGCCATCGAAGGTCAGCCCCGAGAGCGTCACCGGCTCTGCGGTGTTGATCGTGAAGATGGATTGTCCCGCCTCGGCGATCAGCCGGGTCCGTCCCGGAATACCGGTGATCGTCAGTCCACGGTCGATCACGATGCCGGACGCGGCGATATCGCCAGCCGGCAGCGCAAGCCATCCATCGCCTTGAATCGCTTTCTCAACGGCGGCAGCCAAGTTCTTGATTCGAGTAGCTTTCGTCTGCGCCATTGCAGGCGCAACCATGGCTGCTGCTGCGGCCACGCCGCTCATCATGTTTCGACGTGATATGCGCATAGCCGAGGGCTCCTCAACAGGACTTTACCACCTGCACGCAATCTACTGAATGATTTCCATCCGGAAAGATGGCGCCCGGGGATTTTCCAGCAAAGCGGTAAAGAGTTCCTTTGCCTGCGCATCCGGTCTCACGAAGCAGTCATCGCCTTCGAACTTCACCCACTTGGCCGATGCCGGATTGGCCTTGAGGTCCGTGCATGAAATCACTCGCCCTTCGGCGGCGCCATCGCTGACTTCCGCCAGCATGTAGGCTGCGGACGAGCCGGTCTCGACGCCCTGCACCACGAACCAGTTGTCCCTGAGCCTCACGAAGTGCAGCACCACGTCGGACTTGGCCCGCGCCACGTAGTGCTTGTCCTCCACCACGATCTCGACACGCTCGTCATTGTCCTCGACCCACTTGCCCTCCCGCCAGCTCGACATTCTGGCAACCCCGTTCTGGGCCCCCAGGACAAGCTCGGCGCTGTCGTCGGTATAGAGCGGCTGTTGCGACTGCAGCACGCAGCCGCACAGCACCGCCGCCGCAAGCGCCAGCACGGCAAATTTCCTGATCATGTGGGGAAGCTCCGGTTGAGCCCCTATTACTCCGCCGCCTTCTGGGCGTAACCAAGGCGGAGGTTCAGCCGCTAGACCGTGGCTAAGTGATACCCGCACTCCTGCGAGCTATAATGCGAAGCACGGCTTCCTTGAGTTCCGAGAGATTACCGTCCGCATACAGATTCCAGAGAATTTCGGCGTCAACACGGTGATACGCATGACGGAGATGGTTGCCGATATCCGAGATATTTCGCCATTTGATCTTGGGTTCTGTGTCCCTGAGTTCGGAGGGAATGTGCTTTGCAGCTTCGCTCAAGATTTCCAGAAACCGCTCAAAGGCTGCCTTGAGTACCCGGTCCGACGTAAGGTCTCCAAAGGTTTTGGAAGCCAGAAGCTGTTCAATCTGGTCGATCGCGTCGAGAATGTCAGCCAGTCGATAACCGGTGCGGTCGTTCATTAGAAGACTTTGATCTTGTCTCTACGAATGGAGTTCAAAAACAGCTTGTCAAGACTGCGCTGCATGAAAGCATTGGCCGGAATACCTGTTGCCTGTTGCACCAAATGCTCAACTCCAATGAGATCGAGGATGTTGAAACGATACTCCGGATGAACTTCGATAAGTAAGTCCAGATCGCTATGCGGGCCGGCATCGTCCCGTGCCCGGGACCCGAAAACCTCCAGATGCGCCACGCCTTCGCGTTCCAGGGCAGGCCTGATCGAATTCAGTATATCAATGATCTCGCCCTTTTGCATGTTGTGACTCTACTCAACAATCCTTTTGATGCCAACTACTCCGCCGCCTTCTGGGCGTAACCAAGGCGGAGGTTCAGCCGTTCCAGCAGCGCCAGCGCCGCGTCGGGGATCACGGTGCCGGGCGGAAACACGGCTGCGGCTCCCATATCCATGAGCGTCTGCACGTCCTCTGGCGGAATGACGCCGCCGACTACGATCATGATGTCCGGGCGATCCGCCTCGTCGAGCGCCGCCTTCAGCTGCGGCACCAGCGTCAGGTGCCCGGCGGTGAGCGTCGAGACGCCCACCACATGAACGCCATCCTTCACCGCCTGCGCGGCCACTTCCTGCGGTGTCGCGAAGAGGGGGCCGATATCGACGTCGAAACCCATGTCGGTGAAGGCCGAGGCGATCACCTTCTGGCCGCGGTCATGCCCGTCCTGTCCCACCTTGGCGACGAGGATTTTGGGCGCCCGGCCATCAGCCTCGCGGAAGGCCGCCACCGCGCGCCTCACTTGCTCGATCCTGTGCTGGTCCTTGGGCGTCGCCGCGTAGACGCCCTTGGCGGCGCGGATGACTGGCGTATGCCGGTTCCACACCCGCTCCAGCGCCAGCGAGATTTCGCCGACCGTCGCGTGAGCGCGCGCGGCGTCAACAGCCGCCTCGAGCAGGTTGCCCTGGCCTATGCGTGCCACCTCCGAAAGCCTCGCCAGCCTGGCTTGCGTTTCGGTTCCGTTGCGCTCGGCCTTCAGCCGGGTGAGCTTCTCGACCTGCCGCGCCCGCACTGCGGAATTGTCCACCTTCAGGATGTCGATCTTCGCATCGCCCTCGGTCCTGTACTTGTTGACGCCGACGACCGTCTGCTCGCCGGAATCGATCCGTGCCTGCGTGCGGGCCGCTGCCTCCTCGATCCGCGCCTTGGGGATTCCTGCCTCGATCGCCTTCGCTATGCCGCCCATGGCTTCGACTTCCTCGATATGCGCCCATGCTTTGGCGGCGAGGTCGGCGGTGAGCCGCTCGACGAAGTAACTCCCGCCCCACGGGTCGATCACTTTGCAGGTGCCAGCCTCCTGGCTCAGAAACAGCTGCGTGTTGCGGGCAATGCGGGCCGAGAAATCGGTCGGCAGCGCCAGCGCCTCGTCCAGTGAATTGGTGTGGAGCGATTGCGTTCCGCCCTGCGTCGCCGCCATCGCCTCGATTGCGGTGCGCGTCACGTTGTTGAACACGTCCTGCGCCGCAAGGCTCCATCCGCTCGTCTGGCAGTGGGTGCGGAGTGACAGCGAACGCTCGTCCTGCGGATCGAAGCGCTTGATGAGCTTGGCCCAGATCATGCGGGCAGCGCGCATCTTGGCCACTTCCATGAAGAAGTTCATGCCGATGGCCCAGAAGAACGAAAGACGCGGCGCGAACTTGTCGATCGGAAGCCCCGCTGCAACCCCGGCCTTGGCATATTCCAGCCCGTCCGCCAGCGTGTAGGCGAGTTCGAGATCCGCCGTCGCGCCCGCTTCCTGCATGTGATAGCCGGAAATCGAGATCGAGTTGAACTTCGGCATCCGCTCGGATGTGTAGCGGAAGATGTCGGACACGATCTTCATCGATGCGGCGGGCGGATAGATGAAGGTGTTGCGGACCATGAACTCCTTCAGGATGTCGTTCTGGATCGTTCCTGCCAGCTTCTCCGGAGGAACGCCCTGTTCCTCGCCCGCCACGATATAGAGCGCCATGATCGGCAGCACCGCGCCGTTCATGGTCATCGACACGGTCATCTTGTCGAGCGGAATGCCGTCGAACAACGTTCGCATGTCATAGATCGAATCGATCGCCACACCCGCCATGCCGACGTCGCCCGCCACCCGCGGATGATCCGAATCATAGCCGCGATGCGTGGCGAGATCGAAGGCGATCGACAGCCCCATCTGCCCGGCCGCCAGATTGCGCCGGTAGAAAGCGTTGGAATCCTCCGCCGTCGAGAACCCCGCATATTGGCGGATCGTCCAGGGCTGTGTCGTATACATGGTGGGGTAGGGGCCGCGCAGGAATGGCGCAATCCCGGGCCATGAGTTGAGGAAGTCGATGCCGCCCATGTCCTCCGCACCATAGGCGCACTTGACATCGATCCCTTCCGGGCTCGTCCACACATGCGCCGAACATCCGTCCACGGATGAAGCTTCGAAGGGGATGCTGGAATAATCGGGAATACGGCGCATCACAGGGCCTCCACTTCGGCGGCATGTTCTGCGGCAAGCCTGTAGGCGCTGCTGCCGATGACCGGCAGGCCGTGCGGCGAATCCGGCCGCGGTTCAGGCCATTGGCCGGCCTCCGCCTTCTGGAACACGCCCCACGCCATCTCGCAAAGCCCGCGCGTCAATTGTTCCACATAGCCGGCACCCGACGCGGGGTCCGCCACCCGCCACAGGTTTGCCTCCTCGACCAGCACCGTCTGCACATTGCGCGCCACGCGCCGGGCAAATGCATTGGGCAAGCCTTGCGCCAGTGAGAACGGGAGGACGCAAATCGAATCCGCGCCTCCCAGCCCCGCGCCGAACACCGCCGCAGTGGCGCGAAGAATGTTGGTATGGGGGTCAAGCGAGGCCAGCATCCGCCACGAGGTTTCGGCGTGAAGCTTCAAGGGCGCTTGCGGAAGCCCCGCCGCCTCCAGCACGCGCCGCCATAGCAGCCTGATGGCGCGGAACTTGGC
>JALHQC010000080.1 GCA_022842165.1 bacterium
GTGGCCTATGCCGTCCTTCTCGCCGTCGTGGCCTTTCTCGGACGCTGGACGCCGGACTACCTCGCGGGGCGCGATCTCTGGCACTTCGCCGTTTCGCGCATGGTCGTTCCTGTGGTCATGCTGGGTGTGGCCGCCGCCTTCATCCGGCTGGTGCCCGCCAGCCTGCTTCTGGCCGCCACCTTTCTGTTCATCGGCACCATTTCGGCCATCAAGCGCGAGGCGACGGGCGAACCCTTCCAGGTCAGCGACCTGTTCCTCGGCGGCCAGAGCACGCATCTCCTGGGCTATGTGAGCTGGCACAACTGGCTGATCGGCGCCACCATCGCGCCGGCCGCCTTCCTCGGGATCAAGGCGATCCGGTTCCGCTGGTGGAGCATACCGCTCTTCGCGGTTTGCGTGACCCTGCTGGCGACCTACCGGCTCGAGCCGGTGGTGAAGCTCATCCACAAGCATTCCTACTGGATCGGGGTCGAGAACCTCACCTTCAGCCAGGCCGAGAGCGAGCGGATGAACGGCCTTCCCACGCACCTCTATTTCTCCACCGCCGGGCTGCGCCTCAAGACCTTCACGGCAGGTGAGGTGAAGGCGGCACTGGCCGCGCTCGATACCGGCGCCCTGCCGCCGGTCCGCACCACGCCGCCACCCGATATTTTCATCGTGCTGGGCGAAGCCTGGTGGCGCGACCCCTCCGACCCGAATCCGCCTTTCGACAAACTGAAGGCTGCGGGCTTTGCCGAAGGCACCGCCATTTCGCCCGTCTATGGCGGAACGACGCCCAATGCCGAATTCGAGGTGCTGACCGCCATCCCCATCAAGACGTTCCAGGCCGGAATAATTCCCTATCAGCACTATATCGCCTATTTCACCGAAGCGGCTCGCAGCCTGCCCCGCCTCCTGACGGAGAAGGGCTTCGCAGCCCATGCCTATCATAACTTCACGCCGCGCTTCTGGCTGCGCGACCAGATCTACCCGCGGTTCGGCTTCCAGAGCTTCGACAGCATGGAGCAGATGACGCTGAAGATTCAGGACAACGACTGGCCGACCGACGAAGGTCTCTTCAACCGCGTGCTCGAACGCACCGAGGGCCCCTCGCCCCAGTTCCATTTCATCGTCACGGTGGAAACCCATGGCCCCTACAGGGAAGACAAGGCGCTGGACGTCGTGGACAGCAAGCCGCATCCCGGCATCACCGATTATCACACCAGGCTTTCGAGCGCGGTCGATGCGTTGGCCTCGTTCGAAGCAAGGCTGCGGGCGCGGGGCCGGCCTTATGTGCTCTTCGTCTTCGGCGACCATCTGCCCGGCCTCCGCCAGCACCAGTGGAAACTCGGCTGGACGGCGGCCGACGATCCGCGCCTGCACCAGGCGCCATTCCTAGCCGCCAGCAACAGCGAGGACGCGAACGCCCTGAAGGGCCGCCTGCAGGATCGTCCCTTCACCTGCATCGCCCCGGTGATGATGGACTGGCTGCGCCTCGGCATCGAGGACCGCTATTTCCGCCATATGGCGAAGCGTTGCGCCGAAAACCCTCCCGCCGCTGGCCCGCCTTCCGAAGCTGTTATCCAGAACCAGCTTTTTTCGACGGCACCGCTGCCGATCTCGCTGGAATGATCCGCGCAAACCCGATAGGTAAGCCCGATGAAAACCAAAGACGCATTCACCGATCGCCGCAAGGAAGCTGAAGCCGCCAAGGCTCGCCTGCTCGAGAAATTCAAGGCCCGTCCCTCCGCCGACGATCCGGCTGTGAAGGAGCGGCTGGCCGCCAAGGAAAAGGCCGCTGCCGAAAAGGCAGCCCGACTCGCCGCGCGCGAACAGGAAAAGAAACTGGCGCGCGAACAGGCGGCCGAGGCCGAGAAGATCGCCGCCGCCGAAGCCGAACGTCTGGCAGCCGAGAAGGCCGTGGCCGACGAAGCAGCGAAGAAGGCCCAGCGCGACGCCCGCTACGCCGCCCGCAAGAACCGGCAGTAGACGTTCCCGCAAGGCAGCGATGCCGATGCGTCAGGTGACGGGCGGCAGCAGCGGCTTGTCGATCAGCGCATCCATGATGTGGCTCAGCACCTCGGCGCGGTTCCGCGCGTTCGATTTCCGGTAGATCGCGTTGAGGTGCGCCTTGACCGTTCCTTCTGCCGAACCTCTCACCCCGGCGATTTCCGAGATGCTCAGGCCCTTCACCATGAGGGCGGCCACGTCGCGCTCGCTGGCGGTAAGCTTCCAGTCGTCGAAGTGCGCCTCGATCACCGTCTGCAGTTCGGACGAGGCCATGCCCACGCTGCGCTCCAGGCTCGCTTTCCGCTGCAGCAATCGCAGAAGATAGGCGACTTCGAATCCGATGCCGGCCAGCAGCGCAATGCTCGCGAGGCCTTCCGGCACCAGGTGCCAGTCCATTGCGGTCGCTTCCGCCACATCCGCCAGCACATCGGCAAGAAAGATTGCGGCGCAAAGCGTTTGCGCCGCAATCAGGGCAATGACGAGGGCTGGCACACCAGTTTTCATGCAATCGTCTTGACTGTGTCAGGGAATGTTCTTGTAGCCCGTAATCATCGCGCGCGGAAGATTGACCTTCGTCCTGACGCTTTCGAACAGCACCGCGGCGACATGCGCCACCACCGAGATTTCAACCCACGCCACCGCCGCCTCGTGGAGTTCCTCGGGCCACTCCGCCCCCCAGAACATGTCGGTCGTCATCAAGTATCCTGAAGCGCAGACCACCAGTATCGAAGCCAGCAGATTATAGATCATCAGGGCGCCGAGCGGCGTATGCCCGATATGGATGTGTTTCCGGCCGCTGGCGATGTCGGCAAGCTGCTCGACCACGCCCCTGGCGCTGGGCGGAAAGCTCGAGAAGCGGGCATAGCGGCTGCCGGCGAAGCCCCAGATGATGCGCGCCACCACGAGACCGGCGACGGTATAGCCCACCCAGCGGTGCAGCTTGCTTTCGTCGTCCAGCACGAACGCATTCGCGGCCATTAGCGCCAGCAGCGACCAATGGAAGATGCGTACGAACGGATCCCAGACTTTTTTCTCTGCCATATTCGATCTCCTCGATGAGGGAGGCGCAGCCACCATGGCCGCGCCCCGCCGCGGATGTCAGTCGTTTTCCGACTTCACGATTTCCAGCTTTTCATTGAGGACGATCTCGAGCTTCTCGCCGCCCTTCTTCACATAGGCTTCGTAGTTGCCGTCTTCCTTCTTGATCTTGCCCACCTCGTAGCCCTGGGCCTTGAGCATGTCCTCGATCTTCGTCTTCATCTCGGGCGAGACATCCTCGCTGGCCAGAACGGCGGAGGTGGAAAACAGCAGCGCCGCCAGGGCGAGACCTGTGAACTTGAAATTCATGATAACCTCTTCAGTGTGATCGTCCGCCACAAGCAGCGAACGCCACGACATCTGGCCGAGGATGCCGCCGCCTGCCATTCGCCCCGGGTTTATGAGGCTCCGCCAGGTGTTTAGGGCGTGAAACTACAACGCGGGTTTAGGCGCTGCCCCAAGCATCCGCCGCACGCCGATCAGGGCCGCCGCCGCAACCGCCGCGAAAATCGCGCCTGCGATGAAGGTTGCCTGATAGCCACCCTGATCCCACAGGCCGCCCGCGATGATGCTGGCGGCAAGCGTGGCAACGCCGGTTGCAAGATTGAACAGCCCGAAAGCCGTGCCGCGAAGTTCAACAGGCGACGAATCGGCGACCAGCGTTGCCAGCAACCCCTGGGTCAGGCCCATGTGCAGCCCCCACAGCACCACGCCCAGTGCGACACCCGCCAGCGATGTCGAAAGCGCGAGCGTGACCCCTGCGGCCACCAGCACGAACAGTCCGATGATGAGGATCGAGGCACGATCGAAGCGGTCGGACAGCAATCCTGCCGGATAGGCCGAAACCGCGTAGACCACATTCATGATCACCAGCACTGCCGGAATGAGATAGAGCGGAAGTCCCGCCGCCTCGGCGCGCAGAATCAGAAACGCCTCGCTGAAGCGGGCCAGCGTGAACACCGCCGCCACCGCCACCACGATCCAGAACGCACGCGGCAGCCGCCCGATTTCGCTTCGGCTCAGCGGCATTTTCACTTTGCGCAAACCTTCCAGGCGCTTCGGTTCCTTCACCACGAACACGATGAGGCCGAAGGAGATGAATGCCGGAACCACCGCCACCCAGAACACCAGCTGGAAATGCCCGGGAAACGCCACAAGAAGCCCGATGGCGATGAGCGGCCCCATGAAGGCTCCTACCGTGTCGAGCGATTGCCGCAAGCCGAAGCTGGCGCCGCGAAGTTCAGGCGGCGCGATGTCGGCCACCAGCGCATCGCGCGGCGCGCCACGGATGCCCTTGCCGATACGGTCGACGAAACGCGCGGTGAACACCCAGCCGATACTGGGCGCCAGCGGAAACACCGGCTTTGTGAAGGCGGCAAGGCCATAGCCCAGCGCCGCCAGCAGCTTTCGCTTTCCCAGCCAGTCGCTCAGCGCGCCCGAGAATACCTTGGTGATGGCGGCCGTAGCCTCGGCAATCCCCTCGAGAACCCCGACGGTCAATGTCGAGGCGCCAAGCACCGTCACCAGATAGATCGGCAGAACCGCATGGATCATCTCGGAAGAGACATCCATCAGCATCGACACGAACCCCAGCGCCCAGATGCCGGCGGGAAGTCTCGAGAGGGTTGATGCCGTTGCGGGGTCCGCCATGATTCGCGTCTTCCGGTTTCACATTGTTCCGGTCTTAGCATCGCGCGGCCAGAGAAGCGCGATGAGGAAGATGGATCTGGCGCCAAGTTCCGGCACTTCATATGCCCTATGGACAAGTTCCGGAGGGCTCCATAGTCTCCAAAACCACCGGTTGAGGAGAGGTCGATGTCGAGAACCCCTGCAGGCAGAAATGTTCATCGCAAGACAGGCCCTTGGGCCCATGGGATCGCGGCAGTAGCCGCTGCCTTGCTGCTTGGCCAGCAGGCTGCCGCGCAGGATGCCGGCGCCATCGGCCCCGATCAGATGGCCTTCAGCGTCGTGAACATGGATACTTCCGTGTCTCCCGGCCAGGATTTCTACCGCTACGCCGCTGGCGGTTGGCTGAAGCGCGTCACGCCGCCAGAGCGTTACAGCAGCTTCGGGTTTTTCGAAGTGGTCTCCGATCGCGTCGAGCTGCAGATGCGGCAGGTCCTCGCCCAGGCAGCACAGGATGCGGCCACGGCGCCGAAGGGAAGCCCCGCCCAGCAGGTCGGCACCTTCTACAAGGCCTACATGGACGTCGACGCCCGCAGGGCCGCGGGGATGACGCCGGTCAAATCCCATCTGGAGCGCGCCGAGGCCATCAACAACATGAACGACCTCGTGCGCTTCATGGTGCAGACGGCGGAGGATGGCGGGCCAGCGCTGTTCCTGCAGATGGGGCCCGATGTCGATTTCGCCAACAACACCGCCTATGTCATGTTCGTTACCGGCGGCAGCCTCAGCCTTTCCGATGATTTCGAGGATTTGTTCGAAGAACCGGACGGTGGGCCGCGCATCGCCGGCTATCGGACGTTCCTGATCGAAACCTTGAAGGTGGCGGGAATGCCGGAGGCCGAGGCAGCCCGCATTGCCGATGTGTCGATCTCGATCGACCGCAAGCTTCATAAGGCCAAGCTGACGCCGGTCGAATCGCACGATCCCGGCAAGATCTACAACCAGACGACACTGGCCGAACTGCAATCCCAAATCCCGCAGCTCGACCTCGGTCTGCTGCTGCGCGAAATGAAATTCGCGGTGCCCGACCGGCTCATCATGACGGAGCCCCGCTACCTGCCCACCCTGTCGAGCCTGCTCGCCGAACGTCCCATTGAGGACATCCGCGACTATGCGAAACTGCGCATCATCCTGACTTTCTCGTCCTATCTCAGCCCGGATTTCGACATCCCCCTGTCAGGCCTGAACCAGACGCTGACGGGTGTAAGCATCCTTCCGCCGATCGAACAGCGCGTCCTCGATCTCATCAAGGGCAAGCTCGGCCAGCCCGTCAGCAAGCTCTATGTCGACAATTACTTCACGGGCGAAACCCGGCAGAAGGCCAGCGAGATGGTGGGCATGATCAAGGGCGCCTTCGTCCAGCGCATGCCGGGCCGCAAGTGGCTTTCCGGCGAAACCCGCGCGGCGGCCATAGCGAAACTCGACAAGCTGTCCTTCAAGATCGGCTATCCCGACACCTGGATCGACTACTCGAAGGTCGAAGTCACCAGCGACCTTGTCGCCACCGCGGCCTCGCTCTCGCGATTCGAAATGGAGCGGATGCGGAAGAAGTTCGGTCAGCCGGTGGAGCAGGAGTATTTTGCCAGCGACAAGTCTTTGCCCATCGTCGTCAATGCCGGCTACAATGCAACGGTCAACGGCTTCGTCGTTCCCGCTGCGATCATTCAGCCCCCCATGTTCGACGCCAAGCTGGATGCGGCCCTGAATTTCTGCCGCATCGGTGCGGTTCTGGGCCACGAGATGACGCACGGCTTCGACTGGACCGGCAAGCAGTTCGACGGCGAAGGAAACCTCAGGAACTGGTGGCAGCCATCCGACGGCGAAGCCTTCGACGCATTGGCGCAGAAGCTGATCACCCAGGCCAATTCTTACGAAGTGCTTCCCGGTCTCATGAACGGCAGCGGCGCCCAGCAGGTGGGCGAGAACATGGCCGATCTCGGCGGAATAACCCTCGCTCACGTCGCCCTCCGCACCTATCTCGCGGAGCACCCCGAGGAGGATGTCCTCATCGACGGACTGACGCAGGACCAGCGATGCTTCCTGGCCTGGACGCAGATCTGGGCCTGGATGGGCAAGGACGAAGTCCTGCGTTCGCAGGTCGCGCGTGACGCCCACCCGCCGAACGCCTATCGCGCGGTGGCCCCGCTCCTGCATCTCGACGCCTTCTACGACGCCTTCGGCATCAAGGCAGGCGACCCGATGTGGCTCGACCCGTCAAAACGTGTGGAGGCCTGGTGAGTTTGCCCGTTCCCGGCAACATGCCCTGCTGAAACACTGGTGCGGGCGGCGGGTATCGAACCCGCACTTCCTTGAGGGAAAACGGATTTTAAGTCCGTTGCGTCTACCATTCCGCCACGCCCGCAGCCAGATGCGCTGTCTACACGCCCGCGCGCT
>JALHQC010000081.1 GCA_022842165.1 bacterium
AAGGTCGGCATCGATCTCCGTGGCGGCAAGGCCGACTATCAGCTGAACTACGTGCAGGACAAGCCGATCGGCGCACCCTTCGCCGATTTCTATGCCGACATGACACCGATGTTCGGCGACAACACGCTGCCGCAGGATGCCGACGGCTATGGCGACGACGCCTGGTTCGAAAACTTCCTCTCGGCCTGCGGGCGCTTCTACACCGAAGGCAAGATCGTGGCGCTGCCCTATGACGCTGCCATCGCCTGCACCTTCTATCGCCAGGATCTGTTCGAGGCCAATTCCAAGGACTTCGAAGCGGAATACGGCCGCCGCCTGGAATTCAGCAAGGACTCGACCTGGCAGGACGTTATCGACATGGCGTCCTTCTTCAAGAAGGCCAAGGAAGCCGGCAAGGACGTGCCCTATGGCTATGCCCAGCACCAGGGCTCCTTTGCCTGGACGACGCAGCTCGATATCCAGCGCTTCCTCTTCGCCAACGGCCGATGGATGGACTGGAACATCGACGACGTTTATGGCTCCAAGGAGCCGGGCAAGACCAATTGGGGCGACGAACAGTCGATCCTGATGATGACGAAGTTCAAGGAACTGGCGGACGTCTGCCATCCCGACAACCTCGCCAACGGTACGCTCGAGCTCAATACCGTCTACCAGTCCGGCAACATCGCGATGCAGACGCAGTATCACGAATTCGCGGCCTCGATCGAGGACGAGAAAACCTCGCGCGCGGCAGGCGGCAAGACAGCCTATGCACCATGCCCGAAGGGCGTACCCTCGTGGATCAAGAACGGCGGCGAGGCCGTGAACGGCACCAACTGCGGTATCGGCGGCATCGGCATCAACGGCAATGCCTCTGAAGACTTGAAGCGCGCGGCCTACATCTTCGCCATCTGGTCGGTCTCGCGCGAGAACCAGTTCAACGTGCTGAAAGGCCTCGGCGGCACGCCGACCCGCAAGTCCGTGCTGGCGATGGAAGAAGTGCAGAAGGCCAAGCAGCGTCCGACCACCATGCCGAACGCGCTCACCTTCGATCCTGTCTACGACTACGGCATCAAGAACCCGCATTTCGTGCTGGGACCGAAGATCCCGAATGCCAACGAGTATCATTCGATCCTCGCGGCGGAAGTGCAGAAGTGCCTGTCGAACGAGCAGACCCCGGAAGAGGCTTGCAAGTCGGTTCAGACGCAACTCGACGAGCTGAACGGCGCCGGCTGACCGGGCGCCATCGTCACCTTGACTGTCCGGCGGCCATAAGGGCCGCCGGATTCCCCGTCAGATTCTCAGAGTGATGCCGATGACCGACGTGTCCATATCCCCAGCACCGGGAGCGCCCAAGATGGCAGGCAAGAGCAGCTCGAGTCTCGAACTGTTCCGCGTACGGCATATTCCCGACAGCGTTGAATCGCGCCCCGTCTCGATGGTGGCGGCCGAACCCAAATCGGTCAATCCCGCGGCATCCAAGCGCTACTATTTCCTGCTCATGGCGCCGGCCATTCTGGTGCTGGCCTTCATCTCGATCTATCCGTTCTTCTGGATGATCTACATGAGTCTCCACGAGGTCGACATCGGCAAGGCGGAGTGGAACAATTTCGCCAATTTCACCCGGCTCCTGGATGACACCCGGTTCCTCTCGGGCTGGTGGCTTCTGTTCCAGTACAGTCTCATGTGCCTTACGCTGCAGCTCATCATCGGCGTGTTTCTCGCCGTGGCGCTGAACGGCTCACGCTTCGAGAAAGTCCTGGTCACAACATTGCTGATGCCCATGATGATGGCGCCGCTGGTCGCCGGCATGGTGTGGTACTTCCTCTACAATGGAACATTCGGCTGGTACCACTGGCTGCTGCAGAGCGTCGGCATCCTTGGGCCGAAATCGCTCCTCGCCAGTTCGAGCACGGCAATGATCGGCATCGTGCTGGTCGACGTCTGGCAATGGACACCGCTCATCACGTTGATCACGCTTGCCGGTTTGAAGCGCGTACCGCAGGACCAGCTCGAAGCCAACATGGTCGACGGCGCATCGCCGCTCCGCAACTTCCTGTCGGTCACGCTGCCCAATCTGTACCCCGTATTGCTCATCGCTATCATGCTGCGCTTCATGGACAATTTCCGCTTCATCGACTCCGCTCTGGTGCTCACCGGCGGCGGCCCCGGAAACGCCACCAAAATCCTGCCGATCTATCTCTTCGAGGTGTCGTTCAAATTCTTCAAGCTGGGGCGCGGCGCCGCCATCGCTCTCATCCTGCTCATTGTCACGATCATCCTCGGCATGCTGCTCGTCCGGATTTTCGACCGTCAGCAGCCCTCAAAGGTGTAAGTCATGGCCTCCCGCGACGTCGTCCGTTACGAAACGCCGCTTTCGACAGCCTTCAAGTGGTTGTCCGCCATCTTCATCGCGATCTACGTGGTGTGGACGGTTCTGCCGATCTTCATCATGTTCATGTCTTCCTTCAAGGACCTCTTGGAAGCCTTCAAGCTTCCGGCGGTGGGGGACTGGGGCGGCATCATGGTGTTCTTCGATTTCACCCCCACGACGAAGCACTATTACGAGCTCTTCGCCAACCTCGGCTTCACGACCTACCTCTTCAACTCGCTGGTGGCGGCCGGTGGCTCGGCGGTCGTCTCCGTGGTGCTCGGTTCGCTCTGCGCCTATTCGCTGTCGCGCATCGACTTCAGAGGCAAGAGCGACCTGTTCTTCTGGATCATCTCGACCCGCATGGCGCCGGTCGTCGCGGTGATGGTGCCGCTTTACTGGATTTTCCGCGAACTGGATCTCGTCGGCACGCTGCCGGGTCTCATCCTCGCCTACACGACCTTCAACCTTCCCTTCGCCATCTGGATCCTCAAGGGCTTTTTCGACAATGTGCCCTATGCGATCGAGGAAGCGCAGATGGTGGACGGCGCCACGCGATTCCAGGCCTTCAGGGCCATTCTGCCGCTGGTTGCCCCCGGCATCGGCGCCTTTATCGTGCTGTGCATCCTCTTTGCCTGGAACGATTATCTCTTCGCGGCGATCATCGGGTCTGGCGGCGCCAAGACGCTGCCGGCCGCCACGCGCGAACTGGTTCAGCCGCAGAACATCCAGTGGGGCCAGATCATGGCCGCGGGCGTGGTCACCACGTTGCCCATGATGTTCCTTGGGCTCGTCATCCGTAAATATCTCGTCACCGGCCTGACCATGGGCGCGGTCAAGGAATAACTGGAGATCACCATGGCCAAGGTCAGTTTCAGGAATGTCTGGAAGAAATACGGCACAACGCCGGCTGTGAAGGATCTCAACATCGAGTGCCCAGATGGCTCGTTCCTCTCGATCCTCGGGCCGTCGGGCTGCGGCAAGTCGTCGACGATGCGCATGGTGGCGGGCCTCGAGCACATTACCGCCGGCCAGATCCTGTTTGACGAGAAGCCGATCAATACCCTGGCGCCGAAGGACCGGGACGTCGCCATGGTGTTCGAGAACTATGCGCTCTATCCGCACAAGAGCGTGTTCGAGAACATGGCAAACCCACTGAAACTTCGCGGGCAGGACGCGACCGTCATCAAGGACCGGGTGATGGCCGCTGCAAAGCTTCTCGAGATTTCGCAACTTCTCGAGCGCCGGCCGCAGGAGCTTTCGGGCGGCCAGAAGCAGCGCGTGGCGATCGGGCGCGCCATCGTGCGCGAGCCGAACCTGTTTCTGTTCGATGAGCCGATCGCCCATCTCGATGCCAAGCTCCGCGCCCATATGCGCGGCGAGATCAAGCATTTGCAGCGCACGCTGGGCACGACGATGATCTATGTGACCCATGATCAGCTCGAGGCCATGTCGATGGCGGATACCATCGCCGTCATGCACGAAGGCGAGTTGCAGCAGCTCGGAACGCCGCGCGAGGTCTACAACAAACCGGTCAATGCCTGGGTGGCGGGCTTCGTTGGAGAGCCCGCGATGAATTTCGTCGACGTCGGGCTTCAGGACAAGGATGGCAAGACCTATTTCATCCATCCGAATTTCTCGATTGCGGTGACCGACCAGCAGCAGCACATCATCGCTGCGGCGGCGCGGGTCAATGCCCTTCGCATGGGTGTTCGGCCCGATGCGATGTCGATCTCGCTCGTCAAGCCGAAGCATGAGTGCATCACCGGCAAAATCTTTGTGACCGAGCTCCTGGGCGGCGACATGATCATCGACGTCGATCTCGACGATGGCAGCCGCATCCGCGTGAAGACCTCGACCGATTTCGACGGCGTCGAGGGCCAGACATGTTACATGACGGTGAACCGCGACAAATGGCACGCGTTCTCGAAAGAGAATGGCAAGGCGCTTTTCTGACTTGAGGAGAGAACTGACATGAGCACCGCGAAGGAAAAGCTCGATGGCGTGAACGCCCGGCTGATGGGACTGTTCAAGGCCGAGAAGCAGACGATGATGGCCTTCAACGGGCTGGCGCAGGCCGCGACCCGGCCCGGCAAGATTTCGCCTGCCATCAAGGAACTGACGGCGGTAGCGATCGCGGTGGCCACAGGCTGCGAGGATTGCATTGTCTATCATGCGGCAGCCGCCAAGAAACATGGCGCAACGCGCGAGGAACTCGCCGAGATGCTCGCCGTCTCCGTCGAGATGGCCGGCGGCCCCGGTGCCGTCTATGCAGCGAAAGCCGTCGAAATCTTCGACGGACTTCCGTAGTCTGGGTGCATCGTCTCTCTAGAGTCCGAGATGCTTTTCGAGGTCTAGCCGCACGGCAACGCCCGCTGTGGCAATGACGGCGCCTCCGCCGCGTTCCTTGTCGGCAACGTCGAGACCGCCCTTGACGACGTTCACCTTGACCTGGCCGAACGGCAGGCTCGCCGCGACGGCGGCCTTGTCGACCTTGTCCGGCTGTTGCACGCCGATGGTCACTTCGATTTCCGTGTCGTCGCGGCTGATGTTGAGCGTGCGGAAGAAGGGGAGCGAACTGTGATGGATACAGTCCTGCACCGCCCTGAGCGCCGCTTTCGTATAATCTCCGCCATGCATGTCGTTGCCATGGCCAAGTTCGAGGATGATGCGTTTCCTGGCCATCATTTCTTCTCCGGAATGTCGAGATAGACGACGACGGCCGCATTGGCCATCAGCGTGAGGTTGGTGCCTTCGTCGTTCATGATCTCGAGGCCGCCTTCAACCGCCTCGACAGTAACCTTGCCATAGGGAAACGTTGCGGCTACTGCGGCCTTGTCGACCAGTTCGGGTTTCGGTACGCCGACCGTCGCCTCGATATGCATGTCATGTGGTGATTGGCCGACTGCATTGGCGATGGTGAGCGAATTGTGCCAAAGCGCATCTCTCACCGCCTTGATGGCGGCCTTGGTGTAATCGGCCCCGGTAAGGTCGACACCCATGCCAAGTTCGAGGATCAAGCGTTTCAACGCCATGTGCTGTGCTCCTTGCAACTATTGCGACAGAAACGCCGCGACCTCGGCGTTGAAGCGCTGCGGGTTCTCGAAGAACATGAAATGCGCCCCGCCTTCATGTTCCTCGAAGATCGAGGCCTTGGCGTTAGGATTGACCGAGGCGATCCACTCCTGCGATTCCGCCGAAAAGATGCTCTTGCGTCCGCCGATGACGAGGGATGGAAGACGAGTCTTGGCGATCACGTCTCGCCAGTCGTTGAGGCAATGGTCGAAGAGCAGATCGGCTGCGGCGCCACGCGGCATCTTGAGGTTTTCAGTAGCGATCCAGCGCAGCTCAGCTTCCGGCATTGCGGCGGTGAACATGCCCTTGATGATGCCCATTGTGCCATCGACGCTATCGGTCGCGCGTACCGCGTCGCAGAAGCCTGCCACCGACTGCACATCCGGAAGCAGGCAACCGAACTTCCTTTTCATCGCGTCGTCCCAGCCGGGCAGGGCGGCCACCATCGGTGCTTGATCGACGATCACGAGCCGCCGAAGCTTTGCCGGCCCGAAGAGATCGAGATAGCTCCACACCACGGAACTTCCCATGGAATGGCCGAGAACATCGACGCTGGCAAGTTCCAGTGCCTCGATGACTTCCGACAAGTCCTTGGCAAGCCGTTGAATGCGGTGGCCTCCGTCCATCTTGGGGCTCTCGCCGTGGCTGCGCATGTCGAGGGCGATGACCCGGCGGCTCTTCGCCAGTTCATCGATGTTGCGGCCATACTCAGCCGCGGATTGCGACCACCCGGGGATCATGATGAGCGGCTGACCGCTGCCCGCTTCCAAGGCGGACAGGACCGATCCGCCTGAGAGCTTGATTTTTCGAACCTCTGCCATCGCCATGCCAGCCTAAAGCTGCACGCCCTTGGTGAGCGCTCCGTCGATCACCAGATTGGTGCCCATGGTGAAGCTCGAGGCAGGGCTTGCCAGGAAGACGATGCCCTTGCCAATCTCTTCCGGCGTTGCCATGCGGCCCGTGGGGTTCAGCGCCATTGCGGATTTGAACAGATCGGGAAGGTTATCCTCGACATAGCTCCAGATGCCGCCCTTGAAATAGACGTTGCCGGGCGACACGGAATTCACCCGGATGAGCTTCGGCGCCAGCTTGTGGGCAAGGCCATGTGCATAGTGGATCAGCGCCGCCTTGAAGGCGCCATAGGCGGGCGACGTGAAGTCGATCTCGCGGCCGGAAACGGATGAGACGATCACGATCGACGGCCATTTCGATTTTTCAAGATGGGGAAGCGAGGCATTTACGGTGCGTACCGTATGCATCATGTCGATGTCGAACTGCGCCTGCCATGAAGCCTCCGAGTCTTCGGCCGCGGCGAGCGCGGAAACGTTGGCGACCACGATGTCGATGCCGCCCAGCGCCTTGGCGCTGTTGCTCACCCAGCCCTCGAGTGCTGCCTTGTTGCCGACATCGATCGCCTCGCCATAGGCTTTGACACCCGCTGACTTCAGGCCGCCGACCGCCGCTTTCACTTCTTCAGCGTTGCGCGAACAGATGGAAACATTCGCACCTTCGGCCGCGAATATATCGGCGGCGCGTCTGCCGATCCCCTTGGTCCCGCCGGTGACAAGCACGTTCAAGCCTTTGAGTCCGAGATCCATCGCCGTGTTCCCTGTGTTACTGACCGAGGTAATTCTTGAGGATCGATGCGCCCAGCG
>JALHQC010000082.1 GCA_022842165.1 bacterium
GCGCAACGGCAGCCTCATCTACCAGCTCGATTTTTCCATGCTCTCATATCTGAGGATCACATGATGGCCGACACGCCCGAGACAACTCTGCCGCTGCCCAGCTCAGGCGGCTCCTACGAGCGCCAGGAAGACGGCTCGCTGAAACAGAAGCCCGACGGCGTGGAGCCTTCGAAGCCCGCGTCGAAGCCTGCAAAGAAGGAGGCCTGATCCATGTCGCTCTACTGGAAATCCAAGACGCTGCTCGCCAAGCTGCAGCCGACGCCCGGCGTCGACCCGGTGCCGACGAACGTGTTGAACGGCATGCTGGTCCGGAACCTGTCGGTGCGGCCGATGAACGGCACGGATGTGAGCCGCGAACTAGAGCGCCAGCATTATGGCGCCCAGCAGATGTTCCCGGTCGGCCTTCACGTGGTGGCAAGCTTCGAGCTTGAACTCGTGGGCCACGCGACGCGCGGCACGAGGCCCGCCTGGGGTGACATCGCCAGGGCCTGCGGCCTTGCCGAGGTCGCGACACCGGGCACCTCGGTTGTCTACAATCCGGTCTCCTCCGGCCACTCGCTGGCGACGCTCTATTTTGCGCATGCGGGCTTCCGCCAGATCATCACCGATTGCCGTGGCACGGCGGTGCTGCGCGTCAACGCCAACTCGATCCCGGTGATGGCCGTGACGCTGACCGGCCTTTACCAGAAGCCCACCGACACGGCGGGAATCATCCCCACAGTCACCGCCTTCCAGGCGCCGATGCCGGTCACCAAGACGAACACGCCGACCTTCACGATCAACGGCGTTGCCTGCGTCATGCGGAACTTCGAGCTGGACTTCGGCAATGTCGTCCAGCCGCGCATGCTGGTGGGGGCGGAGGAAGTTGTCATCTCCGACTCGAACGAGGCGATCACGACGCAGATCGAGGCGGTGCCGCTGGCAACGCTCGACCCCTACGCGCTCGCCGCCAACCAGACGAGCTTCGCGGTCAACCTCGTTCACGGCGTGGGCTCGGGCAAGATCGTGACGATCAACGCGCCGACCTGCCGGATGATGCGGCCCGAGACGATCGCCAACGAGCAGAACATCGTCGAGTGGCCGTTGCGGATCACGCCGCTGCCGAATGCCGGCAACGACCAGTACACGCTCTCGCTGACCTGACGCGGATGGCTTTGCCATCCCGCGTCAGCCCCCGGACTTGTTCCGGGGGTCCATTTCAACCCCGTCTCAACGCCATTTGAAGGTGCCTTAAAACCATGTTCAAGCTGCTCTCCAATCCGACGTTTTCGCATGATGTGCCGGTGAGCGTGCCGGTCGATGGCGGCTACGAGACCCATACGATGCGGGTGCGCTTCCGGGTGCTCGCCGTCGATGATCTGGTCAAGCACGATCTCGCGCGGCCGGACGGCCAGGCCGACTATTGCAACGCGATCGTCGAAAGCTTCGAGAACCTCGAAGACGATGCCGGAAAGCCCATCGCCCACAATGACAAGGTGAAGGCCCAGATGATCGGCACGCCCTTCGTGCGGGTGGCGCTGATGCGCGCCTATGACGCCGCGATGTTCGGGGCGCGAATAAAAAACTGAGGCGCGCGGCTGCAGCCTGGGGGGCGGGGCCGCGCAAGGGGATCGAGGCTTCGGCCCCGGAGATCAGGGAAGATGCCCAGGTGCTGGGCATCCCGGCGGAGATGATCGAGGACACCGTGACGGCACTCGAAACACAAAAACAGCAGAACGCGGAAGCCTTCGGCGTGTGGCCTGAGAACGGGCCGGCGCTCGACCGTTTCCTTGCCTGCGCCACGCAATGGCGGGCCGCCGCCGCGACCTTAAGCGGCATCGTGTGGATCGGGCTCGACTATGCCGGCTGCGGCGTGGCGCTCGATCGTCTCGGCCTCGCCATGACGCCCGCCGCATGGAGCGACCTGCAGCAGATGGAGGCGGCCGCACTTCAGGTGATGAATGGCGGCAGCCCGGATGACGCTGGAGACGCCGCATGACCGGAACCTTGAGGCTCTCGGTCATCGTCGACGGGCAGACGCGCGAAGCGACCGCCAAGGTCAACGAGGTGACGGCAGCACTCGGCCGCCTGGACGGCCAGGCGAAGCAGACCGGGCCATCGGCCTCGGCCGCGATCCGCCAGACGGGCGAGGCTGCGGGGCAGGCGGCCCGGCTCTCCACCCAGCAGCTCGCCAACATGCAGTTCCAGCTGCAGGACATTGCAGTCGGCCTCACCTCCGGCCAGTCGCCCTTCACGGTGATGATGCAGCAGGGCAGCCAGATGGCGCAGGCCTTCGCGGCCGGCACCGGGCCTCTCGCCGCGCTGCGCGCCGTGGGCGGCGGCATCGCTCAGTTCTTGAGCAATCCGCTCAACCTCGCTGTCGCGGGCTTCGGCGTTCTTGCGACTGCTGCCGGGGCGGCGTTTTCGGCCATCCTCTCGCAGCTGCCCGATGTGAACCGCGACATCGAGCACCACGAAGACCTCGTGAAGCGGATCGCGGAGGCATACAAGGATGCGCTGACCCGCGCCAAGGAATACGGCCTGGGCGCACCCGAGGCGCTGCAGTTCATGGGCGAGCGCTTCCAGAACCTCTTCGATCTGGAGCAATCGCAGAACAGGCTCCGTGGCACGTTCCAGTCGCAGCTTGGCAACTACACGCCGCAGCTGCAGTTGTTGCGATCCGAGATCGGCAATCCGCTGATGGGCGGCGAGACGGAAGCCTCGCGCGCCATTGCAGCGGCAATTGATACTTTCCTCGGGTCCGCAACCCAAGGCTCTGAAGAACTCAACCGGCTGTTCGAATCCGTCAAGAATGCGGCGCGCGATCTACCGGGCGGCGACTTCCTGCGCGACACGGTCGACTCCGTCGTCTCCTACGGCAAGGAGGCCGAGAACACGGCCAAACAGCTCGATGCCGGTCAAAAGCAGCTCGACTATCTGGCGGGCAAGACGAAGACGCTCGGCAATGATGCGGAGGCGGCGGCGAAAAGCATCGAGTCGCTGTCGCGGAAGTTGCTGGGCCTTCCCGCCGGGCCGAACAACAGCCGCGATGAAATCTTCGGCTCGACGCCGATCATCGACCGGCCCGACAACAGCGGTTTGACGAACGTGCCGCCGGAGATGCGCAGCCTTTTCCTGAATGCTGCGGAGAAGTTCAACGTCTCGGCCGATCTTCTGGCACGCATCGCGGAGCAGGAGTCAGGCTTCAATCCGCGCGCCGTGTCACCTGCAGGCGCGCAGGGCGTCATGCAGCTGATGCCGGGAACGGCGCGCGATCTCGGCGTCCAGAATTCGCTCGACGCCGCGCAGTCGATCTATGGCGGGGCGCGCTACATCCGGCAGCTGCTCGACATGTTCGCGGGCGATGTCGAGCGCGCACTCGTTGCCTACAACTGGGGGCCGGGCAATGCGCAGGGATGGGCACAGGGCGGCGCCGACCCCGCGCGGCTTCCGGCCGAGACGCGGGGTTATGTCACCTCGGTCATGGAGAAGCGCCCCGGCATCGGGGATTATCAGCAGGAACTGGAAGCCACCCGGCTGGCGAAGGAGAAGGTGGCGCAGAAGGAACTTGAATATCAGTGGACGGCGCGCATCAACGAGTCGGTGCGCCAGCAGAATGTGAACGAGCGCGCGTACCAGAAGAACACGGCGGAGATGCTGCGCGACGCGGTGGCCTGGACCGACCAGTTCCGGGGAATGACAGACGGCCTGGTCTCGACCATCGCGCAGGCGCGCGCCGCAGGCGAAAGTTGGACCGACTCGTTCAGCGCCGGCCTCGACATGCTGGAGGGGAAGGCGATGAGCTTCCTCGACAAGTTCATCGACGGGCTGATGGACGCGGCACTCTTCGGCCAGAAGGGGACGAGCGGCGAAGGCCTGCTCGGCGGCCTGCTGCAGGGCTTCGCGGGCTTGATCAACCAGACCCAGAACCCGACGCCCAACGCATTCGGCAATGTGTTCAGCGGCGGCGAGATTATTCCCTTCGCGACGGGAGGGATCGTCAGCAGGCCCACCTACTTCCCGATGGCCGGCGGCAGAACCGGCCTGATGGGCGAGGTGCCGGGCGAGAAGGAAGGCATCTTCCCGCTGGCGCGCGCACCGTCCGGCCACCTCGGCGTGCGGGCGCTCGGCGGCGGTGGGGGCGCGGTCGTCAACCTGAATGTCGTCAACAACGCCGGAGCCGACGTGCAGACCAGCCAGCGGCAGAATGCCAACGGCTCGATCGACATCGACCTGCTGCTGGAGCGGAAGATCGACAGCCACCTGGGCCGCGAGGACGTGACCCGCAATTTGCAGAACCGGCTGGGGATCAGGCCTCAGGCGCAGGCGTGGGGCTGACGCCATGACCGCGCGCCCCATGTGGCCCCTCGACATTCCGGACCAGCCGTTCCGCGACAGCGTGGGCTATAGCCCCATGTCCAACATGGAGAGCTTCCCCGTGGGCGACGGCGACGGCTTCGAGATCACCGCGCCGGTGACGGCCGTCGCTCCGCTCCGCATGTCGCCCACCTATCCGATGACGCCTTCGGAATTCGAGCGCTGGCTTTACTGGTGGCAGCTGGACACGAAGTCAGGAACGATCCCCTTCGGCCTCCGCGACCCGTACACGCGCGAGGTGATGTTCTGGCGGCTGCAATCCGGCCAGCAGATCGGCGTCGACAAGCAGTACCCGCAGGAATTCCGGGTGCGGTTGCCTCTCCTCTGGGTGCCCTGACATGCTGCCCTCCCCCGCCACATTCACGGCCTGGACGGCCAGGCAGAACCGCGGCGAGCAGATCGTCGCACTGCTGGAACTTTCGCATCCGCAGCTTCTGGAGCCCATCCGCGCCGTGAGTGACGTGAAGGACATCACGGTGAACGGCGTCACCTTCCAGAAATTTCCGTTCGGCTTCCAGTTTCCGGGCGAGGGCGAGACGATCCCGCGCTGCGATCTCTCGATCCAGAACGTCGACAAGCGGATCGGCCATGCGGTCAAGAACCTCAAGGGCGCGATGGCGGCGACACTTTCCGCCGTGCTGCGCGAGGACCCCGACCAGATCATCATCGACGTGCCGCGGCTCTATCTCGTCAATGTCGTCGTCAATGGCGCCTTCGCCACGGGAACGCTGATCGGCCGGCGCAATGCGAATTCCGCCTGGCCGGGAGTCCGCGCGACGCCCGAACTGACACCGGGTCTGCACTGGTCATGAAGTGGTGGGGCAAATATATCGGCGTGCCTTACCTCGACCAGGGCGCGAGCTTCGCAGGCGTCGATTGCCGCGGCCTTATCCGGCTCGCCTGGGCGACCGAACTCGGGCGGCATGATTTTCCGGCCTATGCGATGGTCAGCGCTTCCGACATGGTGGCGGCGGCGCAAGCCATCTCGTCCGAACAGTCCAGCGGCAAGTGGCAGCTGGTCCAGGAGGGGCAGGGGCAGGCCTTCGACATCGCCGTGATCTGGCGGCTCGCCAATATCGACGGCCGCTTCCGGTGGGGGCCGTTTCATCTGGGCCTCGTGACCGACGATGCGCATGTGCTCCATTGCGACGAGACGACGGCGACGGTGCGCCTGGCCTTCCGCGATACGCCGCTTGCCGCGCGGCATGCGAGCTGGGGCCGCTCGCGCTTCGAACTCTGGCGGCTGCGCGGGCTCGATGTGCCGGCCGCACTGGCGATCAAGAGGGCGGCATGAGCCTGATCCTCCTCGACCGGCTTTCAAACGGCATTCCAGTGGCGGCGGCGGCGTCTCCCATAGGCGGCGCCATCTGGCGCGACGTGATGGCGGAAGGCTCGACGCTGGCCGAGATCGCCGCCGCCGTTCCCCATGACATCATGCCGCCGTGGTTCGAGGATTTCGGCACGGTCTGCGTGGGCGGCGTTCCGGTGCCTCGGGCATACTGGTCCAGGCGGCCGGGCGAGAACACCCGCACGCTCATTCCGAAGGTCAGGCCCAACGAGCCGTCCTGGGTGACCTTCCACCCGATGCCGAGGGGCGGCGAGGGCGGCTCGGCGAAGAGCGTCATCTCGATCGTCGCGGCGGTGGCGCTCGTCGCGGTTGGGGCCTTGATCACCGGCGGCGCGCTGGGCCCGGCCGGGCTGGGTCTCGCCGGCAATCTCTTCGCGGCGGGATCGACGAGCGCCTATGTGCTGGCGGCGGGTGTGACGACGCTCGGCCGCCTGGCGCTGACGCTGCTGGCGCCGCCGCCCGCCCAGGAGAAGACCCAGAACAACCAGGCCCCGGTGCTGGGGAGTGCGGGGGCATCCGGCAATGCGCTTACCCCCGGAGGCCCGGTCCTGCGGGTTGCCGGGCGGCTCAAGGTCTTTCCCGCCTATGCCTCGCTGCCGCTGATCGAGCTGAATGGCGACGACGAGACGGTCGAGGCCTCCTACTTGATGGCCGGCCCGCACAAGATCGAGGACCCGCGCGTCGAGGGCGCGAAGATCTCCGAGATCGACGGGCTGCAGGCCTATATCGACGAGGGCCTGAGCGGCACGGCTGCCTCGATCCTCGGCCGCTACGGCGTCCAGCGCACGCCCAATTTCGAAATGAACGGGCACCGCCGCGACCTCACCAATCCAGACCGGCTGCGCACTCCGTTGCAGCCCGAATCCGACCTGCCGAAATGGCGCACCGAAGTCTCCGCCACCGACCCCGACGAAATCTGGCTGCAGTTCTCGTGGCCCGGCGGCATGACGGAACCCACCGATCCCAACGAGGTCCGGGTCATGCCGTTCCGCCTGCGGATGCGGGTCCTCGGCACCGAGACCTGGATCAACCTGCCGGAGCTGCAGTTCCGCCACCGCCGGGCCGGACCCATCACCAAGAAGATCGTCATCAAATGGGGAGCACCGCCATCGCCCATTCTCGACAGCGCCGAAAATTACGGCGCCTGGCATTCCTTCCACACGGTGCCCGCCTCGAACGGCGCCAACGCCACCTATGGGCCGGCAGGCCTCGGCGGCTGGGCGGCGCATGCGAGCTTCGTCGGCACGCCAACGCCGCTCA
>JALHQC010000083.1 GCA_022842165.1 bacterium
CAGCGCCCGTCGCTCTGCTGGATGCTGGGCCGCAGGAGCTGATCGTCTTCATCCAGCAGCACAACCGCGGGAAGCATGCCCGTCACACCGACAGCCGCCACCGCTGCCGCATCGATGCCTGCCGTCCGCAGGAGTTCCCGCGTGATCTCGCCGGTATTCCTCCACCATTGCTGCGGGTCTTCCTCGGCCCAGCCGGGATGCGGCGAGTTGAGCGTGACGGGACGCGAGGCAAGCCCCGCGATCCGCCCCGGCAATTCGATCAATATGCCAATCGTCGATGTCGTACCGATGTCGAGGCCGAGTACATAAGCCATGAGGTTCTAACGCAGCGCCTCGACGCGATCCATGAAGCGCTTCACGCGGGCGCCGTCGACCGGATTCCAGGTGATGCCGCCGACCTTGAAGTGCGTGCCGATGACGACGCCGCTGGCGAGTGCCAGCGTGCTTTTAACATTGTCGATGTTGACACCCGTGTTGGCGAAGACCGGCACGTCCTTCACGGTGGCGCAGACCTTTTGCAGCTGCGACTCGTCCGCCGGCTCGCCGGTGACCGGCCCTGATACGAGAATGGCGTCCGCCAGTGACGAAAACACCGCGCTGCGGGCCCGGAGTTCGATGGGGCGGGCATCGAGGGAATGCGCGAACTCGGCATTGATGTTGAACAGCAACTTCATGTCATTGCGGCCGAGATTGCGGCGCAGCCTGGCGGCGGCGCCTGCATCGGGCGCCCAGACGCCCATGTCGGACGCGAAGACGCCAGTGAATATCTCCCGCACGAATCTTGCCCCCGTGGCGGCGCCGATCGCCACGCTGGCACTTGGGTCCCACAGGTAATTGACGCCAAACGGCACTTTCAACATCGGCTTCACGGCCTGCACCACGGCCGTCATGGCGGCAATCGTTTCGGGCGATGCCCTGAAGGCATAGGGTCTGTCGTTCTCGTTGCCGAACATGATCGAATCGACGCCGCCGGCCTGCAGCTGCTCGATATCGCGCGCGACGCCTTCGATCAGCTTCTCCATGCCGCCATCGGCGTCATAGAGCGGCGCCCCCGGCAGGGCGCCGATATGGGCCATGGCGATCACCACTTTTCTTTTCGCGCCGAAGAAATCAAACACCATCATCCCACTCCTT
Source organism: bacterium (assembly GCA_022842165.1). Taxonomy (GTDB): domain Bacteria; phylum Pseudomonadota; class Alphaproteobacteria; order Rhizobiales; family Aestuariivirgaceae; genus Aestuariivirga. The sequence continues at coordinate 1,135 of JALHQC010000083.1, forward strand.
CCGATCTACAGGTTCCGATTGTTCAGTCCGCGCCCGCCACGATGTCCACGCGCACTCCAGCCTCCGCGAGGGCCTTGGCGATGTGCGGCGGCGGAGGGGATTCGGTGATCAGGATATCGAAGCCGCTCAGCGGCGCGATATGGACCAGCGACATGCGGTCGAACTTCGAGGCATCGCACAGCACAGCCTTGATGCTGGAGCGCCGGAGATAGACGCGCTTCATGTCCACATCCTCGAAGGAATAGTCGAAAATTCCGCCGGTCGTGATGCCAGACACGCCGACGAAGGCGATATCGAACCACAGGTCCTGGAACTGCTCCACCGCCGTGCGGCCGCCGATCGACATTTCGTCGCGCCGCATGCGCCCTCCCGGCAAATAGACCTCGGCGGCATGAGCGGCGAGATCAGCGGCGATGCGAAGGCTGTTGGTGAAGATCTTCGCCTGGTTCTCGCCATGCAGCTGCCGCGCCAGCAAGAGCGTGGTGGAGCCGACATCGAGTGCGATCGTCTTGCACCCGGCGGCAAGCCGCGCCGCTGCCGCGGCAATGCGCTGCTTGGCGCCGTGCTGGCGCTGCAGGCGCGCCTCGAACAAGGGTTCGTCGCGATCGATCACCGTGCGCCGGTTTGTGCCGGTATCGAGGGCGCCGCCGTGAATGCGCGTCAGCCTGCCCTCTTGCTCGAGATCGACAAGATCGCGGCGTATGGTCATTTCGGAAACGCCAAGATCGCGCGCCAGCGGGCCGACCTGTACGGTGCCCGCCGCCGCCAGCTGGCTCAGAATATGGATGTGGCGCTGACGCGCCAATGGACGGAACCCGCCCGGCGCATGCTTGTCCGGGAGCCTTCTGGGCATTCCCCGGTCTCGCTGCCTTTTCATCATCTGAATTGCCCTTCAGGCCTGCAATGGTTGCCGCCCCGCAAACATTCAATAACAAGATTTCGCACAAATTCAAACACGTTCCCTCTTGTGTTGTGCGAATTTGTGGACTTATATTCATGACAATCCTGCGAGGTATAGTCTTTGCCGAGTTCGCCAACCTTCCCTGAACTTGCCGGAAAACGAGCCATCGTGACCGGCGCGGCCACGGGCATCGGCCTTGCCATTGCCACCGCGCTGGCGCGTCAGGATGTGCGGGTGGCGATCTGCGACATCAACCTCAAGGCGGCGCGCGAGGCTTCATCGGGCATTGCGGGGTCGATCGCGGTTGAGACCGACGTGACCCGTCGGGACAGCGTCGAGACGGCATTCGCCGGCGTTCAGGCGGAGTTCGGAGGCTACGACATCCTAATCGCGAATGCCGGCGTTTCCACCATGCAGCATGCGGTGGACATCACCGACGCGGAATGGGATTTCAACTTCGCGGTCAACGCCCGCGGCATCTTTCTCGCCAACCAGATTGCCGCGCGGCATTTCCTTGCAAGCGGCGCCGGCGTCATCGTCAACACCGCTTCGCTGGCCGGCAAGGTAGGCGCGCCGCTGCTCGCGCATTACTCTGCCAGCAAGTTCGCCGTGCTGGGCTGGACGCAAGGCCTCGCCCGCGAGCTCGCGCCCAGAGGTATCCGGGTGAATGCGGTATGTCCCGGCTTCGTGAAAACCGGCATGCAGTCGCGCGAGATCGAATGGGAGGCGACGCTCCGCGGCATCACGCCAGAACAGGTCTTCAACGAATATGTCGCGCAGACGCCGCTTGGCCGTATCGAGACGCCCGAGGACGTGGCCGATGTCGTCGTGTTCCTGTGCTCCAACAGTGCCCGCTTCATGACTGGCCAGGGGGTCAATGTCACGGGTGGCGTCAGGATGGATTGACGCCGCCATGAAAAAATTCGCCAAGGCGGTGATCCCGCACATCGTGCTCACGCTGTTCTCGCTGGCCATTCTCATGCCGCTTGTGTGGCTCGTGCGGGTCAGCCTGACAGACAAGCTCACGGCCTACAAGATTCCGCCCGAAGTCGGCACGCTTGGGTTGACGAACTACTACGAAATTTTCGAGCGCTATTCCTTCGTGAGCTGGTTCGTGAACAGCCTGCTGATCGCGCTTGCGGCCACCGCCATTTCCCTGCCGCTCGCCACGGCGATGGCATATGCCTTCGCGCGGTTCAACACCGGCGGCTCCCTGCTCCGGCTTGGCGTTCTGGCAAGCCAGATGCTGCCGCCAATCATCATCGTTCTGCCGCTCTTCGGCGTGTTTCTGCTTGTGGGGCTGCTGCAGACCCATGCCGCGCTGATCGTTGCGCATCTCACCATCGCGCTGCCGTTTCTCACCTGGATCCTCGTCTCGTTCTTCGAAGGCGACGTGGCGCGGCTGGAAGAGGCGGCACGCGTCGATGGCGCCACGCGGTGGCAGGCCTTCCGGCTGATCGCGGTGCCCGTTGCCGCGCCCGGCATCCTGGCCGCCGGCCTTCTCGGCTTCATCCTGAGCTGGAACGAATTCCTGTTCGCACTGGTGCTGTCTGGCCCTAATTCGCAAACCCTGCCCGTGGGGCTGGCCAGCCTCGAGACCCATGCCGGCGTCGAAATCGCGCCGCTGGCGGCAGCGACCGTCGTGTCGCTGCTGCCGGTTTTCGTATTGCTGCCCTTCCTGCGCAAACATCTCATCAAGGGACTGTCACTTGGAGCCCTCAAGTGATCAGCTTTTACACACCGGGCTAACGAGGGAGACGAAAATGCTGAGAAGGCTTCTGTTGGGCGTTGCGATTGCCGCCGGACTATCGGCACCTGCTTCTGCCGAGACCGTCACCATCCTGATGGAGGGCGTGCCGGATACCGAATATATCAAGACCCTGGTGCCGGAGTTCACCAAGCAGACCGGGATCGACGTCAATCTCGAGGTCGTCAACTACGCCGAAATGCACACCAAGCTGGTGCCGCAGTTGGTGGCCGGAAAGGGCAGCTACTCGGCACTTGTCGTCGATTTCTACTGGGTCGGCGAGTTCACCAAGGCCGGCTGGCTGCTGCCGCTGGACGAGCGCATCGCCGCAGACAAGTTCGACACCTCGGTCTATATCCCGAAGATGATGGACCTCGTCGGCAAGGTTGACGGCGTCACCTACATGCTGCCCTTCTACAATTACGCGATGGGATTGCTGTACCGGAAGGACCTGCTTGCCGACCCCAAGAACCAGGCGGACTTCAAGGCGAAATATGGCAAGGACCTTGGCGTTCCGAAGACTTGGGACGAATACCTGAAACAGGTCGAGTTCTTCACCAAGGACGGAATGCACGGCGTGGTGAACCAGGGCCTGCGGCCCGATCCCATCGCCATGGAATGGTCCAACTATCTCTTCGCCAATGGCGGCGAGTATCATGACGCCAACTGGAAAGCCACGCTGAACACCGAGGCGGGCGTGAAGGCGGTCGAGCAATATGCCACCAACATCGAGAAATATGGCCCGCTGGGCGCCGCGAGCTTTTCCTTCGACGAGGCCTTCAACGTGATGGCGCAGGGCAAGTCCTACAGCTACATCACCTACAACTTCTTCCGGGCCGGCATCGACGATCCGTCCAAATCCTCGGTCGTGGGCAACGTCGAAATCATGGCGGTGCCCGGCCCCACGCCGGAACAGGGCGGCAGCCTCAACGGGGCCTGGGGCTGGGCGATCCCGAAGTCCAGTCCGAACCCCGATGCGGCATGGACCTTCCTGAAATGGGTCGAGTCGCATGATATCGCGAAGAAGCGCGCCCTGCAGGGCGGATCGCCGACCCGCACCGACGTGTTCGACGATCCGGAGGTGAACGCCAAGTATCCCTATGCCCAGGCCATGAAGCAGATGCTGCTGACGAGCCACAACTTCCCGGTCTTCACCTACACGCCGCAGCTCGTCGAAGTGCTGGGCCGCGAACTGAGCCTCGCCGTCGCCAAGGAAAAATCTCCTGCCGAAGCGCTGGCCGCCGTCGAGGCGGAAATGACCGAGCTTGCGAAGAAGGACGGAAAGCTCCAGTAGCGCACATCGCCGGAACACCCGACATGAACCAGCACCTCAACATCGAAGCCGCCGACCGACGGTTTGGCTGGTTCATGTCGGCGCCCGCTCTTGCCATGCTGCTTGCGGTCATCCTGTTTCCGGTTTTCTGGGCGCTGTTCACCAGCATTCATGACTACACGCTGATCGCGCCCAACTTCGACACCTTCACTGGCTTTGCGAATTATGTCTCGGCGCTGCAGGACGCCGAGTTCCGCCACAGTCTCCGGATCACCGCGTTCTTCGTGTTCGTCGTGGTGCTGATCGAGTTCGTCATCGGCTTCGGCGTGGCGCTGATGCTGAACAGTGTCGAGCGCTTCAAGCCGATCTATTACGGCATCCTGCTCTGCCCGCTCCTAATGAACCCGGTGATCGTCGGGTTGATCTGGCGCATGTTCCTGCACCCTTCGCTCGGGATCGTGAACTATCTCCTGAGTGTCGCGTCGATTGCTCCGGTGAACTGGCTGGGAAGCACCAAGGTGGCGATGTGGACCATCGTGATGGTCGATATCTGGCATCAGGTTTCGTTCATGATCGTCTTGCTGCTGGCCGGGCTTTCTGCCCTTCCGAAGGAGCCATACGAGGCGGCGCGCGTCGATGGCGCGGGCACCTTCAAGGCGTTCCGCCACATCACGCTGCCGCTGATGTGGCCAGTCATCATCGTCACGCTGCTGATCCGGCTGATCTTCGCGGTCAAGACCTACGACCTCGTCTATATCATGACGCGCGGCGGACCCGGCACGGCGACCGACCTTGCCAGCTACTTCATCTACCGGAAGGCATTCGTCAGCCTCAATGTCGGCGAGGCCTCGGCGATGGCCGCCATCCTCCTGATGCTGATCCTGCTGCTGACATCGTATCTCTACCGCTACATGCGGACCCTCACCTGACGCATCGCGATTTTCACAAGGCCACCATGGCATCGATCACGCTCAAGAACCTTTACAAGACCTATCCTAACGGCGTTTCCGCCGTGCGTGATGTGTCGCTCGACATCCGGGACGGCGAGTTCATGATCCTTCTCGGACCGTCCGGCTGCGGGAAATCCACGACATTGCGGATGATCGCGGGGCTGGAGTCGATCACCTCGGGCGAACTCATGATCGGCCCGAAGCGTGTCAACGATGTTGACCCGGCGCAGCGCGACATCGCCATCGTTTTCCAGAACTATGCGCTTTATCCGCACATGACGGTTGCCGACAATCTCTCGTTCGGGCTGAAGCTGCGTGGTGTCGATTCCGTCGAAATCGGCAAGCGGGTCAGGCGCACCGCCGAAATGCTCGGCATTCAGCCGCTGTTCGAACGCAAGCCCTCGCAGCTTTCGGGCGGGCAGCGCCAGCGGGTAGCGCTCGGCCGTGCGCTGGTGCGCGAGCCGCAGGCCTTCCTGCTGGACGAACCGCTTTCCAATCTCGATGCGACGCTGCGTTCGGCGATGCGGACCGAGCTCATCAAGCTTCATCGCAGTCTTGGCACGACGATCGTTCATGTCACGCACGATCAGGTGGAGGCGATGACCATGGGCGAGCGGATCTGCATCATGAAGGATGGCGAGATCGTGCAGGTCGGGCGGCCGATGGATGTTTACCGCAACCCGGTCAACACATTCGTGGCAGGCTTTCTCGCCAGCCCGCCGATGAACCTGCTGGGTGG
>JALHQC010000084.1 GCA_022842165.1 bacterium
TTTTGAGTCTGCCGCGTCTACCATTCCGCCACAGAGGCCGGGGCCCCGATTAATTGGCCTCCCTTGCGCCGTCAACCGGAAAGGGCGACAAGGCGTGCCATGATCCGCATCACCGATTCACTGGCCATTCCGGAGGACGATATCGTCTGGAGCTTCGTGCGGGCTTCAGGGCCCGGCGGCCAGAACGTCAACAAGGTGTCGACCGCGGTCGAACTGCGTTTCGACGTTGCCCGGGCCATGCTTCCTGACGACCTGAAGGCAAGGCTCCGCACCGTGGCGGGACGGCAGCTCACCCAGGATGGCGTATTGGTGATCTTCACCCAGGCAACCCGCTCGCAGGAGAGAAACCGCGAACTGGCGCTCGAAAAACTGGTCGACATGCTGCGCAAGGCCGCCCACCGGCCGAAACGCCGCATTGCGACGAGACCCACCAAGGCTTCAAAGACCAGGCGGCTGGACGCCAAGGCCAAACATTCCAGAACCAAGAAACTGCGGACCGTGCGTCCGAACATGGATTGACCAACCCCGATGCTGAGAAAGCTCTATCACTGGACCCTGTCGCTCGCAGCCAGGAAGACCGCAGAGGTCTGGCTCGCCGTGATCGCCTTTGTCGAAAGCTCGGTCTTCCTCGTTCCGGCTGATGTGCTGTTCCTGCCAATGGCGCTGGCCCGGCCAAAGCGCGCCTATCGCTATGCGCTGGTCGCCACCGTGTTTTCGACGCTGGGTGGCATGGCGGGCTACTTTCTCGGGCTGTTCGCTTACGAGGCTCTCGCCAAGCCTGTGCTCGAACTTTACGGCAAGCTCGATGATTTCGAGCGGCTGCGCCAGTGTGCCGGCGAGGATACGCTGATGCTGCTGCTCGTCACATCCGGTCTGTCGCACCTGCCGCCCATCAAGGTCGTCACCATCCTTGCCGGCGTCGCCCAGATCAGTTTCCTGTTCTTCGTGCTCTCCTGCATCATTGCGCGTGGCGCGCGTTTCTTCGCGCTGGCCTGGGCACTCAGACGCTATGGCGAGCCGATTTCCGGCTTCATCGAGAAGCGCCTTGGCCTTATTGCCGCCGTCGGCGCGGCCATACTGATCGCGCTGTATCTGCTCGTGAAATACTCGGGCCTTTCCGGAGCATTGACCGCATGCTGAACACCCTGACGCCCCGCAACGCGGCCCTCCTGATCCTCATGGTTGCGGCGGCGACCATCATCGGCGCCTGGATCTTCGAATTTGCCGGCTTTGCGCCCTGCGAGCTCTGCCTGCAGCAGCGCTACGCCTATTATCTGGCCATACCGCTGGCACTACTGATCGCGTTGATCGCCGGACGGCTTCCATCCGCCGCGCGCTACGGCCTGCTGGCGCTCGGCCTCGTCTGGCTGGGCAGCATGGCGTTCGGGATCTATCATTCGGGCGTTGAGTGGAAATGGTGGCTGGGGCCCAGCACTTGCGGAGCGACCGGCGAACTGGGCGGCCTGCCGGATCTGTCGAAGCCGGTCATACTCTGCGATACTCCGGCCCTTCGTATCCTCGGCCTGTCGCTTGCGGGCTGGAATGCCGTAATCTCGCTTGGCCTTGCCTTGGTCGCCTTTGCCGGCGCCCGCTCTCAGGGATCGAGTTCGGTATCCCAGTAGAGGTAGTCCTGCCAGCTGTCGTGCAGGTAGTTCGGCGGAAACAGCCGTCCGTTGCGGTGCAATTGCGCCACGCTGGGGCGCATCGGCTTCTGGGCCGGAAACATGTTGATCTGCTGCGGCAGATAGCCACCCTTCGTCAGGTTGCAGGGCGAGCAGGCCGCGACGACATTTTCCCACGTGGTCTGACCGCCCTTCGAGCGCGGCGTGACATGGTCGAAGGTGAGGTCGTCATGGCCGCCGCAATACTGGCAGGTAAACCTGTCGCGCAGGAAGACGTTGAACCGCGTGAAGGCCGGCGTGCGTGACGGCTTCACATAGGTCTTGAGGGAGACGACGCTCGGCAGCCTGAATTCGAAGGTCGGGCTGCGCACCACGCGGTCATACTCCGACACGATGTTGACGCGGTCGAGAAACACCGCCTTGATCGTGTCCTGCCAGCTCCATAGCGACAAGGGATAGTAGCTCAACGGGCGGTAGTCCGCGTTGAGTACGAGTGCTGGGCAGGCTTCCGGCGCAACCGGCGCGAATTGCACGCTCACCTCATGGGTTCGATATACCGAATACTACTATATCTGGTGTGACGCTTCTGTGAAGAGCTTATATGATGGCCTGGCCCATGCCCTTCAATCCGCGATAGTGACTCCACAGCAAGCGGGCTGCGGCCGAGCGATAGGGCCTCCACGGTTCGGCTATCGCCGCCATGGCCCTGGCGCCGGGCCGCTGATCGAGACCGAGCAGATCGTGGACGGCAGCCTGCAGGGCTACGTCTCCCACGGGCCATGAATCGGCATGTCCCACCGCCGTGAGCAGATAGATATCCGCAGTCCACGGCCCGATCCCCCGGATCGCCGTCAATGCTGATTTCAGCGCCTGATGACCGCGCGCCGCAGTCCGGCATGGATCGAACAGGCCCTGACGGGCCGCATCCGCAGCAACCAGGAAACTTCGCGCCTTCGCGCCGGACAGGCCGAGGCTCTTGAGATCGCCCTCGCTGTGCGTAAGAATAAATTCAGGCTCGAAAGGCGACAGCCGCGCCGACACCCGCTTCCAGATCGCCGCGCCCGCCTGCAGCGAGATCAGCTGGTCGGTGATGATGCGGAGCAGGCTTTCAAGCCCCGGTTGCACCAGCCGCAGCGGCGGCAGGCCGTGCCGCGCGACGATGGTGCCGAAGCGCGGCTCGATTTGGACAAGGATGTCGATGGCCGCCGCCAGTTCCGCTTCCGATGAAATGCACAACATGTCCCTGTTTGACCTTGGCCGGGTTTCGCCGCAAGAGCGGAACATGAGTCCTCCCGTCTTCCGCTTTGCGCCAAGCCCCAACGGCCGGCTTCATCTGGGCCATGCCTATTCCGCACTTCTCAACGACAGGATGGCGAAGGACGCCGGCGGACGTTTTCTGCTCCGGATCGAGGACACCGATCAGACCCGCAGCACGCCGCAGTTTACGGAAGCGATCTTCACCGACCTCGCCTGGCTGGGCCTTGAATGGGAACGGCCCGTCCGCATCCAGAGCGAGCATTTCGCCGCCTATCAGGCCAATCTCGAAAGGCTGTGGGCGATGGGCGTTCTCTATCCCTGCTTCTGTTCGCGAAAGCAGGCAGCGGCGGCAGCGCAAGACGCTATGGACCCCGACGGTCAGCGCCTCTACGGCGGCGCCTGCCGGGCGATGTCGAAGGCCGAGGCCGCGTCTCGCATCGCGGCCGGCGCCATCCATGGCTGGCGGCTCGACATGAAAACGTGTGACGATCCGGCCGCTGCGATCTGGGGTGACGTCATGATTGCCAAGCCCCGCGTGGGCTCAAGCTACCACATCGCGGTGGTGACGGACGATGCCGCGCAGGGCGTCACCCATGTGGTGCGGGGGCTCGACATGGAACCGGCCACGCCGGTTCACAAGCTGCTGCAACGGCTGCTGGGCCTGCCCACGCCGCAGTATCATCATCACCGGCTGCTGCTGGACGAAGAAGGACGCAAGCTCTCGAAATCATCGGGCAGCATATCGATTGCCGCCTTGCGCGATGAGGGCGTGACGCCAGATGCGATCAGACGCGAGCTGGGCTTTCCATGACGGATCAGAAATCGCTGGCGATGCCCTTGCTCTCCCAGTCGCCGAATCGCGTCGGCTCGGGGCCTGCGCGCCCATTGACCTCGCGCGGCAGCTTGGTTTCGGCCGCCATGGCCCGCCGTGCCTCGGCCTCGGCCAGCGCGCGCCGGGCTTCGGGAGAAAGTGGCTTTCTGCCGATGGTCTTGTCGCGGCTCTGCATCCGCATCATATGGGAGACCGGATTGGAGCTTGGCAAGGAGAGTTTTGCTGCCATGAACACGATGCGTACCGGACTGCTGATGGCAGGCCTCATGGGGCTGTTCCTCGCTGTAGGCTATCTGCTGGGCCGCGAGCAGGGCATGTTCATCGCCTTCCTGGTGGCGGCGGGCATGAATTTCTTCGCCTACTGGAACGCCGACAAGATGGTGCTGCGCATGCATGGCGCGCGCCAGGTTGACCGTCAGGCAGCGCCCGAGTTCCACCAGATGATCGAGGACCTGTCGCGACGCGCCGGCCTGCCGATGCCGAAGGTCTATATCATGGACAATCCGCAGCCCAATGCCTTTGCCACCGGCCGCAACCCCGAGAATGCCGCCGTGGCCGCGACGACGGGCCTCCTGCAGCTTCTGACGCCCGACGAGATCGCCGGCGTCATGGCGCATGAACTGGCGCATGTGAAGAACCGCGACACGCTGGTCATGACCATGACCGCGACGATTGCCGGCGCCATTTCGATGCTGGCCAATTTCGGCATGTTCTTCGGCGGCCGCGACCGCAACAACCCGCTGGGCGCCGTCGGCATGATCGCCATGATGATCATGGCACCGCTCGCCGCGATGCTGGTTCAGATGGCAATCAGCCGCACGCGCGAATATGGTGCCGATCGCCTGGGTGCGGAAATATCGGGCCAGCCGCTGGCGCTCGCCTCGGCGCTTGCAAAAATCTCGGGCGCCGCCCGCCAGATCGAGAATCCGGCGGCCGAGGCCAACCCGGCGACGGCGCACATGTTCATCATCAACCCGCTGTCCGGCCAGCGCATGGACAGCCTGTTTTCGACCCACCCCGACCCCCGCAACCGGATCGAGGCCTTGCAGCGCATGGCAAACGACATGGGCGCCGCCGCGCGGCCCTCGGCCTCCAGTGGGCCATGGGGCGAGCCGCCGCGCCGCGCCTCCGGCCCCTGGGGATGAGGCCGCTCCGGGGCGGTGGCGAAGGACTGGAAGTCAGGCTTCTTGCGGCGAAAACGCTGCAGGCGATTTTCGAGAACCAGTTGACGCTGGAGGACGCGCTGGACCGCGAGCCGGCAGTGGCAAAGCTTGAGCCGCGCGATCGCGCCTTTCTCGCCACATTGCTGCTGACCACGTTCCGCCATCTTGGCGAGATCCGGAAAGTGGTGGACATGCACCTTGCCAAGCCGCTGCCGCGCAAGGCAGGCCCGGCCAATGTCATCCTGTGGCTGGGCGCTGCACAGCTTCTGTTTCTCGGCACGCCGCCCCATGCGGCAATCGACCTTGCGGTGCAGTGCGCCCGGATGAACACCAGCGCCACGCATTTCTCGGGCCTCATCAATGCCGTGCTGCGCAAGGTTTCGGCAAGCGGGACGGACGTCTTGCAGCCGCTCGATGCGCCCCGCCTCAATACACCGGACTGGCTGTGGAAGCGCTGGCGCCAGGGCTATGGTGAAGATCTGGCGCGCCTGATCGCCGCTGCTCACGGCTCTGAGCCTGCTCTCGATGTGGCGGTGAAGCGCGATCCCGGGGAATGGGCGGGGAAACTCGGCGGCATGCCGCTGCCGGGGGGCCATGTCCGGCTTGCCCCCGGCCATGGTGCCATTTCCGGTCTGCCGGGTTTTGCGGAAGGCGCGTGGTGGGTGCAGGACGCTGCCGCTGGAATGCCGGTGCTGCTGTTCGGCGATCTTGCAGGCAAGACCGCGCTCGACCTGTGCGCGGCCCCGGGCGGCAAGACCTTACAGATGGCCGCAGCCGGGGCAGAGGTCACCGCGGTCGACATTTCCGTTTCACGGCTCGAACGGCTCCACCACAACATCGCCCGCACCGGCCTTGCCGCGGAGGTGATCGAGGGCGATGTTCTCGACCTTGGTATGACGCAATGCTTCGATGCGGTATTGCTGGATGCGCCCTGCTCGGCCACCGGGACGATACGCCGGCATCCCGAGCTCCCCTATCTGAAATCCGATCTCCATCTCGGCGAACTCGTCGCCCGCCAGCGCGCCATGCTGGTGGCGGCCAGCGAGCGCGTCATACCGGGTGGCATGCTGGTCTACGCCACTTGCTCGCTGGAGCCTGAGGAGGGCGAGGAACAGATCGGCTGGTTTCTCTCTCGTCATGCCGATTTCGAACTGGCCATACCGCCGTCCACGGTGCCACCGCAGTTCGTGGCACCCGAGGGATGGCTCCGCATCCTGCCGCATATGGCAATCGGCGATGCGGTAGGACTCGACGGTTTCTTTGCAGCGGGGATGAGGCGGCGCGGTTGATCTTGTCCGCCGCGCCGGACGTGCTATGCGGGCGCCCATCGCATGAACCTCGGGGGCCTCCATGTCCGAACCCATCC
>JALHQC010000085.1 GCA_022842165.1 bacterium
ATGTGCCCGTGACGCTTGTCGACCTCAAGGCCGGCGGCCTCTCCTATGCTCTCGACATCTTCGAACGCATCGGCGTGCTCGAAGCCGCACGCGCTGGCCAGTTCACGCTCGGCCTGTTCCACATCGTGGGCTCGTCCATCGCCTCGCTCGACGAGATCGGCGAGATTGCCAAGTACCTCACCGGCATCGAATACATCGTGTCGCGCAACTTCATCAACGAGACGAACTTCTTCGAATGGGACGAGGCCACGTCGCGGAAATACTTCTCCGGCATTCCGAAAGCCCACGAGATCGACATCCCGAAGCTCAACGAGATGGCCTACGAGCAGGTCGACGTCGCGGGCGTCACCTTCAAGGACTTCATCGACAACCGCACCGCAGACGGCCAGCCGGGCAAGTTCTCCTTCGTGCTGAGGGGCTATGTGCGGAAATGGTGCTCCGAAATCGATCAGGAACTCGCCCGCGTGAAGCTGCTGCAGGATATCGTCTCGGGCGGCAGGGCGCCGGGACAGGCCGCCTGATCCGGAGGGAGCGCCCGATGGCCTCCCCGCCGCTGATCGCACTCGTCTGTTCCGACCGGCACCGCAACGGCAAGACCCTGCTGGCGCGCGTGCTGGTCGATTTCTTTCTTCTCGAAGGCCGCGATCCTTTCGTGCTCGACCTCGGTTACCCGGAAGGTGCGGTCCGGAACTACTTTCCGGGGCGCACCGCACTTGTCGATTTCGCCCACGTGGCGGGGCAGATGAAAGTGTTCGACACCATTCTCGCGGGCCCCGGCCGCGACTATGTGATCGATCTTCCCGCCGACCAGCTGGCAAAATTCTGCGAGGCGACAGGCGATCTCGACTTCCGCAGCGCCGCCCATCACGCGGGCTTCCGGCTGGCGGTTCTCTACATCATCGATGAAATGGAAGACTCGCTCAAAACCGCCGCGGCGGTCGAGGACATTCTCATTCCCGATCTCTTCGTTCCGGTCGCGAACCGCGCCATCGGCTCGGCGCTTCCCGATGGCGTGCCGGGCCTCGTGCTGACGATGGAAAAGATCGACCACGACCTGCTTGCCATCATCACCAACCGCCGGTTTTCGTTCCGCGCGTTCATTCTGGGAGACGAGTCAGGCGTGCCGATGCGGCTGCGCCCGAACCTCAAGACCTTCCTGCACGGCCTCATCTCCGGATTCCGTGAATTCGAACCGGCGCTCAGCCTTTTGAAACTTCGGGAGTGACTGCCTATATAGTACCATCCGAACCGGGAGATCATCGCATGACCAGACTTCGCGTCCTCGCCCTTGCAACCTTGCTTGCCGCCTCTCCCCTGCTGGCCGTTTCCGAAACCTACGGTTTTTCAAACGCCGCCGCTTCCGACGCGGTGCCCACCATCATGAGCGCCGGTTCGCGCGCCGCCGCGGTGAGACAGTTGAAGAACGTGCCGAGCGTCGGCGTCGTCAATCTGGCTGTCAGGCCATCGATCCTGCGCGATGACGGCAGCAGCCCGGATTATTTCGAGATCCGCAGTTCCGCCAACCGCAACGCCGCGGGCATCCGGAAGCTGCGGGCGGCACTCTCCGCCAATCCGGTCACCCGCCGCGCGCTCGAGCGCCGCGGCGTTGCGATTGGCCGCGTCGTCGGTGTCAGGATCGGTTCGAACGGATCGCTCCGCGTCTACGTGCTCTGAACCGGTCCTACATTTCGAGGATCGGCACGAAGCCGCCGTAGATCATCCGCTTGCCGTCGAATGGCATGGGGTTGACCGTCTGGTCGAGGCGCGGATCGCTCATCATCTTCCCATGCGCCGCGTCGCGCACCTCTTTCGATGGCCACACGATCCACGAGAACGCGACCGTCTCGCCTTCCTGCAGTTGCACTGCCATGGGAAATGACGTCAGCTTGCCCTGCGGCACGTCATCGCCCCAGCATTCTACGATGTTGAGGGCGCCATATTCCCTGAAGGCGGCAAGCGCCTTTTCGGCATAGGCCTTGTAGATTTCTCGGTTCGCCGTGGGCACGGCGGCAACAAATCCGTCGACATAGCTCATGATATCTCCTCCTCAGGTTCCATCGTATGCGCGTTGAAGTTTGGCAATATCGGCCTTCACTGATCCCATCATTACACTCATCACGCGCGCTGCAGCGATCTTGTCGCTCCTCATCCACTGTTCAAGCTGCGAGGGCACGACCTGCCATGAAAGGCCGAAGCGGTCCTTGAGCCAGAAGCACTGCTGCTCAACACCGCCATCTTCCAGCAGGCGCGACCACAAGGTATCGATCTCCGCCTGCGTATCGCACCTGACGGCGATTGAAGCGGCTTCCGTGAGCTTGAAATGCGGTCCGCCGTTCAGCGCCATGAAGGACGCGTTGTCGAGTTCGAAGGCGACGGTAAGTGCAGTGCCCTCCGGCATAGGCTGGTTTGCGCCGTAACGGCTGACAGCCACGACCCGCGAGTTCGGCAATAGCGATGTATAGAACGTCGCAGCTTCCTCGGCCTGGGTGTCGAACCACAGGCAGACAGAAACCTTCTGTGCTCCACCCGTCATCAAGCCTGCTCCATCTTTCGCAAATTCGCCATGATCTCGTCCGGCGAAAGCTCCTGCTTCGTGGTGGCGAGCGCCCAGCAATGGCCGAAGGGATCGGTGACCGAGCCATAGCGGTCGCCCCAGAACTGGTCCGCCGGTTCCATCAGCGGCTTGGCCCCGGCATCGACGGCCCGCTTGTAGGCAGCGTCGACGTCCGGCACCTGCATGTGCAGGACGACGCCGCTGCCGCCCAGCATCAGGGGAGACTTCGCGCCATAGTCGGGATATTCGTCCATCAGCATCACCATGGCGCCATTGACCATGATCGCGCCGTGCATCAGCTTTCCCTGTTTGTCTTCGAGCGCCATCATTTCCTCGGCGCCGAAGGCTTGCTTGTAGAAGGCAATCGCGGCCTTCGCGTCGCGGCAGATGATGTGCGGTGTCACTCCCGCCATTGGTGGACGTTCTGTCATGTCTTCCTCCCTGTACTGACGATTGTTTTAGATGGTGCGGGCCAGCGCAGCGAGCTGGTCGGTCGCCTTGCCCCAGCCGTCGTGAAATCCCATTTTTTCGTGCTGGGCCCTGTCCTCTTCCGTCCAGTGCCTTGCCACCGCCGTGTAGCGGGTCCTGCCGCCCTCGTCCGCGAAGCTGATGATGCCTGTCATGAACGGCTTGGCGGACGGCACCCAGGCCTCCGTATAGGCATCGGTGAACACGAGCCTGTCGTTCGGAACGACGTCGAGATAGACGCCACGGTTGGGAAACTCCTCGCCATCGGGGCCCCGGAACAGCATGTAGCTCTTGCCGCCCGTTCGTACGTCGACCTCCACCACCGGCGTCAACCAGGGGCGGGGCGTGAACCATTGCTTGATGAGTTCGGGCTCGGTCCAGCAGCGGTAGAGTTTTTCGCGCGGCACGTCGATCAGCCGGGTCAGCGACAGTTCATGTGCCGGCGTTTCATTGGCCATGGTGTTTCCTTTCTGCAGTGTTGCGATTGAAGAGCAGTTCGACATATCGCCTGAGGTGATCGATCGTGTCCGCCGCGATGGCCGGCCCCTGCCTGGCCTTGGCAAGGATGAAGGCCCCCTGGATCACCGCCTGGGTGTGCAGCGCGAGGCTTTCCGGCGTCCATGCGGCATCGGGAGCATAAAGCCGCTTGGCCTCGGCGATGTCTTTTTCAATGATTGCCGCATGGCCCGAGATCGAGGCATCGCAGGCCTCGCGGATAGCGGGGTTGGTGGCATAGGCCTCCTGCACCATGGTGCCGACAAGGCAGGTGAACTCGGGAATCTCGCCCCTCAGGATGTCTTTGCGGAAATCGATGTAGCCGAGGACCCGGTCCAGCGGATCGGCATGATGGTGGTAAGGCGCGCCCGCGAAGAACTGCCCCGTCATCTCCGCCCAGAAATTGGCGGCGGAAACGGCTAGGTCTTCCTTGCTCTTGAAGTGATGAAAGAACCCGCCCTTGGTCACACCCGCCGCCTCGCAGATATCCTCGACGCGCGCCGCCTGATAGCCCTTGGCGCGGATGACGCTGAGCGCCGCGTTCAGCAGCTTCACCTTGGTCTCGTGCTTCAGTTCGGGCGGCATCTCACGATCCGAGTTGTTCGTCCAAAAGAGCGTACCAACCAGTCGGTTTGTAGTCAATCACGAAGTTTTGCGCGGCTTCTGGAACGCAGGCGCAGTTCACCCGTTAAGTGCCGACGCGCAACTTCAAGGCAGGCGATCATGGAACAGGTTCCCGTACCTTTCGACCTGACGCGGATGTTCCTTGGCGATGCGCCTTTCCTGTTCTACCTCGAAATTCTGGTCCGCATCGGCATCGTTTATATCTACACGCTGCTGCTCTTGCGCTGGATCGGCAGCCGCACCATCGCCCAGCTTTCAACCGTCGAGTTCCTGCTGGTGATCGCGTTGGGCTCCGCTGTAGGCGACAGCATGTTCTACGCCGAAGTGCCCCTCCTCCACGCCTTGCTGGTGGTCACCGCGGTCGTCCTCCTCAACAAGGGCATCGACCTCGTGCTGTTCAAATCCGCCATGGCGAAAACCATGATCGACGGCCGCCCCGTCGAGGTCGTGCGCAATGGTTGCATTTCGGGAGATGGCCTCGCCAACCGCAACATGACGGTGAGCGAAGTGCATGAGATGCTGCGGCTGCACGGTGTCTCGAATCTCGGCGAGGTGGCCGTCGCTCACATCGAGGCTTCAGGCCAGTTGAGTGTGCTGAAGCGTGCCGAACCGCAGCCGGGTCTGCCGCTCGTTCCCGTTATCGAGATGCTGGCCGCCAGGGCGGTCCGCGACGCGACGGCCATGAAGCAGGGCATGCTCCATGCCTGCATCCATTGCGGCATCACCGGCGCGCCGCCGCCTGTTTCGGCGGATGGCCGCTGTGACGAATGCGGCCATGCTGCCTGGCTTCCGGCCTGTCTTGGCCTGGGCGACAGCGGCGCCACCCGGGAAGGCCAAGCGCCGCGCAATCTAGCCAGCCCCCGGCGCGCCAAGGCCCGCCCCGCTGTCGTGGAATGAGATTCCTTCAGCTGCCCTCCGCTTTTCTCAATTGACGCAGCCGCCCTTTATGAACACCTTGGACCGATTGGCTGCGACCGGCGCCGGGAAAACCCGGCCGTACTGCCGCAGTCTTGTTTTTAGAGAGAAACGCCATGAAGCTTCTGGCCGCCACCCTAGCCGCCCTCGCCGCATTTGCGCTGCCCGCCCATGCCAACGTGCCGCAACTGAACGCGACGTGCCCCACCGGCATCACGGTGAAGATCAATCACGGCGGCGTTGCACGCATTAATGGCAAGAAGGCTGCGCTCAAGACTGTCAACGACAGTTACTGGGAAGTCAGCCACGACGGCATCACCATCAGCATCGCGAAGGACGGTGCTGAACTGATCGTAAGCTACACCTTGAAGGGTGGCGCCAATGGCATTTGCCAGGTGAAGGCCGAAGACACCGCGGAAGATGGCTCCGGCGGCCCCTCGAAGGACGAGCAGGCCTGCCTCCAGGCCGTTTCCCAGCAGACCAACAATGGCGACGTCACGGTGCTCGAAACCAACACGTCGGAGGCCAACAACACCTTCATTATCGGCGTCGGCCCTGATCGCGCCAGGTGGCAGTGCCTCGTCAAGAATGGCATCGTCGCCGGCGTCATGTCCCTGACCGACGAGGGGGCTCTCTGAACCTTCAGTAATGCGGTGGCGGCGGTTCAGGGCCATCGCCGCGCAAGGCGCTTGCCTCATCGAACTCATCACGCAATTCGCCAAGCCGCCGCTCGAGCGCGTCGAGCTTCTGCCACTGCGCGACGACCATCTCGTTGAGATCGGCGATCACCTTCTCCTGCTGCGCGATGCGCAACTCGAGCTCGGCAATGCGGCTATCCTGATCGGAAACGGACATGCCGCTCACTCCCACTCGATTATTTCCTAGTACCATAACCAATTGATATTGCGCGCAAAAAAATTTTCCGACGTTCTCTATACCGTCAGGCACACCGTCAAAAACACCGGCTATTGAAAACAC
>JALHQC010000086.1 GCA_022842165.1 bacterium
GCGCGCGGCTGGACAAGCAGCTGCGCGATCGCTTCGGGTCCTCGTCCGAAGGCCTCGATCAGCTCCAGCTGATGCTTGAAGATCTCGAGATCCTGGGCAGCGCCGAGACGCCAGCGCGCACAGCGCCTGCCGAGGCGGGAGAGAAGCCCGCCCGCCGGCCATTGCCTGATCATCTACCGCGCCAGGAGCATGTCCTTGATGCCGGTGCGGCCTGCAACGCCTGTGGCGGCAAGCTCAAGCGCGTTGGCGAGGATGTCACCGAAGAGCTCGAGTACGTCCCCGGCCGTTTCATCGTAAATCGCATTGTCCGGCCACGCATGGCCTGCAGCTGCTGCGAGCAGTTCCAGCAGGCTGCGCTGCCAGGCCGCCCGATCGAGCGTGGCCGGCCAGGCCCCGGGCTCATCGCACACGTCCTGGTCTCCAAGTATGCCGATCATCTCCCGCTCTACCGCCAGAGCCAGATCTATGCGCGCGAGGGCCTTGAGCTAGAGCGCTCGACGCTCGCGGACTGGGCCGGCAAGGCCACCGCGCTGCTTGCCCCGCTCGCCGAGGCGATCGGGTCTTATGCCCGCGCCGGCGAGGCGATCCACGCCGATGATACGCCGGTCGATGTCCTGAGCCCAGGACGCGGCAAGACCCTCACTGGCCGGCTGTGGACCTATGTGCGCGATGAGCGGCCGTGGGGATCCTCAGCCCCGCCGGCAGCGGTGTTCGCGTTCTCGATGGATCGCAAGGGGATCAGGCCCGCCCAGCACCTCGCCGGCTACAAGGGGTTCATGCACGCTGATGGCTATGCCGGGTTCGAGGAGCTGTTCCGCACCGGCGGCATCAGGGAGGTCGCCTGCCTTGCGCACGTCCGGCGCAAGTTCTTCGACATAGCGAAGGATCAGGGCTCATCCATCGCAGCAGAGGCGGTGGCCCGTATCGCTGAGCTCTACGCCGTCGAGGACGAGGCCCGCGGCCGGCCGCCGGACGAGCGCGCCAGGATACGCGAGGCGAAGGCGCGGCCGGTGTTCGACGCACTGTCGGGCTGGTTGCAGGGCCAGCTGCAGAAGGTCTCCGCCAAGTCTGATCTGGCTGGCGCGATCCGTTATGCCCTCACGCGTCTGCCGCGCCTCGAGGTCTATCTCTCCGATGGCCGTCTCGAGATCGACAACAACGCCGCAGAGCGGGCCATCCGCGGCCTCGCGATCGGACGCAAGAACTGGCTGTTCGCAGGCTCCGAAGCGGGCGGCCAGACCGCAGCCGTCGCCTACACCCTGATCGAGACCGCCAAGCTCAACGCGGTCGACCCGCAGGCGTGGCTCACCGACGTCCTCGGCCGCATCGCCGATCACCCACAGAAGCAGATCGAGCAGTTGCTGCCGTGGGCTTGGCGTGCATCATCCCGTGACGCGTAAACCCGCCCGAATATCCGAAGAAGAAAAAGCTGCCGCGATCCTGGCTTGCCAGCAGCATATCGATGGATTTCTACGGCCGCGCTTTCTGCCGGATATACGTCCCACAGAGTTCAACTACCCGGTCGACATCATCGGCAGATGGCGCGGATCGACGTACACATTTTTCCAACGCTATCGGTCCGGCTATCCGCACAACCTGGGCGAGGAGTTCGATGCGCCGTTCGCGAGGCTCGACTGGATCAGCCCTCGCCTTTACGACCTCATGTGGCATCGGCACACCGGCAAATGGCATCGGCTCCATCAAGGGCTGGCACTTCATCAGGCGATCGCGACGCTGAAAGCCGACGGCCTGTTTCATCCGGTCTAACTCTCCGAGGTCCGCAAGGTCAGTCAGCCCGGACGCTTACGGTGTTTCGGTCCAATCGCTGGATCTCAGTGACTGCTTATGGGCGATGACCTGCCGGGTCCGCGAGGGCAGGCTGACTGGCTCGATTGGCCCAATTCCGACGCTCGCAAGTTCGCTCAGCTCCGAGTATGGAAATGGAGCGGCGCGAGGTACTCAGCCGCGGTGCTAGATTGTCGTCGATGACGGGTCTATTGTGACGCCGGCTTTTGAATCAAGGCAAAGAGTTGTCGACGAAGTTTCTTATCGCCTTGCATTCAGCCACACAGTGGCTGCGGTACCTAAAGCTGATGCGCGCGCAACGTCACCATGACGCGTTAGTTGTTCTGGAAAGCATGAACCCAGTCGCCAAGCAGGTTCTACGTTGGCAGGTTGCGCGTATTCATCAACTTGCGATGCTGAAAAGATACCCAGAGGTCATCTCGGCATTCCAGATTCTTTCTCGCCAATGGGAGCTGAAGGTTGGCGATGATACCGCAATGTATTTGCTTAGTTTCGCAAAGTGGCATGACAGCATTGCGAACGAACGGGTCGGTACGAAGGTTGCCCATCTGAACGACATCGTTCCGTATCTGGCGAAGGTGAATTTGTCCCTCGTCGACCGCTCGTGCAAGCGTGCGTTTGAACTAACCATCCATCCTGACTGGAACCGTTCGTAACTTGCGTGACCCGCCTCCGAGGTTTCGGACCAGACGCAGCGAACCAATGACCGTTTCTGGGCGAACTCCCGCCGGATCGGCAGGGTGGCCGCGAACGGCAGCTCACGAGCGGCCCTGCCATCGGTAAGACTGTGTCGGGCTCGCTATTGATGGCCCAAACATTGCCCACCGAACTGTCTTCCGGCAACGTTGAGGCGGAGAAGTTCAACCTCGAGGGGGAGGCCGGCATGGGTATTCGGATCAGTGGCCCTGAAGTGGTCGCCTTTCTCGAATGGATAAGAACATCCTACCCTGACGAGACGTCGTTTGCATCAATGGACCGACATGGCAGTCTTGGGGCTTTGGCGGAAGAATTCGCGGCAATTCATTTGGGTGCTGATGATTACCGTTTCCGAAGGCGGCATTGGCGTTACGAGCCATGGTCAGACGAAAGATGGCGGCACGACCGACCAATGCGCTCGCGCGAAATCGCAAGAGATGTAGAGATGGCTACATCCAACTCGGATTTGTTATTCGGCAGACGCGGCAGAACTCATGACCTTCTTGAACGATACCTCAAAATTCCTTTTAGAGCTCTATTTCTCTATACAACAGAAAATGATGAGTTTCGAAATCATCTGAGGAATCATTGGCAGACTTGGAGCGATCTTTCGGGGGATTTGTTCGATTTCTATGATTATGCAATCGGAGCAAGAGATGGGCTGAGTTATAGCTTCAGTGCGGATTACATCCGGCGGCTTTCCATTATACCAGGATGCGATCTCCGTACAATCCGAGCAATCGGTCTTCCTTGCATGCTAATCTGGACCGACACGGATAACGTCCTGATACCGTTTCATTCAACTATGGGCAGCGCCAACGACATTCGAGATCGATTTAGGATGATCTCTGCCGCATTGGAAACCGGCCAAATCGATTCGTTGCGCACCGCATTTTCGGGCGACGTTGCGTCAGCACTTAGGGCTCGTGAAGATGTGTTTATTTCGTATCGACATTCTGATCGGGAAAAGGTCAGACAGTTGCATGACGCGATCGAAGATCAGGGAATGTCAGCTTGGTATGACGAGCATCTTAGAGCCGGCGACCGCTTTGACATTCGGATAATGCACTTTCTGTCGAACTCGTCCGCAACGGTAGTTGCGTGGTCGCGTGAAGCATTAAAAAGCAAATGGGTTCTTGCAGAGGCGCTTGTCGGTCATAGCAGTGAAAGGCTTGTGCCCGTTGCGCTTGAAAATGGATTGACCCCTCCACCACCCTTCAATGCTGTGCAAACCGCAGACTTGTCCGACTGGCCCAAGGATGGCTCTGGTTTTGCACGGATGCTGGATGGATTGCGGGCACTCAAGTCGCGCGGAACATGGTAGATCTGCAATCCTTGTGAACGGCTGTTTTTGGGCGAGCTCCAGCCTGATCAGCAGGGCAGGAGCGACCGGCAATTCCCGAGCGGCACTGCCGTTGGAAACATCATCGGATGCGCGCGAAGTTGGGGGCCCATTGCGGCCGCCTGACCTAGAACCCAAATTGTTGCGGTAAAGCTTGGCAGATCACAGAGGCGCAATGCCCAGTAGCAGTCGGCCCAGAAGCAAGAATTCCTGCGATCGAGTGGCGCTAGGATCCACCGGTCTAGGCTCATCGCTATATCGCCTGTTAGGTCGGCTCGCGCGCACGTCTATCCTCACTGCGATGTTGTCGGCCGCCGCATGCAATGTTTCTACAGATCGCGTGGCCCTATGCTCTGTCAGCGATCCAGCAACAGCCAACAGCCATATCGATCTTGATCAGATGATGGTCTTTGGATCTGACACTCGGTTGCCCATCATTGCCGTTCGCACTCACAGCGCTGTTGGAATGATAAGTCCATGGCAACTGATGGTACCTACGGGACCGATCGCAACACTCGATATCCACCAAAAATGGGAGACTGCGGATTATGTGTTCACTTCCTACCCGGTTCCCATTGCGGACTGGTTCATCGTTCACGCGGAACCAATCGACAAGAAAACGACTCTGCAGAGTTTTGCCCGTGAAACAACAGCACTATTCTCGCGCACCCAAGGGCTTGTGGGGTTTGAGCGGCACTTTTACGAGTATCCGCAGATCAATGGCACGGCCACGGTTTGCCGCGGCAGCCGATTGAAGCTCGAGAACATCGGGGGCGTCTGACCTGCCTTAAGTTTCTTGATTCAAGCGCAGCGCGTCATTGACCGCTAATGGGCGAGGTCCCGCCTGATCAGAAGGGCAGAAGCGACCGGCAGTTCCCGAGCAACTCTGCCATTGGTAACAGTGCCGGAATGGCGTGAGGTTGGGGCCCGTTCCGGACACTCACTTGCGGACGCTTCTCGTGAGTATTCGAAAGGGCCTTACTGATCGTCAGGTTCTTCACGTGTACGGAACCGCACCTGCCGCTGAGTAGCAACGAAGCCGTGGGGATCAGCTGGTTTGCTTGGGTCCGTTGAACAGGACAAAATAGACTCTTGCCCCGATTTCGCGCGGCGACAGGCCTCTCCAGTCCTCACGGAACCGAAATCGTACTCGGATGGCGTAAATGCAAATGGCGAGCGCGATTAGACCGACGACCGTACAGAGTGTCGCAAGGAAGCGGGCTTCACCCCTGAACCATGCAAACACTCCCACTCCGGCGACGAAAAAAACCGCCAGTCCACGCACCGAGATCCAAAATGCAATTGAAAGGCCGCGAGCTATTTTTTGAACCACGGTCGATCCCAGTTTGCCATCGTGGGTCTCACTTGAAGCGGCCCTAAACGCATTCGCGGACTCTACGGCTGGCCAGTGCTGGGTCAATGTCTGCTGGTGGGCGAGGTCCTGCCTGATCAGCAGGGCGGACGCCACCGGCAATTCTGGGCGATCCTGCCAGTGGTAACATTATCGGATGGGCGCGAAGTTGGGGCCCGAAGCTGCCATCTGCGATGCGCTCGGTTCGAAAATGTTGGGGCAGGTCCCGGGCGCTTCGTGGCGACTCAAGGTCCTTGTCAAAGCACTCTCCTCGAAGCCCTCCAGCCTGCTCCAAAGTGATCGGAATCGTCGCCCGCGATCCACACTTCAGACTTATGACGCGCTTTGAATTCAATCCATTTCCAGATGAGAGCGGCGACCCACAGGGCCAGAAAGAGGCCAGCAAACGCCAAGTAGAGATCCCATGTTGCGTCTCGCCATCGCCAAATTCCGAATGCGAGCATCGGCAACCCGAAAAGCAGAAACCTGGCGCTGCAGCCAGCCAGAAAACCCAACAGGAACTTCTTACTGTACACGGCTGACTTCCGGGTGAGGCTGACCTGCATTAAGTTTTTAGGAGCAAGCGCAGCTCGTCAATGACCACTGTTGGGCGAACTCCCGCCTAACCTCCGGGGAAGCGGCGAACGGCAAATGACGAGCGGGTCTGCCGTAGGCAAAAATGACCAGCTTGGCGGCCCGTTGTAGTCAGCGCCATACTCGGCCGAAAGAATGCGGTGACAAGGGACTACGTAAGCCCATGCTGACACCCGACAGGTTGAAAAGCTTGTTCG
>JALHQC010000087.1 GCA_022842165.1 bacterium
ACTCCTACATTTCCGCCATGGCGAAGGCGGCGCATGAAGTGGGCGCCCTGATGGTGCTGGACTGCATCGCATCGGGCGCCGTCTGGGTCGACATGGAGGCAACAGGCGTCGACGTGCTGATCTCCGCGCCGCAGAAAGGCTGGTCGGCTTCGCCGTCGGCCGGTCTTGTCATGCTGTCGAAACGGGCGGAGGAAAAGCTGGAACAGACCACGTCCAACAGCTTTGCGATCGACCTCAAGAAATGGCGCGCCATCATGATGGCCTATGAAGCGGGCGGCCATGCCTATCATGCCACCATGCCGACGGACGCGCTCCTGAGGTTCCGCGATGCGATGAGGGAAACGAAGGAGCTGGGCTTCGATAGCTTGAAGCAGGCGCAGTGGTCGCTCGGCAACGCGGTGCGCGCGATGCTGTCGGCAAAGAGCATCGCCTCGGTCGCCGCCGAAGGATTTGGGGCGCCCGGTGTCGTCGTATCCTACACCGACGACCCGGATGTGCAGAACGGCAAGAAGTTTCTGGCAGAAGGCCTGCAGATCGCGGCCGGTGTGCCGCTGCAGGTCGGCGAAGGCCCGGAGTTCAAGACATTCCGGATCGGCCTCTTCGGGCTGGACAAACTCGTGGATGTGGATGCCACGGTCTCGCGGCTCCGGGAGGCCGTTGACCGCGTTTTCTGACCGCCTGGCCGCTCAGTCCCAGGATCGCGTCGTCATGGCCTTGATGTGCTTGTTGAGCGTTGCCCGGTCGCCGGGCTCGTTCCTTGAATTTATGGCGGGTTCCGGTTCGAGAAGGCTATCGAGCTTGTCTTCGCAGGCGATGCACAGCGCAGGGCATGCCGGGGCCTCGGCAAAGCTCCCATCGCCATCGAGCTTCACTGCGACCTCGATCTCGCCTGAATGGCAGCGCGGGCAGATGGCACGATAGATTGCGAGATCGCCCGTCCGCCCCTGCAGCGCGAATTGAACGGCAACCTGCTTCATTCGCGTGTCATGCCGGATGGCGATCGCCGTCCGGTAATCGGTCTCCGGCACGTCAAAGATCACTTCGAAGCTGGCGGTCGGGAGAGATGGAGCGTCCCCCACGGCGGGCGCAGGCGGCGATACTGGCATTGCGGTTTCCTTTAAGGGTCGAACAGCGGTTGATCGGTGACACCAGCACAATGGAGCAGTTTGAAGGCGGCAAAGCCTGGCAGCCAAATCTTGTGTTGCGATTTGCCTCCACAGCGCCCATTCATAGCTCTTCCAGTCTTGAAACCGCGCAGCTTTTTTCAGTTTCGACCGGAATAGTGTGTGTTTGTGGCATCCTGCGGCCCCGACATCCGGCCGGCGCTGCTGGCATGACTTGGTTCAGGCAGTGAGGATGGAAATGATGAACAAGGATCACATGATCAAGAAACAAGCCGCAGGCTACAATTCGGCCCGATCCGACCGCGATGCGGAAATTGCACACCGCACGCGGATCACCGCAAATCTCAAGGAACAGCGGTTGAAGCGGGATGCCGAGATTGCGGCGGCAGGCCCTCCCGTCAAGCCAGCCGCACGGGCACCAAAAACGAAAGCCTTGCGCGCCTAGAGCAATTTTCAGGACCGAGATACATGGACGAAACCGCAATCGATCCCGTCGCCATGGGCCGCCTTGCCAAGGCACTGGCTTTCATTTCGGGCGCCAGCCATCCAACCGTGATTGCACTGCAGGCCGCAGCCGACAGCCGATCCGAACGCGACATCAAGAAGGCCCGGCTGCTGTTTCTGAAATTGAAGCCCGGTGAGCGCAAGGCGGCGCTGGAAATGATCAGTGATTGACCGGCATTGCCGCCGGCGCGGAACGAAAATGCGGGCCAAGGCTGGCCGGAACATCGAGAGAACGTGGGCCCGCCAGGACTCGAACCTGGAACCAGACGGTTATGAGCCGTCAGCTCTAACCATTGAGCTACGGGCCCCACGCGCGCCGATGGCTACATCAATTTGCGGGCCTATGCTATAGCCTCGCATGCATGACCCATGACCTTGCCCCGGAAGCCGCGGTAGAACGGCTGATCACCCTCCATGCGCAGGCGACCAAGAGCCTCAAGAGCTGTCTTGAGCGCTATTTCGACACGCGCGTGCCGCCCAGCCGCGACGAGCGGCGCGGCTTCTGTTACCCCGAGCTGCGGGTCTCATATGTCGCAAACGGCATCCAGCCGCGAATCGCCCGGGCCTTCGCGAAATTCCAGGGACCGGGCGTCTATTCGACCACCATCACTCATCCCGATCATTTCCGGCGCTATCTGATCGACCAGTTGCGATACCTCGTCCGCGACTATGGCGCCGTGATCGAGGCGCATGTCTCGGACCAGGAAATCCCCTACCCTTACGTTCTGGAACAGGGAGACGATCTCGGCCGCAACGGCGTGACCGCTGCCGAACTGGCGCTGCACTTTCCGGCGCCGAAGCTGGCGCTGGTGGGTGATGAAATCGCCGATGGCACTTGGCACCATGAAGCCGGGCAGGACTTGCCTTTGTCGCTGTTCGATGCCGTGCGGGTCGACTATTCGCTGAAGCGGCTGCAGCATTATACCGGCACCAACTGGCGCAACATCCAGCCGTGGATCCTGCTGACCAACTACCACCGCTATGTCGACCAGTTCGTGAAATGGAGTCTGGAGCAGCTGAAGCAACAGAGCCCCTATTCGGTGCTCTATTTGCCGGGCGGCGGGCGCATCACGCGCGGCATGGCAGATGAGGAAGCAGCGCTCATCGTCGGCAGCTCGCAATGGCACCGCTATCAGATGCCGGGCTATCATCTAGCGCGCGGCGATGGCCATGGCGGGGTGACGCTCATCAACATCGGCGTCGGCCCGTCCAACGCCAAGAACATCACGGACCATCTCGCCGTGCTGCGCCCGCATTGCTGGCTGATGGTCGGTCATTGCGGCGGGCTGCGGCAGAGCCAGCGCATCGGCGATTATGTTCTGGCCCATGGTTATCTGCGGCAGGATCGCATCCTCGATTCGCTGGTGCCGCCGGAAATCCCGATTCCCGCGCTGGCGGAAGTGCAGGTGGCCCTGCAGGAGGCCGCCGCCCGCGTGACAGGAGAGCGCGGCGATGCCTTGAAAGAGCGGCTCCGCACCGGCACGGTCGTCACCAACGACGACCGCAACTGGGAACTGCGCTGGAGCCAGGAACGCCGCCGCATCAATCTCTCGCGTGCCATCGCAGTCGACATGGAATCGGGCACGCTGGCCGCGCAAGGCTACAGGCTGCGGGTGCCCTATGGCACGCTGCTGTGCGTGTCCGACAAGCCGCTGCATGGCGAGATCAAGCTGCCGGGAGCGGCAAATGCCTTCTACGACCGCGCGGTTGGTGAACATTTGCTGATCGGCCTGGAGACGATCGAACAACTGCGTGGCAACGTCGGGCAGCTTCATTCCCGCAAGCTCAGGAGCTTCGACGAGCCACCGTTCCGTTGACATGGCGCCAACATGCGGCAGACAAAACGCCGCCGTATTCCCCCGTCAATACGGAATTATTCTGAGGAGAATTCCATGCTGCGTCCATTTCTGTCCGCCACCGCGCTGATGTCGGTGCTGATCGCCACGCCTGCAATCGCCGAGGAGATGAAGATGCCGCGCACCATATCGCTGATCGGGCATGGCGAAGCGAGAGTGGCGCCGGATCTGGTGGTGGTGACGGTTGGCGTGATGAGCCAGGGCGCAACGGCGGCGGAGGCTCTTTCCGCCAATACGACATCCATGAATGCAGTCTTCGAAACCCTGAAAACCGCCGGCATCGAGGCGCGCGACATCCAGACGTCGAACTTCATGGTGCAGCCGCGCTATGATTACAACAACAACACCCAGCCGCCGAAGCTGGTGGGCTATGACGTATCGAACAATGTGACGATCACCCTCCGCCAGATCGCCGCGCTGGGCGGCCTTCTCGACAAGCTGGTGACCGCCGGATCGAACCAGATCCAGGGCGTGATGTTCCAGGTGGAAAAGCCCGACGCGGCGCTCGACGAGGCGCGCAAGCTGGCGACCGCAGACGCCACGCGGAAAGCCAAGCTCTATGCCGAAGCGATGGGCGTGAGCATGGGCAGCGTGCTTTCGATCAGCGAGGGCGTGCGCTACGAGCCGCCGATGCAGATGCGGATGAAGTCGGCGGCGGCCCCTATGGCCGAAGCCGTGCCGATCGCGGCGGGCGAGCAGGTGCTGTCGGTCGATGTCAACATCACGTGGGAAATCCAGTAGGGCCAGCCGATCCTGCCATTGCCTGGCAATCAGGGCGTGGTAGCTTCGGGCCATGCCCGTCCTCGAGCGCGATCCCTGGCGTTTCCAGTTCTTCCAGCATGTGCCCTGCCCGGAAGACGTCATCATCCCGACCGACGATCCTGATTGCTGGGCACTGTATCCGGCGCACCGCTGGATCTACGACAAGCTCAGGATCGCATCGTCGCAGGCCATTCCATGCGGCCCGCATGGCGTTTTCCCTGAGAGCTACCCGGTCTTCTCGAAGCCTGTCATCAATCTGAAGGGCATGGGGATCGGCAGCCGCGTCATTTCCGGACCAGACGAGATGACGCATACCTATCAGCCCGGCCATATGTGGATGGAACTCCTCGAAGGGCCGCATGTCTCGACCGATTGCGCCGTGCTGGACGGCGCGATGGTGTGGAGCCGCCATGCCACAGGCGTACCGTGGACGGGCGGCATGTTCAGGCACTGGACAATCCACGCGGCGGGTTTTCCCGAACTTGAAACCTACCTGGCAGCATGGGTTTCCCGCCACATGGGCGGCTATACCGGCATGCTGAATTTCGAGACCATCGGCGGCCGCATCATCGAGGCGCATCTGCGCTTTGCCGACCAGTGGTGCGATCTTTATGGCGAGGGCTGGGTTGAGGCGCTCGTCGGACTCTATGCCCGGCGGCGCTGGGACTTTGCCGACACGGACCGGCGCGACAGCTTCTCGGTTCCGCTTTTCGGCAGGCATGGACGGAGTTTCCGCCACCCGCCGGAGGCGCTGCAGGCCGAAGTGCTGGCGCTGCCGGATGTCAAAAGCCTGCAGATCACCTTCTTCGAGGACAAGCCGCCGGAAGACCACCCGATGCCGCCAGGAGGGTTCCGCCTCGGCATCATCAACGCGACGAACCTCGGCAGCGCATCTGCGGCGCGGCGGCATCTTGCCCGGGCCTTTCCGCCGGATGCCATTCTTGAGCAGGATCAGAACAAGGAGATCACCTGAGCCGGCGGCAAGGGCCCGGCACCGGGCTGTTCGGGCCAGTGGCGGAAGGTCTGTACTCCGCCCGCTGCCCGCACCACGCGCATGAGGTCGAGATCAACGGTCGCATGAACCCATTGCGCGGCGTTCATCTCGCCGAGCGCCAGCACGCCGCCCGGTGGGAAGCCCTTGTCGGAGGGCGCGAAGATGCCCGCCGCACCGGTGTTGGTGGGGCACGCGGCACAGAAGGGCGCGGGGCCGACGACGGGCGAATGCACGGTATAGACCTGGTTTTCCAGTGCGCGTGCCATGGCACCCGTTCGCACCCGCCAGTAGCCCCATTCGGTCTCGGTGTTGGAGGGGGCGAGGATGACGTCGGCCCCGGCCTCGGCCAGCGCGCGGGAGAGGAGCGGAAACTCGATGTCATAGCAGATCAGGAGCCCGACCTTCGCCTTGCCGATGTCGAAGACCTTGAGGTCCCGCCCGCCGGAAATCTTCCACGGGTCGCGTTCCCATGGCGTCGGCATCACCTTGTCGAAATGGCCCTGCGCGCCGTTCGGGCCGAAGACATGGGCGACATTCACCGTGCGGCCCTGGCCCCGCCGCTGCGGGGCGCTGCCCGCCACGATGGTGACGCCATGCTTCTTCGCCAGAGCGCCGTGAACGCGGTCGATTTCCGGAATGAGGTCCGATACCGCGTCGATCGAGCCGAACAGATCCTGCCCGCGCCCGCCGATCGAGCAGAGTTCCATGGAACCATATTCGGGAAACAC
>JALHQC010000088.1 GCA_022842165.1 bacterium
CAGCTTCCAAAGGCGGTTGGCGCCCATCTCGGCCAGCGACTGCCTGATCTGGACGGAGCCGCGCAGCCGCTTCACATCCTCGGGCGAATAGGGCCGCTCGATACCGTCGAAACGCCCGTCCGGGGCGGATGGAACGAGATTGTAAAAATCAGTCATGGCGAACTCCGTGGTGGTCAAATTTGCGGCGACCCGCCTGAACCCCCGGATCGTCTATGACCGGATTTACATTGCACTGCAGCTAAGGACGAAAGGAATCGACCAGAAGCGCCAAAAATTGAGGTGAAGCTGTCTTGTGTTTGACAGGTTCCGTCTGTAAATTTGTCACAAGCTGTAAAGGCGTCCGCGCGTGCAATCTTGTAAAGTGTGTCAATCCGGAGATCGGAGACAGCATGGGATGTGATCATCGCAGTGCTTCTGGTGCGGTAATCCGGAATGGCTGACCCGAAGATATTCGCCGGACCGCGCATCAGGCGCATCCGCAATGCGCGGGGCCTGACACAGACGGCCATGGCGGAAGGCCTTGGCATTTCGCCCTCCTATCTCAATCTCATCGAGCGCAATCAGCGGCCCCTGACGGTCCAGCTGATCCTGAAGCTTGCCGCGGCCTACAAGGTCGACCCTGAGGAACTCCATGGCGAGGCGCTTGGCTCGATCGTCGGCCTGCGGGAGGTATTTGCCGATCCGCTTCTGTCCGGCGAACTGCCCGGCGAGCAGGAACTGGTCGAGGTGGCGGAGGCTGCTCCCAATGCGGCAGCCGCCATGATCAAGCTCTACCGCGCCTATCGCGAGCAGGCCGAGCGGCTGTCGGATCTGTCGGAACTGCTCGCCCGCGAGGGCAGGACGACCGCGCTTTCCGGCGCCCGCCTGCCGATCGATGAAGTTCACGAGATCTTCGAGCGGCGGCCGAACCATTTTGAGGCGATCGAGGCCGAGGCGGAGGCCTTCACCACCGTCCTCGATCCAGGCGACGACCTGCTCGCGGCGCTGAAGAGTTGGCTCAGGCGCGAATACGGCATCGTCGTGAAGGTTCTGCCGGTGGCGACCATGCCGAACTGGCGCCGCCGCTTCGACCGCCATTCCCAGCGCCTGTTCATCTCCGAACGGCTCTCGCCCTTCGACCAGTTGCGCGAGATCGCCATGGAAGCCTGCCTGATCCGCATGACGGTGGCGGTCGCAGGCGAGATCCAGGCCTTGAAGCTCGGGTCGGACGAAGCCCGCAGGCTCGCCCGCTTCGAGCTTGGCCGCTACGCCGCGCATGCGCTGATGATGCCCTACCAGGCGTTCCAGTCTGCTGCCGTTCGGGCGCGCTACGACGTCGACGTGCTGCGCTCGCGCTTCGGCGTCTCCTTCGAGCAGGCCGCCAACCGCCTGACCATGCTGCAGCGGCCAGGCAGTTCGGGCGTTCCCTTCTTCATGCTGGAAGTCGACAATGCAGGCCACCGCTTCCGCAAGGCCGGAGCCCAGGGTTTTCCGCACAGCCGTTTCGGTGGAGCCTGTCCGAAGCTACCAGTGCACGCGGCATTCTCCCTGCCCGGCCAGATCTTTGTCGAAGCCGTCGAGATGCCCGACGGCGCGGAGTTCCTCTGCGTGGCGCGCAGCCTGGAGGGTCCGCAGGGCGCCTTCAACGAGCGCCCGCGCCGCACGGCACTGCTGCTCGGCTGCGACATCGGCTTCAAGGACGAGATCGTCTACGGCGCGGCTTTGCCGGGTGCGGCGCCCGCAACATCGGGCAGGCCGGGAGCAGTGCCAGCCACCCCGATCGGGCCCGCCTGCCGGCTGTGCGAACGCATCGGCTGCCTGGCGCGCGCCGAACCGCCCATCACCCGCCCGCTCGGCCTCGACGAGATGGTGACCGGATTGAGCGCGTTCGATTTTCAGTGACGGCGCAGGTTTTCTCGTCCGAGCAGGGATTTGACCAGCCTGGCCAGATTCCGGCGCCCATCGAAGACTGCCGCAATGACAACTCTTTCGCGGATTTTGTCGTGGCGATAGAAGACGAGATGGTTTCCAACCACCAATATGCGATAGCGCTTGTTGTACTGGCGCCCTGAACGCGGAAAATCTGTCAATTTCTTGCAGGCTTACAAGATAGAATCGACGTATTATGCCGCAGCGCCGGGATTGCTTTGTGCGATATGATCGCCAACGGAGTCCAGATCGGCTTCAGCCTGTTCAAGCCAGACAAGCTCAGCCGCCATATTTGGCCTTTATCCGAGCAGACACGACATCGTGAGGTATCGCGCCGCCGCGAGCCTCGGCGGCCGCCAGTTTGGCGTCGATCGCCTTGCGCATGGCGGCAAAGGGGCTGTTCTCCGGCACTTCGCCGCCCAGCGCCTCCGTTTCCGCAAGCATCGCGTCGATCTTCTTGCTGATGGCCATGTCCATCAGCGCCTGTGCCAGTTCCTCCTGTTCTGCCTCGGGCAGCGCTTCGACTTCGAGTATGGCCTCTTTCAGGGTCTGGTTCATGTGCTTGCTCCGTTGCAGGCATCATAGCATCGTGGCTGCGTAAGGAAAAATCGTGGCCGCTTGCCTTTTGGGCCGACGTGCCACAACCATCGCCACAGCGTGGACCACGCCCGCCCCGCTTCATTGCTCTACCCGGTTTCCGCTATGGCGCGTCGCCCTTGGCACAGCGCCGGGCAGACAATTCGAAGATGCTCCGTTCATGACCGATCCGACCGCCCCCGCTTCCGCTCAGCCCGCCTCGGGCCGGGGCGAGCGCGTCGGCTTTCTGCTGGTCTTCCTGTCGGCGCTGGTCTGGAGTTTTGGCGGGGTGATCGCGCGCTTCGTCGAGACGGACGACAGCTGGACGGTGGTGTTCTGGCGCTCCGTTTGGGCCTGCGCGTTTCTCATCGGCTTCATGCTCTGGCGCGATGGCGCGCGCGGCATGCTGAAGCTTTTTCGCGACATGGGCCTGCCGGGACTGGCCGTCGCCGTCTGCTTTGCGATCGCCTCCACCTCCTTCGTCGTTGCCCTGGGATACACGACCGTGGCCAATATCCTGCTGATGCAGGCCGGTGTGCCGCTGATTGCGGCCCTGCTCGCCTGGGTGGTGTTTCGCGAGCAGGTTGCGCTGCCGACCTGGATCGCCATTGCGGCCGTGATTTTCGGCGTCGCGATCATGGTGTCGGAGTCCCTGACAGGCACCGTCTCGCCCATCGGCGATGGTCTGTCGCTGCTGATCGCCATCGCCTTCTCCACCGCCACCGTTATCACGCGGCGCTATTCCCATGTCCGCATGACGCCGGCCACCTGCCTGGGGACGCTCTTTGCCGCTCTCTTTGCTGCGACGCAGGCTTCAACCTTCGCGGTGTCTCAACTGGACATGGCAGTGCTCTTTACCTTCGGGGCACTCAATCTCGGCCTGGGCCTTGCCTTCTTCGCGACGGGCGCAAGGCTCATCCCGGCAGCATTCGCCGCCCTGCTCGGCACATTCGAGACGATCCTCGGTCCCATCTGGGTCTGGCTCATACACGGCGAGACGGCCTCGACGCGCACCATGCTCGGCGGCGCTGTGGTCTTTGCAGCGCTGATGATTCACATCGGCCTCGAATTCAAGCGCCAGGCCCGGCCACGGCGGCCGGGCGTCACCGGGCTGCCTTCTCCCAACTGATGGCCAGCATGTCCCTCGTAGGGTAATTGCCGCAGCGCAGCACGATTGCCATTTCGTGCTTGTCGTGCGGCCATATCGTTAATAGTCTTCACAAAATACCCGGTCGACGGGCAACCGAGCGAACCGGGAGGGGCACGAAAATAGGAGTTCTCTATGATACGCACCGCGCTATGGCTCACGGCCACATCGGCAATCATCGCGGCCTTTGCCTCTGGCGCCGTAGCGCAGGAGCGGGTCGTCAACGTTTACAACTGGTCGGACTATATCGACCAGTCGATCATCGAGGACTTCACCAAGGAAACCGGCATCAAGGTCGTCTATGACGTCTTCGATTCCAACGAGATACTCGAGACCAAGCTTCTGGCCGGCGGCAGCGGCTACGACATCGTCGTGCCGACGAGCAACTTCCTGGTCCGCCAGATCGCGGCTGGCGTATACCAGAA
This sequence comes from bacterium, assembly GCA_022842165.1. Lineage (GTDB taxonomy): Bacteria > Pseudomonadota > Alphaproteobacteria > Rhizobiales > Aestuariivirgaceae > Aestuariivirga. The sequence continues at coordinate 4,057 of JALHQC010000088.1, forward strand.
GCTCGACAAGTCCAAGCTGCCCAATTTGAGCAACATGTGGGACGTGGTGACCGACCGGGTTCAGAAATACGACCCCGGCAACGAGTATTCGGTCAACTGGATGTGGGGAACGGTTGGCATCGGCTACAACCAGAAGAAGGTCCAGGAAGCGCTCGGCATCGAGAAGGTGGACAGCTGGGACGTGTTCTACAAGCCGGAAAACCTGGCCAAGCTCGCCGATTGCGGTGTCTTCGTTCTGGATTCGCCGAGCGACATGGTGCCCACGACCCTGAAGTATCTCGGCCTGGATCCGGAGAGCAAATCCGCGGAGGACTTCGCCAAGGTCGAGGAGACGCTTCTCGCGATCCGTCCTCACATCCGCAAGTTCCACTCCTCCGAATACATCAACGCGCTGGCCAATGGCGACATCTGCCTGGCTGTCGGCTGGTCCGGCGACATCTTCCAGGCGCGCGACCGCGCGGCGGAAGCCGACCAGGGCGTCGTCATCGACTATGTCGTGCCGAAGGAAGGCGCGGAAATGTGGTTCGACCAGATGGCCATTCCCGCCGACGCAAAGAACGTCGCCGAGGCCCATGAATTCCTCAACTTCATCATGAAGCCGGAAGTAGCCGCCAAGGCCACGAACTACGTCTACTTCTCCAACGGCAACAAGGCGTCGCAGCAGTTCATCGACAAGGAGATCATGGACAATCCGGCGATCTATCCTGATGAAGCCACGCTGCAAAAGCTCTTCACGGTATCGCCCTATGATCCCAAGACCCAGCGGGTGGTGACCCGGCTATGGACCAAGATCGTCACGGGGCAGTGACATTGACCAGGACCCCGGCGGACATCCGCCGGGGTTTTGTTTTCGGGCAGGGTGAGGGGACGCCATGAAATCGCTGGGCAGCATTCGCAGGGACTTCGCACCCTGGAACGACCCGAACGCAAAGCCGTACATCGTCTTTGAGAACGTCACGAAGCGCTTCGGCGACTTCACCGCCGTCAACAATCTCTCATTGTCTATCTATGAGCGCGAGTTCTTTGCGCTGCTCGGCGCATCCGGCTGCGGGAAATCGACCCTGCTGCGCATGCTCGCCGGCTTCGATGAGCCGACATCCGGCCGCATCCTGCTCGAGGGCCAGGATCTGCGCGGCATTCCGCCCTATCGTCGCCCTGTAAACATGATGTTCCAGTCCTACGCGCTGTTTCCGCACATGACGGTCGAGGCCAACATCGCCTTCGGACTCAAGCAGGAAGGCATGCCGAAATCCGAAATCGAGACGCGCGTCGCGGAGATGCTGCGGCTGGTAAAGCTCACCCAGTTCGCAAAGCGCAAGCCGCATCAGCTTTCAGGCGGCCAGCGCCAGCGCGTGGCGCTTGCCAGATCGGTGGCCAAGCGCCCGAAGGTGCTGCTCCTCGACGAGCCGCTCGGCGCGCTCGACAAGAAGCTGCGCGAGGAGACGCAGTTCGAACTGATGGACCTGCAGCAGAATCTCGGTCTGACCTTCGTCGTCGTCACGCACGACCAGGAAGAGGCGATGACCATGGCCGACCGCATCGCAATCCTCGACAAGGGCCAGGTGATGCAGGTTGCCACCCCGGCCGAAGTCTACGAGGCGCCGGTCTCGCGCTTCGTCGCGGGCTTTGTCGGCAATGTGAACATGTTCGAGGGCAAGGTCGCCGCCCGTGAAGGCAACAGCGTCCGCATCACCGGCGCCACCGGCGCGGAAATCACCGTGGAGAACGCGGGCGAGGCGGCTGCCGGCAATGCGGTCGCCTTCGCCATCCGGCCGGAGAAGATCAAGGTCTCGTCCCGAAAGCCCGAGGGTGCTCCCAACGCCATGGAAG
>JALHQC010000089.1 GCA_022842165.1 bacterium
GATGATGACGAATTCGCGGTTGTAGAACTTGTACGGTCCGCGCGGATAGGCCGGGTTGTTGAGCGGCATCGCGAAGGCGTTCTTGCGGACATCGGCTATTTTCATCGTTTGATTTCCTCCCGGCCCTGCCGGGCGAGATCGAAGGTGAATACGCCATCGGCGCTTTGCGGGCGCTGCAGGACTTCGGGGTGGCGCAGCGTGTTGATCATGTCGTCGTAGCCGGTCTTCCAGTGCTCTTCCATCGTCCGGCGCGAGAACTCGTAGTCCTTCGACGCGCCCTCGTAGGTCTTGGCGTGATAGATCAGGTGGATGATGTTGTAGACCTTGGTGTCGGCTTCCTGGGCGAGGATCTCCGCTTCCGGCGTCTGGCGCAGCTCGGGCCGCATGTTGGCCAGCAGCATGGCCGCGGCGCGGCGGACCGCCTGCAGCTTGCGGAACTGGTCGGTGCCGGCGCGGGTCCGGCTCGAATAACGGATGTCCTTCTGGCGCACGTCGATTTCGATCATGTCGCGCGGCAGCGCGCCGCTGGCGCTCCACAGGTCGACCTGGAAGGCGAGCGTGTCGTGGCGCGGCCGGGCATCTAGTACCCATTGCAGCGGCGTGTTGGAGACGACGCCGCCGTCCCAGTAGAACTCGCCGTCGATCTCGGTGGCGGGAAAGCCCGGCGGCAGGGAGCCGCTGGCCATGACATGGGCGGCGCCGACCTTGTGCGTCCTGTTGTCGAAATAGGCGAAGTTGCCTGTCCTGACGTTGGTGGCGCCGACGCTGAAGCGCATCTCGCCCGAATTGATCCGGTCGAAGTCGACGAGCTGCTCGAGCAGCGTCTTGAGCGGCCCGACGTCGTAGAAGCTCAGGTTCCCGGGATTGCCGGCCGGCGTGAAGATCGGCGGCGGGAAGCGCGGCTTGAAGAAGCTGGGCGCCCCCCACAGCAGCGTGCCCATGGCGCGCCACTGGTTGATCATCTGGTGCTGCATGTCGTTCTTGATGTCGAGGCCGGCGAAGTAGGGGATGCCCATCGGCGGCGCGGTGACGGTCTCCCAGAAGGCGCGCAGCTTCTCGACCCGCCGCTCCGGCGCGTTGCCGGCGATCAGCGCCGAATTGATGGCGCCGATCGAGATGCCGGCCACCCAGTCGGGGTGGAGGTTGGCCTCGGCCAGAGCCTGGTAGGCACCGGCCTGGTAGGAGCCCAGTGCGCCGCCGCCCTGGAGGAGGAGCGCGATGCGCTCGAATTCGGGGCGCGTTGCTGGCTTGGAATTCATGGTGTGTCTCCTTCGCAACGGAACCGCCGCGGCGATGACTTCTGACCTGCCGTCTACGCGACGGCAATGACGATTCCGCAATTTCCGGACCGATCCGGGCGCGTCACATCCTCGCCATCAATATATTTGCACGATATTGTGTACATTAGGGTGTTGGGATCTATCCGAGAGGGCGCATGGAGGAAGAGTTCGACGGGTACGTCACCGCAACTCCCTACACCCATGTCTACTATCCCGAGAGTTCTCCGGCGTTCCTACAACTCGCCACGTTCAATCGATCCGTCCCGTTTCCGTCTTCCCGTCCGTTGCGCTACCTCGAACTCGGGTACGGCAACGGCATTTCGCTCAATATCCATGCCGCTGCCAGCCCCGGCAACTATTGGGGCACCGACATAAATGTGGCGCACGCGGCCACGGCGAACTCGCTCGCGGCGGCCTCCGGCTCGGGGTTGAGGGCGCTGACCTCGTCCTTCGAGGAGTTGCTGGAACGCCCCGACCTGCCCCAGTTCGATGTCATCACCGCCCTTGGCGTCTGGTCGTGGGTTTCCGACGCGAACCGCAAGACGATCGTCGAGCTGTTGCGCCGCCACCTCGTCGAGGGTGGCCTGTTCTGCATGAGCTCGATCGCCCTGCCGGGTTTCGGAGAACTCGTGCCGCTTCAGCGCCTGCTTCGACTGAATCTGAAGAACGACGTCACCCAAGGAACGATTTTCGAGAAGCTCGAGTCCGGCATCGGTCTGGCAATGGCCCTCCAGAACGCAGGCAGCCGATTCCTCGCCGTAGATTCATTCGCCGGGCGAAAGCTCGAGACGATGAAGACCGCCGACCGGGCCTATCTCGTTCACGAGTACCTTCACGAGCACTGGAAGCCGACGCTATTCGCCGACACAGCATCCCAGTTGCAGGCGGCAGGGCTGCGGTTCGTCGGTAGCGCCAAACCCCTGGACCAGTTCGACGAGCTGAATTTCCGCCCCGAAGCGCTGGAACTGCTGGCTTCCATCGACGACCCCTGGCTTCGCGAAACGGCCAGGGACTTTCTGCGATCGGGACAAGTCAGGCACGACGTCTACATCAAGCGGAACGAAACCCTGCAGGGACAGGCCCTTTCCCGCCCCGCACTCGATCTCGAGTTCGTCCTGTGCGTTCCCACCTCGATGGCACGCGCGCGAAGTATTACGACGCCCGTCGCCAAGCTTGGGTTTGGCATGCCGCCTTTCCGGGACATCCTCGATGCTCTCGGTGAAGGACCGCTCCGTTCTTGGCGTTTCGATGAGTTGATCGGCAGAGTGTCGGCGGGCGGAATCGGGGAGAAGGAGCTGCTTCGCGCCTTGATGATCCTGGTCGACGCCGACATCGTCGCGCCCGCCCAACCGGCCGCGCGCGTCGTCGAAGCCACGGCGGCCTGCTCGAGGCTGAATGCGGACATCCTGCGCCGTTCCCTGTCGGACGGCAGGATCCAGGCCCTCGCGTCGCCTGTCACGGGAGGCGGCGTGGGCGTTTCCCGGATCCAGCAGCTCTGCCTGCTGGCCTTGCGGCAGGGGGCCAGTTCCCCGCAGCAGTTGGCGGACTTTGCGTGGAGCGCGATCGGCGCGAGCAGCGACGACCGGTCGGAGGACCGTCCGACGGCGGCGCATGTTCTCCAGGAGGTGTTGTATTTCTCCCAGCGCTTGCCGCATCTCACAGCGCTGAAGCTGGCGGGCGACGTCTAGGTGTCGGCGCTGAATTTGAATGCCACCGACAATCTGGATTCGAAGCAAGTCCGCGAAGGCACGCCGCCGCGGTGCAGGACGTCGCCGGAGAATATCAGGATACGTCCCGGCCTCGGCGCCACGGCATAGTAAGCTTCGCCGCCGCCGTCATAGAAGATGGTCTCGCCGTGCCAGTTCTCGTCCCAGTCGGGATTGGCGAAGTAAAGCGCCGTCACGCCGGGAACCCAGTCGACATGGGCGTGCTGGAGGTCGCCGTAAAGGTGATTGTTGAGGTGGATGCGCCGAAGCGTGAGTTTTCTCTCCGGGAAGAGTTCATTCGTCTTCGCCACGATGTGGCCGTGCCAGGTCCGGAGAAACGGATTCGACGTGAAGTCATCGAGCGAGAATTCGTACTTCCAGTGACGCACGCCTTTCGTGGCGTCGGTATCGTAGTCGGAGCGCGTGACGGCCTGCCGGTCGAGAACCTCGAAGAGCATTCGCATGAAATCCGGCCTGAACATGCCATCGACGACGAATAGCGGGCGGCCGTCGAGATCGCGCGCCCGAACGTGGATGTCGTTTTCTGCGATCAAGGATCTTCCCTCGTCCATTGTCCGGCGGCGGGTGCATGCGGCGTCCCCGGCCATTTTCATCCTGGTGGCGCAGTGTAGCAACAGTAGCCAGGGCACGAAGCCGTCAGGCGCCGGAAATCACCCTCATTTCCTTCTTGCCCGACGACGGGGCGCCGCCGGAGACTGGACGCCATGCGGGACCCATCTTTCCGTGCCGGGCGGTTTCTGCCTTATCGCGTCATTTCGTGCTGGCTGGGCGAGGAACGGGCGGAGAGCCTGCTGTCTTACGCCTTGGCGGAGGAATCCCGGTTCAAGCCGACGAAGGTGAGTGACGACGGCAAGGGGCTGTACGATCCAACGGTTCGCAAGTCGTTTGTGCTGAAGGACTTGGGCCCTTTCGCCGAAATCCTGCGCGAGAAAGCGTTGACCCTGCAGTCCGATCTCGAGGCCGCCTTCGGCATGGGCCACACGCCCACGAAGAGCACGCAGATCGAGCTGGTCGCGCATGGCGATGGCGGCTTCTATCAGCCGCACATCGACACTTTCACCGGCGGCGAATTCACCCCCGGCGACAGCCGGCGCCTGAGCTTGGTCTATTACCTTCATCGTCGGCCTCGCCGATTCGCGGGAGGCCAGCTGCGTTTCTTCGAACTGGGCGGCCAGCAGACGATCGATGTCGATCCGGCACACGACAGTTTGCTCGCTTTCCCGTCCTTCGCGAGCCACGAGGTCGAACTGGTGTCCTGTCCCGGCGGGAGCTTCGCGGACAGCCGCTTCGCGGTGAATATCTGGCTCAACGGCTGACGTCACCGAACCGGCGAAGCAGTTCGCGATCCTGACGGCTAGATCCTGGTATTCCAGGGGTTCATGCTGACCGCAATCCTGACGCCAGTGAACGTCGATACGCCATGAGATATTCCCGGAGAGAACATGACCAATCTGTTCGTCTTCGGGAAAAGCCTTATGTCGTCGGTATAGAGTTCGCCGCCGTTCATGTTGTCGACCAACGGATAGTAGACGGCACTGCACTGCGGGAAGACCAGGATCTTCTTCTCGGCGTAGAGCTTCTCATCCTTGTCGACATGCCATCCGGGATTTTCCTTGTTTGACCACATCTCGTAGCCGACGATGCTTTCCAGATCGAAGTGAACCCGGCACGCGTCGAGTACCTTTTCGTGGATCGGATTGGCGCCCAGCTCGTACCATTTCTCGCCGACGCCATAGTCGAACTCGGCGAACGCCTGGACTGTCGCGCTGTCGAAGACGTCGTCGAGAACAATGAATTTATCCATCAGCGGACGTGGGCAAAGAGACTCTGCCGGTCCTCGGGAACCCGCGGGAGGAAATCGCCGTCGAACACGAGGCGCGGCTGCGTCGCTTTCACGAAGTTAATGGTATCTTGGTACCAGCGCCGCGCATAGGTGGCGTAGAGCATCGGCCGATGGATCTCGGAGCGGTTCGCCGTACCGCCATGAAAAAGTCTGAAGTCCCAAAGGGCGCACGACCCTGCAGGTATCTGCGGCGCCTCCGGCGCCGCCTGTTCGTCGCGCTCCTTCCAGCGATGGCTGCCGGGCCAGATGGCGGTGGTTCCATGGACGTCGTTCATGTCGATCAACGGCATCACGAACGTCAGCGCATGTGCCGGCAGTATCGGCGAAATCGCCGCATCGAACAGCAAGCGGCCGTCGCGGTGGATGTGCTGTGACCTCGCGCCCGGCAGCGATACGACCGCGCCAAAGCTTTCGAGGATGGCGTCCAGGTCGAGCGCCTTGCGAACCACGGCGACGACGACGGGATGCGCGTAGACGAGAGGGTCGCCGAAGGCGCCTGAAAGGTCGATCGGCACCATGAAGCGCCGGTTCCCGACTTTCCTGGTGTCCTCGAGTTCCTGATTCTGCAGATATTTCGTGTAACGCCGGTTGAATTCGAGATTCATCTCTCGAACTTTGTCTTCCGGGAGCACATGATCAAGGATTGCATAGCCATTCTTGACGAGGCAATTATAGGCTTGCTGAACTTGCTCCGACTTGGCGAGGTCCTCCGTCGACAAGCCACGGCAGTCGAACCTCATCATGGCTGCCGAGTGGCTTTTTGCACGATCATGGTGGTGGCTTCCGGATGAAGAGAGATAGTCCGTCCCCTGAGTGGCGGCGGAAAGTTCAGTGCCCCAATTTGAAGCGGATTTGAAGGTGTTTGCCAAGTTTTCTGAGAAGCACGGCGACCGGGATGTTCCGGCGGCAGGCCGCTATCGGCATGTCGTCTATGGCATCGTGGTGGAAAGCGAGTTCCGGTTGAATTCGGTCGACGAGGTTTCGGTTGGCGCGTCGGAAGGGAATTCGCATGCATCGATCGGGGTACG
>JALHQC010000090.1 GCA_022842165.1 bacterium
GTGTCACATACTCCGGAGCAGGACGACTGGGAATTGCGTCCAACTTCCGCAACATTTCTTTTGCCGTCTCAATCAATTCGGGAAATAGTTGCACTAATCTTCCCGTTTGGGAATCGACTGATTGTTTGACCGCGTTCAATCGTTCAGGCTTGAGAGTATTTCCGCATAAGAGGCATTCAGTCAGCGCGTGGTGCTCATGATATTCGACGCCAGTCTTAAGCCAGGACAACATGGCGCTATGTTTTTGGAGGTCCGCTGCTACCAGTGTGCCAATTGTGGATTCTAAAGCTCTGTGCGTGTACAGCGCCCACTTCGAGCAAGCGAAACCGAGTTCCTCGATAGGGTGCAGTTCAGGAAGTGCTTCACTCTGATTAAATATCCGCTTCTGCTGATCAAGATCATCGTCGCTTAAGACAAATTCCTCTCCATAGTTTTGAACTTCGTAATCATCGAACAGATTGGTTGCATTGTACCTCCTGCCATAATTGAGCTGTTCGGCAATCAACCTTGCTGTATTCGTTTTGTTGTCGGCCAACAGTTTCGCATTGGCGATCGCCTCTTTTCGTTCGGCGTTCAGTGCGTCTCTTAACGAGGCCGCCTTTGCTTCCGACTCTGCAAGGCGTGCGCCCAGTTCGGCTTGTTCCTCTCCGATGTAGAATACGGGCTCAGCCTTTCCGGCACTCCATTGCAAATTCCGTTCGACAAAATCGACGTTGAAGACGAGTATCCTCTTCTTCAGATAATCAAGGTTGGCGCTCTCTGATATTACAACGCCATTATCCAGCTCTATCTCAAACTTGCAGTCCGGAGGGAGGGCGGCTTCTGGAGCGCCTCGTTCCAGACTGGAGAATACCCGCGATAGCGTCGTTTTTCCCGAGCCATTGAATCCATATATAAGATTGTGGGTTTTGAAATCTGGCACTTCCCCCGGACAGGTAAAATTCGGGAAAACGCCAAAGCCCGCGAGCTTGCCGATCTTCTTCACAATCGGAGGCGTTGCCATCCCATCCTCCAGAATCAAAAGAAGCGATGGTGAGACCCGAGCACCGTAGCGTCAAGGAAGCACTTTTCCTGTTCCTTAACGTTTGGGGCGACTGTCCACACCCATCGGCGAAGCATCACAGCTCAACTCGTACAATCGCACCACTGGTGGCAGATGTACTGCGAATCAGTTCAAAGCCGTCCCCTGACCTGTTTTTTTAAGGAGGCTCTTACACGGTGATCAAGACGGAAGACGGCGGCTTCACCGTCACCCATGCCAAGACCGAGAAGGCCTCCGCGGCGATCACCGCCAAGGCGCGCGAATGGGTGGTCGCCAATGCCAGGCACCTGAAGGCGAAGCCGGCGAAGGTGATGGGCGGCAAGGTCAGCATGAGCATCGCCGCCGCCTGACGGCCGAGACTCACGGTCGAGAGATTTTGCCCGGCCCCCGGACCTGACACTGTCAGGCAAAAACGGCTCCGAAAACGCTCCAAAAACCTCGAAAAAAGCTCCCAGAACCGGTCGAAAACCGGCGCAAAGGGTGACGCTTCGCGCCGCTTTTCGCGTGGCCGGGAGGGCGGGGTCAGCCCAGTTTTGGCCAGGCCAGTTCGGGCGTGTAACGCGCGAAGCTCGAGAGCTTCTGCGCGTTGCATTCCGTCTGCCAGCGGCTGCCCTGAACGACGCCCGAGACGCAGCGGTATTTCTTGCGATAACCATCCGTCACCGGGTTCTCCTCGATCGCCACGGCCGCTAGCCCCACGACCTTGCCCCCCTGCCGCTCCACCAGCCGGATCGCGCCATCCATCGTGCCGCCGGTCTCAACCCATTGATCGGCCAGCAGAACTTTCGTGCCGGGGCCAAAGGCGGGGGTGCGCATTTCCATGTCCTGCGTGCGGCCGGAATAGTTCGAGAAGCTCACCTTGTCGGTCTCGACGCACAGCTTCCCCGCCTTGCGGATGGGCAGAAAGCCGACGCCAAGCCGCGTTGCCAGTGCGGCCCCCAGCACGAAGCCCATGGCATCGAGCCCGCCCACCACATCGGGCCTGATGCCGTCCAGGTCCGTCACCAGATCGTCCAGCAGGTCGTGAAAAGCCTCGCCATTGATGTAGATGGACGTGGGGTCAAGCCACGCGAATTTCGGCCCCTTGGTGTTGGGCGCCATGATGTTCAGGTACCAGCGATCGTCGCGTAACCCCTTGTTGCGGCTCATGTTCTGGCTCCGTGTTGGCGGGTGAGTTTGAGAAGGCGGGCGAGTTTTGGTGCCGAGATATTGTAGAAATCGCCGTCGAGATTGATGCCGGTCGCCACCATGAAACCGTCGACATCATCCATGTAATGAGGCGCGTTTTCAGGGGTGATGCCGGAGGCAAGTGTGAGGGCATGATCGCCAATCCCGCGCCGGAAGGCGGCGATCTTGGTGAGGTCGACGGCCTGGCCCGTGGCAACGCCCGACGTGCACACCGCATCCATGTAACCCGTTGCAATCCTTGCCGAATATTCATGATGCTCCGGCGCCACCTCGCGCTGCTTCTTGAAGCAGGTGCCGCCGGTGTAGAAGCCGCTCCAGCCCGATGAGGCTAATTCCCTTGCAATATCATGTGCTTCCGGCTGGTCGTCGGCGGCGCGGCGCTCGTCGATCCGCGCATCATCCGCCCAGTAGCCATCAACCGTAACGCCCTCGCGCTGCAGCTTTCCCAGCACCGGGAAGGCATCCTTCCCCGTCACCGCAAGGAAGTTGACCCCCATCCACAAGGCCGGAAAATTCTGCCGCACATGGGCGATGATCGGCAGGAACCGCTCGACGCCGAAATCATGATTGATGAGGAAGCAGCCTTGCGCCCCCTCCTCCACGAGTATCCGCACGTTGCGGATTGCCTGAGCATTATCAAGCACATGGATGACGGGGAGCACGACGGGCCCCACGGTTTTGAACAGTTTTCTGAAATCGTACCGGTTCATGAAGCCTAAAATAACGGCTTGCGGCGCGATAACGGAAATTTATAATGATGATACGGCCATGAGGATTGCTAATTGCGCGCGATCAACCTTCCCACCGATCTGCTCCGTGCCTTCGTGAGCGTCATCGACCTGGGCGGCTTCACCCGCGCGGCCGATGCGCTGGGCCGCACCCAGCCCGCCATCAGCCTGCAGATGAAGCGGCTGGAGGATCTGCTGGGCGCCAAGCTCATCACCCACGAAGGCCGCGAACTGAAATTAACCGAGGAAGGAGAAGCACTTGCCGTCTACGCCCGGCAGTTGCTGCGCCTCAACGACGAAGCCGTGGCGAAACTGAAGGGCCGCTCTGCCAAGGGCCAGTTGCGCGTGGGCCTTCCCACTGATTTCTCAGTCGCTTTCCTGCAGGAGGCGCTCTCGGAATTCGCGGGAAACCAGCCGGACGTGACGCTGGCGATCCACTGCGATCTCTCGCGAAAAGTACTGGACTGGCTGCATTCCGATGAGCTGGACATCGCCATCGCATTGTTAGCACGCGATAAAAACCCCTATCTGGTGCGCTCATGGGAGGAACGCCCGATCTGGGCCGCGGCGAAGGATTCGAGCCTTCACAAGGCGAACCCCGTCCCGCTCGTCACCCATCCCGAAGGCTGCGAATACCGCCGCCGCATGATCGCATCCCTGCGGGCAGAAGGACGCGACTGGCGCATCGCCTATACCAACCCCGAAATCGGCGGCCTGCAGCGGGCGGTGGCCTCGGGCCTCGGCGTCTCGGCCTTGACCCGCAAGACCCTGCTACCCGAGATGCGCGTGCTGACCGCGCGCGACGGCTTCCCGGTGCTGGAACCCATACGAATCGGCCTGTTTTACAAGCATCAGCGCATGTCCGCCGCAGGCCTGATGCTGGTCGATTCCCTCATCTCCCACATGGACGAGGCCGCCGAACCTGACCTTCCAAAGGCAGCGCGCGCCCGATAAGCGGGCATCATGCAACCATTAGAAGCATAAATTTCTCGCATGGGCCAATAGGGTCTAGTTTTTCAACAGCCTCGCTGGACTTCGGCGCCAAGACATGATGCCATGCGGGATACTGGGAAATGGGAACAACCCGCCGGAAACCCGCCGGCTTCAGGGAGAGAGACGAAAAATGACGAAGATCGAGAAGCCGACACGCCGCGACGTGCTGAAGTTCGGTGCGGCCGCTGCCGCCACCACTGCACTCTGCACGCCCTACGTCAGCCGCGCCTGGGCGCAGGCGACCGAAATCAACATGCTGGCCTGGTACGGCCATGGCGAGCCGGACATGGTTGGCGAGTTCGAAGCCGCTAACAATGTGAAATTCAAGCCGAAATACTATGCCGGCGGCGACAATATGATGGCGCTGATCGCCCAGTCGCCCCCCGGCACCTATGACCTCATCCTGTCGGACGCCGAATTCGTGCAGCAGCTGAACGCTGCCGGCTACATCGAGGAGCTGAACGCGGCGGATTATCCCTTTGACGACATGCTGCATGACGATTTCAAGCAGTTCCCCGGCCACTGGCAGGACGGCAAGCTCTATTCCATGATGCTGCGCGGCGGCCATCTGGGAGTGTCCTACAACACCACGGCCGTGTCCGACGAGGAGGCCATGAGCTACAAGGCCTTCTGGAAGCCGGAGATCAAGGGCAAGGTCGGCCACTTCGACTGGCACCTGCCGAACCTCGGCCAGATGAGCCTCACCAACGGCAACGGCGCCAAGCTCTGGGACCAGGACGACGCCGGCTGGGCAAAGATCAAGGAGACGACGCTGTCGCTCCGCCCGCAGGTCGGTGGCTTCTTCGACTACGGCGGCACCTTCAACGGCCTGAAGAACGGCGAGATGATGGCCATGGCCGGCATCGGCGACTGGATTACCGGTGTTCTCGAGCGTGACGGTGCGCCGGTAAAGTCGGTCGTTCCAAAGGAAGGCGGCATCCAGTTCACCGAGTCCTATTCGATCGGCAAGGGCACGCAGAAGGCGGATATCGTCAAGAAATTCATCCAGTACATGCTGTCCCCCGCCGGCCAGGCCACGTCCGCCCGCATGCTCGCCTATCCGGGCTTTGCGATTACCAAGGGCGGCCGCAAGGCGCTGCAGGAAAAGGACCCGAAGGAAGCAGAGCGCACCGGCCAGGTCGATGGTTCGCCGCAGGACCCGATCACGTTGATCAAGGAAGGCCGCGTCCACTACCGCGACATCCCCAAGCAGCAGACACTCGAAGACTGGAACGAGTTCTGGCAAGAATACAAGAACGCGTAATCTCTGCTGATCCCTCATGCTGAGGCGCGAGCGTAAGCGAGCCTCGAAGCACCGGCCACGGGTTCCGATGGAGCCCGTGAGCACCCTTCGAGGCATCGCTCTAGGGCGATGCACCTCAGGGTGAGGATTGCACATGAAACATAACACTCACAAGACCGACTACTACGCCATCGCCTGGCGGCTTCCACTGCTTGTCTGGCAGGGGCTGTTCTTCGCCGGACCCCTGCTCTTCATGGTGGCGATGTCGTTCTTCCTGGTGAAGAACTACCGCATGGAATGGGCCTTCCAGTTCTCGAACTGGGAGCGGATGCTGACGCGCGGCTTCTTCTGGGATGCTTACTTTCTGACGCTCTGGCTGGCGCTGCTGGCAACCGTCGTCACCAGCGTCGTGGCGTTTCCCGCCAGCTATTTCCTTGCCTTCAAGGTGAAGGACAATGTCCGCCGCTGGGCCATCTTCTTTCTGATCATCCCCTTCTTCACGAGCTATCTGGTACGCATCTTCGCCTGGCAGGTGATCCTCGCGCAGCAGGGCGTCATCAATGCCGGTTTCTC
>JALHQC010000091.1 GCA_022842165.1 bacterium
GGTCGGGCAGCGCCGGGTGGAACGCGATTTCCTCGAAGGCGAGCACCGCCGGGGAGGCGGTGACGATGACCGCCTTGGCGCGAATCGTGCCGCGGTCCGTCACGCAGGCGACACCGGGAACATCCCACAGGATCTCGCGCACCGGCGTCGAAAGCTCGACGGGCACGTCCGCGCCGAAGCGGGCAACCAGCGCGCCAAAACCCTCGCGGGTGAAATAGTTCGGGTCGAGATCGGCGGCGGTGCGGAAATCCTCGATCGAGATCTCGTCGAAGTCGTTGCCGAAATCCATCGGCCCCGCAAAGGTCGCCGCGGCGCGCGGCGCGTGGCCGGAGGCCAAAAGCGAGGAAAGCCGGTCGTCCCTGCCCGCCCATGATTCGAGCAGGCCGGACAGGTGGTGATCGGCATGTTTCATCTCTTCTTCTTCGGCTTCCGACGCCTTGCGCTTGCCAAAGTAGAGATGGTCGACATTCATGTCGTGGTGATGCAGCGTCCAACCCGCAGCCTCGGCCTCGGGAAAGTACGGGTTCCGGTCGGCCGCATGGAGCCAGGCGCAGCCAATGTCGAACGGGATGCCGAAATGCTGGCTGGAGGTGTAGGCACGGCCGCCGATCCGGTCCATCGCCTCGAAAACCCTGAAGCTCAGCCCCGCCGCACGAAGTGTCTTGGCGGCTCCAAGACCGGCTGATCCGGCGCCGACGATGACGACATCGACATCTTCCATGTGGGTTCAGGCCCCCCTTGCCACATTATACACGTGATCGTAGGGAATTTGCCCGATCTTGACCAGCGGCCGGCCGGGACAGAATCGGTGAAGATCGCGGTAACAGGACGTTGATTCGCGGGTTTACTCCCTTCCGCTAAAATGATTTGGGCAACCAGGAGACGAGGATGGCATTTTACGCCAATACTAAGAGACTTGCAGTAGCAGCCATTGCCGTGTTGGGCATGACGATCGGCAGCGCGCATGCCGCCGAATGCGGCAATACCGGAGCCGGTTTCGAGGACTGGAAGCAGGATTTCGCACAGCAGGCGGCCGCCCAGGGCGTCGGCAAGAAAGGGCTTTCGGCACTCGCGGGCGCAAAATATGCGGCGGCCACGATCAAGGCAGACCGCGGGCTCAAGAAGGCATTCAGCGGCTCGGTCGATTCGTTCATGAAGCGCCGCGGTGGTGCCAGCATCATCGCCAAGGGTCGCTCCCTGAAGAAGTCGAACGCCGCCATGTTCTCCAAGATCGAGAGCCAGTACGGCGTACCGCCGGGCGTGCTGCTGGCCATCTGGGGCATGGAAACCGGCTTCGGCGGCTACATGGGCAAGCAGAACACGGTCTCGGCGATCACGACGCTGGCCTATGACTGCCGTCGTCCAGGCTTCTTCACGCCGCATGCGATCGCCGCCCTGAAGCTGGTCGATCGCGGCGCGCTGAGCGCCAACTCCGTCGGCGCCATGCATGGCGAGATCGGCCACACCCAGTTCCTGCCCGGCAACGTCCTGAAATATGGCGTCGGCGGCGGCAATCTGCGCGACAAGGCGACCGCCATGGCCTCGACCGCCAATTTCCTGAAGGCGCATGGCTGGCGCCGGGGCGCCAGCGCGAGCAACAACATGGGCGCCATCTCCGGCTGGAACGCTGCAAGCGTCTATCAGCAGGCCATCGCCATCATGGCCGACGCGATCGACGGCAACTGAGGCTGCGGCGCATGGACGACATGAAAAACCCGGCCTGCGCCGGGTTTTTCATTGATGCGTGACCGTCTCGTAGCGCAGACTCAGCCCTTGCGGGTACGCGCCGCGAGCGTGCGCAGCCGAAGCGCATTCAGCCGGATGAAGCCCTCGGCGTCCTTCTGGTCGTAGGCGCCGCGGTCGTCCTCGAAGGTGACCAGCGCATCGGAATAAAGCGATTTCGGCGACCGGCGACCGGTGACGATCACATTGCCCTTGTAGAGCTTGAGACGCACCTCGCCCTCGACATCGGCCTGGCTCTTGTCGATCAGCGCCTGCAGCATCTCGCGCTCCGGCGCATACCAGAAGCCGTTGTAGATCAGCTCCGCATAGCGCGGCATGATGTCGTCCTTGAGATGCGCGGCACCCCGGTCCAGCGTGATCGACTCGATTGCGCGATGCGCCACGATCAGGATCGTCCCGCCGGGCGTCTCGTAGACGCCGCGCGACTTCATGCCCACGAACCGGTTCTCGACGAGGTCGAGCCGCCCGATGCCATTGTCGCGGCCGAGGTCGTTGAGTGCGGCAAGCAGCGTCGCCGGCGACATCGCCTTGCCATTCAGCGCAACGGGATCGCCGTTCTTGAACGTCAGCGTGATTTCAGTGACCACGTCTGGCGCGTCCATCGGCGAGATCGTGCGCTGATGCACGAATTCCGGCGGCTCGACCCATGGATCCTCCAGCACCTTGCCCTCGGATGAGGAGTGCAGGAGGTTGGCGTCGACCGAGAACGGCGCGTCGCCGCGCTTGTCCTTGGCGATTGGAATCTGGTGCTTCTCGGCAAAATCCAGAAGATCGGTGCGCGACTTGAACGACCAATCGCGCCATGGCGCGATGACCTTGATGTCGGGGTTGAGCGCATAGGCGGAGAGTTCGAAGCGGACCTGGTCGTTGCCTTTGCCGGTTGCGCCATGCGCCACCGCATCTGCGCCGGTCTCGCGCGCGATCTCGACGAGATGCTTGGAGATCAGCGGCCGCGCAATCGAGGTGCCGAGCAGATAGGTTCCCTCATAGACGGCGTTGGCGCGAAACATCGGAAACACGAAGTCGCTGACGAACTCCTCGCGCACGTCGCGGATGTAGATCTGCTTGATCCCCATCATCTCGGCCTTCTTGCGGGCCGGTTCGAGCTCGCCGCCCTGTCCGAGATCGGCCGTGAAGGTGACGACCTCGGCCCCGAGCTCTGTCTGCAGCCACTTCAGGATGATGGATGTGTCGAGCCCGCCGGAATAGGCGAGCACGACCTTCTTGACGTCTTTCCACTTGGACATGATTTCCCCGACGGGTGATCCGCGATGCGGCCGGACTTTTAACAGGAATGAAGATGTGGGCAAGGCCCGCAAATCCTTCGGCCTCCCATCGATAAGCCGATTAGGTTTTGCGGATGCTCGGCACGATCAATAAACTCTTAATGATTCTCTTGAAGAGTTCGGAATGATGAAATCCATGCTCTCCCGTCGCGACACAGCACCACCGGCAGCGGGGTCGTCGCTCGCGCGCGGCGCCGGCATGCTGGTCTTCCTGGCCGCTTTCGCTACGCCAGCCCTCGCCGCCGATCGCTGGGAAGAGGCAGGCAGCGGCGCTGTCGCGATTCTGCCCGCCCCGGCCCGCACGAGCCTGATCACCGGCGGCTCCCTCGTCTGCGCCGAGCAGAAATGGAATTTTCGC
Organism: bacterium; assembly: GCA_022842165.1. Classification (GTDB taxonomy): domain Bacteria; phylum Pseudomonadota; class Alphaproteobacteria; order Rhizobiales; family Aestuariivirgaceae; genus Aestuariivirga. Next base: position 3,388 of record JALHQC010000091.1, read on the forward strand.
CTGCGCGCCGACCTGTCGGGCGCGCCCGTGTTCGGCCCTGAAACCACCGTCTCCATCGACGGCGCCGACCTCGTCACCAATTCGACGCTGGCCGGATCGGTCGTGACGGTCCCGATCCCCTACGAGGCAATCGAGGATCTGAAATCGGGGATACGGCTGGGCTTCGCCTTTGGTACCGGCAAGGCTGCGCCGAAGGCGAACTTTTCTCTGCGCGGGTCCAAGCTGGTGCTCGATGCGATCGCGCCGCGCTGCAGCCAGATCGACATGACCGGCTTCGATCGCGTGAGCCTCGTCGGGTTCGGCCCGGCCGTGGAACAGGCGCGGCCGCTGATGGCCGAGGAGGCCGAACTCCACCGCGAGGCGACGAAGAAAGAGCCGACCCTGTCTGCCACCACGCTGGAGTTGCCCGATTCCCGTTCCATGCTGTTTGCCTCGCTCTGCGGCTCCACCTGGTATTATGGGCGTTCCGGCTGCACGGTCTCCGCCTATGTCCGGCCGTCGGCCACGGCCGCCTGGCAGGAAGCCTACAACAGCGAAGGTGTCGCGATGTACACCGATCCCAAGGCCGGTAGCGACGGCTGGCCGAACCTCGTTACCCTGCCCATGGTCGGCGGCACCGAGGCGACGCACTGGGCCTGGAATGGAAGCGAATACGCATTGCCGGACAGCGCATTGAGCGAAAACGAACAACCGGTCGAGGGCGAGGGCGACGGCGCCCAGTAGCGTTACGGCCGCCGCGTGCCGGCAGCTTCCCAGCGGGTTGCGAATGGGATAGAGCCGTTCCGTCTCTGGCGCGGCGTAAGAGCATGGTCTTCATTCCCGACCTTCCGATCATCCTGCAATTTGCGGTGGCTACCGTCATCCTGGCGATCACGCCGGGTCCCGACATGACGCTCTTCGTGAGCCGCACGCTGAGCCAGGGCAGGGCTGCAGGCTTTGCCTCGATGGCGGGCGCACTGACCGGCACGGTTGTGCACACGACACTCGTCGTGGTCGGCATTTCGGCGCTCATCGTCGCCTCGCCGAACGCCTTTCTGGCTCTGAAGATCTTTGGTGCCGGCTACCTCGTCTTCCTCGCCTGGCAGGCAATCTTCAAGGGCTCGGCATTCTCGCCGCAAAAGAAGAGCGGACCGCAGATCTCGCTGTTTCGCAGCTGGGCGACCGGAATCGGAGTCAACCTGCTCAATCCCAAGGTCATCCTGTTCTTCATGACCTTCCTGCCGCAATTCGTGTCGGCCCATGACCAGCACGCTCCGGCAAAGCTGTTCTTCCTCGGCATGATGTTCGTCGTGCTGTCGATCCCGGTCAATGCGCCGATGGTGCTGGCCGCCGAGCGCTTCTCGGTGTCGATGAAGCGCAGTCCGCGGATCACCCGAATCGTCGACTATCTGTTTGCCGGTGTCTTTTCCGCCTTCGCGCTGAAGATTCTCACCGCCCAGGCAAAATAAGGCGCGTCTCCGTTCAGCCTGCGCGAACGCGCCGCCAGCCACCCGCCAGCCGCCCGGCGACGAGCCAGTAGGCAAGGCCGCCGACGACGCCGCCGCCCACCATCAGCGCTTGGAATGCCGGTCCGCCCAGTGACGGGCCGTCCACCGACTGGGGGTCTGCCATGCCGAGTTCCTGCGTATGCGGCAGCCCGCCCTGCCAGAACAGGGCCGCGACGGCGATTCCCACCGCCGCACCGCCGATCGCATAGGTCAGCCAGTCCCGCCGGCCGAGGATTTCGGCGATCGCCAGGACCAGGATTGCCGGCAGCAAGGAAAAATAGGCAACGAAGAGCGCGATGAACGGGACGGAGAAGACCAGCGATCCGGCGACGACCCCGGGCATCTGGTCGGAGGTGAATCCGAGACTGCCAAGCACCAGGAGATGCAGGAACGCGCTGGCGGCGAGCGCCGCCGCCAGATAGCCCGCGAGCATGACGAAAAGCCGGACAACGATCAGAAGCATTCGGCTCATGCCGGCCCTTTCCTGCGCAGGGGGGATATCCACATCCCGCCCGCCAGCCAGTAGGCCGCGCCACCGGCAAGACCGCCGGGAAAGCAGGCCAGCACCATGCCCGGGAACTCGAAGGGCGATCCGGCAAGCCCGCTGAAGAACGCCAGGGACGGAATGACATTGGCCGTGCCCGCTGCGGCGCAGGCCACCCAGCCCACCCAGCCCACCCAGCGCAGACGCGCGGCGACGACCACGAAGACCAGAAAGC
>JALHQC010000092.1 GCA_022842165.1 bacterium
GTTATGCCCGCCCGCGCTCCCTCCTGTGCCAGCGCCTTGGTGAAGCCGATGTCGCCGGCCTTGGCGGCGGAGTAGTTGGCCTGCCCCGCCTGGCCCTTCTGGCCGTTGATGGACGAAATGTTGATGACGCGGCCGAACTTGCGGTCGCGCATGCCCGTCCACAGCGGATGGGTCATGTTGAAAAGGCCGGAAAGGTTGGTGTTGATCACTTCGCCCCATTGCTGCGGCGTCATCTTGTGGAACATGGCATCGCGGGTGATGCCGGCATTGTTGACCAGTATGTCGACAGGCCCGAGATCGGCCTCGACTTGGCTGATGCCGGCGGCGCAGGCATCATATTCCGCCACCGACCATTTGTAGACCGGGATGCCGGTCTCGGCCTTGAACTTCTGGGCCGCTTCGTCGTTGCCGGCATAATTGGCGGCAACAGAGTAGCCCGCGTTCTTGAGTGCGATCGAAATCGCGGCGCCGATGCCCCGTGTACCACCCGTGACGATTGCCGTTCTGGCCATGATGTCCCTCCTCCTCGCAGACCTTGTGTCTGTCCGTTTCCCTGCCCTGGTCTTCGACCGGCGCGTAAGCCGCGCGCTACTTGATTGCCGGTATATTGATGATCTCGCAAGCGACCTGCTGCTGCGTTTCGGTGTTTGTCTCACTCATCGCGGCCGTGACGATCCCGTCGCTGAACGCATCCGCCTCCGTCCCGGACATGCCGACTTTTCCTAGTTGTTCGCGCGCCAGCTGCCTTGTGTCTTCCAGAACCTCCGGTCGCTTGAGGTAGCTGCTGCAGATCGCGGCGGAGCCCACCATCATCTCCATCGCGTCCTTCATTTCCTGCAGAGTCTGAGCCGTGGCGGGCGACCAGGTCGCATGGGTCAGAAACAGCATCGAAGCCAGGAGAAGCGCGGCTTTGCGGCCGCGCTGCATTTTCGGGCGAATGACAAGGTCGAAGCTGCTCATGCTGCGCACTCCCGATGATCGCGCGACGAAGCTCTTTTCCTAGAGCGCTTCGATGCACATGGCGACGCCCATGCCACCGCCGATGCACAGCGTCGCAAGCCCCTTCCTGGCGCCGCGGCGGCGCATTTCGTAGACCAGCGTGTTGAAGATGCGTGCGCCCGACGCGCCGATGGGGTGGCCGATGGCGATCGCCCCGCCGTTGACGTTCACGATCGAGGTATCCCAGCCCATGTCCTTGTTGACCGCGCAGGCCTGCGCGGCGAAGGCCTCGTTGGCCTCGACGAGCTCGAGGTCGGAGACAGACCAGCCCGCCTTCTTGAGTGCCTTGCGGGATGCCGGGATCGGCCCCGTGCCCATGATCTGCGGATCGACACCCGCGGTTGCCCAGGACACGATGCGCGCCAGCGGCGTGATGCCCCGGCGCACCGCCTCTGCCTCGGTCATCAGGAGGGCCGCCGCCGCCCCGTCGTTGATGCCCGACGCATTGCCGGCCGTGACCGTGCCTTCCTTGTCGAACACCGGCCGCAGCTTGGTCATCGAGTCGAGCGTCGCGCCGTGGCGGATATACTCGTCCTGGTCGACGATCACGTCGCCCTTGCGCCCCTTTAGCGTGACGGCCACGATCTCGTCCGCGAACTTGCCGGCCTTCTGCGCGGCCTCTGCCTTGTTTTGCGACGCAACGGCGAACTGGTCCTGCTCGTCACGTGTAAGCTGCCACTTACGCGCGACGTTCTCGGCCGTGTTGCCCATCGGGTAGCCATAGAACGCGTCCGTAAGTCCATCCTTCATCATCGTGTCGATGAGCTTGAAGTCGCCCATCTTCACGCCCGAGCGCAGGTGCTGGGCATGCGGCGCCATCGACATCGATTCCTGGCCGCCGGCGATGATGATCGTCGCGTCGCCCGCGGCGATCTGCTGCATGCCGACGGCAATCGCCCTGAGGCCTGAGCCGCACAGCTGGTTGAGGCCCCAGGCCGTCGCTTCGTCTGGAATGCCGGCGGCGCGCGCGGCCTGTCGCGCCGGGTTCTGGCCCTGCGCTGCCGTCAGGATCTGGCCGAGGATGACTTCGTCAACCTCGCCGGCCTCGACGCCGGAACGCGCCAGAACCTCCTTGATCACCACGGATCCGAGCTCATGGGCTGGTGTGGAACCGAAGGCGCCATTGAAGGACCCGACGGGGGTGCGGGCCGCACTGGCGACCACGATTGCATTTGAAGCGGCCATTTTTATCTCCAGACCTGGTGGGCTACAGCCATTCTGCGGCTCTGTTGCTGCCGTTTCTTGACCTTTCCGCCATTTCTGTCAAACCGGAAAATAGGCTGAGGGGCGTGCACTGCCGCGCATCGCCGGGCCGGACAGCACCTATGCTGCGCAGCATTTTCTTTACCGCAGCGCGTCTCGGCAATCCCGCACTGCACAAACCGCTTGGAAATGTCGCGCCTTTGCGCTTATCCTCTGTCCAACGATAATGGCGGCCCACGGCGCTTGCGCAAGGCCGGTGGCCCGGGGAGGACTGTCATGGCCACGAAAAGCGAACCGGTTGTCATCAAGAAATACGCCAACCGACGCCTCTACAATACGGGCACCTCGACCTATGTGACGCTCGAAGACCTCGCCGAGATGGTCAAGAGGGGCGAAGAATTCACCGTGCAGGACGCAAAGTCCGGCGACGACATCACCCATCCGGTGCTGACCCAGATCATTTTCGAACTCGAGAACAAGGACGGGCAGAACATGCTGCCCATCCCCTTCCTGCGCCAGCTCATCGCCTTCTACGGCGATCACATGCAGATGATCGTGCCGAGTTTCCTGGAACAGTCGCTGACGGCTTTCGCCAAGGAGCAGGAGCGCTTTCGCGAGCAGTTGAAGTCAACCTTCGGCAAGGCGCCGATGGACGTCATGAAGATGGCCGCGCCGATGAAGGCGCTGGAGGACCAGACCCGCCGCAACATGGAGCTCTTCCAGAACGCCATGCGCATGTTCACGCCGTTCCCGGGTGGCGTCCCGGGCACCGCTCCGACCGCCGAACCGGCCAAGAAGGAAGGCTCCGACAGGGCCGACGACCTCGTCGAGCTCAAGGAGCAGATCGCCGCCATGCAGAAGAAAATCGACAGCATGGGGTGAGCCGCCGGTTCGCCGAAGGCAGACGAAAAGCCAGCGACTTGGCTTTTCGGGCGACGAACGCCCGGAGCCCCAGCGACGGGCTGGGGCCGGATTTCAGCGGACGGCGGCGGGGCTCCGCGAAACAGCAGGGATGCGGCAGGGAAACGCCAAACTCCCGATGATCCGATTCTTCGACGGCGAGCCCCAGCCATGGGATCAATCTCGCGCACTCCGTCTCTTGTTCCTGCCAACCCTGAAAAGGCCAGCCATGCTGACACTCACCGCAGCCCGAACGATCATCGCCACCGCTTTCGCCAAGGCCAAAGAGCTAGGGCTCAAGCCGCTCGGTGTTTCGGTCCTCGACGCGGGCGGCCATCTCGTCGCCTTCGAGCGGCAGGATGGCGCGTCGTTCCTGCGCCACGAGATCGGGGCGGGCAAGGCGTTCGGCGCGCTGGCGCTTGGCATGGGCGGCAGGATGGTCACCAAGCACGCGATGGAGCGGCCGCACTTCATGCAGGGCCTGTCGGGGGTTTCCGGCGGGCGGATCGTCCCTGTTCCGGGCGGCGTGCTGATCCGCGACGCGCAGAACGCCATCGTCGGCGCGGTGGGCATATCGGGCGACACGTCGGACAATGACGAGACCTGCGCCGTGGCCGGCATCGAAGCCGCCGGCTTCACCTCGGAGCCATGATCGGCCTCCCGATCTGGAAGGGTTTGGCAGGCGTACAGCCGCAGCCTTGACCTGAGTCAACGACACGCCGGGCGCACGAAGCTTCTGTCGATCCCAGATCGTCACATGGGGTTGACGGTCACGGATGATCCCTGATCGCCGGGATCGGCTGTGGTGGCCTGGGGAGGGTACGGGTAGTGTCTGTGTGGTGGCGCACGGCAGCGGTCCTGGGGCCGCTGTTGCTTGGTGGATGTGCGCATGGCGCTGGGCAGGGCAAGGCGAATGATGGGCCGGAATGCTCCGGCGATCCGCTCGCTGCCTGCACGAGACAGCCCGAGCGCTACCCGGACCTCCTGGTCGGCCTGGCTGATCCGGTTGCTCCGTTGGTGGGCAGAACGATCGCGCAGGTCAGGTTCCGAAAGGGGTATCTGGCGGCAGACGAGGCCGCGCAAGGCCTGCTTGCCGCGAAACTGCAGCCGCTCGATGTCGTTCTGGTCAGCTCGAAGGGACGGCTGACCGGCAATGTGATACCGGGACTGTTCACGCACACCGTGGTCCATCTCGGCTCGGAAGCGCAGCTCAAGCGGCTTGGGCTCTGGAACAGCCGGGGAATCAAGCCCTACCAAGCGGAGATCAGCGCCGGAAAGTCATTCATCGAGTCGGACAGGAAGGGCGTTCATCTTTCCAGCATCGAACAGGTCATCGACACCGACAGGGTCCTGGTGCTCAGGCCGCGGATTCGCGGCAGCGCCTGGATGCGCAAGTCGCTGTGCGGCCTCCTCGGACATGTCGGCTCCCGCTTCGACTTCCGTTTCGATGCCGGCGAATCAGACCGTCTTTATTGTTCAGAGCTGGCCTTCCATGTGCTGCCGGAACTGGACCTGCCGGTTCGCCACCTCTATGGCCGTGATGTCGTGCTCCCAGATGACATTGCGGCAACCGGGCTGACACCACGCACCAGGCTGGCATTCGCCCTTTACATCAGCGGTGGCCCCGAGGGCTGGACGAACGCGCCACGGCGGACCGCTGTCTCTGATCTCGTGGCGCAATGGCGGAAATGACGGCACGTTCTGGGAGACCAGCCGATCGCTGGCGCGGACGCCTTGCGCGCGCTTCCCGGCGGAGCGCGATGCTGGCGGGGCTCGCCTTCGCAACACTGACCTCCTGCGCCAATCCGTGGATACCGGGGCCTGGGGCGCCATTCGCGCATAGCCCGGTCCAGCGCGAGAACAAGCCATCCCATCTCGTCGTCGGCAACTATTGCGGCTATGGCACCCGCCAGGGCGACCTGTCGGCCAGGCCGCTGGATCGGCTCGATGCCGCCTGCCTTGA
>JALHQC010000093.1 GCA_022842165.1 bacterium
TGGCGGCAACCCGACGGCAAGCCGGTGTCGTGCCTCGAAAAGATCAAAGTCATGAATCAGAATGTGCAGGAAATCGAAACCCTCTGCGCCGATGCGCTGGAGGACGGAGTCCTGATGGGATGCGACGTCGATCAGATCAAGGCGGCCCTGCATGCGCTGATCGACGGGCTGAAGCCGCCCGGCGCCAAGGACTGAGCATGCGCGGCCTGGTCGTCATCGCGGTGTTCGCCGCCAGCGTGGGCTTGGCCGCCGCGCAAACGCCGCGACCGCCGGCAAACGTCAACCCCGGCATCAGTCTTCGGCCGATCCCCGATGCGCCGGGCAAGCGCGTGGCCGAATTGCAGGGCCTCGACAAGGTGACGGCGCGCACCCAGCGCTTCTATGCCCCGGTCGGCCAGGCGACGCGCTTCGGCACATTGGAAATCTCCGTCGCCGATTGCCTGGTGAACGTGCCCGAGGCGCCGCCGGAATCGGTGGCCTATCTCACCATCATCGACAACAAGCCGGGCCAGGCACCAGAGAAATTGTTCGCCGGCTGGATGTTCGCCTCGACGCCGTCGCTCTCGGCGCTCGACCACGGCGTCTACGACGTGCGCGTGCTCGCCTGCACGATGGCACAGGGGTCGGCCCCGCCCAGCTCGCGCTGAAACACCGCCGGCCGGTCGATCGCATCGGCCAGCAGGACATGAAATGTTTCGCGGGGCACTTCGATGGCGCCGAAGCTCCGGAGATGCTCGGTCATGAACTGGCAGTCGAGCAGGCGGAAGCCGCCCTGGATAAGGCGCGCCACGAGATGGACCAGCGCCACCTTCGAGGCGTCGCGCTCGCGGCTGAACATGCTCTCGCCGAAGAAGGCCGCGCCTACCGAAACGCCGTAGAGGCCGCCGACGAGATCATTGCTGACCCGGCACTCGACGCTATGGGCGTGGCCGCGCCGGTGCAGCTCTGAATAGAGGTCGATGATGGGGTCGTTGATCCAGCTTTCGGGGTGGCCCGGGCGCGGCTCAGCGCAGGCCCGCATGACCTCGACGAAAGAGGTATCAGCGCTGACGGCAAATCGGTCTGAGCGGACGGTCCGCGCGAGACGCGTGGGGAGGTGGAAGCCGTCGAGCGGCAACACCGCACGCAGCCTGGGATCGAGCCAATGGAGCTTGGGATCGTCGCGGCGCTCCCCCATGGGAAAGACACCGATGCGGTAGGCCTTCAGAAGAACGTCGGGCGTGATCTCCAGCATCGTCACGATTACTTCTTGAGGCCGACCAGCTTCTCCAGCCAGTGGATGTCGTAGTCGCCGTCGATGAATGCCTGCTCGCCGATGATCCGCCGGTGGAGCGGAATGGTCGTATCGATGCCGCCTATCACGAATTCTTCCAGCGAACGGCGAAGCCGCATCAGGCACTCGTTGCGGCTGCCGCCGTTCACGATCAGCTTGGCCACCATCGAATCGTAGTAGGGCGGGATGGCGTAACCGGCATAGAGCCCGGAGTCGACACGCACGCCCAGCCCGCCGGGTGCGTGATAGTCGGTGACGAGGCCGGGGCAAGGCACAAAGGTGTCTGGGTTCTCGGCATTGATTCTGCACTCGATGGCATGGCCCTGGATGACAATGTCCTTCTGGGTCATGCCGAGCGGGGCGCCGGAGGCGATGCGGATCTGCTCGCGGACCAGGTCGATGCCGGTCACCGCCTCGGTGATCGGATGTTCTACCTGAAGGCGGGTGTTCATCTCGATGAAGTAGAATTCGCCGTCCTGGAACAGAAACTCCATCGTCCCGGCGCCGCGATATTTGAGCTTGCGCACGGCGGCGGCGGCCAGTTCGCCGATCCGGTTGCGCTGCTCGGCATTGAGGGCGGGCGAGGGCGCTTCTTCCAGTACTTTCTGATGGCGCCGCTGGAGCGAGCAGTCGCGCTCGCCGAGATGCACGCCGGCGCCCAGGCCATCGCCCAGCACCTGAATCTCGATGTGGCGCGGTCGCGGCAGGTATTTCTCGAGATAGACCGAGTCGTTGCTGAAGGCAGCCTTTGCTTCGGTGCGGGCGAGTGAAAACGCCTCGGCCGCGCCCTCGGCATCTTCAACCACCTTCATGCCGCGTCCGCCGCCGCCGGCCACCGCCTTGATGAGGACCGGCCAGCCGATCTTGGTGCCGAGCGCCACGATCTCCTCGATCGTGGCGACCGGCCCGGGCGAACCAGGTACCAGTGGCAGGCCGAGTTCCTTGGCCGTCTGCTTGGCCACGATCTTGTCGCCCATCATCGAGATGTGCTGCGGCGTCGGGCCGATGAAGGTGAAGCCGTGTGCCTCGACCGCTTCGGCGAAGCGCGCGTTCTCCGACAGGAAGCCATAGCCGGGGTGGATCGCGTCCACACCGGCGATGGTCGCCGCGGACAGGATCGCCGGGATGTTGAGGTAGCTGTCGCGCGCCGGCGGTGGGCCGATGCAGACCGACTCGTCGGCCAGGCGGACATGCATGGCGTCGCTGTCAGCTGTCGAATGGACCGCCACCGTCTGGATCCCCATCTCGCGGCAGGCGCGGTGGATGCGGAGTGCGATCTCGCCCCGGTTGGCGATCAGGACCTTGTCGAACATTGTGCCGGACCGCCCCTATTCGACGATCATCAGGGCTTCACCGAACTCCACCGGTTGGGCGTTCTCGATCAGGATCTGCATCAGCACGCCGGCCTTCGGCGCCTTGATGGGATTGAAGGTCTTCATTGCCTCGATGATCAGCAGCGTCTGGCCGGCCGTGACCTTGTCGCCGATGTTGACGAAGTTGGGCTTGTCGGGTTCGGGCGCGAGATAGGCGGTGCCCACCATGGGCGACTTCACCGCGCCGGGATGCTTGGCGAGATCGGCGGCGCCGGCCGGTGCCGCGGCTGCGGCCGCCGCAACGCTGGGCGAGGGCGCGGACGGGGCGGCCATCGGCGCTGCGGCATAGGTCACGGTCAGCCGGGCGATCCGAATCTTGCGGTCGCCATCGGCCAGCTCGATTTCACCGAGATTTTTCTCCTCCAGCACCTCCGCCAGCTTGCGGACGAACTCGGTATCCATCTCGAATTTTGCCATGGAGAAACGCTCCGGATGAAAATCAGCGGCCCAGCAGGCGAGCCAGCGCCTGGAGGGCCAGAAGGTAGCCTTGGGTGCCCAGTCCCGCGATCACGCCGACGGCGGCCGGGCTGATGTAGGAATGGTGCCGGAACCGCTCGCGCTTATAAATGTTGGACAGGTGCACCTCGACCACCGGCAGTTCGGCGGCATTGAGCGCATCGAGCAGGGCGACGGACGTATGAGTGTAGGCGCCGGCATTGATGACGATGCCGGCGTTCTTCTCGCGCGCCGCCTGAATAAGGTCGACCAGCACGCCCTCGTGGTTGCTCTGGGCGAATTCGACCGCGAGTCCCAGGTGTGAGGCCTCGTACCGGCATGCCTTTTCGACATCAGCCAGGGTTTCGCGGCCGTAGATCTCCGGCTGCCGCTTGCCCAGCATGTTGAGATTGGGCCCGTTGAGCACCAGCACCGGCTTTTTGGCCGGTGGATGCCGAGCAGCCTTCGCGGCCAAGCCTGCCTCCCTAATTCATACGTGGCGGGCGTTATAGCATGGCGAGTCGGGGTCACAAGGCGGGGACCGTCCAGTCGCTAGGGGGCTTCCCGGAGCGCTTGGGCGTGCGCAAACAGCCTGTCGGACAGCGCGTCGAAGCTGCGTCTTTCATCGAGGCTGAGTGCCTTATAGAGGCTCACCTCGTAGTCGAGGGCCAGGGGCACGATGCGCGCGTGCATGGCGCGGCCGCGGGCACTGAGCTTCAGGGAGGCGCGTCGGCGGTCGCTGCGGTCGGTGGCGCGCTCGACCAGGCCGCGTTTCATGAGGACGGCGACGGCCCGGCTGACGGCCACCTTGTCCATGACGATGCGCTGTCCCACATCCGAGGCGGTAAGTGGTGCGAACCGGCCCAGGGCGGCCATCACGCGCCATTGCGTCACGGAAAGGCCATAGGGCTGGGCGTAAAGGTCGTGGAGCGATTCGCTCACGAGCTGGGCCAGGACTGAGAGCCGGTAGGGGAGGAATTTCTCCAGTTCGAGGGCTTGCAAAGCATTCGGCATAATAGTTACATATGAAACTAATTCAGCCGGGAGGTCAAATATGGCCAGCATCAGCGAGCGGACTGTCTTCGAGGTCGATGCGGTGAACCCGATGGGCACCGACGGCTTCGAGTTCGTTGAGTACACCGCGCCCGATCCTGCGGCGCTGGGCGCCCTGTTCGAGAGCATGGGTTTCGTGCGTGTCGCCCGGCATCGCTCCAAGGATGTCTCGCTCTACCGTCAGGGCGACGTGAACTTCATCGTCAACGGCGAGGCGGAGAGCTTCGCCCAAGGCTTCGCGCGCGTGCACGGGCCCAGCGTCTGCGCCATCGCCTTCCGCGTGAAGAACGCGGCGCGCGCCTACAAACGGGCGCTGTCGCTCGGCGCCTGGGGCGTCGAGAACAAGGTTGGACCGATGGAACTCAACATCCCGGCGATCAAGGGCATCGGCGATTCGCTGATCTACCTGGTCGACCGCTACGGCGAGCGCGGCAGCATCTACGACGTCGACTTCGAATTTCTGCCCGGGGTCGAGCACGCGCCGAAGGGCGTGGGCCTCACCTATATCGATCACCTGACCCACAACGTTCATCGCGGGCGCATGGACGAATGGGCGTCGTTCTACGAGCGTCTCTTCAATTTCCGCGAGATCCGCTACTTCGATATCGAAGGCAAGCTGACCGGGTTGAAATCGAAGGCGATGACCAGCCCGTGCGGCAAGATCCGCATCCCGATCAACGAGAGCACCGACGACAAGTCGCAGATCCAGGAATATCTCTCCGC
>JALHQC010000094.1 GCA_022842165.1 bacterium
CTTGCACGGGCCCTTCGGCGAGGATGGAACGATCCAGGGCATCCTCGAATATCTGGCGATCCCCTACACCCATTCCGGCGTTCTGGCTTCGGCGCTCGCGATGAACAAGGAGCAGGCCAAGAAGATCGCCAGGGCCGCGTCGATCCCGGTGGCGGAATCCCGTGTGATGAGCCGTTTCGGCATCAAGAACCAGCATCCGATGGCGACGCCCTATGTGGTGAAGCCCGTCAACGAGGGCTCGAGCTTCGGCGTGGTCATCGTCAAGGAGGGGCAGTCGTTTCCGCCACAGGTCATTTCCTCGCCGGAGTGGAACTATGGCGATACAGTCATGGTGGAGCGCTACGTGCACGGGCGCGAACTGACCTGTGCCGTCATGGGCGATGTGGCGCTGGGCGTGTGCGAGATCATTCCGACTGGCCACTCCTTCTACGACTATGATTCAAAATACGTACCGGGTGGATCAAAACACGTCTGTCCCGCTAAAATTTCACTAAATATTTACCAAAAGATTCAGACACTGGCGCTCAAGGCTCATCAAGCAATCGGCTGCCGCGGCGTCTCCCGCTCGGACTTCCGCTACGACGATCGCCACTCCGAAAACGGGGAGGTCGTCTGGCTCGAAGTGAATACCCAGCCGGGCATGACGCCGACGTCGTTGGTTCCCGAAATCGCTGCGGAAGCAGGGCACAGTTTCGGTGAATTGTTGAGCTGGATGGTGGAGGACGCTTCGTGTTCGCGTTGAAATCTGGACAAGGCAAGGGGGTCGCGGCGGGACCGCGGGCGCTTGGCGTGTCCTTTTTGGCCGACCGTTTCGTCCTGCCGCGCTGGCTGCGCCGGCCTGTGCGCCTGTTTTCGCGTCTGGGTACAGGCGATTTCACGCCGCCGCGCTACGCCGCCTCGATGGCGACCGCCGTCTTGTTTGCCGCAACCGGTCTTTACGGCAGCTATGTCGCGGGGAATTTGCCCGCGGTTGTCCAATCGGTTACGGCCCGAACCGGCTTTGCGGTCGACCAGGTCCGCATTGTCGGCCATCGTGAGACATCCGAGATCGATATCCTCGACAAGCTCGGCCTGGATGGCTGGACTTCGCTGATCGGCTTTGATGCGGATCACGCACGGACCGCCATATCCGAGCTCCCCTGGGTGAAAGTCGCCTCCGTGCGCAAGGTTTATCCCGACGCGCTGGAAATTCGCATCGAGGAGCGCGAGGCTTTCGCCATCTGGCAGCACGGGTCGCAACTCTCCATCATCGGTGAGAAGGGCAACGTCATCGTGCCGTTCACCGGCGGCCGCCATGCCGCGCTGCCTTTGGTCGTCGGTCGGCATGCAGCCGAAGGCGCTGCCGCATTCATCGCGACACTGCGCGACTATCCCGAGATCGCCTCGCGTGTGAAGGGCTACATCCAGGTCGCCGACCGTCGCTGGGATCTGAGGCTCGACAACGGCATCACGATCAGGCTGCCGGAGGATGGCGCGCAGGCCGCGCTCGCCGAGCTTGTCGGGATGGTCAAGGATGACGGGCTTCTGACGCGCGACATCGTCGCCGTCGACATGCGACTTGCCGACCGCGTCGTGGTGCAGCTCACGCCCGAGGCCGCGGCACAGCGCGAAGCCGCGCTTGCAGCGCTGGGCAAGAAGAAGCCGGGGAAGAAGGCATGAGCTGGCTCGGCGGACAAAAGGATTCTGCGGCGGGCCGCTCCGGCATCGTCACTGTTCTCGATGTCGGGTCGAGCAAGGTCTGCTGCGTTGTCGCCAAGCTAAAGCCGCGCGAGGAAAGCAATCTCCTGCGCGGGCGGACCCATCAGGCAAAGGTCATTGGCATCGGTCACCAGAAGTCGCAGGGCGTGAAGTCCGGCGTGGTGATCGATCTCGATAGGGCCGAGCATGCCATCAGGCTTGCGGTCGACGCCGCCGAACGAATGGCGGGGCTGACCATTGATTCGATCATCGTCAACCTGACGTCTGGGCGGCTTAAGAGCACAGGCTTCTCGGCGACCATCAATCTCGGTGGGCACGAGGTCGAGGAGGCCGACATCAAGCGGGTTCTCGCCGCTGGTGCCAAGCAGGTACTGAAGGTCGATCGCGAAGTGGTTCATGCCCTGCCGGTGGCTTTCTCGCTCGACGCCGAACGCGGGGTGCGCGATCCGCGCGGCATGGTCGGGGAGACGCTGGGCGTCGACATGCATGTGCTGACCGGCGATGCTGCACCGCAGCGCAATCTGGAATTGTGCATCAACCGTTCGCATCTGTCCGTCGATCGCCTCGTTGCGACGCCCTATGCCAGTGGACTTGCGGCGCTGGTCGACGACGAACTCGAGATGGGTGCGGCCTGCATCGACATGGGTGGCGGGACCACGACCATGTCGGTCTTCCAGGATGGCAAGTTCGTCTACGGCGATGCCATCCCGATTGGCGGCTCGCATGTCACGCTCGATCTGGCCAAGGGCTTGTCGACCCGCTTCGATCATGCCGAGCGGCTGAAGGTCATGCACGGTTCCGCGCTGCCGGGCAGCGCGGATGATCGCGACCTTGTAACTGTTCTGCCGATGGGCAGCGACGAGGGCGACGTGCCCTTGCAGGTGCCGCGCTCCGTCATGACGCGGATCATCCGTGCACGCGTCGAAGAGACGCTCGAAATTGTGCGCGACCGGCTGAACAAGTCGGGTTACGGCAACGCGGTGGGTAAGCGGGTGGTCCTGACGGGCGGCGCGAGCCAGCTTTCGGGCCTGCCGGAAGCCGCACGCCGCGTGCTGGGCCGCAATGTACGCATCGGCCGCCCGCTTGGCGTGGCGAGCCTGCCTGAAGCTGCGAAAGGTCCGGCGTTTTCTACGGCGGTCGGCCTGTTGATCTATCCGCAGATGGCAAGTTTCGAGAGTGCAAGCCTGGGTGGTGTTTCGAAATTGCGCATGAACGGTACAGGGGGCCGGATTCATCGCATGGGTCAGTGGTTCAAGGACAGTTTCTAGGATTCGGCGGGGGCAGCCCCATTTAGCAGCCGCTGCGGCGAGCGGCAGGAAAGGCAGAGGACGAAGACATGACGATCAATCTCAAGAAGCCGGACATTACCGAGCTTAAGCCAAGGATCACCGTATTCGGTGTGGGCGGCGGAGGCGGCAATGCCGTCAACAACATGATCACCGCGGGGCTGCGCGGCGTGGACTTCGTCGTGGCCAATACGGACGCCCAGGCGCTGACCATGTCGAAGGCCGAACGGCTCATCCAGCTCGGCGCGCATGTCACGGAAGGCCTTGGCGCAGGGTCGCAGCCGGAAGTCGGCCGCGCGGCCGCCGAGGAATGCATCGACGAGATCATCGACCATCTCTCCAACACGCATATGTGCTTCGTCACCGCCGGCATGGGTGGCGGCACCGGTACCGGTGCCGCGCCAGTTGTAGCCCGCGCCGCGCGCGAAAAGGGCATTCTCACGGTGGGTGTGGTCACCAAGCCCTTCCACTTCGAGGGGCAGCGCCGCATGAAGACCGCGGACATGGGTATCGAGGAACTGCAGAAATGCGTCGATACCCTCATCGTCATTCCGAACCAGAACCTCTTCCGGCTTGCCAATGACAAGACGACCTTTGCGGACGCCTTCGCCATGGCCGACCAGGTTCTCTACTCCGGCGTCGCCTGCATCACCGACCTGATGGTCAAGGAAGGCCTGATCAACCTCGACTTCGCCGACGTGCGCTCCGTGATGCGCGAGATGGGCAAGGCGATGATGGGTACCGGCGAGGCATCGGGCGAGGGCCGCGCAATGGCCGCCGCCGAGGCCGCGATCGCCAACCCGCTGCTCGACGAGACCTCGATGAAGGGTGCGCGCGGCCTGCTCATCTCGATCACCGGCGGACGCGACCTGACCCTGTTCGAAGTCGACGAGGCTGCCACCCGTATCCGCGAAGAGGTCGACCAGGACGCCAACATCATCCTTGGCGCCACCTTCGACGAGGATCTCGAAGGCGTCATCCGCGTTTCGGTCGTCGCAACCGGCATCGACAAGAGCGCCGCTGAGATCGCTGCGGTGCCGATCGCGCTGCGCCAGCCGATCAAGCCGACCTCGCGTCCGCTTGAGGCACGCCAGCCCGTCCAGTCGCAGGAGGCGCCGCGCCCTGAATTGCGCGTCGCCGATCCGGTCGCGGATGCGATCCGCATGGCCGAGCAGAACGCTATCGTGATGCAGTCGCCGCGCCCGCAGCCGCAGCCCGTCGCTCAGGCCGAGGACTACCAGCCGCAGAACCGCATCTTCCAGCAGCCCGCGCCCGAGCAGACCATCCTGCGCCCGCCCGTGCAGCAGGCCGCCCAGCCCACCGCCGAGAATAACCAGATGCAGCCGCCGCAGCCGGTTCATGCCCACTCTGCCGAGCATGTGCAGCCGCAGATGGCTGCTCCCGCGCCGATGCGCGAGATGGTGCAGGCCGCCCCGCCGCGCATGCCGCGCGTCGAGGACTTTCCGCCGGTCGTGAAGGCTGAGGTCGACGCCAAGAGCCGCCCGGTCGACCAGGAGTCGAGCGGACCGATGGGCCTGCTCAAGCGCCTGACGGTCGGTCTGACCCGGCGCGAGGAAGAGCCGGCCCGCCTGGAGCCCGCGCAGCCGCGCGAACCAAAGCTGCGCCAGCCCGCTCCCGAGGCGCGCCGAATCGCCAGCCAGGATCCGCAGCTCTACGCGCCGCGGCGCGGCCAGCTCGACGAACATGGCCGTCTTTCGGCGCAGAGCCGCCCGAGTCAGGAAGACGACCAGCTTGAAATCCCGGCGTTTTTGCGACGCCAGGCCAACTGACGGTTAACGCGCCTTAACGGACTGTCATGGGCAAGTGGGTGGACCACTTGCCCATTGGCGTTTAGAATCGTGGAGAAAC
>JALHQC010000095.1 GCA_022842165.1 bacterium
GCGACTTCGGCCAGCCGGTCGAGTTTCGTGGGATCGATCGAGGCGGCGACGCCGAGTGGGTGTGAGGTCATGATCTTGCCTGTACCGTTGATGGATTGTTCCTGAACATAGTCCCGCCTGACCGTCCGTCCAACCCACCAGGGTCAGACTTTGCGAAGCGTGCGCGCCCGGCAAACGAACGGCCAGGACTTACCCTGCCAGAACGAGCAGTGCATGGCCGAGCACCCCGAACGTCGCCAGCAGCATGGCAAGGAAACTGAGACCGAAACCGACGAAGCGTTGCCATTTTTCGCCCTTCTCCAGGATGAAGTGCCAGGCGTGCAGCGCGCGCCCGACGGTGAAGGTCACGCCAAGCAGGTGCAGGACGAGGACCGGCGTGCCGAGCAGCGCCGCAACCAGCATGAGCACCATCATCATGGGCATGTTTTCCACCGCATTGGCGTGGCCGCGCATGATCCGGATGAGATGCGGCACGCCATTGTCGCCGACCAGAACCTTGTAGCGGCCGCGCAACTGCGATGTGGCCAGCGTCAGCCAGAGCAGGATGAGGACGTTGAGGCTGGCGTAGATGCCAATGGCGGCGGCGGCTTGCTGGGTCATGCGGGCTCCGGTGTTGAATGGGCCAAAGACATCTATCGCGGCAGGCCGACCCGGTAAATGGCCGGCCGGCGTGCCTCCTGGCGGGTCGGGATCCGGACATCGGTCCGTTCACGATTGCGTCAGACCGGGGACGTGCGGCCAGCCAGCCGGGCCCGGAGGCAAAATTGCCATGATTGGCGCCTTCCTGCGCGCCGGGCGGCCACGCGAGCATTTTCTTTCGCGGCGAAGTGTGACTTCATGCCGCCCGCCCACCATGGCGCCAACCGCGCCCGTCAAGGAACATGCCTCGTGTTCGTATCCTTCTTTCCGCGCCCCAAGCTCTTCTTCCTGTCGGCGGCTCTGTGGAGCGTCTTTGCCGTCGTCGTCTGGTTCGTCTGGGCCGAGCAGTTCGGCGCCGTTTTCGGCATGCCGCCAGCGCCCGCCGACGCACCGCCCATCATCGGCATCGGCGTGTTCCTGTCGCCGCCCTTCCTGTGGTTCTACGTCTATTTCGCCGCGGTCATATTGTCGTTCTACGCTTTCTGGGCCTGGTTCAGCCCACATCCCTGGCAGAACTGGTCGATCCTGGGATCCGGTGTCCTTCTTTTCATCACTTATTTCCAGGTGCAGGTCTCGGTGGCCGTCAACAACTGGTACGGTCCGTTCTGGGACCTGATCCAAGGGATTCTCGCCAAGACGGTCACGTCTTCCACCGGCGAGGTCTATGGCCAGATCGGAAGCTTCCTCGGGCTGGCGCTGGTCGCCGTTACCGTGAGCGCGCTCACCGCCTTCTTCGTCAGCCACTACATCTTCCGCTGGCGCACGGCGATGAACAACTACTACATGGATCACTGGCCGATCCTGCGCCACATCGAGGGCGCCTCGCAGCGCGTCCAGGAAGACACGATGCGCTTTTCCACCATCATGGAAGGGCTTGGCGTCAACTTCATCGACTCGATCATGACGCTAATCGCCTTCTTCCCGGTGCTCATTCGGCTGTCGGTCAACATCACCGAGCTGCCGCTGGTCGGCCAGATCGCGCACCCGCTCGTGATTGCCGCCTTGCTCTGGTCCATCTTCGGCACCGTGCTTCTGGCCGCCGTCGGCTTCAAGCTGCCTGGGCTGCAGTTCCGCAACCAGCGTGTCGAGGCAGCGTACCGAAAGGAACTGGTCTATGGCGAGGACAATGAGGACCGTGCCCAGCCGCCGACGGTCAGCGAACTGTTCGCCAATGTACGGCGCAACTATTTCAGGCTCTATTTCCACTACGTCTACTTCAACGTTTTCCGGTATCTCTATCTCCAGCTCAACGGCATCTTCTCGCTCATCCTGCTTGTGCCGTCGATCATTGCGGGAACGATAACGCTCGGCCTGATGAACCAGATCTCCTACGCCTTCAGCCAGGTGACGAGTTCGTTCCAGTACCTGGTCAGTTCGTGGACGACGATCGTGGAACTGATTTCGGTCTACAAGCGCCTGCGTGCGTTCGAGTCGATGATCTATGGCGAGCCCCTGCCGGAAATCGACCAGCGCTTTCTGGAGCGCGAGCAGGCCGGGCTGACACCGCAGGAGCAGCCGCCGACCTAGCGGGGAATCGCGAACATGGCTTCGTGGCTCCGCAGGCAACGGCGGGCCGGCCGTGCAAAGAGCCAGCTGCGCAGCCGAGCGATCAATCAATCGAATGTTGCCGGAATGGGCGACATTACGACGTGTCGTTAGGCTCACGCGTCCAGGCGCTGCACGGCATGAGGGCGCGGCTCGATGCCAGGCGGCATGTCGCGCGATCCACGCCGGTATGCCAGCTGTCGGCCCTGCCTGCCAGGCGCATGAGTGCGGCAAGCATCGCCGCAAGCAGCCGAAAACGCCAGGCAAGCCACGCGGCATCGACGGGGCGGCAGTTCGTCTCCAGGTCTTCTTCAGTGTACGGCCACGTCGTTTGGCTGGCCTCGACGACAAATCCATGCGCCACGGTCTCTGCCCGTCGCAGGATGGCGAGAACGACAAAGCGAACGGGAAAGGAGCTGCTACCGGCGCGCTCCGCCAAGACGGCGAGGGCAGCGAGCAAGGCCGCGATGCGGCTCAACGATCGACAATCCCATCCTGCTGCGTTCATGCCGGGCCTCCCTGTAACCAGCGCCTATTATCGCAGCGGTCGCCGGGGGAGGGGATGACATTGGGGGGCTTGCCGCTGCGATTTCTCGGCAAGCCATTGAGAGGTGATGGATTAATTTTGCCGCTCCGCCTGAGGGACGGTTCCGCTTTCCCCGCAAACGGGGAGGATCGAGAGCGCGCCCTCTCGCTGCTTAAGGTACCCGCACTCCTGCCGGGGCGAGCCACGCGTCTCGCCCGTCCTTCGGACCCGTTCAAGGGGGAGGGGGATTTGGAAACGCTTGCGGGGCAGCAGCCTTGGCAGCAAATCGGGGGAGTTGCGCGCTTACCGCCCTCACCGTCTCGCCCTTCGGGCTTGTCGCGGGGGAGAGGAACCGGAGCCAGCGGAGGTTAGCGGTTCCAAACCAACCAATCACCCGCCGATGTTGCCGACCTTGCTGGCATCGACCGGCCTGTGGCGCGAAACATAGTCGGCGTAGCTGATGCACGCGGTGTCGGCGCGCAGGCAGACGTCCCGGGCAAAGCGTTCGAGGGCCCGCCAGTAGGCGCCGCCATTCATCAGCGTGAAGTGGAGTCCGATCTCGAGCGGAATGCGCTTGCCGGCCAGTTGTTCGTCGAAGGCCGCCTTGAACGCTGTGTAGGCCCGGTTCTCGAAGACGGCGCCGGCATCCTCGCGCTCGAAGCCGCCGGAATGGCGGACGAACAGATTGTAGTCCATGGCGATGACGCGGCGGCCGTTTGGTCCTTCGGGAATGAGCGGAAGCGCAAACTGGACGACGCCGTCCTTCTCGCCCGGCTCGACGGGTCCGCGCGAGACGGCGCTGGCATTGTAACGATAGCCGGCCCGAACGAGTGCGGCGTCGAGATTGGCGCCGGTCGAGAGATAGGGCGCGCGAAAGCCCGTGATTTCGGTCTCGGCAAACTGCTTCCATTCCGCCCGCTCGCCGGGGATGCCGTTGAGGGCATAGGCGTCGCGCACGAAGGTGCGGAAGGCGGTGAACTCGCTCATCCACTGCGCCGTGCTCCAGCCCTTGCCGTCGAAATGGCCGCAGGCGTGGCCGGCGATATCATGGCCCTCGGCGCGCGCGTTCCAGATCTGCGCAAGACGCTCGGCGACATCGGATTTCGAACTGCCAAAGCCGACATTCGAACTGCCGGCCTTCTTGCCGGGCGGGCGATAAAGCGCGCGGTTCTCGCGGGCGATCAGATTGACGCAGGACAGGAAGTAGGTGAAGCGCGCGCCGGTGACCGCGGCCAGCGTGCGGCTGCGTTGCCACTGCGCGACCTCCCGGTTGCCGTCAAAGGAGATAAGGACCACCTGGGTCGGCCTGGCTGGAGCGGGCGGATCGGCAGCGGCCGGCGACGTGGCGATGCCGGCCGTGGCGCACAGACAGGCAAACAGGATACGCAACGGCGACACAGGCATCAGCGGCACATTTTCGACAGTATTTTCGTTCGACGCTTGGACGATTAGGCAATCATTGTGGCATCGATGCGGTCGTGGGCAAACACCTCCGGCGCAAGGGACTGACGCGCGCGGGCATCGTCTGGGCGCCTGAAAATGGGCGCGCCCCCTTCCATGCCGGCAAAATTCCGCTACAAGGCGGGCTCACAAGGGGCCCTGACAGGGTCAAATCGGTCT
>JALHQC010000096.1 GCA_022842165.1 bacterium
TTTGCCCTGCACGTCGCCGAAGAGGGCATGGTCGAGCCCGTAGTGGCCGCCCGGGCGCTGCTGTCTGCCGCCGGGATCGTGCCCGTGAACGCTCGGGCAACCAGCCTGATCTTCCAAGCAGGCCAGGTGACCGGCGTCGCGACCGACATCGGCCCCTTCCACGCCGACGAGGTGGTGCTTGCCGCCGGCGCGCAGACTGCGCTGCTGGCCGGCACGGCCGGCCTGTCCCTGGCGATGACAGCGCCCGCCGGGCTCATCGCGCATTCAGAGCGCGCCGGTGCACAGCTTCTTCGCGGACTGGTCCTGTCGCCGCAATTCCATGTCCGCCAGACCGCGGAGGGCCGTCTCATCGTCGGCTCGGATTTCGCCGGCAACGATCCGAAGGATGAGGGTCAGGCCATGGCCGAGAGACTCCTGGCGCAGGTCCGGGACATGGTGCGCGGCAGCGAGGGGCTGGCGCTCGACTTCTTCTCGGTTGGCCATCGTCCGACGCCCGCCGACGGCTTCCCGCTGATCGGCCGTCCGGGCGACACACCGGGCCTTTATGTCGCCGTGATGCACTCCGGTGTCACGCTGGCGCCGCTGGTCGGTCTTCTGGCGGCGAAAGAACTGGCAGCGGGTGACCGCGACCCGCTTCTCGCCCCTTACGACCCCGATCGGCTGCCGATCGGTTAGAGCTCAGCCCATGCTCTGGCGTGCCGCCGCGAGCATCGCATCGACGCCGAGCGCCATGTATTTCTGCTCGTTGCCGAGCGCCAGGAAACGGTAGCCCATCTTCACGAAGCGGCCGGTATAGGCGGTGTCCATCACGAAGATGCCGGCATGCTTGCCCGCCTTCAGAGTTCGCGCGGCAATGTCTTCCAGCGCCGCCATCATGTCTTCCAGCGTCGGATTGACCGCGGCGCCATTGGTCCAGGCGATCGAGAAATCGGACGGGCCGAGGAAGATGCCGTCGATGCCCGGCGTCGCCAGGATGCCGTCGAGCACGTCGAGGGCTGCTCGCGTCTCGATCATGGCGATCGCAACCGTGCGCTTGTTGGAGTCCTTCAGCCACGTCGCCTGGTCGGTGCCGCCGCGCCGCGCAAAGCCGAAGGTCGGTCCCCAGGACCGTTCGCCAACCGGCGGATACTTCATCGAGTTTGCAAACAGCCGCGCATCTTCCAGCGAATTGATCATCGGCGCGATGATCGCCTCGGCGCCGAAATCCAGCGCGCGGCTCGCCATATCGAAACGGCCAACCGGTATCCGCACCACGGCATGCTTGCCGGCCCGCAGGATCGGTACGACGCCGCGCAGCACGGAATCCTCGTGGTGGCCGCCATGCTGCATGTCGAGGGTGACGGCGTCGAAGGCCTGTGCCGCCACGACCTCGACGGTGACCGAGTCCGGAATGCCGGACCAGGCCGTGAACACCACCTCGCCCGCTTCGAGCCGCGTCGCAAGATCTCTCATTGGCTGGTCCTCAAATCCGCAATCCCCGAGCGACATTGGCGCGGACCATGCCTCGAGGGCAACGGAAATCCGCTGCGCCAGCCGGCGCCCGCTCAGTCGTCGCCCAAAGGCTTCAGCTCTTCTGGATCTGGTCGACGGCGACAGCCATCAATTCGTCCATGGTGCGGCGGATCTGCTGGTCGGTTTCCTGCACGCCGCCCGCGTCGAGATCCCGGCGGACCTTGCGAAACACGTCCTGGTCGCCGGCTTCCTCGAAGTCGGATGCGACGACTTCCTTGGCATAGGCGTCGGCGTCGGCACCCGTCTTTCCGAGCTTTTCGGCGGCCCACAGGCCGAGCAGCTTGTTGCGCCGCGCCGTGGCCTTGAACCGCAGTTCCTCGTCGAAGGCGAACTTGCGTTCGAAGCCCTCTTCGCGATCCTTCATGTTGGCCATGGCGTTTCCTCCGGTGGTCGTCGATTCGTGTGAGACCTATATGGGTGTCTAGAACCACAAACCAAAACGCCGCGCCACGGTCAATATCGGTTTGCCATGCTGCGGTGCGGCAATTCGTTCGGGAAAGCAGTTGATTGGGGGGAATTGCTGATTGAGCAATGGTCTTGATTGGGATAGACACCGGGTTGAAACCCGTGGTCTCCGCACCAGTCAAGCGCGAGTCGAAGGATCGGTCATGTTCCGCCTTCCCGCCAATCCAGAGAAAACACAATGAAAAATCGCCGCCGCATCTACGAAGGCAAGGCCAAGATTCTGTATGAAGGACCCGAGCCCGGCACGCTGATCCAGTTCTTCAAGGACGATGCCACCGCCTTCAACAAGAAGAAGCACGAGATCGTCGATGGCAAGGGCGTCATCAACAACCGCATCTCCGAGCATATCTTCAACCACCTCAACCGGATGGGCATCCCCACCCACTTCATCAAGCGGCTCAACATGCGCGAGCAGCTGATCAAGGAGGTCGAGATCATCCCGCTCGAAGTCGTGGTGCGCAACATCGCCGCCGGCTCGCTGTCGAAGCGTCTCGGCATCGAGGAAGGCACCGTCCTGCCGCGCTCGATTATCGAATTCTACTACAAGGCGGACGCACTCGACGACCCGATGGTCTCGGAAGAGCACATCACGGCCTTCGGCTGGGCGAGCCCGCAGGAGATCGACGACATCATGGCACTCGCCATCCGTGTCAACGACTTCCTCTCCGGCCTGTTCATGGGCATCGGCATCCAGCTCGTCGACTTCAAGATCGAGTGCGGCCGCCTGTTCGAGGGCGACATGATGCGCATCGTGGTTGCCGACGAGATTTCGCCGGACTCGTGCCGACTCTGGGACGTGCAGACCGCCGAGAAGCTCGACAAGGACCGTTTCCGCCGCGACATGGGCGGCCTCGTCGAGGCCTATCAGGAAGTCGCGCGCCGTCTCGGCATCATGAACGAGAACGAGCCGCCGCGCCCGACCGGTCCGGTTCTGGTCAGGCACTGAGTTTTCGGCGGCCGGGTCCTCCGGCCGCGTTCCCATCCGGCCGCGCGCCAACCCGGAGACATCAATTGATAAAGGCCCGCATCACCGTCACGCTCAAGAACGGCGTCCTCGACCCGCAGGGCAAGGCCATCGAAGGCGCGCTGGGCTCGCTCGGATTTTCCGGCGTCGGCGCGGTGCGCCAGGGCAAGGTGTTCGACCTCGAACTGGACCGCACCGACCGCGCGCAGGCCGAAGCGGACCTGAAGGCTATGTGCGACAAGCTTCTGGCGAACACGGTGATCGAGAATTATAGTATTGCTGTAGTTTGAGCTTGTACCGGAGGGTGCGGTGGCTGAAGTCAGCAACGAACTGATGTACGAGCTGCTGAAGCGGATCCATGGCGATGTCGCCGAGGTAAAGTTCGATGTTCAAGAACTGAAGCGACGAATGACGGGAAGCGAAGAGGCCGTCGTGGGCGTCAATCGCCGCCTCGACCGCCAGGACGAGCGTCTCGAACGCATCGAACGCCGCCTCGAGCTACGTGAACTCGCCGAACCCCAAAGGCCATTCGACCCGACATGAAATCAGCCGTCGTCCTCCTGCCAGGCCTCAACCGCGACCGCGACATGATCGCGGCGCTGACAAAGATTTCCGGCAAGCCGCCGATCACGGTGTGGCAGACCGACACCGAGATTCCCGACGTCGACCTGATCGTCGTCCCGGGCGGCTTTTCCTATGGCGACTATCTGCGCTGCGGGGCGATAGCGGCCCGCAAGCCCGTCATGCGCGCAGTGGCCGAAAAGGCTGCCAGGGGCGTCATGGTCATCGGCGTATGCAACGGCTTCCAGATCCTGCTCGAGGCTGGCCTGCTGCCCGGCGCATTGATGCGCAACCAGTCGCTCAAATTCGTCTGCCGCGAGGTGAAGCTGCAGGTGGCCAACGCCAACACGGCGTTTACGCGCAATTACGCGCCGGGACAGATCATCCGCTGCCCCGTCGCGCATCATGACGGCAACTATTTCGCCGATCCCGAGACACTGGCGCGGGTCGAGGGGGATGGCCGCGTGGTGTTCCGCTACGCCGAAGGTACGAATCCCAACGGGTCGATGAACGACATTGCGGGCATCATGAACGAAAAAGGCAACGTTCTTGGCCTCATGCCGCATCCGGAAGACCTGATCGAGGCGGCACATGGCGGAACCGACGGCCGGCCGTTGTTCGAAAGCGCTCTCGGAATCCAGTCACAGGCCGCCTGAGGCATTTTTGTCGGCGCCACAAGCTTTCGGCAAGGACCGGTCGCTACTGTCCCGGTTCACAGATCACGAAGGCACGCATCCTCATGAACAAGATCCTTGGCCTGACGGCACTGGCAGCGTCCATGCTGGCCCTGGCTGCCTGCCAATCCAAGCCGACCCC
>JALHQC010000097.1 GCA_022842165.1 bacterium
CGTCGCTGCATCCCTTGAATTAGCGCCAAGATCGCCATGGCAAGCAAGGCCCGCCATGAGTCCCGCGCATGCTTTCCCCTTGATGTGGGACAAGTCCCAATTGGTGCTTGTGTTCCAAACTGCGCATCGACGCAGCTTTTTCGCAATCATATGCTGCGCCAGCCAGCGTGGACCAGAGGTTGCCGACCGTGATGATGCGGCGCACGTCCGCGACAGGCGTTCGCGGGAGATCGGGGGGAGGGGATGAAGCGAGAAACAGGCGCCACGCCGCTGGTGTCGATTTCGGCCATAGCCGTCGATACGGAGACGACCGGCCTCGACGCAGCCAAGGCACGCATCGTCCAGATTGGCGCGATCGGGATCGCGCGTGGTGCCGTCCTGCGCGAGGCCACGCTCGATCTCCTCGTCGATCCGGGCATGCCGATCCCGCCCGAAACCACGCTCGTCCATGGGATCAGCGATGCCGATGTAGCAGGCGCGGAAGGCTTCCCGGAGGCCTGGGCACGGTTCCAGGCCTTTGCCGAAAACCGCATCCTCATCGGTCACTCGATCGGCTTCGACCTTGCGGTCTTCGAGCGGGAATGCCTCAGGGCCGGTCTGCCATGGGTCAAGCCGCGGGCGCTGTGCGTCAGGCTGCTGGCCAGCATCGCAAATCCCAACCTCGCCGACCATTCGCTCGACAAGGTCGCAGGCTGGCTCGGCCTCCAGATCACGGGCCGCCATTCGGCCATCGGCGATGCCATCGCGGCCGGCGAGGTCTTTGCGGCGCTGATTCCGGAACTGCGCAAGCGCAACATCCGGACGCTGGGAGAGGCCGAGGTCGCCTGCCTGTCGCTCTCGCACGCGCTCGAAGCCGGTCATCGCGCTGGCTGGGCGGAACCTGTGTCGCGACCGCAGGCGCCCGCGTTCCAGCCGGTCGATCCCTATGCCTATCGCCACCGCGTGGGCAGCCTCATGAGCCATCCGCCAATCGTGGTGAAAGGCGCCGACACAACACGGCAGGTCATCGAACTGATGGTCGAGCGCAAAATCAGTTCGGTCCTCGTATCCGATGAAGGCACCGCGGGTGGACCGATCGAGGATTACGGTATCGTCACTGAGCGCGATGTGATGCGCCGCATCGCCTCGGATGCGGAGCGCGTCTTCGACCTACCGGTCGCCGACATTGCGACGCGGCCGCTGGTCAGCATCCGTGCCGCGGCCTTCGCCTATCGCGCGATCGGGCGCATGGACCGGCTCCGGCTTCGCCACCTCGCCGTGCGCGGCGACGACGACACGCTGGTCGGCATGCTTTCGGCACGCGACCTCCTGAAGCTTCGCGCCGGATCGGCCATCAATCTCGATGACACGATCGAACATGCCAGGGATCCGGCCGAACTGGCGGTGGCCTGGGCGATGCTGCCGGGCGTGGTGCGCTCGCTGCTGGGTGAGGAGATCGACCCGCGCGTGGTCGCCGAGATCATCAGCGAGGAGCTTTGCTCGCTGACCCGGCGCGCCGCCGTGCTCGCCGAACAACAGTTGCTAGCCGAGGGCCACGGTCCGCCACCCTGTCCCTATGCGCTGCTCGTGCTGGGGTCGGGCGGGCGAGGGGAAAGCCTGATGGCCCCCGACCAGGACAATGCCATCGTCTTCTCGCATGGCGATCCCGACGGAGCCGAGGACAGATGGTTCGCCCTGCTTGGCGCCAGGATTGCCGACATGCTCGACGTCGCCGGAGTACCCTATTGCAAGGGCGGCGTGATGGCCCGCAATGCGGCATTCCGGGGAAGCCTGGAGACATGGAGGGCGCGGGTCGAGGAATGGGTCCGCCGCTCGCGGCCGGAAGACCTGCTCAACGTCGATATCGTCTACGACCTGCGGCATGTGCATGGCGATCCGACGCTGGCATCCCAACTCATGAATCACGCCTATGACCGCGGCCACGCCGAGCCGGTCTTCGCAAAACTTCTCGGCGACCAGATCACGGCGGGCAACCCCTTCACCCTGTTCGGCGGCTTTCAGGTTGAGAACGGCCGGCTGGACCTCAAGAAGCACGGGCTGTTTCCGATTGTTGCAACGGCACGCACGCTTGCGATCCGCCATGGCGTTCGTGAACGCAGCACGCGCACGCGGCTGGAGAAACTGGTCGCGCTGGATCTTGGCGGCGACCGCGACCTGCAGGCGATGCTGAGCGGGCATTCCGTGCTTCTCGGGCTGCTGCTGCATCAGCAGACCGCTGACGTCTACGCCGGCGTGACGGTTTCGAACCGCGTCGAGATCGGCGCCTTGACGCGCGAACACCAGGCCGAGCTCAAGAGCATCGTCAAGCGCCTCCAGGCAGCGCCCGAACTGGTGCGGAGCATGATGTTTGGCTAGGCCTGGAAAGGTTCAGTGACGGGCAGGTCCGAGCAGTTGGTCAACCAGGGCTGCGCGGTCGGCCTGCGCCAGAAAATCCTCGTTGGCGCGCAGCAGGTTCATGCGCAGGAAGTTGAAGATGTAGTCGTAGTCGTTGCTCAGGAAGTCAGGATGCATCGGCACCATCTCGAAGACGGTTCGCGCCAGCGGCTTGGGAATTTCGCGCACGGGTCGGGGCGGGCCGGCCTGGCTGGCATCGAGGCGCTCGCGGGTGAGCGCCAGCGCGTCTTCCCAGAAGGTTTCCGGCGAGCCGTCCGGAACGGCATATTTCGCAAAACTCGCCCGTGCAACTTCCTCGATCGCCGCCGGCAGTCCGCGCTGGCGATTTCCAGCCGGTTCGCGCAGCGCGCCTTCCACCATCTCCGCCATGATTGCATAGCAGGCGGGATAGGCGCGCCATCGTGAATGGCTGAGAGCGGCGTGGAAATCCGCCTCGCTGAACAGTTTCTGCCAGTAGACGCCCGCCCTGACGCGGCAGAACTCGACGATGCTCTTCTGGGCGAGGAAAGCAGCGCGCGAATCCATGAAGTCGGCCAGATCCACCGCAGTGACGATCGGCGGCGGCTTGCGCAGGAATTCGGGCAGGAGAGAATCGAGCAGGCCCATGCCATCTCCAATCGGTCCGGTTCGAATGGACACCTCCGTGTAGGCGCCGCGGCGGAAGTGCGCCAGCCGCCGCGGGCGATTCTAAAGTCGTATGAACAGCCGCGCCAGGAAATGTTACGCCTGCACAGTTGCGGTTCGCTGATTCAATGCCGGACCATGACGTTTCGGGAGGACTTCCGTGTTCGCGGAAGCGGGAAAATGAACCGGCGGCTTGCGCCCGAGAGGGTCGCAAGGCTTCCACCAAGGGAGGACTCGACACAATGGCAGCGCTCGACCGCGTAAGTTACTGGAACAAGACCAGGAGCCTGATGTTCCTGATGCTCGGGCTGTGGGTATTCTTCGGCTACATCATTCACATGTTCGTGGTGCAGCTCAACAGCATCGTCATCTTCGGCTTTCCGCTCGGCTTCTACATGGCCGCCCAGGGCTCGCTCATTGCCTTCGTCATCATGCTCTTCTGGTTTGCCCGCAAGCAGAACGGCATTGATGAAGAGCATGGCGTGGCCGAAGACTGATCCGGGGGGATAAGACAATGGCAAACGTAACCGCAGGGAAGGGTGACTTCCTGTCTAATCTGGGCCGCATCTACGGTATCTATACCGGCGGCTTCATCGCCTTCATCATCCTGATGGCGATCATCAGCGCCCTTGGCGTTCCGAACAGGATCATCGGCTATCTGTTCGTGGCCTTCACGATCACCATCTATGCCGTCATCGGCATTCTCAGCCGCACCATGCAGGTCAACGAATACTACGTCGCTGGCCGCCGGGTTCCGGCCATCTACAACGGCATGGCGACAGGCGCGGACTGGATGTCCGGCGCGTCCTTCGTCGGCATGGCCGGCACGCTCTATATCTTGGGCTATGACGGCTTGGCATTCGTGCTCGGCTGGACCGGCGGCTACGTTCTCGTCGCCATCCTCGTCGCGCCCTACCTGCGCAAGTTCGGCGCCTACACGGTTCCTGACTTCCTCTCGGCGCGCTATGGCGGCAATCTCGCGCGCTTTATCGGCGTCATCGTGCTGTTCTCCTGCTCCTTCACCTATGTGGTGGCGCAGATCTATGCGACCGGCATCATCTCCGCCCGCTTCCTCGGTCTCGATTTCACCGTCGCGGTCTATGTCGGCCTCGCCGGCATCCTTGTCTGCTCCATGCTCGGCGGCATGCGCGCCGTCACCTGGACGCAGGTCGCGCAGTATATCGTGCTGATCATCGCCTACCTCATCCCCGCCATCTGGATGTCGACGGTCAAGACCGGCATCCCGATCCCGCAGCTGATGCAGGGTCAGGCGCTGCAGGGCATCGCGGCGCTCGAAG
>JALHQC010000098.1 GCA_022842165.1 bacterium
ATGAACTCGAAGCGCGGATGGCCGTGCAGGTGATCGATGTTGCGCTTGGTTCCCGTGAAGAGACTGTCGGCGCAGACGATTTCATGCCCCTGCTCGATCAGGCGGTCGATCAGGTGCGAGCCGAGGAAGCCCGCGCCACCCGTCACCAGGATGCGCTTGCGGCTTTCGTAGAGTCTTGCCATGCGGAATGAATGCCTTTCGAACTGCGTGAGGGCGCCGGGCCGTCAGGTCAGGCCGTGGTGCCGGACTTGAAGGGAATGATTTCGGCGTCCTTGCCGACGGGTGGATAGACCGTGGCACGCCCGATCGAGTGATAGGTGAAGCCGGTGTTGCTCACGTCATCCATGCCGAAGAGATTGCGGAAATCCACCATCACCGGCTGGCGCATGTCCTTGCCCATGCGGCGAAGGTTGAGGCCGCGGAACACGTTCCACTCGGTCAGCACCACTACGGCATCGGCACCGATTGCCGCGGAATAGGCATCGGCGCACCACTGCACCGATTCGAAGGTGCTGCGGCCATTGTCCATGGCGACGGGATCGAAGGCCGCAACGGCGGCGCCGCGCCGCTGCAATTCAGGGATGACGGTCAGCGCCGCGGCGTCGCGGATGTCGTCGGTCTCGGCCTTGAAGGCGATGCCGAGCAGCGCGATCTTGGCGCCCTTCAGCGAGCCGCCGACTGCCTTCTCGATGCGGTCGGCCAGGTCCTTCTTGCGGGCTTCGTTGGCGGTGATGACGTTCTCGACGATCGAGAAGCGTTCGCCATACTGGCGGGCCGTCGCCGCCAGGGCGCGCGTATCCTTCGGGAAGCACGAGCCGCCGTAGCCCGGTCCCGGGCTCAGGAACTGGAGGCCGATGCGCTTGTCGAGGCCCATGCCGCGGCCCACGTCCTGGATGTCGGCGCCGACGCGCTCGCACAGGTCGGCCAGCTGGTTGACGAAGGCGATGCGCGTGGCGAGGAAGGTGTTGGCCGCATACTTGATGATCTCGGCGGCTTCGCAGGATGTCGCGACGATCGGCACATCCTTGGCGGCAAGCGGGCGATAGAGCTGGCGGAGTGCGGCTTCGGCGCGCTCGGAGGAGACGCCGATCACCACGCGGTCGGGGCGCAGGAAATCCTCGACGGCGGAACCCTCGCGCATGAATTCCGGATTGGAGGCAACCTCGAAATCGCCATCGGGCCTCACGCGCGAAATGATCTCGCGGAGCTTCGCGGCGGTGCCGACGGGAACCGTCGACTTGGTCACGATGACCGTGAAGCCCTTCATCGCCTTGGCGATCTCTTCGCCCGCGGCATAGACATAGGAAAGGTCGGCCGCGTCCTCGCCCTCGCGGGTCGGTGTCCCCACGGCGATCAGCACGACATCGGCGGAGGCCACGGCCTCGGCCAGGTTCTCGGTGAATACCAGCCGCCCGGCCTGGCGGTTGCTGGCAACGATGGGCTCCAGGCCCTGCTCGTAGATCGGGATCTTGCCGCTCTCGAGCGCCGCGATCTTGCGCGGGTCCCTGTCGACGCAGGTCACCTCATAGCCGAAATCCGAAAAGCAGGCCGCCGAAACGAGCCCAACATAACCGGCGCCGATGACAGTCAGTTTCATGTTGCCTCCAGAAACCCGGCACCCGCCGGAGCTTCGCGATAGAATTTCGATGCGCGCAATCTACCGCGTCCGCCGCGGCGAGAGAATAGCAGGGCCGGAAAACTTGATTTTGAAGTAAATACCGCGCGTTTGCCGTTCCCATGCCGGAGCCGGCCCAGCGCCTGAAGGTTACCGGTTAAGGTTAGCATAAACAAGTTGGCCCGTCCGGCGCCATGCCGCCACCGGCAAGTGCGTTCCTCCTGTGCCTCACACGGCTTGCCCGGAGCCTGCGGCTCGGCAGCCTCCGTCTTCCCAAGCCATGGCGCGGCCCGTGGCATTGCCGTTGTGTCCACTGGTGATCCAAGACCTTCTGAAATCGGCACTTTCTTGCGTTTGCGGCGCGAAAAAACCGGCCGGATCGGAACCATCCTTCCTGCTCTGTCTTACAGACGGTGCGGCTGCGCCGCCCGGTCGGGTACGGTTTCAGTAAGGTGGATGATGAGTAATCACAAGGAAAGGTCCGGGGCACGGCAGTGGGCAGAAAGCCATACGCCCCAGATGGCCTTTGGGCGCAGCGCAAGAACCGGCTCGACGGTCAACGACATGATCGGGCGCCGGCTGAGGTCGAATTACGACAGTGCGGCACAGCCGCTTTCCGACCGGTTGAGTGAGTTGCTTGAGGAGTTGAAGAGGATTCCCGATTCCGCAATGCCGGAGCACTGACCCGATGGGCGACTTACACGCCAGCGATATCGAGATCGAAAGCTCCGAGAGGGAGATGCGGGCGCGAAACCAGTTCCGCGATCATCTGGTCGGGGCGATCCCGAAACTCCGCGCCTTCGCGCTGTCGCTTGCCTCCCACTCGGACTATGCCGACGACCTGGTGCAGGAAACCCTGATGAAGGCGTGGAACCACCAGAACAGCTTTCAGGCCGGCACCAACATCAAGGCGTGGCTGTTCACCATTCTCCGCAACGAATATTTCAGCCAGCTGCGCAAGCGCAAGCGCGAGGTCGAGGATGCCGACGGCGACTATGCCGGCAATGTGATGACATCCGGCGGGCAGGAAAGCCAGCTGGACATGGCCGACCTCCGCATCGCCCTGCAGCAGCTGCCCGACGATCAGCGCGAGGCGGTGGTGCTGGTCGGCGCCTCGGGGTTCTCCTACCAGGAGGTCGCCCAGATCTGCCAGGTGCCGGTTGGCACCATCAAGAGCCGCGTCAACCGCGCCCGCAACAAGCTCGCGCTTCTTCTCGGCAGCGAAACGCCCGCCGCGATGTTCTCGGACAGCAGCGGCGCGGTGACGCCGCCGAAGTGAGCACTGGCGCACCGCCGCCGGAACAGGATTGACCCTTGTGGCGTTTGGCCCTGCCCTCATCTCTTACAGGAGCCAATCATGACCCTCGGCACCATTCTCATCATCGTGCTCATCCTCATCCTGATCGGCGCGCTTCCGAGCTGGGGCTACAGCCGCAGCTGGGGCTACGGTCCCTCGGGTATTCTCGGCGCGATCCTGCTGATCATCATCGTCCTGATGCTGCTGGGACGGATTTGAACCTCGGGCAGACCGCCCCCGGCACCGCGGCGCAGGAACCGCCTGAGGAGGTTTCTGCCCGCCGGCTGCGGGGGATCAGAACATCCGTCATCGGCATCTTCATCTTCGCCGCCATCGCGGCGCTTTACTTCGCGCGCGACTTCCTGCTTCCCGTCGTCTTCGCCTTCTTCATCGCCATCACCCTGAGGCCCCTGGTGCGAGGCCTGTCCCGGCGCGGCATTCCGGCCTGGGCCACCACGACGGGGATTGCCGTCATCGGCAGCGCGCTGGCGCTCACCGCCACCGCGATCTTCAGCGGCGCGATCATCGACTGGATCGCCAATGCCCCGGAAATCCAGCGCATTTTCATCCAGCGCCTCTCCGATCTCAAATCCTCGTTCGAGTCCCTCGTTTACCTCACCGAAACGATCCAGGACGCAACCGATCCCGCCGCCGAGCCCGGAGTACAGGAAGTCGTCGTCAAGGAACCGATCTTTCCGACAATGCTCACCTTCTTCGCGGCCTACCCGGTGAATGTCTTCATCGTCATCAGCGGGTCGCTGGTCATCGCGGTGTTTCTCATGGCCTCGGGCGACCTGTTCTACGAAAAGCTGATCAGGGTGATGCCGACGCTGTCGGACAAGAAGAACGCGCTGCGGATCGTGCTCGACGTCGAACGCGAGGTATCGGCCTATCTCATCTCCCTGACCGCCATCAACGCCGTCCTCGCCGTGGCCGTCGGCCTCGGCTTCTGGGCGATCGGCATGCCCACGCCGCATCTCTGGGCGATGCTGGCCTTCATCCTCAACTTCATTCCCTATCTGGGGCCGATCGCCGGCATGCTGCTGTCGGCCGCCATCGCGATCGTGGCATTCCCGAACATCTCGCAGGCGCTGCTCGCCCCGGCAATCTACATGCTGCTGATCGGGCTCGAGACCCAGATCGTCACGCCGCTGGTCATGAGCCGCCGGATGCAGATCAACGCTGTCGTGATCCTGCTGGCGCTGGCCTTCTGGGCCTGGCTCTGGGGCATTGCAGGGATCGTGCTGGCCGTTCCG
>JALHQC010000099.1 GCA_022842165.1 bacterium
GGCGTACCGCACATCATCGGCGCGACCTATCGCAATGAGCTTCCCGAAATCCTGAGCCCCGGTTACGAGCGGGCCGCCGCCAGCCTGGTGAAGGACGCCATCGCCGCCGGCATGGCGATGCCGGAGTTCAGAAGCCTGCGCGACAGGATCCTCAGCACCGGAAGGACGCAGGATATTCGCGACCGCGTGGAAGTGCAGTCCCGATAGGCAACCCGCCTCAGCCGCCGATCAGCACGTCATAGGTGGTGATGTCGTCGCCTCCCGTCAGCACCACACCGTCGATCTCGAGCCAGGCATGGGCGAGAATCGATCCTCCGGCCACCGGCTTGACACCCAGCCTGAAATCCGCAGCGATGCCGTGCCGCCGCAGCCAGCGGTCCGCCGCCATGGACTGGATCAGGCAATCCGAACGCCATGGCACCCCTGATGCCGCCGCCTTGATCGCCCAGGACAGCAAGGCGACATCGACATCGACACCGGCCGAGTCCCGGTCCGGTCCGGACTGCCGTTGCAACGCGCTGAGAATATCCCTTGCCGGTTTCCGCTGCAGGTCGAGCCGGGCGCGCGTCAGATGAAATGCCGCCTGCAGCAGGTAGCCATGCTGGCGGGGCGACAGCGCCGCGAGCCTCGCAAGGCGCCCGATCCTCATGGCTTCAGCGTCCGCCATCGGTGGTCAGCAGATAGCGCTCCACATCCACCATGTAGTCGCGCTGCAGGGGCAGGGTGTCGACCGACTTCGAAAGCTGGATCTGGAAGACCATGTGCTTGAAATGCCGGAAGCTCAGTTCGCTGCTGATCAGGTAGAATTCCCACATGCGGCAGAAGCGCTCGCCCAGAAGCGCTGCGGCGCGCTCGCGGTTCTCCGAAAAGCGGTCGAACCAGCACTTCAGCGTCTCGGCATAGTGCAGGCGCCAGATTTCGGTATCCGTGACCCACAGGCCCGAGCGTTCGATCGCTGCGAATGTTTCCGAGAGCGCTGGGGAATAGCCGCCCGGAAAGATGTACTTCCGCAGCCACGCCCCGGTCAGGCCGGGGCCGCTCTTGCGGCCGATGGCGTGGACGAGGGCGACGCCGTCGTCGCTCAGCAGGCTGTTTATCTTTCCGAAATACTGCGGAAAGTAGGAAATGCCCACATGCTCGAACATGCCGATCGAGACGATGCGGTCGAACTTGCCGGTCACGTCGCGGTAGTCGCGCAGCTCGAAGCGCGCTTTGTGGGAAAGGCCCCGCTGTTCGGCGCGCTCCTGCGCCAGCTTGTGCTGCTCGACCGACAGGGTCACACCCGTTACCTCGACATCGAAATGTTCCGCCATGTAGAGCGACATGCCGCCCCAGCCGCAGCCGATGTCGAGCACCTTGTGCCCGGGCTTCAGGTCGAGCTTCGCGGCGATATGGCGGAGCTTGTTGCGCTGGGCATCCTCGATCGTATCGCCGGAAGAGCGGAAATAGCCGCAGGAATAATTCATGCCGCTGTCGAGAAACAGGCCGTAGAGTTCGTTCGAGAGGTCATAGTGATGCTCGACATTGCGGCGCGACTGCTGAAGCGTGTTGCGCTGGAACACGGCCTTCATGCGCTTGGCCAGGCGCCGCAGCGGCTTCTTGATCGGCAGCTTGCGCGATACGCCGCGATTGATGGCAAAAAGTGTCAGGAAATCGCGGAGCGTTCCCTCCTCGATGGTCAGCGTGCCGTCCATGTAGGCTTCACCCGCCTTGAGGTCGGGGTTCCAGGCCAGTGCCGTATAGAGCGCCGGATCGTGCAGTTTCACGCGCACGAAAGGTTGCGGCGTCCCTGCGTGCCGGTGAATGTTGCCCTCGGCATCGACCACCTCGAGGGTGCCGGTCCTCACGATACGGGCCAGCATGGCATTGAGTAATTTCATCGGAGACGTGCCTCGTCGATCAAGATTTGAACATTGTCCGGACGTTGGTGACGGCCACCCGCCCCGGAACTTCCACACGGAGCTTCATTAGGACACAAACCGCCCATGCGCCAAGTGGCCGCTGCTGCTCGGGAAGGCGGCGCGATGCAAGCTTCTGACAGCGGTTCCGGAACCATCCTGCATGGCTCGAGGTTAGAAGACCGGCGGCAATCATGATCATTGGTATCTGCACTGGAAGCTGTTAGAGACGGCGTGATCTCGCAAGACCAGATTTGCGCCGGAATAAACCCATCAGGCAGACACACTGTGCTGCCAGTGACACCGCTTTCCGGATCGATCCGGATAACAGATTGGACAAATTCTTGAGACATTGCATAACGTGACCAGTGCCGCAAAAACCTGGTCGACCCGGCTCAGCCCTTACAAGCAGCCAGACAACCGCCGCGCCCTGTTCGAAATCAGCATTACCGCAGTGCCCCTTGCCGCCTTGTGGGCGCTGATGTGGATGTTGTGGACTGTAAGCCCCTGGATATCGCTGCTGCTCACCATTCCTGCGGCGGGCCTGCTCGTACGCCTGTTCATGATCCAGCACGACTGTGGCCACAACGCACTCTTCACCTCGCGCCTTGCCAATGACTGGACAGGCCGCGTGCTAGGCGTGCTGACGCTGACGCCCTATGACTTCTGGCGCCATGCCCATGCGCTCCACCACGCAAGCTCCGGAAACTTGGACCGGCGCGGCATCGGCGATATCGACACGCTGACGGTGCGCGAATACCTGGGCCTGAGCCGGTGGGGCCGCATCCGCTACCGCATCTACCGCAACCCCGTCGTGATCTTCGGCCTGGGCCCAGCCTATCTCTTCATCCTCCAGCACCGGCTGCCGGTCGGGTCGATGAACCGGGGCGCCATGCCATGGCTCAGCACGCTCTTCACCAATCTCGGCATCGTGGCGCTGTGTGCAGCGCTGATCTATGCCGTCGGCTGGTCCACGTTCCTGCTGATCCAGCTACCGGTCGTAATGATCGGCGCCTCCATCGGCGTATGGTTGTTCTATATCCAGCATCAGTTCGAGCAGACCTACTGGGAACGCGAACCCGACTGGTCGCATCCCGACGCCGCACTGCATGGGAGTTCGTTCTACGATCTGCCCGCGCCGCTGATGTGGATGACCGGCAACATCGGCATCCACCACCTTCATCACCTGTCGAGCCGAATTCCGTTCTACAAGCTGCCGCGCATCATGGCGGACTATCCGGAATTGCGGAACATCGGGCGCATCACGCTATGGGAAAGCCTCAAATGCGTGCGGCTGACGCTGTGGGACGAGGACAGAAAGCAGATGGTGCCGTTCAGCGCCATCCGCGCTCTTCCTGCCTGAACCGCTTCAGTTCGAACGGTTGATCGAGACGATCGAGCCGCGGTTGTGCCCCGACATTTCGGTGATCTTGCGATCCTGATCCATGATCACGGTCTTCGCATGATCATCGCCGAATTCGGCGATCGTGGCGGCCGCCACCTTGCGCCGCGAGCTTTTGGTGCCATCCTCGTAGACGACGTCGAACATGACGAAGCCTTCGATGGCTTTCTCTTTTTTCCTGCCCATCACTTGGTCTCCGGAGTTTGGGGTTGGGTTGCGGACTGCGGTTCTTCCGCAGCGCGCTCGCGCTTGCGCTGGGCGGCGCGTTCCTCGCGTTCCTGCTGCTTGTCGAGCGCCTTGCGTGCCTTGGCGCGCGCCCGGTTGTTGCGGTCCTGATTGTAGTTCGGTGGAAATGCCATTGTGACCTCCGTTGATCTGGCCGGCTGATAGGCTGTTAGGGTGTGTCTTCCGCTTCAGGACGCGATCTTCTTGCGCCAGAGCTGATAACCCTTGGCGGTGATGCCGGCCTCGATTGCGTCGCGGGAAAGCCCATGGGGCGGCTTTTGGTCGGTGCGGACGACACCGAAACCGTTCCAGGGGGCGAACTTCTCCGGCAGGCCTTCCCCACTCGAACTGTGGGAAAAGCAGCAGAGGTCCTCGGACTTCGTCGAACGGAACATGAAGAGGCTAGCGGTGGCAGACATATGACCATCCTTTTCGCGCAAGTTACGCCGCCAGTGAGAACACCGGCGAGAGGTGGTCAGGCGACCGGAAGAATAGTCGTGATGTAGGTGGTCCAGGCCGATAATTCAAGTGTTCTCGGGAATTTGGCCCGATTAGGCGGCCTTCACAAGAAACTGCAGCCGCGCGATCAGGTCATCGACGCGGAACGGCTTCTCGAGAAACGGTGCGT
>JALHQC010000100.1 GCA_022842165.1 bacterium
CCAGGCCGCGCAGGCCGCAGGGATCGTTACCATCTACCAGGAATTCACGCTGGCCCCCGACATGACGGTGGCCGAAAATGTCTTCATCGGCCGCGAGCCGGGATCGCGCTTCTTCATCAGCCGCAAGGAACTTGAAGGCCAGACGCAGGCGCTCTGCGCCCGCATCGGACTGGAGCGCAGCCCGCGCGCGCTTGTCCGCGATCTCTCGGTTGCCGAGCAGCAGATGGTGGAAATCGCCCGCGCGCTGTCGATGAAGTCGCGGCTGATCGTGATGGACGAGCCGACCAGCGCCCTGAGCCGCAGCGAGGTCGAGAAGCTGTTCTCGATCATCCGCGGGCTGAAGCGCGAAGGCATCTCGACCATTTTCGTCACCCACCGGCTGGAAGAGGTTTTCGAGATCTGCGACAGCTACACCGTGCTGCGCGACGGCCGCCATGTGGGCCGCGGCAGGGTGGCCGAGACGGCGATGGACGGCATCATCCGCCTGATGGTGGGCCGCGAGCTGGGACTTCTCGAAGCCCGGGCCAGCAGCTTCGCTACATCCGAGGTGGCGCTCTCGGTCGCGGGCATCTCGCGCCGCCGCAAGGCAACCGATGCCAGCGCCATCGAGCTTCACGGCGTATCCTTCCATGTGAACAAGGGCGAGATCCTCGGCATTGCCGGTCTGGTTGGCGCCGGCCGCACGGAGACGGCGCGGGTGATTTTCGGCGCCGACAAATTCGATTCCGGCAGTGTGGCAATCGACGGCAAGCCCGTCTCGATCGCGTCGCCGCATGATGCGATCGCCCAGGGCGTGGGCCTCGTGCCGGAGGACCGCAAGCAGCAGGCGCTGTTCCTGTCTCTCGCCATCCGCACCAACCTGTCGATCGCCGCGCATGACCGGATTTCATCGCTTGGCGTCTTCATCAGCGGCTCGAAGGAGGACGCCCTCGTCGAGGAATACAGGAAGCTCCTCAACATCCGCATGGCGTCGCCCGATCAGCTCGTCGGCAACCTGTCGGGCGGCAACCAGCAGAAAGTGGTGCTGGCGCGCTGGCTGGCGCTGCGCCCCAAGGTGCTGATCGTCGACGAGCCGACGCGCGGCATCGATGTCGGCGCCAAGGTCGAGGTTCACAACCTTCTGTTCCAGATGGCGGAAGCCGGCATCGCCATCATCGTGATCTCGTCCGAACTGCCGGAAGTGCTGGCGCTGGCGGACCGCATCGTCACCATGCGCGAGGGCCGGGTGACGGGCGAAGTGATGCGCGAGCACGCGACGCAGGAAAAACTCATGACGCTGATGACCATCGCGCCGCAGCGCGCAGCCTGAACGGGGACGTAGATGACCAATGCCGCTGCCAGACAGACCGACAACAGCTTCGATGCCTTCTCCTTCCTGGCGCGTTTTGCGCCGCTGATCTTCCTGCTGCTGCTGATGGCGGTCTTCGCCATCATGGAGCCGCGCTTCCTGTCGTCGGTGAATCTCTTCAACGTGATGCGGCAGGTCTCGATCACCGGGCTGCTGGCGATCGGCATGACCTTCGTCATCCTGACCGCCGGTATCGACCTGTCGATCGGTTCGCTGCTGGCCTTCGCGGGGCTTGTTGCCGCCGCCGTTGCCAAGGGCGGGCTGCAGGACCGTTTCACGGTGGGCGATGATGCGATCGGCTTCGGCTGGCCGTTGGCCGCATTGGCAGCGATTGCCGTGGGCCTCATCGGCGGATTGCTGCAGGGCGTGGCGATCACCAGGCTGAAGGTGCCGGCCTTCGTGGTGACGCTGGGCGGCATGTCGGTGTTTCGCGGCGCGGCCCTGCTGTTCGCGGCGGGCGGGCCGATCTCGGGCTTTCAGCCGGATTTCGCGTGGTGGGGCCAGGGGCGGATCTTCTCCGTGCCGGTGCCGGTCATCATCTTCCTCGTTGCCGCGCTGATCGCCCATATCGTGCTGAGCTATACGCGCTACGGCCGCCGGGTCTATGCGGTGGGCGGCAACCCGGAAGCCGCGCGCCTGGCAGGGCTCAACGTCAACGGCATCATCTGCAGCGTCTACATCATCATGGGCTTCTT
This sequence comes from bacterium, assembly GCA_022842165.1. GTDB lineage: Bacteria > Pseudomonadota > Alphaproteobacteria > Rhizobiales > Aestuariivirgaceae > Aestuariivirga. Next base: position 2,044 of record JALHQC010000100.1, read on the forward strand.
CGCGGGGCTTGGCGCCTTCGTGCTTTCGGCCCGCCTCAACTCGGCGGAGGCGGTCGCCGGAACGGGCTATGAACTGACCGTCATTGCCTCGGTCGTCATCGGCGGCACCAGCCTGTTCGGCGGCTCGGGCTCGATCTTCGGAACGGTGATCGGAACGATCCTCATCGGCGTGCTGCTCAACGGCCTCGTGCTGATGAATGTGAACTCCTACATCCAGCAGATCATCATCGGCGTCATCATCGTGCTGGCGGTGGCCTTCGACACCTTCGCGAAATCGCGGCGGCGCAAGGCATGACGGATCAGTGCAGGCAGGCTTTCGCCCAGGCCTTGACTTCGCGCGTGACCGGTAGTGTTTCGCGCCGCGCCTCGACCGACAGCGTGAAGTCTTTGGCCGTGGCGAAGCTCTTGAACACCGGGTCGGTATCCGGTCCGTAGGCGGACACGTCCCAGCTTCCGTTCATCTCGCTGAAGGTGAAGCTGGCAACTGGCATCTCGTATTTTTGGCCGCCGACCGCGAGGATCATGACGCTCTGCTCGCGCGACAGCGATTTCGCGGCTACCGCCGATGCGACATCGATCAGGTCCACCTCGAGTGGCCCCGTCTCGCCGCAGCGCAGGCTGGCCATGAAGCATTCCTCGCCGCAGGCGCCGCTGAAATTCACGCTGCGCATGACCGCGCCGTCCTCGTTGCTTTCGCTGGTGGAGACTGAAACCTTTTCTCCCGCCATGGCGGGGGTGAGGGCGATGGCGAATGCCATCAGCGATCCGGCCAGTCCTGAAAGGCGCGTCATCATCGTTGTTCTCCGTTGTTGGATATGAGCATCAGCGCGGTTGCATCATCGGCGGGCTTGAAGCGGGGGAAGCGCCGGCAGTCGGGGTCCGCCGCCTCGGCGGCGCGGAGCGCGGCAAGAACCTTTTCGGCGCTTGCCGAACTGGCATCGAGAAGCGCCTGATCGTCGAACAGCCCGTAGTGGTCGACCGCGCGGTAATAGCCATCGGTGCAGAGGAGGATGTCCTCCGGATGCCCGAGATCGGTGTATTCGGGCATCAGCAGGCTCGCTTCACTGCACTCGAGGACGCTGTAGCCGCCTGGCTTGTTGCGCATCGCCCGTGCAGCGAGAAGCCGCGGCCGGAACTCCGCCAGCAGCGCTTTCATGTCGGGGACGCTGCCATCGCGGCGCTTTCCCGCTTCCTCGGCAAGCCAGTGGTCGAAGGCGTTGTTGGGCGATGCCGCGAAGATCCGGTGGCTGCCGCCGGGCCATCGCGCCAGAAGGCAGGAGTCGCCCAGGCGGAGCGCTTTCCACCCGCTGACATAGCGCTTGGCGAGTATGAGGCAGGCCGCCGGCGGATCATAATCGGATGGCAGGGCGGTATTGGCGGTGCCGCTGGCCCAATCCGCCATCAGCCGCTCCACCAGGGCGGACAGGATGTGGTCGAGCGGCCGGTCCAGAACGGCCAGTTCGGCGAGGTGGGCCTCGGCCCGCGCCACCAGCCACGCCGCATCGCTTGCAGCCCCGAGGCGGCTTCCGCCATTGATCCCCGTGACGCCATCGAAGACCCATGCGGCATGAACGTCATCGGGCGGTCCGGCAAATCCGTAGCCGTCCTCGTTCACCGCGCCGCTGCCCTCCGTCACCGCGCCTGCAAGCTTCATGACGGCGCTCCTCCGGTGCCATCGATCCATGTGGCGCGGACGTGAAGATCATCGTCGAGATGGACGAGGCTGGCATTCCAGCCCGGCGCGATGCGGCCAAGTTCATGGTCGCGCCCGATCAGGGTGGCCGGCGTCAGCGAAGCCATGGCGAGAGTCTCGCCGAGGTCGAGCTGCAGCCGCTTGACGCAATAGCGCACGGCTTCGTCCATCGTCAGGCAGGAACCGGCGAGCGTGCCGTCATCGAGTTCGAGCCTGCCGTTGCCGCGG
>JALHQC010000101.1 GCA_022842165.1 bacterium
GTAAGGCCGAGCCGCTTGCGCGTGGCCTCGATGTCAGGTGCATCGTGGCGGATCGCCTTCAACAGCCGCAATACGCCATTGCCTTTCTCCGCCGTGCCGATCAGCACCGGAATGACGAGCCCTTCGCGCAGGTCGGCTGCAAGATCGTCGAAGACTTCGTCGCGGGGCGGCGGAATCTCTTCGAGGAGTTGCTCCAGCAGTTGGTCGTCATGGTCGGCAAGCGTTTCCAGCATCGAGAAGCGGGCCTCGACCTCCCTTGCCCTTTCATCGTCCGGTATGTCGGTGACCACGCTCTCGGCGTGCTCGCGGTAGATGTAGGCGCGCTCCAGGGCCAGGTCGATGGCCCCAACGACGATGCCGTCGCGGCGCAGCGGAATCTGGCGCAACAGAAGCGGCGTCTCGCTTGCCGGCTGTAACAGCTTCAACGTGTCGCGCACGCCTGCCGCGATCTTGTCGACCTTGTTCAGGAAGAGTAGGCGCGGGATGCCGAGGTCTTCCAGCTTACGCATGATCAACTGCAGGGCAGGGATCTTCTTTTCGTCGGCTTCCGCTACGACGATTGCTGCGTCGCATGCAGCAAGTGCGGGTTCAGCTTCAAAAGCGAACTCGACGGAACCGGGACAGTCGACAAAAGTCAGTTGCTCGCCCATGAATTCCACGGTGGCGACCGCAGCTTCCACGCTCATCTGGTGGGCGCGCGCTTCCGGCGAGTGGTCGCCCACGGTGTTGCCCGAGGCGACGGGGTTTTGTCGGGGGATCGCGCCGCAGCGCGCCAGAATGGCTTCAAGAAGAGTGGTCTTGCCGCTTGCGAAGGGACCGACAATGGCGATGCATTTCGGTCCCGAACGCCTTCCTCCGGCGCGATGTCCCATGACTGACCTCCACTCAGGCGTTTTCCTCCAGAGCGGCGGCCGGCCTGTCGACCGTCGCAAGCGGGGCGTTGCTGTCGACGCCACCTGCCATATGCATGGTCACATGTGTTGGGCGGCAGGGCAAGTACGACGGCCGGGCCGAGCGTGCTGCAGTGCACTCCGCTCGTGTTCGCCAGGCACTCACTGCCGCACTGAAGGGGCGACTGCCCCTGGCGCTGCATTCCACTCTGCTAGGCAACATCCACCAAGGGTCTGACCTTGGCGGGAACGATGGCGGAGGCAGGTTCACCCGGCCCGCCGCCCATTTTCCGTTCAGGGCGTGGCGCCCACCTGGGTGGCGATGACCCTAGCTCAGTGACGCCGTGAAGCGCTGGATGCGCGTGCAGGCCTGCTCGAGCAGCGTCTCCGACGTGGCGTAGGAGATGCGGAAATTCGGCCCGAGGCCGAAGGCGCTGCCGAAAACCACGGCGACACCTTCGCCTTCGAGCAGTTCGGAGCAGAAGGTCTCGTCATTGTCGATGACCTTTCCGGTCGCAGTCTTCTTGCCAATAAGCCCGGCGCAGGACGGGTAGACGTAGAATGCGCCTTCCGGTGAGGGACAGGTGATGCCGCGCGCCTGGTTGAGCATGGAGACGACGAGATCGCGGCGGCCCTGGAAGATCGCCTTGTTCTTCGCGATGAAGTCCTGCGGGCCGTTCAGCGCCTCGACCGACGCCCACTGCGCGATTGTACAGGCACCCGAGGTCTGCTGGCCCTGGATCATGTCCATCGCCTTCAGAAGCTCGAGCGGGCCGGCCGCATAGCCGATGCGCCAACCCGTCATGGCATAGGCCTTCGACACGCCGTTCATCGTCAGCGTGCGGCCATAGAGGTTCGGCTCCACCTCGGCGATGGTCTTGAACTTGAAGTCGCCATAGGTCAGGTGCTCGTACATGTCGTCGGTCAGCACCCAGACATGGGGGTGGCGCATCAGGACCGCGGCGATTTCCTTCAGCTCCAGCTCGGTATAGGCGGCACCGGAAGGGTTCGACGGCGAGTTGAGGACAAGCCACTTCGTGCGCGGGGTGATCGCCTTTTCCAATGCCTCGGCCTTGAGCTTGAAGCCGTTGGCAGCGGTTGTCTCGGCGAATCTCGGCTCCCCGCCGCAGAGCAGAACCATTTCCGGATAGCTGACCCAGTAGGGCGTGGGGATGACGACCTCGTCGCCGGGGTTGAGCGTCGCCATGAAGGCGTTGAACAGGATCTGCTTGCCGCCGGTGCCGACGATCGTCTGCGCGGGCGTGTAGTCGAGATTGTTCTCCCGCTTGAACTTGGCGGCAATCGCCTCGCGCAACGGCACGATGCCTGACACCGGCGGATACTTCGTCTCGCCGCGACGGATGGCATCGATGGCCGCATTCTTGATGTTGTCGGGCGTGTCGAAATCGGGCTCGCCGGCACCGAGCCCGATGATGTCGCGGCCTTTCGCCTTCAATTCGCGAGCCTTTTGCGTGACGGCGATGGTCGCCGAGGGCTTTACGCGGGAAAGGGCGTCAGCAATGAAGGCCATGACACAATGTTCTCCAAAACGGGGTGCGCCATCCTGTGGAGGCGGAGTTCCTGAGTTTACCGGCAGCGACGGACGCGGGACACCGTCGCTTCGGGCAAGCTCTCTTGTCCGATCGTGATGCGAATCGCAAGCCTGTGCCGAATTCCAGGTGAAATCATCGCGGCGCCCAATTCGTTAACGCCCGATAAAAGCTTGCGTGCCAGTGTCTCTCCACAATCAGGAGAAACCGCGGACGTGTCGCTCAGCATCGCCCTTGCCCACATCGTTCTGAACGATGATGGCACGTCGACCGGCGTGTGGGGACCGTTCACCCTCAAGACTGCGTTTCAGCCGATCTTTGCCTTCAGGAACGGCAAGCTTTCCATTGCAGCCTTCGAGGCGCTTGTTCGCCCCTTCCGACATGACGTTCCTGTAGCGCCGCCGACCTTTTTCTCCACACTTCCGGCGGTTGACCGGTTTTCCGTCGAAACGCTGACGCGGACCCTGCACCTGCTCAACGCAGCCGCATGCCTGCCGCGCGAGGCGGCGATCTTCGTGAATTTCGATCCGTCCGTCTTTATCGATCGGCAGGTCGCCGATGCCGCGCTGGCAGACATGCGCGGCGTGCTGTCGACCAGCGGAATCGACCCGCAGCGGGTGGTCTGCGAAGTGACCGAACAGAGGTCGGCCTCCCAGGAAGCGCTTTATCAGCTCGTAGCGCGGCTGAAGGCGAACGGTTTTCGCATCGCCGTCGACGACTATGGATCGGAGGAATCCGACATCAACCGGATTCGCGCCCTGCGCCCCGACATCGTCAAGTTCGATGCGCTCTGGATCACGCGGCTGATGGAGTCGGGGCCGGGTTTCGGTCTGCTGTCGGCGATGGTCGACATCTTTGCCAAGCAGGGCATCCAGACGGTGTTCGAGGGGATCGAGGAGAACTGGCAGCTCGAACTGGCCGAGAGGTCCGGCGCCTCCATGGTTCAGGGCTACGTTCTGGCACGCCCGGAAATCGCGCCGACGAGTTTTTCCTCCTTCGGAGTCGCCACCAACCTTGCTCTGGCGGAGATGCCGCAAGCCGTGGCGGCTGCGTCACATCCGGCTCAACCGTCGCATGGACGCGCCTGGAGAGCCTTTGGGCGCAGGACCGCCCATTGACGACTCCAGTCAGGCATACTCCTGCTTCACACGCCGCCATCAATATCGATGAAGTCGGCATTCGCTACGCCGTCATTGGCGAAGTTCGGCTGAGGACCATCTGCCAGCCGATCTTCGCGTTGCATGCGGGGGCGATCGTGCCCGTCGCTGTTCAGGCAATGGATGCGGGTTACCGAGCCGGCACGGTCCTGAAGGCTCACGAGATCATGGTGTGCCTCTCGCGTGGAGAGCGAGCCGGGCAGGGCGCCATCTTCCGCAGGCTTCATCTGCATAACCTGGCG
>JALHQC010000102.1 GCA_022842165.1 bacterium
GCGGCTCCGCTCGGCGATCGTCTCGGCCTGTTTCTCGCGTGCCGCCCTGATCGCGGACTTCGGGTCGATGCCCGCCCGCTCGGGGCAGATCGCCGTCGTGATGAAGGCCCCGGCCTCGCTCTCGAACACATGCAGCCGCCCCATGTCCTCGGGGTCCTGGCGGCAGAACACGCGGGCACCCGGCAGCAGGTGCGGCGAGATGAACCACGCCTTGTCGAGCTGAACGCCCTGCTTCGTCACCTGGCGCCAGCCGTCCTGTCCGGCGATCGGCGCCAGCAGCAGGTCGAGCGCGCGCTCGTTCTCGATCCTGTCGATCCGGCCCCGGAAGCTCGCGGCCTTCGCAAACGGCGACATGCCGCCGAGGCCCCGGTGCCCATGATGCTGGTAAGTGTTCTCGCACCACTCGTCGCAGTAGCGCTGCAAGTCCTGGGCCGAAATCTCCACCTGGAACATATGCTCGTCCGACTGGCCGAGCCGCGCCGAAAAGGCCTTGCGCCCCTCGATCACCTTACGGTCGGCAACCGAGTGGCCGATGAACCCCGGCAGCACCGGCATCAGGCCCCGTTGCAGCGTGCCGATGGCGCGCTCGACCGTGCCTTTCTGTTCAGGGCTGAAGGCATCCGACGTCTCATGCGCGATCCCCACCGAATTCATGGCGGAAACGAAGCGCCGCGACGTGAAATCCGAGCCATTGTCGGTCTTGATCGTGGCGGGAACGCCCCAGGCGAGGATGGCCCGGCGGATCAGCAGCAGCGTCGCCTCGGTGCGCGGTGTTTTGGTCACCAGCACCATCATCCGCCGCGACCAGATATCGACCGCCGCATAGACCGCATGCCGCCCGTCGACGGTGAGCACATCCGCCGGCGAGGCATCGATTTCCCACAGCTGGTTGAGCGCTGTCACATGCGCGTTGGAGTTATTGCCCGACAGACGCGCCTTCGACTTGTAGCCGTCGGGATTGTGGAGCTTGAGGAGCGCCAGCGAGTTCTGCTGCTTCCAGTCGGTCACGAAACGCTGGAACGTCCGCTCCGAAGGGAGCGCGGCAAGATCGAGTCCGAAGTGCCCCTGCACCATCAGCCGGATATGCGGGGTTGTGAGGAACGGCTGCTTGACGATCAGCCCGCCGATGAAACTCGCGACCTCGCCGTCGCGCATGCGCTCGATGTCGCGCGAGCCTTCGCGCACTGAATAGCGCCCGGCCAGCTGGTCGAGGCGCGAGGCCTCGCGGAAGCCCCGCCAGCGGCGAAGCGTCCGACCCGACATTTCGCCTATCTCATGGCGCACCCAATCCGGAACCTGCGCGCTCTTCGCGTTGAAGGCGGACGCATAGGCATCGAGTGCCTGAACGAGGTTGAGATCGGGATGCGCTTTGGCGAACGCCTCCGCCCGCCCCAGCACGAAGAGCCTGGCATCGCGGCGCGTGAGGTCGGATGGCTTCATGAGGTCGAGGTCGCGGGCGATCTGTTGCTCAGGCGCGTGACGCCCGGCCCGCGCCTCAAGCCGCGAGCGCGCCACCTGCGGCAGCAGGGATTGATGAAACTCGAAGCCCCCGCCCGCCCCCTGGCGCTTCCGCGCCAGCGGCTCGCCCGCTTCCGTCATGGCGCCATGCCAGCCATTGCGGGTGGCGAACTCGTTCACCTTGCGCTTTGAGTGCGCCAGCCCCGGCAGCCGCATCTCGGCAATCTCGCGCGCCGTCAGCCACTCGCTCATGCGGCCCTCCGCAGCGCGGATGGCAGGGGTTCGGCGAAGTGGCCTATCGCGTAGCGGCAGACGATGCGCAGGCCGAGCCGTTCGAGCTTTGGCCGGATCATGCCAATCGTCACTTGGATCACGGTGTACCAGCAATCGGGTCCACCGGCCTCGTCTTCGCCCCACAGCACATCGGCGATTTCATTCTTCGGCAGGGGCGCACCGCGCCGCGCGATAAGCGCCGAGCACAGGATGAACTTCTTGCGCGCCGGAGTGCCGCCACCGCCCTTCTGAATGTTGAAATTGAACGTTTCGGGCCTGCACCCTGCCCTGGTGATGATCATCGAACGCGGGTTGATGACGATCTCGTCCTCCGCCCTCGACACGAGCGTTGGCGAAAGCGTCACGATCACGCGCGGGAAGGTGCCGCTCATGTGGACTGCCCTTCGCTCTCGATCCCCCAGGTGCAAAGCGTCCGAACCGCTTCCGCGAACGACAGGTTCATACGAGTAGCGAAGGCCCGGATGTCGTCAGCCTGCTCGTCGTCGAAATATACCGAGAAGTCCGACTGTCTGGAACGCTGCTTCCTGCGGCCCTGGGCGAGGTTCTTCCTCATCCCGCCACCCGCGACGCTGCGACGGCGGCAACAATGACCTGGCGGTTCTCGCGCATGTATTCGAGCGTCGTCAGAACCGCCTGCATCCGGCCGGTGCAAAGCTCCGCCTCCGCCTGCTTCATCTTCCCGTTCCGCACGAGGTTCGGATAGACTTGGCTGCGGAGCGCCAGCTCGCGTTTCACTTCCGCGATCTGGTGATCGACGGTGAAGCGCGGGGCCGCGGGATCGCGCGTCATGGGGATCGCCATCGGTACCTACTCCGCGCCGCCAGCTAAAATTCGCTGGTACTGCCACTTCAGCCCCCGGATGAAATTCTGCAGGAACAGGATGCGCAAGCAGACATCTGCTGTCGGCTTCGCGCCTGCTCTCATGGCCAAGCGGTGGCGGTGACGCCAAAGGCGCAGTGAGTTTCTGGCATGCGTGATGGCGCTCCTTAGCTGAACCAATGCGGTCAATTCTCTGCATGTGCTCTGTGCGGCCATGGACATCACTCCGCTCCGCCGATGGCGCCCTGGCTGCGCAGGAATTCGAGGAAATCGCGCTGCACCTTCTTAGGCGCCGACAGCCACGCCTTGGTGAGCTTTGCCAGCAGCTGCTCGTTGCCGGGCTTCGCCTTCGGCCGCTTCTCGATGATGCAGATGGCGTCCGCCACGCGTCTGGCCTTCGGCTCCTCGCCCAGCATCAGGTCGAGTGCCTTCGCCTGCTGAGCCGCGTCGAGCTTGGCGAGATCGCGAAGCTGGTTGCGGGCATCCGCCAGCCATGTTCCGGCCACGCGCTTGCGGGTGGGCGAGGAAAGCTTCCGGAACAGTTCGAAATCGGCCTCGATCGTCCGGCTCGACAGGCCCATCTTGACGGCAACATCCTCGCTCACCGACCAAAACCGCAACTGTTGCGCTTTTGATTTCTCGGTCTTGCGGTCGCCGCCCCGGCGTTCGCCAGAGAGCTGCTTTTCGATGTTGACGAGTTCAGCGATATGGGCCGCGCGGTCCAGCGCCGAAAGCTCGCGCCGCCCGATGTTCTCGACGATCTCGCTGCGCCGGAGTTCAAGCTCTGGCTGGTCCGTCTCGGGCTCGTAGATCGACGCCGGAATTTCCGTGCGTCCGAGCAGCTGGAAGGCCCTCACGCGATGCGCGCCCGCCACCAGGCGGAATTGATTGCCCATCTTCAGCAATTGCACCGGGTGCTGCAGGCCCACCGCCTCGATCGTCGCGGCCAGACCTTGGGCCCAGCTCTCGTCGATGGCGCGGAGGCGGTCTCCCACCTCGATCTGGTCGACAGGGAATGATCCGGTTTCGATGAGCTTCATGACAGGCACCTGATGCAGGGAATGGAAAGGTCCGGAACGGGCAGCGTCTGCGCACGCCGCCCGTTCCTCGCCATCGGCCGTGGCGGGGCGCCACAACCACCACGCGGGAGAGACCGCGCGGATTGAAAGAAAAGGGGATGGCCGGCCGTCATGGCAGCCACCCCAGGAGGCCATGGAATGGGAG
>JALHQC010000103.1 GCA_022842165.1 bacterium
ATCAGGCGCGGCGATATCCTGAGCCTCAACTGCTTCCCGATGGTGGCAGGCTATTACGTGGCGCTGGAGCGCACGCTGTTCGCCGAGACGGCATCGAAGGAACACATCCGCCTGTGGGAAGTGAACTGCCACGTCCATGACGAGGGCAAGAAGCTTCTCGTTCCGGGCGCGAAGTGCTCTGACGTCGCCAAGGCGCTGAACGAGATCTACGCGAGCCATGACCTGCTGAAATACCGCACCTTCGGCTATGGCCACTCTTTCGGTGTGCTCTGCCACTACTATGGCCGCGAAGGCGGCCTCGAACTGCGCGAGGATTGTGACACCGTGCTGGAACCCGGCATGGTCGTCTCGATGGAACCGATGATCATGATCCCCGAAGGCCAGAAGGGTGCGGGCGGCTATCGCGAGCACGATATTCTGGTGATCACCGAGAAGGGCAACAAGAACATCACCGCCTTCCCCTATGGCCCGGAACACCTGATCGTTCAGGCCGGCAAAGGCGGAAGGAAGTCCGCGAAGAAGGCAGCCGTGAAGAAGGCGGTAAAAAAGGCCGCGAAGAAAAAGCGTTGAGGCTGGGCCCTCCGCCTGCGCGGAGGGTGACGGAAACTAGGGGTATGCCGTCATCCTCCGCGAAAGCGGAGGAGCGAGACCGCAATGCAACACTTGCATCGCTTGCGGCTGGGCTTATGATCTTTCTCAGCAACTGTAAAAGACCCAGCCGGAGCGAGGAAACAGGGGAATGGCCACAAACGTCTCTCCAAGCGATGCGATGGTTCGCTTCGTCAATGTGCAGAAGAGCTATGATGGCGAAACGCTGGTCGTCAAAAACCTGAACCTCGACATCGCCAAGGGCGAGTTCCTGACGATGCTTGGGCCGTCGGGCTCCGGCAAGACGACGACGCTGATGATGCTCGCAGGCTTCGAGCCGGCAACGCATGGCGAGATTTTCCTCAAGAACAGCCCCATCAACAACGTGCCCCCGCACAAGCGCGGCATCGGCATGGTGTTCCAGAACTACGCGCTGTTCCCGCACATGACGATCAACGAGAACCTCGCTTTCCCGCTGCAGGTGCGCAATGTGGGAAAGGCCGAGGTCGAGGACCGTGTCGCCAAGATCCTGAAGCTCGTCGAACTGCCGCAGATGGGCAACCGCCGTCCGGGGCAATTGTCGGGCGGCCAGCAGCAGCGCATCGCCGTGGCGCGAGCACTCGTGTTCGAGCCCGATCTCGTGCTGATGGACGAGCCGCTGGGCGCGCTCGATAAGCAGCTGCGCGAGCAGATGCAGTATGAGATCAAGCATATCCACGAGCGGCTCGGCGTGACCATCGTCTACGTGACGCATGACCAGTCCGAAGCGCTCACCATGTCGAACCGCATCGCTGTGTTCAACGACGGCGTCGTGCAGCAGTTGTCCACTCCCGCCGAACTCTACGAGCGTCCGGTCAACTCCTTCGTCGCGCAATTCATCGGCGAGAACAACAAGCTCAAGGGCACCATCGCCGAAATCGGCAAGGACAATGTGGCGACCGTGAAGCTCGAAACCGGCGAGCTTGTGAAGGCGCTGGCGATCAACGCCAGGGAGAAGGGCGGGCGCACGCTGCTCTCCGTCCGGCCCGAGCGCGTCGAAATCAACCCGACTGCAAAGACCGCAGACGTCATCCTGCAGGGCCGCATCGCCGAACTGATCTATCTGGGCGATCATATCCGTGCCCGCCTCGAAGTGGCAGGCCATGACGATTTCATCGTGAAAGTGCCGAACAAGGGCGCCAGCGAGGAAGTGGCCGAAGGCCGGCAGGTGAAGATCGGCTGGAAGGCCGAGGATTGCCGCGCGCTGGATTTCGCCGAGTTCCGGCATTGAGGTGATGCGATGACAGGGCCCAGCCGCGGAGTTCGGTTTCTCTCGCGCTGGCTGGCGGCTCTGTTCCTCTGTCTCGTGCTGATGCAGCCGCTGCCGGCGGGCCGCGCGCAGGATTATGATGTCGATCTCGCCCTCGTGCTGGCGGTCGATTGCTCTTTCAGCGTCGACTCACGCGAGTTCAAGCTGCAGATGGTGGGCCTCGGCCAGGCCTTCATGCGCGACGAGGTGAAAAAGGCGATTGCTCAGGGCAGCCGCCAGAGGATCGCGGTTTCGGTCGTCCAGTGGTCGGACGAAAACAACCAGACCGTCGTCCTGCCCTGGACGATCGTTTCGGGCGCCGCCGATGCCGATGAACTGGGGCTGGTACTCTCGAGCATCCCGCGCAGCCTGGCAGAGGGTGGCACCTCGATTTCAACCGCGCTCAGCTATTCCGCCGCCCTGTTTGGTTCCGCGCCCACGGCGGAACGCCGGGTGATCGATGTGTCCTCCGACGGGCGCAATAACATCGGCCCGCCCGTGAAACCGGTGAGAGACCGGCTGGTGGCCCAAGGCATCACCATCAACGGGCTGGCGATCCTCAATGAATGGCCGACGCTCGACACCTATTTCGAACTGAATGTGGCAGGCGGCAACGGTCATTTCGTCGTTCCCGCCAATGACTACAATGCCTATGGCGACGCGATTTTCATGAAACTGCTGCGCGAGATCACCGGCCCCGGCATCTCCTGAGGTGAGATTGCCTCACGGCTTGACCGCGAAACAACAGACACTTATCCGGTCCCGAACTTCACCTGATCGGATGTCTCATGAACAGTTTTACGCTTGGCTCAATTCCCGAAATCATCTTCGGAGCGGGCAGGCTTGCCGATGTTGCGGCCAGGGCCGAAACGCTGGGCGGAAAGGGTGCCCATGTGCTGGTGGTGGCAGACCCGGCCTTGAAAGCGCCCGGCATCACCGGCCGCGCACTCGATATTCTGGCCAATGCCGGTTTTGAAACCGCAGTCTATGACGGTCTGAAAGGCGAGCCGAAGCAGGCCGATATCGATGCCGCAGCCGCCACGGCACGGGCTTCGAAGTCGAAGGTCGTCATCGGCCTCGGCGGCGGCTCAGCACTCGATACGGCGAAACTTGTCGCGGCCTGCGCCGTCTCGGGCCTCAGCGCCGCGGCCTATGCGCTCTGCGCTACGCCCTTGCCGGCAAACCGCCTGCCCATCATCGCCATCCCGACGACTGCCGGAACCGGTTCGGAAGTCACCCGCGTCTCGGTCTTTGCCGATGCGGACAAGGTGAAGGTCTGGGCCTGGGGCGAGGAACTGAAGCCAGATGTCGCGATCCTCGATCCGGAATTGACGATCGGCGTGCCCCCGCACATCACGGCGGCCACGGGGCTCGATGCACTGGTCCACGCCATCGAGGCCTGCACCAACAAGCACCGCAATGATGGCAACGATCTCTATTGCCACAGGGCCATCAGCCTGATTTCCGCCAACCTCGAAAAGGCGGTGAGGAACCCGAACGACATCGAAGCGCGGGGCGCCATGCTGCTCGGCTCCTGCTATGGCGGCATCGGCATCGACAATTGCGGAACCGCACTCGCGCACAACATTTCGCATGCCGTGGCGGACTTGGCGCCTATTCCCCATGGCCGTGCGACAGGCCTCGCCATGCTGGCGACGATCGACTGGGTGGCCGAGGGCAATCCGGCTTTTGCGAAGGTTGCTGCAGCCATGGGTGCCGACGACGCCGTGAAAGCCTATGCCCGGCTGGTGCGGGCAACCGGCATCAAGGTGTCGCTCGAAGGCGATGGTCTCGATCTTGGAAACCCCAAGCTCCTCGCCCAACACATGGCCTCTCCCGCCAACAACCCGATGCGGAAGTCGACCGCGCGCTATCCTGACGACGCCGAACTCGTCATGCTGGCGGAACG
>JALHQC010000104.1 GCA_022842165.1 bacterium
GATTGCGGGCAATCCAGCTTCCCTGCGGCGGGTGGCTGATGGTCGGCAAGGACGTGTCACTCAAGCTGGTCACCCTCGCGTCCGGAAGATACGGAGAAGGATGATCATCACGATCATCATGGCGATCGAGCCGATCATGCCGATCGCCGCGGCAAAACCCTGTCGCCAGAGGCCTAGCTTGAAGGCCTGATCATACATGAAGACTGTCCAGGTATAGGTCGGGGAATCGCGGTTGAAGCCACCGAAGATGAGATATTCGTCGATCACTGCCATGGCGGAGCCGAAGCGCAGCACCACGAGGATCATCATGATCGGCATGAGGCGCGGGAAGGTCACGTGCCAGAACAGCTGCCATTCGTTTGCGCCGTCGATGCGGGCCGCTTCCGGCAGGTCCTTCGAAATCGCGGCCAGACCTGCGAGGAAAAAGATCGTGTGATAGCCAAGCCCCCACCAGACCTCCATGACGGCGATCGCCGGCAGGGTGAGCGCGGTCCCGCCCAGCCATTGCGGGGCATCCTGCAGCGTGAACCATCCCGTCGTGTTGACGAGGAAATGATTGATGGGCCCGGACTGGTAATTGTACATCCACTTCCACAGCACGAACACGAGGGTGCTGGGGATGACGGCCGGTATGAGAAGGATGACACGGTAGACCGTCGCCAGAACCGGGCTCGACACGCGATCGATCAGGATCGCGAGTATGAGCGGCAGGATGATGCAGCCCGGCAAAAACATCAGCGTGAAGAGCGTGGCGCGCCAGAGGCTCACCCACATCAACGGGTCCTTGAGGGCGGCGATGTAATTGTCGAAGCCCACCCAGTTCGCCGGTTCGTTCGTCAGATACTGATAGTCCGTGAAGCTGATCCACAGGACGCGGATGATGGGATAGGCTTGGTAGCCGATAAAAAAGGCAAGGGCCGGGACAAGAAACAGCCAGGTCCGCAGGTCTCTCCGCAGGACTTCGAACCAGCGGGGCGCAGCAGCCTCGGAGCCGGAAATCGTCTTGGCGGCTACGTCGGCCATGCCCGTGCATCCGGTGTCCGAACAAAGGTGTCTGGCCGTGTTCCGGCAAGCATGTCGATCGAGGCTCCGAGAAACATGGCCGGAACGCGGGACGCGTCCCGGCCCAATGATCGTCGCGTGAACTAGCCGCGGCTCATTTCCGCCTTCACGGCCTCGGTGATCTTCTTCATGACCGCCTTCTCGTCCGTCTCCTCGCCCTTGAGATAGGCATCCCACATGGGCTTGCCGAGCACGAACTGCTGCAGACCGAAGAGATGGTTGTTGATGGCCTTGGCGCGGTCAAGCTGGCCGCGGACGAGCGACACGAAGTCCGGCATCCAGTCGGGCTTGTTTGCATCCCAGCCGGTGTAGATCGACTTGTAGGGCGGTAGATGGCCGGGATGGCCGCTGGCCGTACCGGCAATCGAATCCTGCCAGATCTGCGTGTCGTAGGTCAGCGCCTTGATGTACTCGGCCGCCTTTTCCTTGTTCTTGCCATGCTTGAACAAGGCGCAGCCCGTCGTCCAGAACACCGTCGAGCCTTCGCCATTGCTGAACTTCGGCAGTGGTCCCAAGCGCAGCGCCTTGGGATCGTCCCAGTACTGGGCCATGCGAAGCGGCGCATTGAAGTACTTGGAATAATATCCCACGCGCTGGGCCGCGAAGGCCACTTCGTCAGGCGTTCCGTTGACGCCGCC
Organism: bacterium; assembly: GCA_022842165.1. Taxonomy (GTDB): domain Bacteria; phylum Pseudomonadota; class Alphaproteobacteria; order Rhizobiales; family Aestuariivirgaceae; genus Aestuariivirga. The sequence continues at coordinate 1,701 of JALHQC010000104.1, forward strand.
GTCGGAAGAGCCTTCGAGCAGAAGGTCGGGCGTCGACAGCGCGAAGATCTTCTTCATCAGCTTCAAGGCCTCGATGGCCGCGTCGCTCTCGAAGTTGAACAGGCCTTCGGGCGTATAGACATCCGTGCTCATCGAATGCGCCATTGGCGCAAGCGAGCGCCAGCCGCGGTCGTCGAAGGCGGCGCCGAAGGGAGCGGCCTGCGAATCGACGACGGCCTTGGCGTTGGCAAGGTGCTCGTCCCAGGTCTCTGGCGCCTTGTCGGCAAGGCCCGCCTTGGTGGTCAGGCCCGAGTGCCAAGAGTTGCCGATCACGTCGAGCAGGAACGGCCAGCCGTAGAGCTTGCCGTCGATGGTGCCTTCGGCGCGGATCGACGGGATCATGTCGTCGAGCACCTCCTTTGGTATGTAATTGTCCCACGGCTCGATGACGTCGGCCTTGATCATCGCCGACATCTCGACGAACGGAGTCTGGCCGACATAGACGTCCCAGGTCGATTCCTGGTTCTTCGCTTCGGCGACGAAACGCTCGATGCCGAAGCCCTCGACCGGAGCGATCTGATAGTTCACGCCCGGGAATTTCTCGTTGACCTGCGGAATGCTGGGATGCAGGTCCTGGATCCACTGGTAGAATGTCGGAGTCAGAGGCCTGTCCTGCGCCAGCGCGGGCATGATGCTGGCCTTGCCGATGGCGCCGATGCCGGCCATGCCGAGGCCTGCCATCACGGTTCTTGAAAGAAACTCCCGCCGGTCGATCTGCCCGCCGAGCAGCGCTTCCCGCGACGCCGCCTGCAACAGAAACTCCCGCTCCTTGCGAATGCTCATTGTCGTTCTCCCGAAACTGGCCGGATGTCCCCGCCCCGGACCACTGCGCCTAAACCCTCCCATAGATTTTCACGCTCCACAATACCCGGCAATGTCGTGCGACTTGCAGGTTACTCGAATTTAAGCAAACGTGCCTGACGACGCAGTGGAGTTGGACGCCGTGGCATCGGTCGATATTGTGCAGGTGCGGAAATCCTATGGCCCGCACGAAGTCATCCACGGGATTTCCGTCGACATCCCGGACGGCGAGTTCCTGGCGCTCGTGGGCCCTTCGGGCTGCGGCAAGTCCACGCTGCTGCGCATGATCGCGGGACTCGAGGATATCTCGGGAGGCCTCGTCCGAATCGGCAACAGGGTCGTCAATCACCTCGAGCCCAAGGAACGCAACATCGCGATGGTGTTCCAGAGCTATGCGCTTTACCCGCACAAGACCGTGGCCCAGAACATGGGCTTCGCGCTTCTGCTGCGCAACGATCCCAAGGCCGAGATCGAGAAGCGGGTGCTTCGTGCAGCGGAAATCCTCGGTCTCGTGCCGCTCCTCGGCCGTTACCCCCGCGAACTCTCGGGCGGGCAGCGCCAGCGCGTGGCCATGGGCCGCGCCATCGTGCGCGATCCCGCCGTCTTCCTGTTCGACGAACCGTTGTCGAACCTCGATGCCCAGCTTCGTGTGCAGATGCGAACCGAGATCAAGGAACTGCACCAGCGGCTGGAAACCACGACGGTTTATGTGACCCATGACCAGGTCGAAGCCATGACCATGGCAGACCGCATCGTTGTCCTTCATGACGGAATCGTCGAGCAGACCGGAGCGCCGCTCGACCTTTATGACCTGCCGGCAAATCTGTTCGTGGCGGGTTTCATCGGCTCGCCCGCGATGAACCTCCTGAAAGGACACATTCGCAGCCTTGCGGGCAAGCCGGCCTTCGAAGCTGCCGACGGTACGATGCTGCCGCTGGCCAGCGCCCCTGCCGCAAGCGACGGGAAACCCGCGATCTATGGCATGAGGCCCGAGCATCTCACGCTCGGCGGCCCGCTTGAGGCCTCTGTGGCAGTCATCGAGCCGATGGGAGGCGAGACGCAGGTCATAGCAAGCCTTGCCGGCCAGAAACTCGTGGGCGTTTTCCGCGAGCGGATCACCGCGCGGCCGGGCGAAAAGCTGGGGCTGATGCCCGATCTCTCGAAGATCCACTTGTTCGACGCCGAAAGCGGATCGCGGCTCTGACGAAAGCAGATTGGCTGGCGGGGAG
>JALHQC010000105.1 GCA_022842165.1 bacterium
GGCGCCGGGATCGAGCCCGGTATCGCGATCGGTGCGTGCCAGCGCCTCGACGATGGAGCCGAGGCATGGCTGGGAGGTTCCGCCCGAGAACGAATCCATCGCCGCATCCACCGCATCGATTCCGGCCTCTGCAGCCGCGAGCACGGTGGCCGCCGAAAGCCCGGAGGTATCATGCGTGTGGAAATGGATCGGGAGGCCAACCTCTTCTTTCAACGCCTTGATGAGCAATCGCGCGGCGGCGGGCTTCAGAAGCCCTGCCATATCCTTCAGGCCCAGCACATGGGCGCCGGCATCGCGCAACGCCTTGCCCATGCCAACGTAATAGTTGATGTCATACTTGGCTCGCGCCGGGTTGAGAATGTCGCCCGTGTAGCAGATTGCCGCCTCGCAGACGCGATTTGCCTCGACGACGGCATCCATCGCCACGCGCATGTTTTCGACCCAGTTGAGGCTGTCGAAGATGCGGAAAACGTCGATACCACTTTTCGCGGCCTGGGCGACGAAGGCTCGCACCACATTGTCGGGGTAGTTGGTGTAGCCCACGCCATTGGCGCCACGCAGAAGCATCTGCAACATCAGATTCGGCATCGCCGTGCGGAGATCGCGCAGCCGCTGCCAAGGGCATTCCTGCAGGAAGCGATAGGCGACATCGAAGGTGGCTCCGCCCCAGCACTCGACGCTGAACAGCTGCGGCAGGTTGGCGGCATAGGCAGGCGCCGCCCGGATCATGTCGATCGAGCGCATCCGCGTTGCCAGCAGCGACTGGTGTCCGTCCCGCATGGTTGTATCGGTCACAAGCAGGCGTTTCTGGGCGAGCATCCAGTCGGCGACGGCCTTCGGTCCCTTTTCCAGCAGGATGTCACGCGTGCCGTGCAAGGCCTCGCTGCGAAGTTCGGGCAAGACAATCAGCCTCGCATCGCCGCGGGGCTTCGGCCGGCCGGCCGTTTCAGGATGACCGTTCACTGAAATGTCGGCGATGTAGGTGAGGATCTTCGTCGCCCGGTCACGCCGCTTCTTGAATTCGAACAGCGCGGGCGTCGTGTCGATGAATTTCGTGGTGCAGGTATTGTTCAGGAATGCCGGATGCTTCAGCAGGTTTTCCACGAAGGCGATGTTGGTGGCCACACCGCGCACACGGAATTCGGAAAGCGCGCGGCTCATGCGGGCGATCGCCTGGTCCGGCGTCTGCGCCCAGGCGGTCACCTTCACGAGGAGCGAGTCATAGAAGCGCGTGATGACGGCGCCGCCATAGGCCGTGCCGCCATCAAGCCTGATGCCCATGCCCGTTGCCGAACGGTAGGCGGTGATGCGGCCATAGTCGGGGATGAAATTGTTCTGCGGGTCCTCCGTCGTCACGCGGCACTGCAAGGCATGGCCATAAAGCCGCACATCCTGCTGGCGTGAAACGCCCGTCGCTTCTTCCAGCGTCTTGCCCTCGGCGATCAGGATCTGCGCGCGCACGATGTCGATGCCGGTCACCTGCTCGGTGACGGTATGCTCCACCTGCACCCGCGGATTGACCTCGATGAAATAGAAAGCGCCCGAGTCGATATCCATCAGGAACTCGACCGTACCGGCGCATTCATAGCCGACATGGGCGCAGATGCGGCGGCCCAGATCGCAGATCTCCGCCCGCTGCGCTGCCGAGAGATAGGGTGCGGGCGCGCGCTCGACCACCTTCTGGTTCCGGCGCTGGACTGTGCAGTCCCGCTCGTAGAGGTGATAGATCGCGCCGTGCTTGTCGCCCAGTATCTGGACCTCGACGTGGCGGGCGCGCTCGATCATTTTTTCGAGATAGCCTTCGCCATTGCCGAAGGCCGACTGCGCCTCGCGCCGGCCTTCGAGCACCTTCGCCTCAAGCTCGTCCGGGCCGTAGATTGGCCGCATGCCGCGGCCGCCGCCGCCCCAGCTTGCCTTCAGCATCAGGGGATAGCCTACCGCTGCCGCCTGGCGCCGGATCTCCGTCATGTCATCGCCCAGAACTTCCGTAGCGGGGATTACGGGAACGCCGGCTGCGACTGCGACCCGCCGGGCGCTGGCCTTATCGCCGAGCGCGCGCATTGTTTCGGCCTTCGGGCCGATGAAGGCGATGCCGGCCCGGTCGCAGGCTTCCACGAAGTCGGGGTTTTCGGACAAGAGCCCATAGCCCGGGTGGATCGCGTCGGCATGGCATTCCTTCGCCACGCGGATGATCTCGGGGATCGAAAGATAGGCAGCGACAGGTCCCAGGCCCTTGCCGACACGATAGGCCTCATCGGACTTGAACCGGTGGAGAGAAAACTTGTCCTCCTCGGCATAGACGGCCACCGTCTTCTTGCCAAGTTCGGTTGCCGCCCGCATCACGCGAATGGCGATCTCGCCGCGATTGGCAACGAGAATCTTCTTGAAATCGGTCATGCCGTCGGGCCCCCTCCCGCGCGGCGGCCCGCCTGCAAGCCGCCATGGTGAAATCTGTCACATTCGTGCCGCGTTGCAACATAAATGTTCGAAACCGGATTTCGTAATTTTTTCAATTGTTTCGAATCGTGCTTATCAACTTTATCTGTTGAGCGTGTGCGCTGCGGTAACGCCTGCTGTCATGGGAGAGGTCAAGTTCTCGAAGCTGCTCCCGCCATGGGCGCGGGGCAATTTCCGGCTGACCGGTATCAGTCCCGCATCTCTTCGGACGCTGGCTTGGAATGAACCAGCGTGTGGACGAAATGCAGCTTGTCGTAGATCGTCCGCGACAGGACAAAGGGATAGAAATCGCGATGGCCGATCGAGCGGTTCATGGCGTTCATCGCTACCGTCAGCGGAGTCCACGCGGCGAGCAGCAACTTGAAGTCGTTGTTCTGATAGGGGTTCTCCGGTCCGCTGTCCGGTCCCGTTCCGAAGCTTCGCACGCCATAGCTTGCCGCCGTCTCGAGGCCATCGACGACGTGGAAATAGTGCGACCAGGTTTCGGCGAAATCCTCCCACGGGTGAGAGGCGGCATAGGCGCTCACATAGAATTGTTTCCACTCCGCGGGCGGGCCGGAGGCATAGTGCTTCTTGAGCGCCTGCCCATAATCGGCGCGCTCGTCGCCGAAGATTGCGCGGAAGCCGTCATGGCCGCCGCGGCAGGCGATCAACCGATCCCAATAATAGTGACCAAGTTCGTGCCGGAAATGCCCGATCAGGGTGCGATAGGGCTCGCCCATGGCGACGCGGTGGCGTTCACGCAGCTCGTCGTCGGCCTCTGCGATGTTGATGGTGATGCGGCCATTGTCGTGACCCGTCATCACCTTGTTCGTCTCTCCGCTCGCGGTCAGTTCGTCGGCCTTCATTTCGAAGCGTAGCCCGCATTCCGCCGCCGGCCCGTGCTGCGCAAGCGGCAAGCGGAATTTCAGCAGGGAATAAATGACCGCACGTTTCGCCGCTTCGAGCCTTGCCCAGCGTTCGCCATTTCCGGCAACCGACAAATCCGGAATAGTCGTGGTAAATCGGCAACTGAGGCACAGGCTATCTGACGCATCCGCCACAAGCCAGTTGCAGCCGATGCTTTGCCGGTTCGAACAAGGGCCGTATGGCCTTCCGCCGTCATGCCATAACG
>JALHQC010000106.1 GCA_022842165.1 bacterium
GCCAGCTTCGATTCGCGCGCGGAAAAAATCCTGATGTTTGCGACCTACCGACCGATCCTCTCTTTGTTGCGCGGCACCGCCTTCCTCCTGGCGGCATCGGGCCTGCACGGCCTTCTGTTGCCGCTGCGCGGCCAGGAGGAGGGCTTTTCCACGGCCGCCCTCGGCCTGATGGGCACTGCCTGGGCGGGCGGCTTCGTTGCCGGCTGCTTCTTTGCGCCGCGCCTCGTGCGTCGCGCCGGCCATGTCCGGGCCTTTGGCGCCTTCGCCGCCTCCGGCGCGATCGTGGCGCTCCTGACCGGGCTCATCATCGACGAGACGACCTGGATCATCCTGCGCGCCTTTACCGGCTTCACCATGGCCGGCGCCTTCATGGTCATCGAGAGCTGGCTCAACGAGAAATCCACCAACGAGAATCGCGGGACGGTTTTCGGCCTCTACATGATGGTCACCTATGCCTCGATCATGGCCGGCCAGATGATCGTTGCCTTCGGCGATGTCTCGACCCAGTCGCTGTTCATGGTTACCGGCATCTTCTTCTGTCTGTCGCTCCTGCCCACCGCCGTGTCGACGGCGGCCAGTCCGAAACCGCTGCAGGACGTCTCCATCGACATCAGGGGGCTCTACGCCAATTCGCCGGTCGCTTCGGCCGGCTGCCTCTTGACCGGTGTGGCCAATGGCGCCTGGGGCACGCTGGGCGCCGTCTATGGCGCACGCGTCGGCATCACGACAGCCGAGATCGCGCTGATGATGAGCCTCGTGGTTGTCGCCGGTGCCGCCATGCAATTGCCTGTCGGCCGCGTCTCCGACAGGACCGACCGCCGCTATGTGCTCGTGGCGGCCGCGCTCGGCTCGGCCTTCTTCGCGGTTCTGATGTTTGTCGTCGCGCCGCGCTCCGGCGCGATCATCATCGCCATGACCGCGTGCTACGGCGCACTGGCCTACACGCTCTATTCGCTCGCCGTCGCGCATGCCAACGACCACGCGAAGCCGGAGGATTTCGTGAAGGTGTCGGGCGGGCTGCTCATGCTCTATGGCTTCGGCACCATGATCGGCCCGGTCATCGGTGCGCTTTTGATGGGTTCGCTCGGCCCCGAAAGCCTGTTCCTGGCCACCGCCCTGCCGCATCTCCTGCTGGCCGGCTACACCATGCTGCGAATCACCCGCCGCGCACCGGTCCCGCTCGATGAACGCGAGAGCTTCAAGACCCTGCCCTCCGAGCGCGGCGTCACGCCGGAGGCGGTCCGGCTCGATCCGCGCACGCCCGCGCAACAAGACGGTTGAGATTCCCCGGCCGATGCCCCAGAAATGAGGCATGGAGCATTCCGACGCTTTCGCCGCCATCGCCGATCCGAACCGGCGCTACCTGCTGGAAGAGTTGCGCCGCGGTCCCAAGACCGTCGGCGAACTGGCGTCCGGCCTGCCGGTCTCGCGTCCCGCCGTATCCCAGCACCTCAAGGTCCTGCTCGACGCCGGCCTCGTCAATGCGCAGGCGCATGGCACGCGACGCGTCTACGCCGTCAGCGAGGGCGGCTTCCTCAAGCTCAACATCTGGCTGGATCAGTTCTGGACGGCGTAAGCCTGCACCGCCCGGCACGCCGATTTCCTTCCCCGCCTGCACGAGATTGGGGGCTCTTGCTCAAGCAGTGCCCTGTTGCACACGCATGTCCCACGACGAAAACATCAGGGCCACCAAACCGGCGGCAGTCCGTGCCGCCGGCAGTGCAGTTTCAGGACGTGGGTGGTGTGAGCGGGGCTATCTCAGTGCGTCGTGTGCTCCGTGCGCAGTTTCTCAATCTCGTCCTTGAGCGCCAGCTTGCGCCGCTTGAGAGACACGATTTCGAGGTCGTCGACCGATGGATGGTTCATCGCCTGGTCAAGTTGGCGCTCGATGTCGCCGTGCTTCCGCTGCAGCTCTTCAAGATGGTTGGCAAGTGACATGAATGGTGCTCCCTTTCATGGTTTCCTCGTATGCACGCATCGCAGGCCGACCAACCGCCGGTTCAGCACTGTGACGGTACGATGACAGTCTGCCATCATCGGGCGGAGATGTCGAATATGCTCTGGTAGGATTTCGTGGCTCGGCAAAATATGATATGGGGCTTGCGCCGGGTGGGGATAGTCGTCCGGTCCCGCCAAGAACCCGCGAAAGCGCGCAAAGCAAACTCTACTGACGGTAGCCATGTCCGACCAGGATCAGACCGAGATTCGGCTAGAGTTTGCCAAATTGAAGCAGGAACATGCCGATTTCGACGCCGCGATCAACGCGATGATCGCGATGGGCTGCGATCCCATCCAGATCCAGCGCATGAAGAAGAAGAAGCTTTTCCTGAAGGACAGGCTTTCCAAGCTGGAAGACCGTATCGTCCCCGACATCATTGCCTGAAGGCTTGGGCCGCGATCCTTGCCCCAACAGGCCTTTTCCGCTAAGCGCCGCACTTGCTCAACTCCGGGGAACAGGCCGTGCCCGAACTACGCGCCGACGTCGCGATCATCATGGGCAGCCAGTCCGACTGGGCCACGATGTCGCATGCATCCGATACGCTGACCGCGCTCGGCGTCACCCATGTGTCGAAAATCGTCTCCGCTCACCGAACGCCCAGGCGCCTCTATGACTTTGCCACTGGCGCCAAGGCGGCCGGGTTCAGGATCATCATTGCGGGCGCAGGCGGCGCGGCCCATCTGCCCGGCATGACGGCAGCGCTGACGCCGCTGCCGGTGTTCGGCGTGCCTGTCGAGTCAAAGGCGCTATCGGGCCAGGATTCGCTGCTTTCGATCGTGCAGATGCCGGCCGGAATTCCTGTCGGCACGCTTGCCATCGGTCGTGCCGGCGCGGTCAACGCCGCCCTTCTCGCGACCGCGGTCCTTGCGCTGTCCGATCCACAACTGGCAACTCGTCTCGACATCTGGCGCACCAGCCAGTCCGACAGCGTCGCCGAGACGCCTGTCTCGCCGGCATGATGGACGCGCTGCCCCCGGGATCGACGATCGGCATCGTCGGCGGCGGACAACTGGGCCGGATGCTCGCGATGGCAGCCGCAAGGCTGGGCTACCGTACGATAATCCTCGAGCCGCAGCCCGACTGTCCGGCGGCTCAGTTGGCAAACACCCAGATCGTGGCTGCCTATGACGACGTCGACGCCCTGGAAAGACTGGCGTCCACTTGTGCCGTGGTAACCTATGAATTCGAGAATGTGCCGCTCGACGCCATGACGGCGCTGGCCACAAAGCTGCCCGTCTTTCCGCCGCCACGTGCGCTTGAAGCCGCGCAGGATCGGATCGCCGAAAAGACGTTCCTCAACGGAATCGGCATCCCAACGGCGGATTTCCGCGCCGTAGACAGCGACGACGACCTTGGCGCGGCACTTGCGGCCTTGGGTGGCCAGGGCGTGTTGAAGACCCGGCGCATGGGCTATGACGGCAAGGGGCAGCGTGTGTTTCGCGGCGCCGGCGACGATCCCTCAGGCGCCTTCGATTCCATGGGCGCAGTGCCGCTGGTTCTCGAATCCTTCGTCGCCTTCGAGCGCGAGATCTCTGTCATCGCCGCGCGCGG
>JALHQC010000107.1 GCA_022842165.1 bacterium
CCTATCTAATAACCCCAAACTGTATTGATTCAGTACAAATGTTAACGAGGAGATTACCCGCGGTGCTGGTCTTTTTTGCGGATGGCACCGAGGATCGCTTGCGATTTTCTAGTCGGATTCAGCCGACCGCAGTCACCACGATGCGTGGCAACTGCGGGCTTTGAGTCACTGTAACCTGGCTACAAGACGCCTTGTGACGCTTGCGAGAACGATGCGCTCAATGTCCGCCGGGCGAGGCTGATTCGGTCATCTTCTCGAGCACATGATCGAGACTGAAGCTCGCCGACTTCTGCCGCGGCGGGAACTCCCGGAAAGACTCCAGGAACTCCGCGACGCCGGCCTGGGCCGGCACGAGCAGGTAAATGTGCCTGAACATCCAGTCATAGAAGGTGTTCGAAGTCTGGATCGCACGCTCGTACGGATCCAACCGCAGATTGAAGATATACGGAGTGCGCAGAACGACGAACGGTTCCAGCCAGATCTTGAGCGTGGTCTCTACACGCTGCTCCATGAACATCATTTTCCAATTGTCGTAACGGAGCGCCGCGACATCACCGTCATCGGTGAAGTAGATGAAGCCCTTGCGCGGAGACTTGGCTTCCTTGCCCGTCAGGTACGGGAGCAGGTTGAAGCCGTCGAGGTGGACCTTGAAGGTCTTGCTTCCGACCTTGTGGCCCTTCTTGAGCTTTTCCTTAATGTCGGCGTCGCCTGCGATAGCCAGGATGGTGGGAAACCAATCCTGATGGCTGACGATCTCGTTCGATTCCGTGCCGGGTTTGATTTTGCCGGGGAAGCGCACCATGCAGGGCACGCGATAGGCGCCTTCCCAGCTCGTGTTCTTCTCGGACCGGAACGGGGTCATTCCCGCATCAGGCCAGGTGTTCATGTGCGGGCCGTTGTCTGTGCTGTATTGCACGAACGTGTTGTCGGCGATGCCGAGCTTGTCGATGAAGTCGAGCATCTCGCCGATGCATTTGTCGTGGTCGATCATCACGTCGTGATATTCGGATTGCCAGCGGCCGGATTGACCACGGCTTTCCGGCTTAACATGCGTCCAGGCATGCATGTGCGAGGTGTTGAACCACACGAAGAACGGCTCACCGGCATCGTGCGCGGCTTGGATGAACTTCTTGGCCGCCGCCATGAATTCATCGTCGCAGGTCTCCATGCGCTTTTTTGTCAGCGGGCCGGTGTTCTCGATCTTCTGGCCGCCCTTGCCGTCCGACCAGCAATGCAGCACGCCGCGCGGCCCATACTTCTTCTTGAAGTTGGGATAGTCCTTCTCGTTCGGATAGTGCAGCATCTTTGCCTGCCGACGAAGACTCTATTTTGAAGCTGGGTATCGGGATCCCGGGCATGACCGCTCGGGCGCGCCAATTTGGAGGCAAACTTGACGTGCGGAGCAGAACGCGCGGAACCCTCGTCCATGCCTCACTGCCGATTGATCTTCATCCGAAGACGTTGACCGCGCCCGGAGTCGACACATCCAATGTCGAGAGTGGCAAGGAAATGTCCACTGCATCCGTCCCCGCCCGGCGCATGTGGATGGCCAGAAGGAAACCAGCCAATCAAACGGACCTCGTGCACGAGCGGCGGCACTCGATGTAATTCCTGCCCGCCGCGTGCCAGGAGAAGAACGTCGGGGCAATCGCCCTACCAAAGGGTGTCCGAACCAGGATGCTTTGGTCAGGGTTGCGGACTTCTAATTTGGGCAGTGATCCTGATGCCGCCCGCTGCACCTCCATGGGACCGTCATCAACCGATCTGGCACGCGCGGCCTTCGAGCCGGCATCTCTCCACGAAATTCCGGATCGCAGAACCGCGCCAATCCAGGGAACGCCACCATGGCAAGCGACATAGTTACATCCATCTTGGAAATGTTGACGCCCGACATCATGGGTAAGCTGGCAACCGCATCCGGACTGGATCGCACCACAGCAGGGTCGGCCATCGGGGCAGCCGTGCCGACTATACTGAGCAGCGTGGCAGAACTCGCCACAACACCGGCCGGCGCACGAAAGCTGGCAAGCGCCGTTGCTCAGCAATCCGGCGATCTCCAGAGCTTGGCGAGCCGTTTGGTAGGCTCGCCGTCCGCGGACCATGGCAACGATCTCCTGTCATCCCTCCTCGGGCGAAGGACAACCAATATTTTTGCCGCGGGTATCGCGAGCCTGCTCGGAATCCGCGGGAATTCGATTCAGACGTTGGTGGGCTTGCTCACGCCATTCATCCTTGGCGGTCTCCGGCGAGTGCAGGGCGCGCAAGGTCTCGATGGCGATGGCCTCGGGCGCATGCTCGTCGATCAGAAGGACAACATCGCTCAAGCGATTCCTGACGATCTGGCGAGTTATCTTCGCCGGAGCATCCCTGCGGAGGGAACCAGCCCGCCGAAGCAGCCTGCACGCCCTGAAGGTGAGCGCTTTGCTGCGGCAGCAATCTCTACGCCGCGGCGTGAGAGCGAAGGCACCAAGGGAATGTCCTGGCCATATTGGGCGCTCGCACTCGCTGCACTAGCTGGCTTGTTGTGGGCAATCGTTCCCGGATCGGAAGAGTTGAGCGAGACGGCCGCTGTGCCCGCCCGAGACATCGAACCCTCGAACGTCGTGGCCACCAAGTCTGGCACCGGCGCATTCATTTTGCGGCCTGACCGCAATTGGCGATCAATCGGCACCGCCAGTAACGCCTACGTCAATCGAACGGTCTACAGCGCTCGGGGCGACGAACTCGGCACCGTGCGCGACCTCATGATGGATTCGAACGGCACGGCGACCGCCGCCATAATTGGTGTGGGCCGCTATCTAGGAATTGGCGAAAAGGTCGTGGCGGTGCCGTTCAGCGCGGTTCGTACGGAACAGCGCGACGGCAATCCGCGACTGGTCGTCGACCTGCTGAAGGAGGCGCTGCAAGCGGCGCCGTCATACGAGATCACCCCGGCGTCCAAGCAGTGATGCGAGCGAGTTTGGCGGCGGTCATCGTCGATCGCCGCCGGGCATCGTCAAACGACACCAGGTAGAGCAACGATGCTCGCGCTTTTGAAATCCGTATTGATCTTCGTCGCTGGCCACATGGCGATGGTCGCGCTCGCGCTCGCACTCTTCTCCGCCGGATAGATCGTTGCTCCGCATTGACGTGGGCTCCCCGCAACTCAACGTCGCGAACTACAGACGCCATCATCGCAGCGCGCCGCATCGGGGCTCGCCGAGATACCTTTCAGGGTCCGCCCTGATGGTTCATCGGCCTACCAAGCGTGAGGATTGCGCTCGATCGGCGCAGCGACGCGAGCCTGATGCCTTCACGAACTCAGTCTCACATGCGCTCCTGACGACGTGTCGAGAGCCGAAATGCAGAAGATGCACTTGCTCATGACAGATCAGGATCCGGCGCCGATAACTTGGAGGAAGACCAATGAAGTTTATT
>JALHQC010000108.1 GCA_022842165.1 bacterium
GCGCAGCCCCGCACCTCCCGCCCCCACCACCACCACGTCGAATGCGTGGTCGACGAAGGTGTAGGCCTTGCCGGCGGCTGCCGGGCCGTTGGTGGATGTGTCCTGCGCCAAGGTTCAGACCCCGAATGCTATTTTGAGCAAGGCAAAGCCGATGGCAGCGCCAATGGCTATGGTGAAGAGCGTGTTCAGCACGAGAAGAGCAAGCTTGCCCCCTTCGCCATGAATATAGTCCTCGATGATGACCTGCATCCCGAGCCGCATGTGTATCAGGCCGGAGATGATGAACAGGAAAAGCACCAGCGCGACGAAGGGATTCGAGATGGCATTGCGGGTCTCGGCATAGCCCGCACCATTGAGTGAGATGAGGAAGCCGATGAAAAACAGGGTCAGCGGAATGTTGGCGATCGCGGTCAACCGCTGGCGCCAGAAATGTCCTGTGCCTTCCCTCGCCGAGCCCAGCCCGCGGACCCTGCCAAGAGGCGTGCGCATATCCTTGCCGGAAGATGCCATGGTCATGTGCCCCGCGCCATGTAGCCGACGATCCATACCAGGATGGTCAGAACGATCGATGCGCCAAGCTGTGCCCAGGCAAGCCGCGACGCGGTGTGCTTTTCGAGACCTCCGCCAGTGTCCCAGAACAGATGGCGAATTCCACCCAGCATGTGGTTCACAAGCGCCCAGCTGTAGCCGAACAGAACCAGGCGCCCGAACCACGAGCCGAAGATCCCGTTGACCGTGTCGAAGTGGCGCTCTGGACCGGCGGCTGCCAGCAGCCATGCCGCCAGCAGCAGCGTCCCGACATAGAGTGCGCCGCCGGTGATCCTGTGCAGGATCGACACCAGCATCGTGACAGGCCATTTGTAGATTGAAATGTGCGGCGAGAGCGGTCGCGCCCGGCGAACAGGACGGGTGGCTGGCGATTGGCTCATGGCTCCCCTTTCCATGCCCTACCCCGCTGTCGATGGATGGGGCATGGCGGCCCGAAAAATGCCGGGCGGATGCGCGGTACTTAGAGCGATTTTTGCACCGCGTCAAAGCCGAAAGCCCTTTGCTGGGCAACGGCTTCGCCGCGCGAATCCATCACAATTTCACAGCTGCGAGCTTCAATCGATTGAACGACTTGTGCAGCGCACTCGCGAACGTCTGCATCGTAGACGGGTGTCAGCGCCGGCAGTTCACGGGCGGCTTGCCGCCTTTCATGTAGAGGGCATCTCTGCCTTCAAGCACGAGTGCATATCCGGTCAGCCCATAGCGCGTCTGCTGTGCCGCTGGTGAAGCCGGAAGCGTCACATTCTCGCCCTGCGGATCAACCAGCAAGACCGATGAACGCTGGTTCTCGACAACCAGCGTCTGATTGCCGTCGCACCGGTAGGTCGCGTGACGCGGCTGGACGTCGATTCCCGACATCGACACGGGTGCAACTTGTTCGGTTGATTGGGAAATTCCACCCGTTGAGGTGGACGAAAGAGCCGCAGTCGGTCCCGCATCGCCTTCGGCAACACAGCCCGCCGCCGCACAGAAAGACGTGATCAGCACCACAACACGCATTGAATGACGCAACGCCCACTCCTCCTTGGCAGCGCCAAAGGTAGCGCCAAGCGCAGTCCCAGATCAATGGTACGATCGTCTTCCGCTGGGGCGGGCACCTCTGAAATTAACCATGTTTGGCGATTGGGGTCGCCGTTTTGCGGCGTCTCCCTTAACAAAGGTTAAGAAAGCGTTAATTTTCTGTCGACGCTTGGGCGAGTCGCCCGTCCGACAAGGAGAGCATCATGCGTTCCCTCATCACAGTCCTTCGGGCCACGCTGCCCGCTCTTGCCCTGTTGTCCGTCGCAGGCACGGCATCTCTCGCGGGTGGCTTCAGCCATGACCGGGTCTACGCCGATAGCTTCGGCAATCTGGTTATCGAAAGTGCCGCCGGTTACAAGCGCATCATTGTGGGCGAGGGCGGACAGGCAGAGCAACTCTCGAAATACACGAGCGCGGGCCAGGCGGATATCGATGTCGTGTATGCCGACGGCGCCGGACGACATGTGGTGAATGACTGCTACCGCCCGCCCGCTCTCATCAAGGGTCGCAGCTACATGTACGGCTTCGACGAGGGGGAAATCCCCTTCCAGGGCGGCCCCTGCCGCTAGGGTCAGAACGGCAGCGCGCCTGCGTCAGCCCTTATTCCGTCACCTTTGTCCCGCTCGGTAGGGCGGGGGTTAACGATTGGTGAAGCACGCATGACCCAGGCAGCCCTGTCGCGCCGATTGAAGGACCACATCTCCGGCCTCGAGACGATGACCCGTTTCGTGCTGGCCACTCTTGCCTTGGGCAGCGGTGTCTACACCTATCTCGGCGTCCGCAGCCTGCTGGATGGCTCAGCCACGCTCATCTTCTTCGCGGCGGTGATCTATTCCGTATCCGTTTCGGTCGCGATGTACGGCTTCTGGACGTATCTGATCCGCTTTCTGCCGGAAATGCGCGACGCGGGCTCCCGGCTGGCGATGCTCGCCATCATGGCGGTCGGATCGTTGATGATCGTCGCCATGTCGTCCTGGCTGAACGCCGCGGCGTTGGCAGGTTCGGCGGCGGTCGAGCAGCATCTCGGGCTGACGCTCGAGGAGCACACGTCCGACCTCGAACAGGCACATTCCAACGCACTTGGGGCGCTGTCGCTCCTGCCCGATATCCAGCGCGCGAAGGAACGATTCTCGCGTCTTGCCGGCGACGAGCAGGCGTCCGGTGCTCTCACCGGAACTTCGGGGTCCGGCAGTGTCGTGCAACTCCTCAGCCAGATGTCAGCGCAGATGGGAGAGCTCGAAACGACAGTCGAGTCGTCGCGCGAGACCATCCAGACCGCCTTTGCGGAAGGCCAGGCCCATCTCGCCACCATGCGCGGCCTGGTGTCGGCACCTGGGTCGATCAACCAGCGCTCCGACGCGTTCGCTGCAGAGTCGGTTTCCCTGGCAGGGGTCATCGCCTCGCTCGAGCAGACGTCGATTGCGGCGTCCGTCAGCCGCGCCGCGGCCGACCTTTCCGTGGGCTTCATCGCCCCAGTGGCTGATGGGACATCCATCGACTTGGCGAGCCGCCAGGATCAGGTGATGGCAACCATCAGGACCTCGGTGGAAGCCCAGTCCCGGGCTCTGAGCGAGGCTGCCGCCGAGATTCTCGACCAGCCCAAGGTCCCCGAACGCCGCTACGTGCCCGTCACGGCCGCCGAGGCTGTCCTGCGCTACGCAGCCGACTTCATCCCGAGCTGGGCCGGCGCGATCTCGATCGACCTGCTGCCGGCAGTGCTCGTGGG
>JALHQC010000109.1 GCA_022842165.1 bacterium
AGCGTGCCGAGCACCGCCCCTTCCGCCTTGCCGATGCCGCCGATCGTGATCATGGCGAGGCCGAGCAGGACGGTCTGGAAATCGAAGATCGCATAGGCAACGCCGCGATACTGCGCCGCGTAGAACCCGCCGATGAAGCCGAGCGCGACCGACGTCAGCATGAATATGGTGATGCGGGCACGCCTGTAGTCGACGCCGCAGGCCGCCGCGAAGGCCTCGCGTTTCTCGGGCGCCATCCGCAGAACGCGGCCAAGCTGCTTGCCATTGATGAAGCGGAAGAGGACCAGCGCGGCGATCAGCAGGCCGATCGAACTGTAATAGGCGACCACGGACTGGGTCAGCGGCGCCCATGCCTCGTCGATGAAGGAATCCGCGCCGTAGAGGCCGCCGGATGCCGAACCAAACTGCTTGGAGGTGGTGAAGAAGACGCGGAAGAGCTCGTTCAGGCCAAGCGTGAGAAGGGCGAAATAGAAGCCGTCGAGGCGCAGCGCAGGCGCCGCGATCAGCGCCCCGAAGAACAGTCCGACGACCGCGCCGATCGGCGGAAGGACATACCAGGGCACGCCATACCTGACCGACAGGAGCGAGGTGACGAAGGCGGCCGTCCCGACCACGGCATAGGTTGCCAGGGAAAAGATGCCCGCGGTGCCGATGATCAGGGTCCAGCAGACATTGATGGCGGCAAAGATCCCGAAGGTGGCACCCGCCGTCAGGAGCGCGTTCATCTGATTGTCGGGAAACAGCAGCGGTCCCATCAGCATCGCGATCAGGGCGAAGACCCAGTAGATCGGACGGCGGTCGATGATCTTCTTTTCCGAAACGTCGGTCTTGCGGTTGTAGTGCGCGCGAATGTTCAGGACGTTGCGGCGCGTCGGCCACCAGCGCATCCGGTTCCAGGTCCGCTTGCGGTGGGTCGGCCAGACGACGAAGTATTTGAGGCGGCCGACGAGGTGGGTCTTGACCTTGAAGGCGGTGTTTTTCGCCCAGACGCCGGCCGGGTCGGGAACCGGAATGGAGGGCGCCTCGTCGTTGCCCGTCGCGGTTCCCCAGGCGGCGAGCGGGTTCTTCCACACGAAGGATGTATCTGGCTTGCTGTCGGTCATTGCTCGCGCGCCTTGTCGAGCAGGCCCGCAATGCCGCGGGGCCGCACGATGAGAACCATGATGATGACAAGGAACTGGGTGATCAGGACATATTGTCCGCCCAGGTACTTGTTGGTGATTGCCTCGACGAGACCGAGCAGGATCGCCGCCAGCACCGCGCCCTGCACCGATCCCAGTCCGCCGCAGAGCGCGATGGAGACGCCCTTGATCAGCGGCGTGAGGCCGGAGAACGGCGAGATATAGTAGGTCTGGGACAGCAGCACCGCGGCCAGTCCCGCCATCGCTCCCGTCATTCCCATGACGTAGATGCCTGTATGGCGCACGCCGATACCGACGATCGAGGCGGCATGCGGGTTCATCATCATGGCCCGGATCTCAAGGCCGCGGCGGCTTCCCCGCATCCACATCACGACGATGCCCAGCATCAGCACGGAGCAGACGACGATGCCGATCTTGTCGGCGCTCAGCGTCATGCCGAGGAAGCTCACTTTCCAGCGACCGAACAGTTCCGGCAGCGCCTTTGCGGTGGGACCGAAGATCATGAGGAGAACCTGGCTGCCGATCAGGCTGATCGCCAGCGTCGCGATCATGCCACGGCTGGTGAAGGCCGGCTTGTCGTGAAGCGGAATGAAGACGATGAGGCAGATCAGTATGCCTGCCACCGCACCACCGAGAATGCCGGCGCCGGCGACCAGGAAGGGACTTCGCGATATCGTGTCGGCAACCAGCCATGCGGAATAGCCGGCGAAGGAGAAGATGAAGCCGTAGGCGAGGTTGATCAGGCCGAGACTCGACCAGGTGATCGACACCGCAATGGCGATGAGGCCATAGATGCTGGCGACCACGATGGCGTTCGTCAGGAGGAAGGCGATATCCAATCAAAACTCTCCACTACCGTATTCGACCTGCCGGGATCGCTAGCGGGCCCCGGCCATTGTGAAGGACGAGGATGCCTCGCCCTTCAGTTTTCCGGCGTGCATGCCGATGATCCGGTCAACACGCCCTTCCAGCAGCGCGACGTTCTGCTCGGCGATGAACATCGCGCTGTCCTTCAGGTCGATGGCCAGCAGCGCATCCATCACCCCCATCCCGATCTTGGGAGCTAGTCCCAGCGTCGGCTCGTCGGCGAGATAGAGCTTTGCGTCCGTCATCAGTCCCCGACCGATCGACACCATGCGGCGCTCGCCGCCCGACAGTCGCCCGACCGGTATCTTCATCAGCTTTCTCAGCGGGTCGAAAATGGTCAGGACCCTCTCCTTGCGCTCCTTGCGGGTGCGCCAGGCCTCCGGCGTGAAGGCGCCTGAATCGAGGTGTTCCTCGACCGTCAATCCGTTGAAGATCTCGTCGCCCTGCGGCATGATCGCGAGACCCTGCCGTACGATCTGGTGGGTGTAGCGGCCCGCGCCCTGGCTGCGGGTGCGGCCGATCTGCTTGCCGTTGAGCAGGATCGATCCTCGCTGCCAGCCCGTCAGCCCCGCGATGGCATAAAACAGCGTGGTCTTGCCATGCCCGTTCAGCCCGACGATGCCGACGCGCTCGCCCGGATGGATCACGAGGTCGAGGTCGTGCAGGACCCGGAGCGGACCGTAGCCGGCCGAAAGCCCTTCAACCTTGAGGACGTCTGTCATTGCCTAGTGTGCCTCGAAATAGGCGGCACGCACCGCGGGACTGTTGACGATGTCGGCCAGTTCGCCGCGCGCGATGATCTCACCGGCATCCATGACGATCACGCGATCCGCGATGGATTCGAGCAGTTCGATGCGGTGCTCGACGATCAGCACGGCGACATTCATTTCCTTCGACAGCATGCGCAGGATCTGATCGATCTCATCGATCTCGGCATTGATCAGTCCCGCCGCCGGCTCATCCATCAGCAGAATCCGCGGTCGCCGCATGAGCAGGCATGCCAACAGGAGCTTGCGACGCTCGAAGGTCTTCAGCGACACGGTCGGCGTATCGTAGGGTACCGTGAAGCGCACGAGATTGGCGCCGTACTCGGCATCGAACCGCGTCAGCCAGGGCTTGAACGCCTGGCGCGCCGCCTTGAGCGCCTCGCCGACCGTCAGTTCGTCGGGCACAATGGGCGTCTGGTAGGTCCGGCCGATGCCAAGCCTTGCGCGGGCAAACAGGGGCAGGGCGGTGATGTCCTGTCCCTGACACTGGATAC
>JALHQC010000110.1 GCA_022842165.1 bacterium
CTCGCCATACTAGCTGACAGCCTGAATGCACCGATCCCCCAAGTGGGCACCACCACCTTCCGCCCGCCCTACACGCCGGTCACCATCGGCGCGCTGGCAGGTGAATCGCGGGGCGAGATATTCCAGCCACTCCGCCGCACTCCGCTGCACGAATGGCATGGAAAATCAGGCGCTTACTTCGAACCCGTCGGCCTCTGGCGCCGCCCGTACTGCTTCCCCCGCGCCGGCGAAACCCACACTCAGGCGGTGCACCGCGAGGTCTTGAACACCCGCGAAAAGCTGGGCCTCCTCGACGCCTCGACCCTTGGCAAGATCATCGTCAAAGGCCCCGACGCCGGCCGCTTCCTCGACATGCTCTATACCGGCGTGATGTCGTCGCTGCCAGTTGGCAAATGCCGCTACGGCTTGATGTGCAACGAACAGGGGTTCCTCAGCGACGACGGCGTGGTCGCCCGCCTCGACGAGGAAACCTTCCTCTGCCACACCACTTCTGGCGGGGCCGACCGCATCCACGCCTGGATGGAAGACTGGCTGCAGTGCGAATGGTGGGACTGGAAGGTCTACACCGCCAACGTCACCGAACAATACGCCCAGATCGCGGTGGTCGGACCGAACGCGAGGAAACTCCTCGAAGCCCTTGGCGGAATGGACGTTTCTAAGGAAGCGCTGCCCTTCATGCAATGGGCGGACGGCACGCTTGGCGGCTTTCCGTGCCGGGTCTACCGGATCAGCTTCTCCGGCGAACTCAGCTACGAAATCGCCGTTCCCGCCAGCCACGGAGCCGCCTTCTGGGAGGCGAGCCACAAGGCCGGCGCCTCCCTCGGCGCGATGCCCTACGGCACCGAAGCCCTGCATGTGATGCGGGCCGAAAAGGGCTTCATCATGATCGGCGACGAGACGGACGGGACGGTGATCCCACAGGATCTTAACCTCGACTGGGCAATCTCGAAGAAAAAGGCCGACTACCTCGGCAAACGCGGCCAGATGCGCACCTTCCTTGCCAGCCCGGACCGCTGGAAACTGGTCGGCTTCGACTCGCTGGACGGATCGGTGATCCCGGATGGCTCCTACATCGTCGCCGACGGCACCAACGGCAACGGCCAGCGCAACGTGCAGGGCCGCGTCACCTCGACCTACCATTCGCCGACGCTGAAGCGCGGCATTGCCATGGGCCTTCTGAAGCATGGGCCGAGCCGGATCGGTGAGGTCGTGGAATTCAACACCGCCGCCGGCGGCACGGTGAAGGCGCGGGTGCGCGACACGGTGTTCTTCGACAAGGATGGAGCAAAGCAGAATGTCTGAACCTGTATCCGCGCTTGGCGGCGCGTCATATGCGGGCTTCGCAACCATCCGCGAAATCGGCCCGATCGGCATGATAACTTTGCGTGCCAAGGGAATGAAAGGTATTGACAAAGTCGTAAAGGCCGCAGTCGGAACCAAACTTCCCGGCACCCGCCGGATCGAGATGTCAGGCGACAATGCCTGTGCCTGGATGAGCCCGGATGAATACCTGCTGATCCTGCCCTACAGCGCCGTTGCGGCGGCCCTTGCCACCATCGCCACAGCCATGAAGGGCGAGCATCACTTGGCCGTCGACGTGTCCGACGCCCGCGCAGTGTTCCGCATCGAGGGCGACAAGGCTGCGGATGTCCTGCGCAAGCTGGCTCCGGTGGATTTCGACAATCTGCGACCGGGCGAGCTGCGCCGGACGCGGGTCGCCCAGGTGGCAGCGGCGTTCTGGCAGGTCGACGGCGGCTTCACACTGGTCAGCTTCCGGTCCGTCGCGGGATATGTCATGGGGCTTCTCACCCACTCCGCCCAACCGGGCAGTGAACTGGCCTGACGATCTCGGCGCGTAGCACGGTTAGGCGGCATCACGCCGTGCGGCCTTGACCTCAGCCCGCGAAGCCCTCTTATTCGCTACATCACTTTGCCCCCTTTTCAGGAGAAGCCGCCATGGCCTTTACCCTTCCCGACCTTCCATATGCGCATGACGCGCTGGCGTCCCTCGGGATGTCCAAGGAGACGCTGGAATACCACCATGACCTGCACCACAAGGCATATGTCGATAACGGCAACAAGCTCGTTGCCGGCACCGAGTGGGAACAGAAATCGCTCGAGGATGTCGTGCGCGGCACCTATCAGGCCGGCGCCGTGGCGCAGAACGGCATCTTCAACAACGCCAGCCAGCACTGGAACCACAACCTGTTCTGGGAAGTGATGGGGCCGGGTGACGCCAAGAAGATGCCTGGCGCGCTTGAAACGGCACTGACCGAAGCATTCGGTTCGGTGCAGAAATTCAAGGACGACTTCGCCGCCGCCGGTGCGGGACAGTTCGGGTCGGGCTGGGCCTGGCTCGTCAAGGACAAGGACGGCAGCCTAAAGGTCACCAAGACCGAAAATGGCGTGAACCCGCTTTGCTTCGGTCAGACCGCACTTCTGGGCTGCGACGTGTGGGAGCACAGCTACTACATCGACTTTCGCAACAAGCGCCCGGCCTACCTGACCAACTTCCTGGAAAAGCTGGTGAACTGGGAAGCCGTTGCTGCCCGCATGTAAGATAGTGAAATAAAATATAAAATGCCGCTGCGCGAAAAGTGCGGCGGCATTTTCATTTGACCGCCGCTTTCAATCAGCCAAGCGTTTCGCGCAAGGCGGCGGTCAGGTCGGACGTGGTCGTCACGGTGCTGACGAGGCTCAGCATCGAGCCGTCGGCAAAGCCTTCGCGCACGATATGCGCCAGCAGATCGGTCAGCGGGCGCCAGTAGCCTTCCACGTCCAGAAGGAAGATCGGTTTCCCATGCAGCCCGATCTGCGCCCAGGTCAGCACCTCGAAGAACTCGTCCAGTGACCCTGCGCCACCGGGCAGCACGACGATGGCGTCCGAATTCATGAACATCACCTTCTTGCGCTCGTGCATGTCCTCAGTGACGACCAGCGTCGTCAGGTCGCGCTTGCCCTGTTCGCGTCCAAGAAGGTGGCTCGGGATGATCCCGAGCGTTTGGGCACCCGCCCCAATCGCCGCGCGCGCGACCTCGCCCATGATGCCCACATCGCCGGCACCATAGACCAGCCGCCATCCGTTTGCGGCGATAGCGGTTCCGACTTCGCGCGCGGCTGCCGCATATTCCGGGCGAGACCCTGACTTTGCGCCGCAAAAGACGCAGATCGAGCGCATGGTCATGGGCCGTCCTGAAAGATGTTGCGTTAAAGGGAGATATAGAGATTCTTGCGTACAAGGAAAGCGTCGCGGGCA
>JALHQC010000111.1 GCA_022842165.1 bacterium
AGGTGCCACAGCCGTTCAGGAATGTTGAGGCGCGCGAGAAGCATGCGCGCGCGCTCCAATGCAAGCTCGGGCGCAATGCCGCGCTCGGTCAACGGCTCGGCGACGATTGTTTCGGCGGGTACGCGAGGGATGACGCGCAGGAATTGCGTCACATAGCCTATGGTTTTCCTCCGCAGCTCCAGCACGTCGCGCGGCTGAGCTAAGACCACATCCACCCACTCGCCGTCATGCCGGACACGGATCGAGCCAGAGGTCGCACGATAGGTGCCATAGATCAGCTTTAGCAACGAACTCTTTCCCCGCCCCGATGGGCCGGTAACAGCCACCGTTTCACCCGCTTCGATCTCCGCCGAGAGATCCTCGAAGACAGGAATGCTGACGCCACCCTGTTGGTGGAGGTGAAAGGACTTGTGGAGATTGCCGATCCTCAGAACCGCGGTCATCGTCACACCTGCAAGACCGATGAAACAAGAAGCTGAGTGTAGGGTGCCTGCGGGTCCTCTAGCACCTGGTCGGTCAGGCCGGTTTCGATCACCTGGCCCTGCTGCATTACCATCATGCGCGTCGACAGCAGCCGCGCCACGGCCAAGTCATGCGTGACGACGATGGCAGCCAGATCGAGCTTGCTGACCAACCCGCGAATGAGATCGAGAAGCCGGGCCTGCACCGAGACGTCAAGCCCGCCAGTCGGCTCATCCATGAATACGAGGCGCGGAGACGTGACCAGATTGCGCGCGATTTGCAGGCGCTGCCGCATGCCGCCGGAATAGGACCACGGACTATCGTCCACCCGATCCTCCGGAATCTCGACGCGCTTCAGCCAATCGACAGCCGTCGCGCGAATGCGGCCATAGTGCCTCTCGCCCACAGCCATCATCCGCTCGCCCACATTGGCTCCGGCTGATACGCCCATGCGCAAGCCATCGCGCGCATCCTGGTGCACGAAGCCCCAGTCGGTCCGCATCAGAAGGCGCCGCTCAGCCTCGCTCATGTCGTCCAGCGCCAAGTGCCGGCCGTCACGCATCGTGTAGCGCACCTTGCCGGACGTTGCCTGCAGGTGGCCGGAGAGGCAGCGCAGCAGCGTTGTTTTTCCCGAGCCCGACTCGCCGACGATCGCCAGGACTTCGCCCGGATAGAGATCGAAGGACACGCCCTCACAGCCAACGCGTGTTCCATAGAATTTCGAAATGGCCTCAACAGAAAGCAGCGGTGTCATTTCGCCTCCTGCTGCCTGACGCAGAAGTCGGTGTCGGAGCACACGAACATCCGCCCGCCCTTGTCGTCCATCACGATCTCATCGAGGAAGCTTCCGCGCGAACCGCAGATGCTGCAGGGCTCATGCCACTTCTGGACCTCGAAGGGATGGTCGTCGAAATCCAGACTCTTCACTTTCGTATAAGGCGGAATGGCATAGATGCGCTTTTCGCGGCCAGCCCCGAACAACTGAAGCGCGGGGCAATTGTCGAGCTTGGGATTATCGAACTTCGGGATGGGAGAAGGATCGAATACATAGCGGTCGTCGACCTTCGCAGGGTATGCGTAAGTCGTGGCGATCTGACCGTACTGCGCGATGTCCTCGTAAAGCTTCACATGCATCACGCCGTATTCTTCCAGCGCATGCATCTTGCGCGTCTCGATCTCGCGCGGTTCGAGGAAGCGCAGAGGCTCAGGGATCGGCACCTGGAACACCAGGATCTGGTCTTCCGACAGGGACGCCTCTGGAATACGGTGGCGGGTCTGGATTACGCTCGCCTCTTCAGTCCTCTCCGTGGTCCTAACATCGGCAGTCTTGACGAAGAACTTGCGGATCGATACGGCATTCGTCGTATCGTCCGCACCCTGATCAATCACCTTCAACCTGTCGTCCGGCGTCAAAACCGAGGCTGTCACCTGAACGCCACCCGTACCCCAGCCGTAAGGCATCGGCATTTCGCGGCTGGCAAAGGGCACCTGATAGCCCGGCACCGCGATCGCCTTCAGGATGGCACGGCGGATCATCCGTTTCGTCTGCTCGTTGAGATAGGCGAAGTTGTACGCGGGCGCGTTCATTCCGCAGCCTCCAGCCGGTCCTTGGCGATGTTGGCGCGCATGCGGCGCAGCAGCACCAGTTCGGACTGGAAGTCGACGTAATGCGGCAGCTTCAGATGTTCGACAAAGCCCGTTGCCTGCACATTGTCGGAATGCGACATCACGAATTCCTCGTCCTGTGCCGGTGCCACGCGCTCCTCGCCCAGTTCTCCGGCGCGCAGCGAGCGGTCGACGAGCGCCATGGACATGACCTTCCGCTCGCACTGGCCAAACCCCAGGCCATAGCCGCGCGTGAACTGCGGCGGCACCGTTGCCGAGCCCTTGAACTGATTGATCATCTCGCATTCGGTAACGGTGATCTCGCCGATGACGATCGGGAACCCCAGTTCCTCCGGCGTGAAACTCACTTCCACCATCCCTACGCGTATTTCACCGGCGAAAGGATGCGTGCGGCCATAGCCGCGCTGCGTGGAATAGGCGAGCGCCAGCAGGAAGCCTTCGTCGCCCCGTGCCAGGTTCTGCAGGCGGAGGTCGCGGCCCGCGGGGAAGTTCAATGGGTCCTGCGTTAGGTCACCCGGTTCCGCATCACCCGCCGAGGGCTTCTCCATCAAGCCTTCGGAGCCCAGAAGTTCGAGCACGCGCGGCATTTCGGCGCCTAGTTCCGCAGGTGCGGCGCGAGCAGGCTCAGGCACATCATCGGCCGCCAGCGAGAAGTCCAGCAGACGATGGGTGTAGTCGAAGGTTGGCCCAAGAATCTGCCCGCCCGGAATATCCTTGAAGGCAGCCGACACGCGGCGCTTCACGCGCATCGCTCTTGTTTCCAGCGGCTCGGAATATCCAAATCGCGCCAGTGTCGTGCGGGTGGCCCTGATCAGGAAAATCGCCTCAATCAGATCGCCACGCGCCTGCTTCACGGCAAGTGCTGCCAATTCACGATCATAGAGCGAGCCCTCGTTCATCACGCGGTCGACGGCGAGCGTCAGCTGCTCTGCAATCTGCCCGAGAGTCAGTCCAGGCACATTGGTGTCGCCACGGCGTTCCTCGGCCAGCAACCGATGCGCGGCATCGATGGCCTGCTCGCCACCCTTCACGGCAACATACATCAGGCGGTTTCCTGCAGGCGAATGGCGATTGAGCGGGGAAGCGCCGCGATGGCAT
>JALHQC010000112.1 GCA_022842165.1 bacterium
TGCGGTCACCATGCGCACGACGTTTCGCGCTCCGGTTTCCCGCAATCGATGAACGGCTCACGCTGCCGGGATCTCTAGCGCCCGGCCTCGAAATTCGGTTGTTCTGCCTCGCCAAATCGCAGGCGGGTGCGCTAAAGAGACCAGATGTCAATCTGGGGCCGCATTGGCGATTTCGTCTCGCGCATGAGCAATTCTGCAACGTCGGGCGTTGCCGATGTCGTGGAGGCCGTGCGCACGGTGTTTGCGGGCGACCCGCAACTGCGCCGGCAAGTGGCGTTTTCGGTGGCCATGATTGCGCTGTCGGCCAAGATGGCCAAGGCAGACGGGATCGTCACCCAGGACGAGATCAGGGCCTTCCAGCAGATATTTTCGGTGCCGAGCAGCGAGACGCGCAATGTGGCCCGGCTCTACGATCTCGCCAAGGCGGATGTCGCAGGCTTCGAGACCTATGCCGCGCGGATGGCGGCGCTGTGCGGTTCGGGTGCGCCGGACTGCGCGATCCTCGAGGACATTCTCGACGGGCTGTTCCATATCGCCAAGGCCGACGGCGTGCTGCACGAGCGCGAGGCGCTCTATCTGCGCCGCGTGGCGGACATCTTCCGGATCGGCGAGAACCACTACCGCGTCATCATGGCGCGCCATCTCGATCTCGGCCAGGCCGATCCGTACACGGTGCTCGGGATCGACCGGAAGCGGCCGTTCGACGAGGTGCGGCGGCGCTATCGCAAGCTCGTCGGCGACAACCATCCCGACCGGCTGATTGCACGCGGCCTGCCCGCGGAGTTCATCGCGATCGCGACGAGGCGTCTTGCCGCGATCAACATCGCCTACGAGACGATCGAACGCGCCCAGCGTGTGTCCTGACGGCGATGTTTGCGCCCGATCAGTCCGATGCTTCGGTCAGGCCGTCACCCAATTTCGGTCCGAGGGCAAAAGGACTGAACCCCGAGATCATTCTGCTCCATTACACAGGGATGGAGACGGGGCGGGGGGCGGAGGACTGGCTCTGCAATCCGGAAAGCGGCGTCTCGTGCCACTACATCGTGCACGAGGACGGGGGCGTGGTGCAGATGGTGCGCGAGGCCGACCGGGCCTGGCATGCCGGCAAGAGTGTCTGGCGCGGCGAGACCGACATCAACTCCCAGTCTGTCGGCATCGAGATCGTCAATCCGGGCCATGGGCTCGGCTATCCCGATTTTCCGAAACGGCAGATCCGATCGGTCATCGCGCTATGCCGGGGAATCGCGGCACGCCACGCGATCCGGCCTGCCCTGGTGTTGGCCCATTCCGATGTGGCACCAGGGCGGAAGGTCGATCCTGGCGAAAAATTTCCATGGACCGTTCTCGCGCGCGCCGGCGTCGGGCATCTGGTGGCGCCGTCCCGCAGAAGGACCGGCATCACGTTGCGGGCGGGTGACGCGTCGGAGTGCGTGGCAGCCTTGCAGCGGATGCTTGGTCTTTATGGCTATGGCATAGAGATCACAGGCATTTTCGACGCCAGGACGGTCATAGTGGTCGAGGCGTTCCAGCGCCATTTCCGGCGGTCGCGTGTCGATGGCGTGGCGGATCCGGCGACGGTCGAGACGCTTCGGCGCCTTCTCGGCACACTGCCTCTACCCTTGGGTAAAGTACAAGCAAAGATCAGGTAGATTTCTCTTTGTAATCTTTTGTGATTTTGCGGTCATTCTCGTAACTCATTTGGCGAACAAAGCGTCGGCCTCCTCGGCGCCAGTCGAAATTTTCGGCAAGTTGGCGTCAAATTTCGACTGCTGCGCAATCGTCTTGATGTAGCGAAATCAAAATCAAGGGAATCATGAAACTACTGACCTCACTCGCGGTGGCATTTGCCGCCGGCACGATAAGCTTTGCCGCCAGCGCCCAGCCGCAGCCTGCCATGCCCAAGCAGTATCTGTTCCAGCCATCCGCCAACACCGACAAGGCAGAAAAAACCGAGGCTGAGAACGGCAAGAAAAAGTCGGTCGGGAAGCGTACGGCCAAGGCCAAGCCGGAGACCGGCAAGAAGCGTGTCACGAAGGCGAAGGCGGGCAAGAACGGCGTGCAGAAGACGCGCAAGAACCGCAAGCGCGTCACGATAGACACGACCACCACCTCATCGATCGCCGCCTATCCGGCCGAGCAGGCCGCACCCGGCAAGCCCGGTAGCACCGGTGGACCGCGTTTCGAGCGCTTTGTCGCCCAGCACGCCGTGTCCAACGGGGTGCCGGTTTCACTGGCGCATGCCGTGATCACCATAGAGAGCAATTATCGCGTCAACGCGCGGGGCAGCGCCGGCGAGATCGGGCTTATGCAGATCAAGCCGGCGACGGCGCGGATGATGGGCTATCGCGGAACGACGCGCGGCCTCTACGACCCGTACACCAACATCAAGTATGGCATGAAGTATCTCGGCATGGCCCACAAGCTCGGCGGCGGCGCCACATGCAGGACGATCCTGAAATACAATGCCGGACATGCCGCAAGCCGCATGAACCCGGTGTCATCGGCCTATTGCGGCAAGGTCAAGCGCCACCTTGCCGGCTAAACGCGAGTTCTCCGCGTATTGTTGCCGGGAGAGCAATTTCGGTTGCGTTTTGAAGGTCGAGCGCCTTTAACGAGGCGGTCAGCCGGCCGGGCGGCCGCACCCGCAATCGCCGAAAGGCCGCGGGTGAGGAAAGTCCGGGCTCCATGGAGACACGGTGCCGGATAATGACCGGCGGGGGCGACCCCAGGGAAAGTGCCACAGAAAGCAAACCGCCATGGGCCTTCCGGCTCCGAAAGGGGCAGGAGGGCTTCGTGGCAAGGGTGAAAGGGTGGGGTAAGAGCCCACCGCGCGACTGGCAACAGGAGCGGCACGGTAAACCCCACCGGGAGCAAAACCGAATAGGGATGGCATGAGGGGCAACCCTCAGGACTGTTTCCGGTCCCGCCATCCGGGTAGGTTGCGTGAGGCGCGGAGCAATCCGCGTCCAAGACGAATGGCCGCCACGTTTCCGCGCCGCGAGGCGCGGGGGCCATACAGAACCCGGCTTACAGGCCGGCTGACACT
>JALHQC010000113.1 GCA_022842165.1 bacterium
TCGATACCTATTTCTGCTATCCAGACGCGATGAAGAACCAGGCGAAGCTGCATGTCTTCCGCGACTTCGTGATCTCAAAGGCGCGGAACTGGTCCTACTGACGGGTCTCTCCCCGCCATGGACAGCAGCAAGAGGACGGATCGCGGCCTGTCGTGTCCGCCGGTGAGCAGCCACGGTATCAGGCCCGCGGCGACGCCAGGCGCACACAGGAAGAAGAGGATGCTGCCGCCAATCGCCAAGGGTTTGCGCATCGTTTCGCCACCCGCATATTCGGCAGATGAGCCCGGGCATCTATCGGGCGCGGCTTCGTGGGCCCGCGTTTTGTGCCGTGTCTCGACAATCTAAGAAATCATTGTACCACAGCGCTTGTTTTTTTGCATGGGAGCATTGCAATGATCTTGCTTGTTTGCTGTGCAGTCTCCGCCTAGATATTGGTCATCTCAAGGGCGCGTTTCTCCTCCCATTAGCGCCCTCGAGTGTTCCCCTCTGGAGGTTCAGCCTTTACAGGCACTTCCAATCAAACTCAGCCGGGTCTTTCAGATCCGGCTTTTTTGTTTGTCCGACGTCTTCTGGAGGGTTTCGCGCGAGTTTAAGCCGCAAGGTCTAAACAACAGCCGCGTGCACTGCATTTCCTGCTCTCGGGATGAAAATATGTGCAGAGCTCCCTTTTGCCCGCACGCGAGGCACTGCGTCACATATACAGCAACTGGTCGTCCATGCCGGCGTAAAGGCCGGCAACCTGCTCGCCATAGCCGTTGTAGATCTGCGTCGGCACCCTCTCGCCAGTGTGAAGCACCCGCTCGGTCGCCTGGCTCCATCGCGGATGCGGGACGTCCGGGTTCACATTGGCCCAGAAGCCGTATTCGCTGGGCTGGATCGCCTCCCACAAGCCCACGGGGCGCTCTTCGACGAAGTCAATCTTGCGGATCGACTTGATCGACTTGAAGCCATACTTCCAGGGCAATGCGACACGCAGCGGGGCGCCATGCTGCCTTGCGACCGGCTTGTCGTATGCGCCCGTGACCATGAAGGCGAGGTCGTTTGCGGCCTCGGCGATGGTCACCCCCTCGATATAGGGCCAAGGGTAGAGGAAGCTGTTCTGGCCGGGCGCCATCTCCGGGTCGAGAAAGGTCTCGAAGCGCAGGAATTTCGCGGATGCCTGAGGCCTGGCAATATCCAAGAGCGCCTTCATCGGAAAGCCACTCCAGGGTATGGTCATGGACCATGCCTCGACGCAACGATGGCGATAGAGCCGAGTCTCGAGGGGAATCCTTCGCACAAGATCGTCGATGCCGATGGTGATCGGCGTTTCCACAAGCCCGCCGATGGCAATTTCCCACGGCCGCGTTCGCAAGGCCTGCGCTGCCTCGGCGATTTCCTTCTGCGTCCCGTATTCGTAGAAATTGTTGTAGTTGGCGTTGATGTCTTCCGGCGTGAGGTCACGGTCGAGCGTGTAGGCCTCGTTGCGCCTGGCGGGGTAGAGATCGGCGGTCGGGTCCGCATCCTGGGCACGCCCGCTGCGAATTCCTGCCACCATCGCACCCGCTGAAAGGGCGCCCAGCCCCATGCTCCTCATCAGCGTGCGGCGGTTCAGAAATACCGCTTCGGGCGTTGCAAGGGTGTCGGCGATCGCCCAGGACGGGCGGCGGTGAATATTGGCCATGGCAGGTCACCCCGTAACTGGCGACGACTGTACGTGCCGCGTTCGCAATGGCAATTCAAATTGCATCACGTTCATGTGCCAATGGACAACCCTGGCCGCTTCGATCGGCTCGTCGCTATGCGGCCTTGACGCCGGCCTGGTTCAGCGCCTCCTCGGCCAGTCGGCCCGTCAATTCGGCCATGTGATCGAACGAAGCCCTGAAGCTGGCGACGCCGGCGGTTGCCGAACGCAGTTCGACGATGAGGCCACCGATCTCGGCCTGCGGCATGGTCGCCTCCACCACGTCCCATCCCCGCCAGCCGGGACGTGAATCGTAACCGAGAATCTGGCCGCGGCGCTGCGGCACGATACCGGTTATGCGGGCGGTCGCGTCCGAAGGCGTCACGATCTCCACCTTCATGATGGGTTCGAGCAGCACGGGGGCGCAGGCGTCCATGCCTTCGCGCATCGCAAGTTTCGCCGCCATCTGGAACGCCATGTCTGACGAATCCACGGAATGATACGAGCCGTCCGACAGGTTGACGGCGATGTCGACCACCGGGAAGCCGAGTGGCCCCGACTTCAAATAGTCGCGCACGCCCGCCTCGACCGACTGGATATACTGCTTGGGCACCACGCCGCCGGTGATCGTATCGGTGAACTGGAATCCAGAACCGCGCGGCAGCGGCTTGATCTCGATGACGACGTCGCCGAACTGTCCGTGGCCACCCGACTGCTTCTTGTGCCGGCCGCGCTGCTGTGTTGGCTTGCGGATGGTCTCGCGGTAGGGAATGGCCGGCGGCCGAGCCTCGACGGCGATCTGATTGCGGCCTTCGAGCCGTTCGAGCGTGACCCGAAGATGCATCTCGCCGTGCCCGGACAGCAGGGTTTCGCCGGTGTCCTGGCTGTGGCTGACCCAGAGCGACGGATCCTCGTCGGCCAGACGCTGGATCGCGGCCGACATCTTCACGTCGTCCTTGCGCTCCCTGGGCCTCAACGCGGTCGAATAGACAGGCTCCGGTGGCGCAAGCACCGCCCGTTGCGCCGGCGCGGCCTTGCCGGTGCCGAGCGTCTCGCCGGTCCTGGCGCCTTCGAGCTTGCCCAGTGCCACGGTGTCGCCGGCCTTGGCAGACCCGATCTTCGTCTGCTCTCTGCCGAGCAGCCGGTAGATCCCCGAGACCCGGCAGACGGCTCCGGCGGGCAAGACCAACTCGTTGCCGTCGGCGACCGACCCCGACA
>JALHQC010000114.1 GCA_022842165.1 bacterium
CAGTCGTCTATCGACTCAGCGGGGTATAGGTCGAACGACGTATCGCCCTTGCGGATGTCCGGCTCCACCCAGGACGCCTTGTATTTCAGCATGATGTGGACACGCTCTTTCGGCTTGGGTAACGCGATGTCGATTGCCGAGGCGAATGGGTGCACGAGTTCCGGCCAGGTCGGATCGTAGAGCCAGAGCGCCGAGCCGCATGTCTTGCAGAAATTGCGTTCACCGGTAGAGCGTTTGCAGGTCGGGTTTTCCTCGTCTTCGATTTCT
This sequence comes from bacterium, assembly GCA_022842165.1. Classification (GTDB taxonomy): domain Bacteria; phylum Pseudomonadota; class Alphaproteobacteria; order Rhizobiales; family Aestuariivirgaceae; genus Aestuariivirga. Next base: position 268 of record JALHQC010000114.1, read on the forward strand.
GCGCGGAAGACGCCGATGCTGCGTTTGCCCTTGACCTTGAGGGTTTTGGACAGCCCGCCGAGATTGATCGCGTAGCCGCCGCCACCCTGCTGCTTGCGGCAGATCGAACAGTAGCAGAGCATGAAGGGTACCGGAGTATGGCTCTGTACCGAGAAGGCGACCGAGCCGCAGCGGCACGACCCTTTGAGCAACATTGGCATGACGTGAATTCCTGTTGAACTGCGCGGATGCAATTGACGGCCGGATCACGGCGGCCGTGACAGAGCCTGACAACAATGGCACGATAAGGCATGGACAACGATCACATCGCCGAATTGTTCTCTGGCCTCGGCCCTGTGTCGATCCGAAGGATGTTCGGCGGCAAGGGCATCTATTTCGAAGGCGTGATCTTCGCACTCGAGGTTTCCGGAGAAGTCATGCTGAAGGCGGACGCCGAATCGGCGCCCGACTTTTCCGCTGCCGGTTGCCGGCAGTGGGTCTACACCAATCCGAAACACGGCAAGCAGGTCGCCATGCCCTACTGGAGCATTCCCGACACCGCTATGGACGATCCCGACGAGATGACACAGTGGGCCCACAAGGCCGTTGAAGCAGGCCGGCGATCCGCCTCATAGCGACTGCATCGCCTTGGCAATCCGAGCCGCAAGCCGCGCATTGTTTTCCACCAGCGCGATGTTGGTTTTCAGGCTGGCACCTTCCGACAGTTCGAGGATCTTTGCGAGGAGGTATGGCGTGACCCGCTTCCCCGATATGTTGGCGGCGGTGGCCGCTGCCTGTGCCTCGGCGATGTGGACGGCCATGATCTCGGCCGCGATCTCGTCCTGCTCCGGCACCGGATTGGCGATCAGCATGCCGCCCTCGATACCGAGCGCCCTGCGCGCCGCGTGAAAGCGGGCAATGGAGTCCGGCGCGTCGAGCCTGAGCGGCGCCGCAAAGCGGGATGCCCGCGACCAGAACGCCGGTACGGTGTCGACGCCATAGGCAACGACCGGTACGCCGCGCGTTTCAAGCACTTCCAGCGTTTTCTCGATGTCCAGGATCGCCTTCGGGCCGGCAGACACCACGATGACCGGCGTGCGGGCCAGTTCATCCAGATCGGCGGAAATGTCGAATGTCGATTCGGCGCCCGTGTGCACGCCGCCGATGCCCCCGGTCGCGAACACTGAGATGCCCACCATGCGCGCCGCGATCATGGTCGCGGCAACGGTCGTTCCGCCGGTGCGGCCTTCGGCCACCGCGAAGGCGAGATCGGCACGCGACAGCTTCATGGGATTTTCCGCGCGCGCCAGCGCCGAGCGACCGTCTTCCGACAGTCCGATCTTGATGCGTCCGTCGACCACCGCGATCGTGGCAGGCGTCGCGCCCTCCGCCTGGATGATGGCCTCGACATTGGCAGCCATCCAGGAATTCTCGGGGTATGGCATGCCGTGCGTGATGATCGTGCTTTCCAGCGCCACGACCGGCCGGCCCGCTGCGAGCGCGAGCGCGACGGGGCCGTGGACATCGACATGGGGCAGGGCGGTTTCAGGCGACATGGGTGACTCTCGGTGAGGTCCCCTGATGCAACGCCCGGCCCTCCGGCACAAGGGCCAGCGCTGCCGCAAAACCGGCTGCCGGCAGTTCCGGCACGCAGGACGCGCTTTGCACGGCAAGCAGCGCGGCCGCCATTCCGTGGCGCACCGCCTCGCCAAGAGGTACTCCGGCAAGCAGCGCAGCGACCGTGGCGCCGGCCAGCGCATCGCCGGCACCGGTTACATCCACCACATTGGCCGCGCGCGGCGGAGTGAAGGCGAGGATACGGTCGGCGTCGAAGGCAAGGACACGCTCGGCGCCCTGGGTGACCACAGCGCATCTCACCCCCTGGTCACGGAGCGCTGCAATCATCTCGGCCGGTCCCGCTTCGGCCCCTAGCCCGCTCAACACGCCAGCCTCGCGCGTGTTGAGGAAGAGGCAGGCAAGGTGGGGCAGGATGCCGGCGAGCCGAGCCGCCTTGGCAGGTGAGATTGCGATTGCGAAGATCGGCTTGCCGTCGGCCAGTTCCGGCACACGCGCCAACGCCTGCTGCGGCAGGTTTGCATCGCAAAGCACCGCGTCGGCGCCATGCGCGGCGACGCGCAACGACGCGCGCCGCATCTGTCTGGGGAAGGCAATCTCGTAGAGCCCCATATCAGCCAGCGCCGCCAGGACATCGCCGTCCCTCGACAGGATGGCGGTATAGCTCGGCGTGCCGCGATCGAGGAAGGTCACGGAGAGATCCCGGATGCCGGCATCACTGATGGCGCGCGCCACCTCCGCGCCGGCCGCGTCACCGCCGCGTACAGACATCATCCAGCCAGTCGCGCCGCGATTGACGGCATTGCGCAACGCATTGAACGTGCCGCCGCCGACATCCTCGCCCATCGTTCCCGGATTGGAGGCGCCTGGCACGAAGTCGCCGACCACCTGGCCCCGCCTGTCGATATGGGCGCCGCCTATGCCAAGAATGATCGGTTTTCCCATGCTCTTTCTTCAG
>JALHQC010000115.1 GCA_022842165.1 bacterium
TGCCGGTGCTGCCGGGGTTCATCGGCCACTCGGTTGCCGACCGCAAGGTGATCGAGGGGCGCAAGGCCTTCTCGGCGCGGCTCGGGCAATCGGACGAGCATATGTTCCAGGTGGAGATTTCGGCCCAGGACCTGCAGCGCTACTGCGACGAGTGGTGCGAGAACACTTACCAGCATCATGGGCACCGGGGCCTCGACGGCATGTCGCCGTTTGCGAAGGCTGCGAGCTTCCGGGGCCGGATCGACAGGATCGAGAACGAACGCGCGCTCGACCTGCTGCTGGCGCCGATTGCCGGACAGGACGGCTGGCGCCAGGTGACGAAGCAGGGCGTGCAGCTCGACAAGGCGTGGTTCATCTCGCCGCACCTGCTGCCGGGTGCCCGCGTGTTCTGCCGCCAGGACCCCGAGGACATGGGGCGGCTGCATGTGTTCGAGAGCGAGGCCGGGGCCTTCATCACGACGGCGATCTGCCCCGAGCGGGCGGGCATCGACCCGAAGGCCGCGATCAGGGCGGCACGCGAGAAACAGGCCGAGACGATCGCCGAGCGGAGCCGCGAGATGCGGTCCGCCGCGCGGAAGATCAAGCCCCGCGACATGGTCGACTGGCTGAACGCCGGATCGCGGCGGAATTCGGCCTCCGTCGCTGTCTTCCCGCAGCGCGCGCAGGCCTATTCGAATGACGCGCTCGACGCGGCCGGCGTTGCCACCAGCGATGACGCCGACATTCCGGTGATCGTGGCGGAGAACAGCCCCGAACTGGTCAAAGGCAATGTGGTGAAGCTGCCCGAGACGCCGACGCAGCGCTTCGCGCGCGCGCATCACCTGCAGCTCGCCGTGGCGGCGGGCGATCCGCTCGCAACGGAAGATGCGATGTGGCTCGGCGGCTACATCACCACGCCCGAATACCGGAGCTTCCGCGGCATGGCTGATGATTTTGGAGTGGAGGCGGTGCTCGGCAAAAGCTGAGCGCCAGAAAAGTTTCGGCCCGGACGGGTGGAGCCGGCCGGGCCAGTGAGTAGGCGTAACACCGAGTCAAACAGACAGTTTGAAGAAGGTCAAAATGGCACTTGAACACACATCCGTCAATGGCGCGCAGGGGGCGCCAGTTGGCGTCAACGGGGAACCTCGCGCGCCCATCACCAATGTGCGGCTGTTCCGCGAGCTGATGGAGCGGCTGATGAACCGGCCCCGGCATCTCTCGGGCTTCGGCGTCTTCCACGGACCGGCAGGCTACGGCAAGACCATTGCCGGATGCCACACCGCCGACCGGACGCGCTCGGTCTATGTCGAGGCGGGCTATTCGTGGAACGCCTCCACGCTCACCGACAACATCTATCACGTCATCACCGGCACCTTCATGACGGGGTCGGTCGCCAAGAAGGTGGAAGCGATCATCGCCATCCTGGCGGCGGACGGCAGGCCCTTGATCATCGACGAGGCCGATCACCTGGTGAAGAAATCGACGATCGAGATCGTGCGCGAGATCGCCGACCGCACAGCGATCCCGCTGCTGCTGATCGGCATGGAGCACCTGCCGCATAACTTAAGGGCCTTTCAATATGTCCACACGCGGGTGATGGACTTCCAGGCGGCGCAGCCCTGCACGATCGAGGACGCGCAGCTGATGCGGAAGCTCTATCATCCGAAGCTCGAAGTCGACGACGTGCTGATGGCGCATATCCTGCGGACGTCGGATTTCACGCCGCGGCGCATCTGCGTGAACCTGCAGCGGGTGCAGGAGTTCGCGCACCGGCAGGGCTTGAGCAAAGTCACCATGATCGACTGGGGCGAACAGGTGCTGTTCACCGGCAACCCGGCACTCCGCGTGACCAAGCAGCGGGTGGGCGCATGAACGCCATCCGCAAGATCAATCATCTGTCCGAGCTGGGCGTCACCATCAACATCCCTAAGGGGCCGGAGGTCATCTGGCCGGCGATCCGGGAGCGGAAAGGGCGGGGCTTCACGGCGCGCGACATCGCCAAGGCGGTGGATGCCACGATCGACCAGGCCGAGAACTACATCCTGCGGCTCGTCAAGGCCGGGCTCGTCTCGGCCGCAGGCTTCGACGCGGCCAGGGAACGCGTATTCCAGACGGGCCCCCACGTCCCGCATCTGCCGCCGGTGCTCGACCGGCGGGGTCAAGAGGATCACACGCATCGCCTCACCGAGGCAGTGTGGCGCACGGCGCGGATGATGAAGGTGTTCTCGCTGACGCTTCTCTCCTCGCAGCTCGACACCAGCTATTCGCGCGATGCGGTGGCACGCTATCTCCATGAGCTGGAAAAGGCGGGGTATCTGATCGACCTCGGCGCGCGGGAGCCCTGCGGCGAGAAGGAATGGAAGGTGAAGCCTGCCTTCCACAACGCGGGGCCCTTGCCGCCCAGGCCGATGATGGCGCGCTTCATCTACGACCCCAACCGCCGCGCGGTGACGAACCGGGTGCTTGAGGCGGAAGAGGTGCGGCTGTGAAGCGCGGGCCGGAGGAAGGCCAGGGCAAGGGCGTCTCGATGGCGGGCGTTCTCGCCTCCTGGGGGCCCGATGCGCCCGAGTGGATCGTGATGCTGGCGCGGATGAGCGACAAGACCTCGCAAGGGGCCGTGGGCAAGCAGATCAACTATTCGGGATCGGCCGTCAACGCGGTGCTGCGCAACCGCTACACGGGCGATCTCAACGCCATCGAGAAGGCGGTCAAGGGCTGCTTCATGGGGCTCACCGT
>JALHQC010000116.1 GCA_022842165.1 bacterium
CGGCCCACGTGGCGGCCGTCGCGCAGCACGGTGTAGCTGTCGCAGATCTCGAAGACCTCTTCCAGCCGGTGGGTGACGAAAATCGTTGAGATGCCCTCGCGCTTCAGCCCGCGGATGATCGAGAACAGCTTCTCGACTTCGCTGCGGCTCAGGGCGCTGGTCGGTTCGTCCATCACGATCAGCCGCGACTTCATCGACAGCGCGCGGGCGATTTCCACCATCTGCTGCTCGGCGACCGAGAGATCGCGGACAAGCGCGCGCGGGCTGCGCTCCAGTCCGATGCGGGCGCAGAGCGCCTGGGTCTGGCCTTCAAGTTCCTTGCGGCTGATGAAGAAGCGTGATCCCGGCTCGCGGCCGATGAACACGTTCTCAGCCACCGTCATGTCGGGGGCCAGCGTGAATTCCTGGTAGATGGTGACGATGCCTGCGGCCTGCGCGGCCTGGGGGCTTGCAAAACTGATCTCGCTGCCGCCGAATTCGATCGTTCCGCCATCGGGCAATTGCGCGCCCGACAGGATTTTCAGAAGCGTGGATTTTCCAGCGCCGTTCTCGCCGAGGAAGGCGTGGATTTCGGCATCGCCCACTTCGAAATCGACGCCGTCGAGCGCGCGCACGCCGGGAAAGGATTTGGAAATCCCCGTCATGCGCAACAGTGTGGAAGCTTGCTGGGTTCCGGTCATCGAAAACCTTCCGGCCGGGAGAATGCCCGGCCGGAGAGCCTTTTTCAGATCGCTTACTTCACTTCGCCCAAACGTTCGGCGATGTTCAGATTGTCCTTGGTGACGGCAACCGGCGTCAGCAGCAGAACCTTTTCGGCAGGCTTCGTACCATCCTTCAGGAAGGCGACGAGCGTCTGCACGCCAAGCGCACTCTGCTGGCCGGGGAACTGCTCGATCGTGGCGGTCAATCCGCCATCGCGCACCTGGGCCAGGGCTTCGGGAAGCGCGTCGAAGCCGATGATGGCGATCCCTGAAAGGCCGCGCGCCTTGACGGCTTCCATGGCGCCCAGCGCCATGTCGTCGTTGGCGGCGACGATGACCTGCGGGGCCTCGGCGAGGCCCGACAGGGCAGCTTCGGTGACCGAAAGGCCCTTGTCGCGCGCGAAGCCTGCCGTCTGCTCGAACACGATCTTGTACTTGTCGGCCATGCCGTCCAGCACATTGTGCAGGCCCTTGTTGCGGTCGATCGCCGGCGAGGCGCCGGACTGGCCCTGCAGGTTGATGATGGTGGCGCCATTGGGGAACATCGAGACGATCAGATTGCCCTGGGCTTCGCCGCCCTTCACATTGTCGGCGCCGACATGGGCGAGAATGCCTTCGACCGAGGGCACGCGGCGGTCGACCGTGACCACCGGAATGCCGGCTTCCACCGCCTGCTGCAGGGCCGGCGCCATGGCATCGACTTCATTGGGGCTGATGACGATGCCCTTGACGCCTTGGGTGATCGCGGCTTCGACGTCGGCCGTCTGCTTGGGGCTCGAGACCTGGCCATCGCTTTCGATCGCTTCATAGCCCTGCTTGGCGATCTCGGCCTTGAAGGCGTTCATCATGTGAACGAAGAAGGGGAAGCTCAGGCCCGGCACCGAGGCCAGGATCTTGTCGGCGGCAAGCGCTACCGACGACATCAGCGGCAGCGCCATCGCGCCAAGGATAACGCTTCTTCTGTTGAGTTTGTGCATTGGTAGTCCTCCCATGTGACATCAGTCTTGAAACTTTCCGGGTCTTTGATCAGTCCCGGTGCATGACGGCGCGAGGCCGGTCGGGTGGGCCTGGATGTTTGTTGTCGGGTTCCGGGCCGCGCGGCAAAACCTAGAGTGGATTCCGGGACATGTCCAGAATGGCGACACGGAACCGCAGGCCGCCACCGCGAATTTCACATGGCATGCCTGAATTTGCATCAACCGCCATCACGCGGGCCGAGTATGACCCCTGGAACAAGCTGCTGAGCCTGTGGTTCGCGGGCGTCGCCGCGCCCTACCACTACCGCGACGTGCCGATCGACATCTACGAGGGCCTGTGCCGGGCGCGCTCCAAGGGCGCCTATTTCAACAACCGCATCCGCGAACGCTACCAGCCCGTGTCGGAAGCCTCGTGAAAACAGCTCAGCCGGCGGCGCGCCGGTCCTTCATGTGCCAGTTCCAGGCCGATGCGATGACCTGATCGATATCGCTGTTGCCGGCCTGCCAGTTCAGCACCCGCCGGGCCTTGGCGACGGCGGCCACAAGCTCGGCGGGATCGCCCGCCCGCCTTGGCGAGATGCGGTGGGGAACGGGCTTTCCGGTGACGCGCGCCGCCGCATCGAGGATTTCCTTCACGCTGGTGCCGCGCCCGGTGCCGAGGTTCACGGCATCCGAGGCGCCGCCGTCCATCAGATAAAGCGCGCCCGCGATATGGGCGCTCGCCAGGTCGTTCACGTGGATATAGTCGCGCACGCAGGTGCCGTCGGGTGTTGGATAGTCGCCGCCGAAAACGTCCAGCGCGTCGATGTCGCCATTGGCCGCCATCAGGGCGCGCGGGATGAGATGCGGTTCGGGATCGTGGCGTTCGCCCGTTTCGCCGTCTGGATCGCAGCCGCAGGCGTTGAAATAGCGCAGCGCCATGAAGCGGATGCCATGGGCATGGTCGAAGTCGCGGCAGATCCGCTCCATCATCAGTTTCGACATGCCATAGGGGTTGATCGG
>JALHQC010000117.1 GCA_022842165.1 bacterium
CGCCATGTGTTCGGCATATTGCATCTCTGTCTCACCTATCTCCGGCCGGCGGGCTTGTTGCTGTTCAGGAGGAAGTCCTCGATCCGCTTCACGCTGATCGCGGTCGGCCGCATCTCGGCCTTCATGGTTTCGAGCGCGCCCCGCACTTCCGTCACCATCAGTTCGAGCTTGTGATAGTTCTCGGCCGAGGGCAGCGCCTTCATGTCGCGCTCGATGGCGGTCAGCCGGTTCGAATGGGTGCCGGTGTCGCTCATGAGCTTGTCGATCTCCTTCTTGGTGACCGACTGGCCCGCCGCGTACCAGGCGTAGAGCGAGTTGATGACGTTCCAGACGATGGCGACGCCGGCGGCGATCCAGCCCCAGTTCACAGGCTCGTTCATCTGGGGCACTCCAAATCTTCCTGGCAGCCGACGCAGCGCTTGACGCCGGCAACGGCTGCGCGGCGTGCGGCCGGGATTTCATCTCCGCAGCTCACGCAATGGGTTTCAGCCTCGCCGCGGAGTGCTGCCGTCGCGCGGCCAATCGATGCCGCGCGCTCGCGCTCGGTCTTCTCCTGCGCCTCGTCGAGGATGTCGCTCACTCTGCCTGCCCCGCGTAGAATTTCCGGATCGTGTTCCATTCCACCTTCGCGGCGTCCTTGTCGAAATTGCACTGGTTGAGCGCCGCTGAGAGAATGCCGGCGTCGTCATAGGCATTGTTGGCATCAGCCGGATCGGGGATCGGCCGCGCATTGAGGAACGGTGATGGTGCCGGCAGCATCACGCGGTTATCCTTTGAGGCCCCGGAGCTTGCGCAGCCGCCTAATGTGATCAGGAGTGTAAGTGCAGCTGGCAGCGCCAGGCGTCTCGGCCACGGCCTTGTCATAATCTTGCCTCTCGGTTTCGAGCTGCTCCAGGCGGCCACGCAGCTGCTCGAAGGCGAACTCCTCGTATTGATCCGCCAGCTTCTGCGCCTGCAAGTCGCGTTCGAGTTCCGCGATCCTGTCCTTCAGTTCCGCTGTCTGGCACTTGGCGCGCTCGTTGCCCGCCCCCTTGATGTAGCCCGCCGCATAGATGCCGCCGAGCGAGGCAAGCCCGAGGAGCGCCACGATCGCGTAGAACAGCAGCCGGTTCATGATGGTCACAGCGCATCATCCCTCGACTTCGCGATGCGCTCGGAAATGATCCAGTATGTGGCGGCCCCGACGATGACGAGGCCGATGCCGATCGCCATCCATTTAGGGGGCAGCGGCAAATAGTAGGCGATGTCCTGGAACTCGTAGAGCGCATCCTTGACGAAGCCGAAGGCCCCGGCGAGGCCGCCGATGACAGCCCCCCACACGGTGGTCGATTGCGCTGCATCCTTGCCGACGAGCTGCTCGACCAACCCCCGCGCCTCGTCCATCGCCTCGATCTCGATCGGCGCCACCTGCGGCAGCGCCGCCGCCATCAGCCCCAGCCCGTCCGGCATCATGAAGAGATTGCCTTCCGCCGCGCGCCGCTTCTGGAGCCCCGGCAGGATGCGGCCGCCGCCCTTGATCCACAGGTTCAGACGGCGCGGAACGGCCTCGAAATCGCCCTTGTTGACGGCCTTCAGGACCGACGACGAGCGGAGCGCGCCCAGCCCCACATTGAACGCAAAAGAGACCAGCGCCGAGAACTGGTTTTCCGAAAGGTCGCGGCGCAGGAAGCCCCTCACGCCATCCGCAAAGCCTTCGACGTCGCGCGCCAGAACCTTCGCGGCTTCGGCCCGCGTCATCTTCATGCCGCGCTTCACCTCCGGCGGCCCTGCCATGGAGGTATGCCCATAGCCGATGGTCCAGTAGCCCGCCGGGCACAGGTACGCCGTGCCCCTGAATCCCTCGAAGCGCTTGATGAGTTCGATGCCGTGCGGATTGATCTGCATGGGCATGACTTTGGCGGTCATCCCGCTATCCGATACGGGCGAAATGTTTCGCAGGGCACCCGCTGCTATTTGCGGGTGGCAGGCTCGGTGTGGAAGAGGTCGGGCTGCGACAGCGAGGCGGAAACCCGCTTCAACTCGCCCTTCTTGTGCAGCTGCACGGTGCGCATGTGAACCCCGCAGGCCCGTGCAATCTGCGGCACCGGAACCTTTTCGTCAATCATCGTCTTGATCCGCCGCCAGGCTTGGGCCTTGGGGCCGGGGTTCATGGGGATCAGCAGGTCGAGCCCGCCCTGTGCTGCCACCAGCGCCGCGCCGATCGCCAGCGCGTCGCCGTGGCCGACAAGCTGCGACAGCCAGTGCGTAGCCGAAGGTGCGGCTGGAATATACACCCTCGTGCCGCCATGCGCGGCCGCGATCTTCAGCGCCGCCTGGGCGCTGGTGGCGGCGGCGATCTCGGTCAAGATGCCGGGAAGCGAATTGCGGGTCGGGGCAGCACTGCGCATTCAATCCTCCTGAAGGATCGGAACGTTTCTCGATCTGCGCAGAATTTTCTTTGCCGCCGTCCGGTGCTGGTCCTGCACGATGAACGGCTCTCCGGCAAAGCAGGTCGTTACATAGCCATGCCGCAGGCGATAGACAATGCCGTTGACGGAAGC